>JAJFLQ010000123.1 GCA_021772615.1 Verrucomicrobiota bacterium | reverse complement strand
GTCAGAATGTACGTAAACGTGCCCTCCGCTACCGGTGTACCGGCAATCTGACGGTTATTGGTCACATACGCCCAGTCGCCATTGATCGCATTCAGATCCGTGAGTGTGTACGTCAGGCTCTGCCCGGATTCCACGTCGTTGGCCTTGCCTCCCGGCGGGTTCACACAGAAATAGACACCCGTGGTGCGGTTGTTGATCACTTGTGCCGTGATCGGCCACACCGGACATTCATTCACGGGATTGACTGTGATCGTGACGGTCGCCACATTGCTGTCATACTCACCGTCGAAAACCTTGTAGTCAAAACTGTCGGTGCCGGAGAAATTCGCGTTCGGGATATAGGTAAAAGCGCCGTTTTCAAACGGTACCAGCGTGCCGTTGCTCACATCGCTTACGACCGGCATCACGACGAAGAGCGCGTTTCCGTCCGCGTCCGTATCGTTGCCGAGTACGCCCGACGCACTCACGACCAGCGTATTGTCTTCGTCGACGCTGTAGCTGTCGGCTGCGGCAAACGGCGCTACATTCACCGGTGTAACCGCCACCGTGACCGTAACAGCCTCGCTGTTGTTCATGCCGTTGCTCGCAACATAGGTGAAGGTGTCTGCACCATTGTAATTGGCATCCGGGGTGTAGACGAACGAACCGTTGCTGGACAAAACCAGCGTACCGTTCTGGGCATCTTCAACCAACGCCGCCGTCAACGGACGATCGAGCACGTCGGTGTCATTGTTCAGCACACCATTCGCCGCGGCGACATTCAATAGGAATCCTTCGCTCACTGTGTAGCTGTCGGGATTGGCGCTGGGCAGCACGCTTTCCATATCAATTGTCATATCGGCTTTCTTGAACAAGGTGAGGTCGTAGGTATCTACGGAACGCAGACCGTAGGGAAGATCCGCCGGCCAGCTGATCTCAGCGTTCAGCCGGACCTTCTTCGAACCGTCATCGAACTCGGTAATCTCTTTCCAGCCGCGGATGACGGCCTTGAACTCGGTGATCGCTTCGGACTGGTGCGTCATCAGGAACAGACCGTCCTGGTGCACGGCCGGATCGAAATCGCCGAAAACATCTTCAATACCAGCAAACGTGCCGTTCTCGCAGGTCGACCCGATCTCGGTGATGGTCACATCCGTACCGCCGATGCAGATCCACCAGTCGCCCATCGGCAGATTGCCGTTACCATCAGGCTCGGACTGATTGTAAACGTTCACATACATATCACCCGAAAGCGTGACGCTCGCGCCGTTGGCGAGGAAGAACGGAATGCCGTCGATGGTCACATAATTCTGGTTGCCGTTGCCGGTCGGCTTGAGCGAGCATTCGGAGGCTTCGCCGTTGTATTCCACAACGGTTCCGTCCGCCAGCTGATCCCGAGTGATCACGCCGCTCGGCGTGGTCAGGCAAAATTGGCCGTTGTTGCCGTTACCGGGGTTGATCTTCACCTCTGTCTCGCCGCATACGGATTGATTGTTGTTTCCCGAACTTGTCGTTGTGTATGTCGAGAACGCGATTTGCACATTGGTATTCTCAAGCAGCGAGTCGTTGCTCCAGGTCTTCCCGAGTTCAGCGGCCTCATCGGCGGGCTTCTCATCTGGGAAGGCGTTGACCCAATCCCAGTTGTCCCGCACCTTGCTGGCGCTGAAATGCAGGAACTGCTCGGCGGCATCGGATGCGTAGCTCTGTCCGATCGCCTGACGATTCTGCTCGAGGCCGACCGGAAAGAGACCGACGAGACCGACCACGCCAACCACGGCGATGACCATCGTCACGGTAACCTCGAGCATGTTAAAGTTGAACGAGCGTTTGATGTTGCGGCTGATTGATGCAGTTCTCATTTTCTTCCCTCGATGTGTTGGTTGTTGAATGTTGTTTAGCAATCGGCGTGGAGTAGCAATACGGACACCAATGTGTAGCTTTGATTTGTAAGCTATTATATGTCAGTACGATAAAACTTAATTAATCCGTGTCCGCATGATGTAGCCTGGTCTTTTTTTGTAAACTTTTGGCAATCGATTGGCGTCATTATGAGCATTATTGTACCAAAGCGGTACCGCATCACGACCCGACTCCCGGCATGCGCTCCAGGTGCGGTTTCAATGGCGCGGGCTGGCCTTGATGGTGTTGTTGTCAGGTTGGTCAATGTGTGGGCGCGGGCCTGTTCGTAGTTCGCCACGAGCGTGGCGTTTCGGGACGTCTTGTGAACCGCACTTACGTGCGTGACTACGAGCGGCTTTGCATGCAATCAAGGATTCACTGCTAATTTAAGCGCTGACAAGCTGTCCGGTGGCGGTTATCGCCGATGTCTTGGGCTTGGATCGGCGGCAAAATGTTGCTATGGTACCACTCGGAGGCTTTGATCATGACCAATTATAGGAGATCAACCCGGTTTTTGACAACAGTTGACACGATCACAACGTCACTGATCATAACCAGCTTGTTCGTGTCCGTTGTTACCATCGCGGCCCCGCGCTCTCTTGCCACTTCAGCACAGGAACGTCTGGCGGCCGGGACAGCCGCATTCGATCGCGGGGACTTCGCCGAGGCAGTCGCAAATTGGGAACCACTGACAGACTTCGGCATATCCGGCAACCGCCATGATCAGGTCGACCTGGCGATTCGCTTGTCGACGGCTTATCAGCATCTCGGGTTATTCAATTTGGCGGTAGACACATTATGCGGCGCATTGGCGAATGCCCGGGATGCAGATGATCCATTCCTTATGCTCCGATGCCGTGCGCGCCTGGCGGCGGTGTTGACCTACTCGGTAAATGCCGAATGCAACACGCCTTGTCCGGAGATTGAACAGGACCTGAAATCGCTGTTGCGCGGCATTATTACAGCGACCGAATCGTGGTCCGAGGACAATGAGAACGCCACTGAAGTCCGTCGCATCACGGCATCCAGCCTGATCAATCTGGCCGATCTCATGGTCGTGCGTAGTGGCGCCAACGGCGTATCATCGAAAACTCCGGTATCCGCATCGTCCGCAATCAATCTCTATGATCGTGCCCGCGCCATTGCCCTGGAATTGGATGAACGTGAGATCGCTGCTCGCGCCGGCATCCATGCGGCTCTGACAGAGTCGGCCGGTACCCGCCACGCCGAGGCGGTACGGCGCATGCACGAAGAGATTCGTCTCGTCGACGTGTTGCCGAATTCACACAAGAAAGTATTCCTGCTTATTGCTGCAGGTAAAGTTTATCACAGCCATGGCTCCTCGACTGCGACAACCGCAGCTGCATCTCGTGTCACGGCTGCGACGCTCTTTCACCGGGCAGCTGCTATTGCCAATGGCATGGGCGACAAGCGTACAGGCGCTTACGCCAATGGCAATCTGGCGGAGTTGTACAGTGATAGCGGAAGACTGGACGATGCACTGATCTACAACCGACGCGCATTGTTTGCAGCTCGTGAAACGGCGGACGATTGGGGTGTATATCGTTGGCTCTGGCAGCGCGGCAGGATATTGAACAAGCTGGGCAGAAAGTCCGAGGCCGAGGACTCGCTGCGTCGGGCGATCACGACGCTCGATACCTTTCGCCAGGACGTCTTCACCAGCTACCGCAACGACCCCTTTAATCTGTCCTTTGAGGCGTCAGTCGGTGCAGTGTACCACGCTTACATCGAGTCGTTGCTCGACCCTGAATTCCTGCGTGACCCGCAGTCGATCGCTGCCCGCCTTCAGGAGGCTGTCGACACAATCGAACGTCGGCAGTCCGCGGAAATCGATGAGTACTTTCGCGATCCTTGCGCCGACCAGGGGCCCCCTGCAGACCCGCAGCCTCAGGAGACGTTCTCCGGTGCAGCGTCCACGCCCGCGCAAACCGCAATCCTGTATATCGTGCCATTGTCCGATCGAATCGAGCTCATCGTTAAGGTCGACGACGGATTACATCGCTTTTCGCCGGCTGACGGTGCGGCGAATCGCTCGACGCTGAATGCAGAATCGGCGGCCTTACGTAACGCGCTTGGTTCGCAACGAGGGTTCTCCTACCGCGCGCCGGCCAGAACGTTGTATCAATGGCTCGTGGAACCCTGTGAAGATTTTCTCCAGAGCCGATCCGTGGATACACTGATTTGGATCGCCGACGGCCCGGTGAGATCGCTGCCGATTTCTGTGTTGATGGATAACGACACGTTCCTGATCCAGCGCTACGCACTGGCCGTGACGCCCGGCGTGAACCGGCTGAACCAGTCACGGAAGGGGGCGGGGCATCGCGAGTTGTTTGCCGGTGGGGTAACCAATTCCGATTTGTTCAGAGACCTTGATTTGCAGCCGCTCGAATGGGTAATGACAGAATTAGAGACGCTTGAAGATTTGTTCTCCGGACACAACCTAAATCCAAAGGTCCTGGTCGACTCGGCGTTCAGCCTCGAAAATTTTCGGTCGGCAATTGATCACGGCAGTTTCAGCTTCGTCCATATCGCATCACACGGTCAGTTCAGCGACAACCCTCGGGACACCTTTATCGCTGCAGCCGACCAGTTAGTCACCATCAGTGAGCTTGAGCGCATCATTAAGCCCGGTCGCTATCGCGGCCGACCAATTGAGCTTCTCGCACTGAGCGCATGCGAGACTGCGGCGGGCAACGATCGATCGGCACTCGGATTGGCGGGCTCCGCCTACAAGTCCGGCGCGACGTGTGTGCTGGCTACCTTGTGGAAGATAAATGACCGGCAGTCGCAGGACTTTGTTGTGCGCTTCTACCGCGGTCTGGTCGAGAATCCAGCGTTAACGAAAGCGCAGGCGCTGCAGCAGGCGCAGCAGGCGGTGCTGAAAGAGTGGCATCCATTCAACTGGTCGCCATACATGATCATCGGCAACTGGCGTTGAAGGAGTCGGCCGAGTTCGCCGACCCCGGCCTCTTGCGCTTTGTTCCAGTCGGGTTTGGCAACCCCGACCTACTTTCTACCATGAATCAGGAAGGAAACCGCCGGGTTCAGCAGGCAGACCTCCGAGGCCGCTGCGGATGAAGCTGCTGAGATTATCGGTGAGTTTCACGTCACAACGCTCATGAAGCGCGATGTCGGCGGTTAACAGAGTGTTCGGTAACACCGCCAGGCTGCCGGCAATATCAATGTCCGGCGCGATGATGTCGATCGTGCCCGATATTCCGAATTGCGATGACGCATCGAAAACGGTCCCCGGCGAACGAAAAAACACCTCACTCTCGATCGCGATGTCGCCGCCGGCGCCATTGACGGCGCCGGCTCGTACCTGACTGTTGTCGACAATCGTTGTGGCTGCATGCAAGGTAACATTGCCTCCGTTGTTCTGTGCCTGGCCGGTAATCTCCGCGCGCCGCAGATGCAATCGCACCGGGCGCACAACGCGAATTTCACCGCCATCGTTGAGGGACGAGGCCGCAATTGTGGCGTCAAACACCTGGAGCAGACCGGATACGAACAAGTCGATTCGGCCGGCGTCGCCGCTGCCGTCACTGGAACTTTCCAACATGGCCTCATTCTGCACTGTCAATGTACCGGTCGTCAATTGCAGCCGACCGCCGTCACCGCTCGCACCGGGACGGCTCTTCACCGAGATGAGCGCGTTGCCGGTCAACACGATCTGCTCCGCATCCAATGTCACCGTACCGCCGTTACCGGAAGAGGCGGTCTGGGCATCGATCGCCGTGACCGCACCGGCAAGATCGCCGCTGATTTCAATAACATCCGCGGCGATAGTCACCGCACCGCCCACGCCGGCGCCGCCTGTCGTCGCAGACACACGGGTGCCGCCGGAGAGCGCAAGTCGCGTTGCTTCTATGTGAATGTTACCCCCGGCGCCAGCATTGGCGGGCGCAAGCGTCTGGGCATCGATACCAGAGAAAATAGCGGTGTCGCCCGATTCCATTACGACCGAATCAGCGGTAATGCGAATGTCGCCGCCAACGCCATTGCCGCCGGTTGTCGATGAGATCTGGATGCGACCGTCGGTGGTCAGGTCGCCGGTGATAATTTCGATACCGCCGCCCGCGCCGCCGCCGGACGGACGCTGCGTCTGTACGGCTATACCGGTGAATACCGCGGTGTCGTCGCCCACGATCGTCACCGCATCCGTGGCAATACGGATTGTGCCGGCATCACCGGACGTGACCGTGGTTGCCGACACAGCGGCGCCATGGCTGATATCGAGCAATTCACCACGGATGAGGATATTGCCGGCGTCGCCGCCGGCCGCAAGGCCGGGCAACTCGATAGATTGGGCCACAATACCCGTCAGTGGAAAAAACGCACTGCCGCGCAGTGTCGAGATCCCACCGTTTACGGTAACACTGCCGCCGCCGCCTGGGCCGAACGTGTTGGCAATAACCGCGCCGCCATCCTCTACAAGCAGATGATCCGACGTGATCTCAAGATTGCCGCCGACGCCGACGTTAAAGGTGTTCGTCGCAATATTGGATCCGCCTGCCACGGTGACATCAGTTGCGTTGATCGATATACCACCACCGTCGGCAAAGAGCGCATTCGTTGCGATCAGCGAGAAATTCGACAGCAACAACGATTCTCCTGCTATTCGTATTTCGGCGCCGGCGCCGACGGCAAACGACGTGGTCACGACCTGACTGCCGTTGAGCAACGACAATGATGTGGTGTCAAAGTCAACGCCAATCCCAGCGAACAAACCAGTGTTCGTCGCAGATATAACGGATTGATCCATCACCATATCACCGCCAACCATCGTCACGCCGCCGGCGCCGGCTGCGTCGGTGTTGATTACACTCGCAATCAGGTTTATCGGCGCAGCCGCAATTGACGTGGACACATCCACGACGCCGAAAAGTTCAGTAACATCGACGTCCACAGTACCTGTACCGCCGGCGCCTATCATGTTTATTCGCGTGCCCGGCACGGTAATACTCGCCCCTACAGCGGTAATTTCTCCACCTACAATCGACAGCGCACCAACGTCGCCGGCCGCAATGACGGTACGGTCGAAAACGATGCCTCCCGGATTGCCGTTCAGGAATCCGAAGGCCGCAGGATTGTCCACGGTAAGTATACTTTGAGCCGGATCAATAGCGTCAAATCGACCCACTTCGCCGAGTTCGATATAGCCGGACGAAGTGACCGCGAAAGCGCCGTCAACGTCGATTCTGGCATTGGGGCCGAAGACAACGCCGTTCGGATTCGCCAGAAACATGTTGGCGCCGGAAATCGATGTACCCAGCACGCCGTCGATGATGGATGGTGATGCGCCGGTCACGCGTGATATGATATTGGTGATCGACGCGGGCCCGGAAAACGTGGCGGACTGCCCGGTGTTCACATTAAATTCGCTGAAACTGTGGAATAGATTCGACCCGACAGTCGTACCAAGATCGTCGCCGATTACAACGTCGGCACCGGCCAGGCTCATCGACGGCCCCACCGTGCCGTCGAGGACAATCTGGCAATCGCCGTGCACCGGAGAAAGCAGAATGATCGCCGCGGCAACGGTGCGAAGAAAGGTTTTTTGAGGTACATGCATGGTATGCCGCCGTGTGTCGGAACAGGCCGGAAACCGGCATCACGTGATGCCGGAACTGCAGGTATAGGAGACCGGCTTGGCTGCAAGCGGTGGAAAATACCGCAGACAAACCGTCCCCCATCCGAAACCGCTACCGTTATAAAAGCGTCACGTGCACCGGTATGTCGCCTGTTTCTGTGGCAATATTACCTCAATACAAGCTGTGCTCAAGGATTTCATGGGATAAAATTTGGTGTCGATGAAATGGGATCATCGATAGCGGTGCGATAGCTTGAGCCTATTCGGAATAGGGTAAGGAGAGACGTCTAACCCTTTCCGACCAGGCTGTGAAATCAGAAATTAAGTTCTGATTTGGAGAATGTGAACGCGGTATCGAACGGACCCGCGGTTATATTCATGCATCGTCAGGTTCTACATTTTGAGGAGAAGGCAAAAGTGGCAAAACAGAGATTTCTTCCCGGGAATTCGCAGAAAGCCGTAAAAACCGCACCATAAACATAGTTCACAATGATCAACGATCCAGACAAGCATCGGCACGGCACAGGCTCCAGGCTCCCACGTTCGGATATCGCGCGAGTTCTCGGCATGACGCTTTTTGGAATACTGCTGTCCACGGCGTTTGTCCGAACGCCGACGGCCCGCATCGGGCGCGGCTTGTCGTATACTCCCGACACCGCACGCGCGGCAACGTTATCACCGCCGATCGCGGAAATGCTATACGCGGTTAACGCGGGCGATCGCGTCGCAGCACTGGGCGCGTATTGCAATTATCCGGCAGAGACCGCAGCAGTACCGCGAATCGGCGGCTATCTGGCGCCGAATTTCGAGAAAATTCACGTGCTCCGGCCCGATGTGATACTGGTGCAAGGCCGGAATCCACGAATGGCGGCGTTTTGCCGGCAGCGGGCGATTCGTTGCGTCCAACTGGATCTGAATAATCTCGACGCGATTTACCGGGCAATCATGCTCGTCGGCGACGCAGTTGGCCGCGACGCCGAAGCGATGGGGCTGGTCGGCAGCATCCGCAGCGATCTCGATGCCATAACATTATCCACGCCGGATCAGGACAGACCGGGTGTGTTTGTGTGCGTGAATCGTATTGCAGGCGAGACAAGCCGCCTCACGACGGTAAACAGCCAAGAGTTTCTTGGCGAACTCATTACCATTGCCGGCGGCCGGAATATCTTCGCCGAGCTGCCCCGGAATTACCCCATCGTAAATACCGAAGCGGTGCGAAGGCATATGCCGGATATCATCATCGAGCTGTGCCCCGAGGCGGACTTAAGCGGTGAGCAGCGGCGACGTAGAATCGCAGACTGGCGGTTTCTCGCCGGCACACCGGCCGTAGACGCACAACGTATTTTTATCGTAACGGATGCGTTCGCGCTCACACCAGGTCCCCGGGTTGCGCAGACGGCACACCGATTCGCGGCTTTGATTCGGTGCTCGATATCGGAAAGACTCTGATGGCTCACCCTGCCCTGGAAATCGCCTCGGTGTGCTATCGCTATCCAAACAGCGACTGGGCGTTGCATTCCATGTCGCTATGCCTCGACACCCCTGCGCTGACCGGTATTATCGGCCCCAACGGAGCGGGCAAGAGCACGGCGGTCGCGATCGGAGCCGGCCTCATCCAACCAGATTCCGGTTCCGTCCGGATAAACGGGCAGATGATCAATGAGATTGGACGGGAACACCTCGCGCGTCGCCTTGCGTATCTGCCGCAGAACGTGGATATCCGCGGCGATTTCTCGGTCCGTGAAATTGTCGCTCTGGGACGGCATCCATATAACTCGGGCCTGGGTTTCGCGAACGTCGCAGACATTGTGGTGATCAACCGTTGCCTCGAATTCACAGGCACCGCCGCACTGAGTGAGCGCCGGATCTCGACCCTGTCCGGCGGCGAACGTCGGCGCGTCCTGATCGCATCCGTGCTGGCACAGGAGCCCGAGATCCTCATACTGGATGAACCGACGAAATCCCTGGACTACCGGTTTCAATCCGTCATCTTCGGTATGCTGAAACGGTTGGCGAATCAAGGGCTGCATATAGTTGTAACGACGCACGACCTGAATTTTGCGTCGCTTTACTGTGACCGGATCGCGCTGCTGGCAAACGGTCGGGTACAGACCGTCGGTCGTCCCGATGCGGTCATAAATGAAGCCACGCTCGCACCGGTATTTGGCGCCTGTCTGGTGTATTTGCAGCATCCCGAGAGCGGCGGGCCGGCGGTACTTCCCGGCCGGACGTCTGCGTCGACGGCGCCATAAGCACCGGTCCTTTTTTCCGGTTAACGGCAAGTCTTGCCGAAGAGACGCATCGGACCGCCGCGGGCCGCTACCTGCTCAACGTCCCCTCGCATCCCGGCAATACGGCTCGCGGCGCAGCTTTTCTCCCGGACAGGACAAAAAAATGTAATATTCTTATATTAAGACTTTTAGCACCAACAATATTCATCATCTTCACACCAACAGGACAGCTTTGGCACGCAGCTTGCAGTTATTGTCAATCGAAAAAAAAATGCAATAGCAACGCTGTGTTCAGCCAACCTGGGGATAAACGAAGATGAGTACAATCATTGATTTTGCGAAAGATACGATATTGGAGATTAACGAAGAGAATCGGTGTATCCTGAACGCCGTGCAACCGGAGATGTTGTTTCATTTCCCCCAGGGCGTGCCGGCCTTCGAGGACATAAAAGACTACGTCCTGATCACCAACGAAAACATTCGTCCGTTCATGTTTCTCCAGGCGCTGGATCAGTCAGGGTTGAGTTTTGTCTGCATCGACACCTTCCTCATCAAGCCGGACTACGACCTCAATATTCCCGAAGCCACACTTGACATCATCAAACTCGAACGACCGGACGATGCGTTGATTTTGAGCTTTGTGACGGTAAAACCGAACGTCGAAGACATCACCGCCAACCTGATGAGCCCGGTTGTCATCAATATCCGCAACAAGAAGGGGCATCAGGTCATTCCCGAATCTGTCCGCTATCCGGTGCGCTATCGAATCTGGGATGCAATCGAGGCAAAACACAAGATGCTCATGGTAGGCTGACCCCATAACCCGTGCAGCAACACGGAATATGGCATAAAATATGCGTGCTAAGTTGAGAAACAATCCATTCAGCACATCACGCCAAAGAGGATACTTCAAATGGACAGCGGACCGGTAATGACGGACTTGAGTTCCGTATTTCTAAATAAAATGATGGCGCTCACACAGGAGCGCCAGCGAACGATATCCAATAATCTCGCGAACGCGAACACACCGAATTATGTTCGCAGAGATATACAATTTGAAGATCAGCTGTCTCGCCTCGTCGCGGAGAAACAAATCGACCAGATTCGGAACTTCCAGAGCACACAGGTAGAGGACGTTTCCGAAACCCCGAGACTGGATGGCAATAACGTCAAGGTGCCAAACGAAATGAATCGCATGATGCAAAACGGCCTGCTTTACAGCCTCCTGGCAAAGTCATTCACAACGCGGTTGAACATCATGCGTAGCGCGATTCAGTAAATCAAGAGGACATTACAGTGGCAATCGAACTTATACCGGCAATGACAATCAGCTCGAGCGGACTCCGCGCAGAACGGATACGCATGGATCTCGCGGCGAATAACCTCGCAAATGTGCATTCGACGCGGAACGAAGACGGCGACTTGTACGCCAGGCGTCAGGCGGTCTTTTCTGCAGTCCTCAGCGATACCTTGGCCCATGGACACGAGCTTGGCGGTGTCAAGGTCGACCAAGTGGTGGAGGATCCACGACCACCCAAACAGCAATATGCCCCGTTTCATCCCGATGCGGATGAGTCGGGAATGATCAATCTGCCGAACATCTCGGCGATCGAGGAAATGCTCGATATGATCACGGCGTCGCGAGCCTACGAGGCAAATCTGAAGGCACTGAAACAAAGTCGGGAAATAGCAAATCAAACCATTCAAATGGGCAAGCCTGCCTGATGTCACAGCAGCAACCGGGATTAAAATCATGAGCGATCTGATCAATCAAATGTCAGCGGAATCCTTGGTGAAGGTAGCCGAGAAATTCCAGGAACAGGTCGGCGTCGGCAAGGAGGGGGTCGATGCACCGGCTTTCGAAGAGGTCCTGCAGCAGTTAATATCCGATGTCGACTCGGCACAGAAAGAGGCGGATGAATCGATCCAGAGCCTGGTGGCAAGCGAGCCGACGAGCATCCACGACGTGGTGCTCAAAATGGAAGAGGCCGATCTCGCGTTCAAGCTGATGAAAGAGATTCGCGACAAGCTGGTAACAGCCTACAAAGAAGTCATCAGCATGCAGTAGGCACGCCCGATCCAATGTCGTTGCGTTAAGGCTTTTTCTCCATCGCGTGAAGGCGCGACACTCGCTGGAGTGCATCCGGCTCAGTTAACGGGATGGCATTTCCTGCGCCTTGCCAGGCCAACAAACACAGTCCCGCGCGGTGACTGTGCACGGCAACGTCGTCGTTCAACGACATTGACGCCGGCCCCGATTGATCCATCTGTCCGTCCCCGCCAACACACCCGGCACGGCGACCTATTCACCAGGCAGAGCCGGAATACCGGCAGCCGCTGTAAACCACCCGGGCTGTCGGCCGGCCAACGCTTAAACTCCCTTCCGTACATCAAGGCCAAACCGTCGGCCATTGTGGCAATAAACCACCAATCCCAGGCTTTCCTCCGAAGACTCAGTCGATCGGGTGTGCGATCTAAGGCTATGGCCACAAAATCTCATTGGATTGCCAGAGTAGCGCGGCCATTCCTGGCTGCGTCGGAGATCCTCTGATGCCGAGTTACTGTCCGCCCCTGAGGTCAATCTCACGAGAATCCAACGGAATAATGTGGTCGTTGCGTGCGATGGTGATAGTTATGGCAACAATCCCAATAGTACCGAATCCATTTTGGGAACGCATTCTGATAGAACTTCGGCGGCGGGTGTCCATCCTATTAGTCACAGCGTGAATTAAAGGTACTCACAATTATTCCGGCGTTGGCACGCGGCAAGGATGTTGCATATCCAGGGTATAGCGATAAAGTCGGACAAAGCGGCAGTTCGTTGCCTGTAGGCAGCCGGGATCGCAATGTCCAAGGCTCCGAAGTGCGCAAATCTGTTAGGATAACCACTTGTTCTGGCGACTCGCTTCGCTTGTCCGGTGGAATCGCGGCGCTCACTGCGTTCGCGGCTTGGAATAAACCCCGTAAAACAAAGAAGTTCCCAGCATCGTAATCAAGTTATCACCTACATTAAACATGATGATTTGGAGATAATCCTCCGTGACGGAACTATTGGTACGGAAAATGGTTACCAATGCAATAACAGTACAAACACCATCGGTGAGAGCGGCGTCTTTTATATCATTCAACTTGAGCCGGAATTTGATCCGGGCAGATTCAAGGTTGGATTCGCGACAAATATGTTGGAACGGTTAAGGACACATCGTTGCTCTGCACCTTTTTCTGAGGTAATTGAAACATGGCCATGTCAAAAATTTTGGGATAAAACCGCCATTGATAGTGTGACTCAAGAATGTGTTCAATTGCATACAGAAGTTTTTCGTACAGATAATATTTTGATGATCAAAGAAAAATGTGATGAGTTTTTCTCGTTGATGCCTCAGTTTGAAAAGGAATCTGAAGAGAAGGATTTTAGCTGACCGATCAGTCGCGTAACAATCGCTTCCAGGGGACATCGCAACTGCGGTTCCAGCAGTCACGCTGCCCCTGAAGCGAAGCGTTAGCTAATTTGAGCTTGAATGATATCTATCCTCGGTATATACTAATATTATGAAGACAGCAAAACTATTCAAATCTGGTCGTAGCCAAGCGGTTCGATTGCCGAAGGAATTCCGATTTACAGGTTCGCAGGTATATGTCAAGAAGATGGGTAATGCGGTGGTGCTCTTGCCGGAAATGCAGGCTTGGGATGTTTTATTTGAGGCATGCGAAGAGTTTTCGGACGATTTCATGGTCGAAAGAGATCAGCCTGGTTTTCAAACTCGACCACCGCTCGACTAATGCGCTATTTGTTAGATACAAATATCTGTATTTTCCTGATCAATTGCCATCCGAAACGTGTCCAGGAGCGATTTCGGCAAGTGCCGGTGGAGCTTGTGGCTGTTTCATCGGTCACAACTTCTGAACTGCGATACGGTGTTGCGAAAAGCGCAAAGCAAAGGCAGAATGCAGCTGCCTTACAGAAATTTTTCCTGCCACTTTCGTTACTTTCTTATGATGACGAGGCATCGCAGGAATACGGTCGCTTGCGATTGCATCTTGAGCGCGAAGGGAAATCCATCGGGGCTATGGACACCATGATTGCCGCGCACGCCCTGTCTTTAGATCTTACCGTCGTAACCAATAATACCAGAGAGTTTTCGCGGGTACCAGATCTGCGAGTAGAGGACTGGAGCGAATCTGTGAGTGGACGCTAACGTGCTGTCACTACGCTCACTCGAATCGTTATACCTCAAGTAACAACTCGTGGAATTTAAAGCCGACAAATTTAAACACCTTGGGTAAACACCTTGGGGTCACGCCTTTAATTTAATAAACACCTTGGGGTCACGCCTTTAATTTAAAGTTTTTGACTTGAATAACAGCGTTGATCCTGCCAATTTGTGATATGGCTCGCCCTTTAATTGAATATCCCCAGTTTGCTGTATCATATCATACACAAAGCGTGGAAGGCAATTTCAGGACATTCGAATTTTCTGGCGGTCGCACGATAGGGTACCTCTGTCGTGTAAAATCCTCAGGAGCGGCTTTATGCCGCTGAATAAAGTCTGGATTAACGAGTATTTTTGTTACCAATCCAATCGTCTTGGCGCAAGTATTACTTAATTTTCTGCGCCAACTTTCGGTGATCCTGCTTGGTGTTTACAATTTCCTTGGTACGGAACACTTCTGTCTGGATGCGTTCACATCCAGTTGCGATACAATCGATCGCGGTTTTCTCCCACGGCAGTGATACGAGCAATTTTGCACTCGCAATCAGATATGATTCCATGACGCCGCCGGAATTATCGCTGCGCTGAGGCGTGTCCGTATTCCAGATCTCAGTAATGCCGTTCATTTGAACGCCAGCGAAAGCCATTATTCAACGACACGGTTCTGGTTCATTCGTTTACCCTATCCATCGCTGGTGTTTACGCAGCCAATAGGTTTCATCCCAGGCCCTTGCTTCCTCTGGCCGATGTTCGCGTTTGTACCATAATGTCGGCCCATACCGGCGTACCACATCCCCTACGAATTCCTGCGACCCGACGGCAACGCCTTTGCTTGCAAATCGGACTTTCAGCATAAGTCTCTGACTCCACGTGAATGCCAGGGCCCGATTCTCCTTGTTCAGTAAATCTGCGACCTTGCGGCGGTCGATGCCGTTGCGATCTACAGTATGGCCCAGAAGATAGGCGCGGAAGCGATTCCACAACATATTCATCGCCACCGCTTCTTCTTCTTCTACCTCAGCGTTGCTCAACCCAAGCTCGTGTCCCAGCAGTGCCGGCAGCTCTATATCGTCTTCCTGCAAATCCCCTCTTACCATTCTTTCGCCATAGCCGCACCACCTGTACTCGGCCGGGTCTGCCACAATCTCCGCACGCACCGGGTTCAACGAGACATACGCCATCATCTTCGCGAGGGCGCCTTGCCGATCCACGATAACGCTGTCGAAACGGCCACCGAACAATCAACCCCATCGATTTTGATCTAGGACTGTCCTAGTTTTTGATCGCAACCCTGGCTGCACCTTGACGTTGTAGGATCCCTTGCATCCCCGGTGTTGATTTCGTGAATGCTATCACTCATATCGTCAAATTGCGGGGATGCCGCACCTGCTCGCCAGATCCAATAGGGCGCCATGAGCAGGTATCCGGCTGCCAGCGCTGTGCCTGCCACATACGCAACCATCCGTCGCGTGCCGTCCAGGCCGAGGTACCGCATCTTGAGCACGATGCCGATTGTGTACCGAGGATACGCAAGCATCAGCGCGCCCGGCGTGTGGTGCATCGCGAGAACGTGAAATCGATTGGCTGTGATGCGCAGCAACTTCCTTGCAGCGGCTGTCGAGTGCAGGCGTTTACTACGTTGATTATGGTAGATGACGGCCTGCGGTGCGTATACGATATATCCGCCTGCGCGTTGCAGTCGCAACGCCAGTTCATTGTCTTCGCAGTACATCGAGAGTCGCGAATCAAACAGATCCTCATTGTTCGCTAATACGTCGCGCCGAACAAAACATCCGCCGCCCGTCACGAACGTTGTCCGGCGCAAAACGGTGTCGACGCGTACGTACCGCGCGAATCCCCACGGCGTCATCTGGTATTCGTAGGCCGGTAGGGTGCCGAGGTCACTGCGCCGAAACGCTTCCAGTGACATGATCCAGGGCATGATCATATTGGTATTTACGGCGGCTGCATCTTCCTGTTCGCGGAGCGGTGCGATGCCGGCCACGATGAAGTCTGGATGCAGCACCGTGTCCTGATTGACACAGCAGATAATCGTGCCGGTCGCTGCCTTGAAGGCGAGGTTGTTGCTCTGTACGAACCCCAACGTTTTTGTGCCTCGAATACACTGCACCCAGGGATAAGCCTCGCAAACCCGATCTGCGGTGCCGTCGGTAGACCCGTCGTCGCGGAGGATGACCTGCAGCGTGATCCCGTTAACGCGAAGCTTGGCAATCGATTCTAGCAGTGGATCGATATCGGACACACCGTTAAAGGTCGATATCAGCACCGAAACAGTCATCGGAACCACGCCTTGAACATCGCCCTCGCGAAGTTAATGCCATAGCTGAGGTTGCGGCCCTTCTTGCTGTGGCCGCTAAGGCGCCGTTTTACGGTCACTGGCGCCTCGCCGATCCGTATGCCCTTTTTCGCCGCGTCGATGATCAGTTCAGAGGTATGGAATTGGTCCTGACGCAGCAGGACCCGGCTGAGATGGTCCATGTGAAACGCCCGGAAACCGTTCGAACAATCTGTGATCTTCGCCGGCGTCAGGATGCGGATGATGAGGTTAAATACGTGGATGCCGATGTACCGCACCAGGCTGTCCCGCTCATGTTCGCCCAGAATCCGCGAACCAATCACAAAATCGAATTCGCCGGCGATTATCGGGCGGATAAGTGCTTCAATTTCTGCTGGCAGATGTTGACCGTCTGCGTCCATCGTCACGACGATCTCGGCACCGAGATCGCGAGCAATATCGAAACCGATACGTAGCGCGGCGCCGCCGCCCCGATTCATCGGGCTGCGAACCGCGAAAGCGCCGGCAGATCGCGCGACCGAAAGTGTATCATCACGGCTGCCGTCATCGACCACGACACAGGCGACGTCCTTGCCTCCGACCTGTTTCGGCATCGATTCGATTACGGTAGCGATGTTATCCTGTTCGTTGAACGCGGGTATGATCACAGCAATGGGGGGCAAAGCCTCCAACGCCGGGTATAACCTGCGAAACTCGCTTACCCCGAGTTGTCGTACCAGCAGATCGAACTGTTCCGAGTGGTCCGACCAGCGCAGACGGGTGGTGAAGAGAAAAATCCACAACAGCAGGTTTGATAGAATTGCCAAAGCAATGAGCCGACTGTACTGCCGCGGCTGTAGCAGGAGCATGTCCCGAAGCAGATTCACCGCGTTCGGGTAAATCGATATAATCAGCAATCCCAGCGAGACTGCTGTGCTGAGGCAAAAATCGCTGACTCGAGCGCGACCGTGGCGGAATCTGTAGAAAACGTAGGCAAACGCGAGTACAGCAACGGTGACGCCCAGCCACCGCATGACGCTCATGACAGATACTCGGATTGCCGTCGCGAGCCGTCCCAGCGTATATCCGGAAAAACCGCTTCCTTTCGCGACTCGATTCGTCCACGATGACGCGTGAGATCGCGAAAGACCGATTCGAGTTCCGTCTCCATGTCATGCGTCGGCTGGTAGCCGAGATCGAGCAGATGCTGGTGGTCCGGATTGTAATGGTGCTCTTCTTCTTCGAAACGCGGGTTCTCCATCGGCCGTACAGCGACATCGAGATCGAATTTACTGCCAACCTTCGCCACGCGGTCGGCAAGCTCATCGACCGTGTAGACTTCCTCAAACTGATTGAACACGCGATACTCACCTGCTGTCGGTGGATTCTCGACGGCAAGACGAAGACATTGCATGGAATCGCGCAACGGCAGGAAGCCGCGCTTCTGCTTGCCCGAACCATACGGGGTGAGCGGCAAGCCAATCACGGCTTGAGCGCAGAAACGATTGATCGCCGTGCCGAAACATTGGTCAAAATCGAATCGGGTGGCCAGGCTGGGATTGTCGTCCATTTCATCTATGCGGGTTCCGTAAACGACGCCCTGCATGATGTCGGTCGACCGCATCCCCCACATTCTGCAAGCCATTTCGACATTGTGCGTGTCATGGACCTTGGACTGATGGTACCAGCTCCCAGCCTTGCGGGGAAACATCATGCGATCTTTGCGGCCACGATAGTCGATCTCGAAGAAGCCCTCCGGTATGTCCACGTTTGGCGTACCGTATTCGCCCATCGTCCCGAGCTTTACCAGGTGGCAGTCCGGAGCAGTCTCCTTTATCACGTACAACGCGACCAACGTTCCCATGACGTTGTTGGTCTGTGTCCATACCGCGTGGTGAACATCGATCATGCTGTATGGCGCAGACGGCATTTCCCCCAGGTACACGACCGCCTCCGGCCGAAACGCCTTGAACGCGTTGAGGACGAAGTTGTAGTCCGTTAAGTCGCCCTTGAAGAAGCGCAGGTTCTGCCCCAGGCTCTGGCGGTAGGTGATCAGGCGTTCGTCCATGCGGGCGATCGGAATCGCCGACTGACAGCCCATCTCACCGACCCATTTACGGCGGGAATAATTGTCTATGCCCGCTACCTGGTGTCCGTGCTTTGCCAGATAAATCGATAGCGACCAGCCCAAATAACCGTCAACACCCGTGATCAACACTCTCATGGTTTGCATTCCCGTTTGGTTGCGTGCATTAACCGGACGTTGTCCAGCATATTATCGTGCGCTATAACTCATTGGTCCGCTACGAGTAATCGTCGCCGATGCGGTTGTCAAACCGTTTTGCAAAATTACGGTGCTACGCTCGATTTCGTTTTGAGCCGTTGCAGTGCCTCTCGCGGTCCGGCATAATCGTTTCTGAAAGTCAGGGCTTTTTGGTAGTGGCGTTTTGCGGCTCTCCGATCGCCCTTCAACTCGTATGTCATGCCGATGTTGTAATGTGTCACTGCCAGCGTCGGGTCGATCGTCAGTGCCGCCTGGTAATGGAGAATGGCTTTATCCATGTCATCGATCTGGTAATAGGCGGCTCCGAGGTTGTTCTGGAAATTCGGATCGTTCGGATCGAGCGTCGCCGCGGCATTGTAGCTCGCGATTGCAGCTTCGAGATCACCGCGTTTCTGGTAATTCAGGCCGAGGTTGTAGTGGGCGTCGGCGCGGCCGGGCGCCAATTGTATCACCTTCCGATAGGCCTCCGCGGCCGCTTCAAATTGTTCGATATCGGTAAGTGTCTGCGCTTTTCGCATGTAGGCCCGCGATGAGCCAGGGGCCAGCCGGATCGCTTCGTCGTATACGCGGATGGCGAGGTCGTTGTGTTTTGCGGTGTTGAGTCGCCCGCCCACGTTGATGATGCGGTTTGCCAGTTTCCCGGCATTCATAGATGCCTCGGCATAGTTTTTCTGCGCACCCGCACTATCGCCGCGGAGGGCCAGTACCAGCCCTAGATACAGAAAGGCCTCATGTCGTTTCGGCTCGATCGCAGTGGCCGCCGCCAGGTGTTCTTCGGCTTTATCGGGCTTGCCGAGCATGATCAACGCTTGGCCGAGGTTGACCCGAGCGACATAGTAATTCCGGCGCCAATACAGCGCTGTTCGATAGTGGGACGCAGCCTCGGCGTAGCGCCCTTTGCGTGCCAGCGCTACACCCAGGTTTACGTGGGCCTCGATGTATTTGGGGTCGAGGCGAATCGCCTCACGATGGTGCTCGATACCTTCTTCGATACGGCCAACCTCCACTAGCGCCAGACCCAAGTTGTCGTGCGCCTTTGGCATGGTGGGTGACGCTTCGATGGCGCGATTGTACAGCGCGATCGCCTCCTCGTACTTCCCGCCCTTTGCCAGTTCGGCGCCAAAACTGTAAAGCGGACGCGCCTTGTTCGGAGATTTTGTGACACAGTCCTGCCACAGCGTATAGCTGGTTTTCCAAACCTTGCCACGCACCGCGGTGGCGGCCGCGAGCATCACGCACAGACCGCAGGCTACAAGGGTATGCCGTTGCGTTGGCCTGCCGATGCCCGCTGTCAGCACCGAGACCAGCAGCAAGACTATTCCGACCGACGGCAGATACGTGCGATGCTCGAATGCCAGTTCCAGGCCGATGACCGAACTTTCCATTGCAAGATGAAGAAAAAACCACGCAAGACAGAATGCAATCAAGCGATAACGACGGCGCGACCAGATCAGGAATATCCACATCGCGGTAATCAATAGTATACTTGGCCCCGTGCCGATCGGCGACCATGCCGATGTCGAAAACACGAAATGATGATCCATGTTGAAACGGCCGGGATGCGGGTAAAATAACAATGAAAGGTAGAAAACAACGACCCGAAATTGCGTCAAAACGCGCTCCGTCATCGTAAACTCACGTAGATTGTATGACCGGGCGATACGATCGAGTGGGTTGCCATCAATATACACGAACGCGACGACCACGATGCAAATAACGGCTGCCACACAATACGGCAGATTTTTTTTGAGCCACCGCATGTTGGCGCCGCCGAAGAAGGTCCATTCGATCATTACGATGCACAGTGGTAACATCGCCGCATGTTGTTTGCAGCCCAAAGCCAGAAGAAAGGCGATCAGCGCTGCACCGCCGCAGCCGAGTCGAACCGGCAGATTCCCGGCGAGACGAGCGTGGAGGTAACAGCACAGGGCCAGCAGATAGAAGAGAACGGCGAGGCTGTTCATGCGTTGAACAATGTATATAACAGACTGTGTCTGAATTGGATGCATAGCCCATATTGCCGCAGTTGCGCCGGCTATAAATATGGGCGCGGATGAAACGTCGCCATCGTCGATAGAAGGGGCGACCTCAATGCTGTCGGAGGAAGATCGCCTCATGACCCGATACAGCAGCAGGACAAACCAGTACACCAGCAGGGCGTTTGCTGTATGGATGGCAATGTTTGTCGCCCGGTACCAGCGGACGTCGTATTTCGCCAGATAATAGTTCATGGCGAACGAGAGGTTCGCGACCGGCCGTGTCGGCGATCGGCCGTAAACGGCGCGACGGAGGCTGTCGCGGTCAATGGTTTCCATACGGATGTTTTCGACTTCGGTGATATTGGGCAGGTCATCGAAGGTAAACGTATGGCCCAATGTCGGCAGGTATGGCGCCGCGCCGGCGATCATCAGTGCGGCGAGAATGGGTAGGTGCGTACTCATAGCTTTACGTTCAGGTATGGGAGCGATGGTCGTGTTGGCCGTCGGCTTCGGGACGTCGGGACATACCCTAAGTCAATTGTTGCCACATTTCACGCGGATCAGCAGGAGATCGCCAAGGAGCGGATGCAAGATCGCCAACGCCGCGCACCCATGAGTACATGGCATTTGGTAACAGTAAGTAGTGTCCCCCGGCGAATTTTCGCGCTCATTGGTCGAAAGCAGCGCCGGCGCGTTTATCGTTGCGTCGTGTCTTGCAACATTCACGGAGTCGCTGTAGCATAGTACGCCGTTGTGTCTTCGGGCGTTGTACGTCGGTCAATCGGATATTTCACACGTGTACGGACAGGAATGTCTATGCCTTTCACATTTCCATTGTTTTGCGTGCGTTTGGCGCGTTGTCTGCAGCGGTCGCTGTGCGGTTTTCGGGTCGTTGTTGCGGCTGGTGTGTGCTGCCTCGTCCCTATCGGTTGTTCACCGCGGCCGTCGGAGCCCGCTGCCGCTCCCCAGACTACGGAGCAACCGGCGCCGCTATCCGTGTCGGAATCCAGTGACGCGGTGACGCTGCCGGTGCTGTGCTACCACGTGATCGAAGACGAGCCGAAGTCGGTCTGGTCATTGAGTACAGAGCATTTCAAAGCACACATCGGCTATCTCGCCGAGAACGGATATCGCACCGTGTCGCTTGAAGATGTGACGCTGTGGCTCGACGGCGATGGTAGGTTACCACAAAAATCCGTCTTGATCACATTCGACGACTGGGACAAGTCGCACTATGAGATCGCCTTTCCGATACTCAAGCGCGCGGGTTTTACCGGTACATTCAATATCATTTCGAGCCGCGCCGCCGACGCTCGCTCGATTGCACGGCTCAAAGAAATGATCGATCACGGCTGTTCGATCGCATCCCATTCAATCAGCCACAAATCACTGATCGGGATGAAACCGAGTCTGTTGCAGAACGAATTACAGCAATCAAAGGCGGATCTGGAATCCCGGTTGGCCGTCGAGATATCGTACTTCTGTTATCCCTACGGCTTTTACGACAAGGCCGTCATCGGAGCGATTGAAGACGCGGGCTATCGTGGAGCGTTCATCACCGTGCCCGGTGTCAATTCACGGAACACGGAACACTGCGAGCTTCGCAGGTTATTGATACAGAAGGACTGGGACGTCGGCTATCTGGATCATTTGCTGGCGCGCGATCCTGTATTGTTCCGCGCGTTTTATAATCATCAGGCACAGCAGTTTCTGAATAGCCGTATGTATCACATTGTCGAGGTTATCATCGGTGAATTGGAGGCACTCGAGCCTGACGCCGCGGCTGCGAGCAAGTGGCGTGACCGCCTCGACAAGGCGCGCAACAAATCTGGTGGCTGATAGCATCGCCTGCCGTCAACCGCATTCGGCGTTGACGTCATCGTTTTGGTGAAGGGCATAATCATACGGTCCTCGAGCCGTTCAGCACTCGTAATTATCCGGTAAGCTTATGTGTGGCATTTGCGGTTACATCACGCGGCAGGTTCTGGATTCGTGTTGTATCGAAACGATGACCGATACACTCGATCACCGCGGTCCCGATGATCGCGGCACCTGGCTCCGCGATTATCCCGGTTACCAGGTTGCATGCGGGCACCGGCGGTTGAGTATTCTGGATACCAGTGCCCGCGGTCGCCAGCCAATGCACAGTGTCGACGGCAATACGGTGTTGACATACAATGGCGAGATCTATAACTACGCTGCGATCCGCGATGAACTCGAAGCACGAGGACACCGCTTTTCCAGCAGCTCGGACACAGAAGTATTGCTGAACGCATGGTGCGAATGGGGCGTGAAATGTGTGCCGCGCTTGAACGGCATGTTCGCGTTTGCCATTTGGGATCACGCGGCAACCACACTGTATCTGGTGCGAGACCGGATCGGCATCAAGCCGTTGTATTATCGCCTTGATGGTGCCGACGTCTCATACGGTTCCGAGCTGAAGGCGGTGCTTTCGTTTCCGGGTTTTTCGGGCGCGATTGATCCTGATGTGTTGGTTCAGTACCTCACCAGCGGCTATATCGCTGCGCCCCGGACAATCTTTCACGGTGTCCGCAAATTGCCCCAGGGACATTATCTGGCATACAACGCGCGTACCGGCGCCGGTACGATTCACCGGTATTGGCAGATCGACGACTACTATCGACAATCCGACGCGTCGACACCTGGGTTCGCCGGTGCATGTGACGAATTGGAGGTGTTGCTTCGTGATGCGGTCCGGAGCAGGCTTGTGAGCGACGTGCCCATCGGCGCATTCCTCAGCGGCGGTATCGATTCGAGCCTCATCGTGGCGCTGATGCAGCAGGAGTCCGGAGAATCCATACGTACCTTCACCATCGGATTTTCCGGGAAAGGTATCGATGAAGGGGGTTTTGCAAAGGCGGTTGCGGCCCATCTGGGAACCCGGCATACGGAGCATTACTGCACCACCGGGGACGCCTTGCAGCTCGTGTCGGAGATGGCGCATTATTTCGACGAGCCATTTGCGGATCCGTCGGCGATGCCGACATTGCTGTTGTCCCAACTCGCGCGGCGGCAGGTCACGGTGTGCCTGTCCGGCGACGGCGGAGATGAGCAATTCTGTGGTTATGAAAGCTACCGTAACGATCTGGTTTACGAAAAATGCATGTGGCTCAGTCGTGCGTTTCAGACCATGTCCGGTACCGGGCGCGGGCCGGCGTCGGTGGCGTTGCGCAAGTTCCTGAGCCTGGGAAGTCGTGCAGAGATCCTCCATCAGTACCACAACAAGCTCGTACCGTTTGTGCGCTCCATCTTACTCGAACCGCCCGAAAACGATGTCGCCTCGCCGCACGCCTACCGAGACGATCTGGATCTCCTCCAGAATCATATGCTGATGGATCTGAAGTCGTTCATGGTCGATGACATTCTCACGAAGGTCGATCGGGCAAGCATGGCGGCGTCACTGGAGGTTCGCGTGCCGTTGCTGGATCACCGGGTTGTCGAATATACGTGTGGTTTGCCGATGGCGTTTAAGCGGCGCGGGCGGCTCACAAAAGTGATGTTGCGCGAGTTGTTGTACCGCTACGTGCCGCGCGACTTGCTGGACCGGCCCAAGATGGGCTTCACAGTACCTTTGGCAGATTGGTTGAACGACACCCTCGCCGCCGACGTTGAGCGCGTGTGCGGTCGAGATGCGGTTCTTGCCCAGGGGCTCTTCGCAACTGAGGCCGTCGAAAATCTGCGGATGCGCGTTCGCAAGCGCAGTCGGTGGTTCATACCCGTGCTTTGGAATCTATACACGTTTCAGTTGTGGTATGAGCGGTATAGCGGATCATTGAAGTGAGAGGCGAGTCGCTGACTTAAGGCCCTCCTCGTTGGGGCTCACAGCTTCAACTGTGGCGTCGCCATGTCGTGCGTTTTCCACGTCGTTACGTGAAACCCACACTGAAGTGTGAACTCCAACAGCACGCCTCGACTTGCGCACACAGGATTCGCGACGCCACCCGGGCACAGTGCCAGCTGTGATTTCGGAGTACAAGCTCGCGACACGACATAGGCGCGTCAGCCTGCTTTTTCGCTTCATGTCACCGCGCTGGTGTTCACTTGCAGTACTGCTATATCGGCATGGTCAGGCCTTCGCGGGCCCAGAAGATGTGCATCGGCGGATCGGCCGTATGGTACTTGGGGCTGTACTTGGTCCACAACTCGTTCAGCAACTTGTCGGTATGCTGTGGGTCGTGGTGGAAGAAGGCCAGCTGCTTGACTTTTGCACGATAGGCAATCTCAAGAAGCACCGGGATCGAGGTATGCCCCCAGCCTTTCTTGGTCTTGTACTCTTCCTCGGTATACTGACCATCGGCGATAAGGAGATCGGCCTTGTCCACAAACGCGAGGTACTCCGCAGCCAGCCGCTCGGTTTCTTCGGTTTTCTCATCCGGAAAGAAGATCTGGTCGAGTTCTACATCGCTGGCATAGACAATACGCCTGCCATTTACCGTGATCCGATACCGTACGGAGCCGCCGGGATGGTAGACCTGCTCCTGCCAGTCGATGGCGAGGTCGCCGAAGCGGAGCGCTTCATCGGACATCTCGCGGATGCTGATATTGGCGGCAAGCGACGTCATTTCGACAGGAAAATACTGGGTGTCCATCTGATCGCTGAGAATCGATTCGAGGAATCGCTCTTTGTTTGGGCTACCGTAAATCACAAAGCTGTTTCCGGGCACATACGCCGGCACGAAAAACGGCAACCCCTGAATATGGTCCCAGTGCGTATGGCTGAGAAACAGATGAAGATCTATCGGATTTTCACTGGTTCCCAGGCCGCTGCCAACAAGTTCCAGCCCGCAATTACGGATGCCCGAACCTGCGTCGATGATGATGTAGTTATTGTCGTAAACAATAGAGACGCATGGCGTGTTGCCGCCGTATTTCTCGGTCGTCCTGCCGGGCGTTGGTATGGAACCCCGTGTCCCCCAAAAGGTGACTTGTGCCGGACTGTTTTTTCCCGTCGTCATATGGATTTTCTCCGCATTCGCTCTTCGATGAAGAAAATTTTGGCCTGTCCAATCTCGATCTGATCGTTATTTCGCAATACGCATCGTGACACGCGAATACTGTTCACATAGGTGCCATTGGTGCTCTCTAAATCTTCAATATAATATTCTTCATTGCGAAAATACACGCGCGCATGTTGCCGTGAGACGCCGTGTAACGGCAACTTCAGGCCGCAGTCATCGCCACGACCGATGCGCATCTCTTCTTCTCCCAATTCCACGCCGACCGGGTAATTCTTCAACCCGAACACTTCCAGATAGGCACGTTGCGTAATCGTGACCTGAGTGGACAGTGAGCGTCGCGAAAACTGCATCGTCGACATGCTCACCTGGTCATCATTCAGGGCGGTCTCGACATTCTTATTGTGGATGATGGTTTCGCCTGGGTTTATCTCCTTATCCATCACATCCCCGATTGATGAACCAAACGTTCCAGCAATAATAGGCTACGAAGCTGAGAATTGAAGCCCCGACCTACAATATTTAATTGATCGCTCCACGTCGTGATGCGCGACTGTCATGTACTCCGCCGCGGGCGACGAGGTATGGCTAACCATGAAAGTCGGATCGCGTACGTTCATCCGGCCAGCTAAACTAAACCTTGGAATATATGACTTCATCGTGAACGAGTCAAGTCTGCTGATTCTGCTTCGCCGCCGATCGCAAGGTCGCAGTGCGCCGAGGAAGGCAGTCGCTTCCGTCGAATATTCATTCAGCCGGCGAGGCGCAGGCCCTCCGGTAATGTATCCGCCAATAGTTTCTCCATGTCTTCACGGGTTTCAGCGGCGTCGCCCGCCGCCGCCGTCATCCATTGTTGCGGGCACCCCTGCTGCTGCAGGAATGCGAGGACATCCTGGTACGCGGCCTCCGGCAAGTCGAGGGCGCGGTCGCCGGTGCGCGATACCATCCGGCTGATCGCAAACAGCCGCATCGTACCCTCCTTTTGCGATGATTCCGTTGCCATAAAGCCACGGATCCATTTTTCCGCTGTCGCCGGCGGTACAATGAGGTCTGCCGGCGCATGAAAGAGACGGCGCGACGCCAGCCTTGACACAACCCAGTATTCGTAGGATTCCAATGCCGACGTGTGATTGATCAGGGCACTGCCGACCGCAGTCTTGGCCTTCACGGGGATCGCCTCCAGCGCGCCCAGACAGCGCCACATCTCGCGCTTTGCCTGGTCGCCTTCCTTGATCTTCTTGCGATATACGCCTTTGGGAATCAATAGTTTACGCAAGGTATTTGCAACGGTATTTTGATGTCCGGGCTTAAGCCCGGCTGCGATGCGACGCCACATCACCCACCATTCTGCAACGACTTGTGCGTTGCGATTATGGCGGATTCCGTCGAACCACATCTTCCACATTTCTCTCATGCGGAGACTATCGCCCGGATCGCCAATTCCTGGTCGCAGACAATATCCTGCCAGATTGAACCAACGCATCTCATGTGCCGGCGACTTCAGCCGATCCCCCTTCAATGCGTGCAGGATCTCCCACAGCCCCCGAATCAATGGGACGGGCCAGTCGTGGCGGTCGACGCCAACCGTGGCTTCCAAGTGTTTGCTGATCGCTGCGAGCGCTTCAGAGTTCGTCGAGAATGTGTCGCGCAGCAGGGTATGTGCGGACTCGGATTTCGCGAGGTCAACGGTCGGCGCTGCACGACGCTGCTGTGCCGGAAGTGTTGGTGACGCCAGCGGTCGCAGGTCGAACTGCAGCGGCCAGGTATGTGCCGTCGCCGCGGAATCAACGAAAATCTGCAGCGTACCTACCTCTGTGAGCTGTGTGCGGATCGAAACGGCGATCGAGCGACGGCCGCTTTTTCCAAACTGCAGCGCCGTTGCCAGCGGCGCCACGCGCGTGAATTCTTCCGAATTTTCGATGACTTCTCCCGGTCGGTCGCGCAGACGCGTCGCACTGCTGTACAGGGTGAACTTAACCGGAACATTGGTGTCGACAAGGAAGTTTCCGGGCACATCAATCCGGACGTTTTCGTCGGTATCACGGGCCATGACGCAAAGCAGTTGATTGGCATTGGTCTTTGCCCGGGCCTCGACATAGTACGATCGGGCGATCCCGCCGCGTACCTTGACACCGCGTCCGCGGCGTACCCAGCCGAAATAGGCCGCGCCCCGAGCAACGGCGAGCGACATATCCGCACCGGTCAATTCGAGTGGCGGCGGTCGGTCGGGAAACCATGAGGAGAGGGTTTGCAGGATTCTCCCGCGCACCCAGTCCGGGGCCATGCTGCCGCCGTTAAAAAGCACGAAATGGGGGTATACCGGAGTCTTGCTGTCGGTTGGCGTCGTGTCCGTACAACTCACCCGGTGGGCGTAGCGCAGAAATCCGAGGAGGTGATCGCTCACAGATGGATTGGCGGCGTACGGCAGGCCCATTTTTCGTATACCGGCGCCGCGCAGGTCGATGTCGGCGTCGTGTGCAGGCGTCGGGTAAAAGCCGTTCTCCAGAATAGCGTAGAGTTTTTCTCGCGTCAGCAATGCATGCTTCATATTGCCGATCACGGAACTGCCGGCGGTCATCAGCGTGACCGCAGACTCGGTTTTTTCGGTGCTAAGCAGTTCTTCCTTGGCTGCGCGGCAGAGCTGGCACAACGACGCCCATTCGCCGCCATCGAGCCGCGCACCCCATTCTTCCTCGATATGGCGGGCAATGGTCATGTCGATATTGTCTCCGCCCAACAGAACGTGGTCGCCTACGGCATAGCGATGAAGCACGTGATCGTTGTTCATTCGTACCAGCGAAAAGTCCGTCGTGCCGCCACCGACATCGATGACCAGGATGCTGTGCTCAGGTTCAACTTGTTCCTGCCACGTGTCCTGGTGAACGTCAAGCCACGAGTAGAATGCCGACAGCGGTTCCTCAACCAGACTTATTTCGCGGAGCCCGGCCTGTTTCGCCGCCTGAATTGTGAGTTCACGCGCCGTTTCATCGAAGCTTGCCGGAATGGTGATGATAACCTGCTGGTCCTCGAAGGTACACGGCGAGCCGTCTGCATCGCGGGTACGGCGAAACCGGTGATTCCAGGCGTTCTTCAGGTGGGTGATGTACCTCGCGGTGACCGCGACCGGCGACATTTTCCGGGTGACCGCGTCACTGCCCCACGGCAGAATTGGTTTTTGTCGATCAACGCCGTGGTGTGCCAGCCAGGATTTCGCCGATGCGATCAGGCGGCCGGGCACACGCGCCCCGTGTTCTCGCGCATACGTACCTACTGTCAGTCCGGCGTCGTCGGACCAGGGAAGGGAGAGGCCGTCGACGACGCCCTCGTTCTCAGCCGGGAGGTAACAAAACGAGGGCAGCATCGGACAGCCATCGACTTCACCCGGTGCGATGACCTGGGGAATGCGAAAGTGCTGGATCTGCCGCGGCTCCACTTCAGTGTCGATGTAAAACGCGGCGATGTTTGTGGTGCCGAGATCGATACCTATGATGAATCGCGAGTCGTGAAGATTTTCGGAGATATCGCTCATGATGCCATCTGGCGCCGTCGGTTATGTCGCGTCGGTGTCGGAAACCGCAGTGCGCACTTCGTATTCCAGCTTCCAGCGCCGCTCACCGGCTTCTTCAAGACACCATAGTTGCAATGTACCGATCTCGGACAGGATGGTCTTGAGGCGTACGGGCACCATGGCGCCTGGGGGAATTCCGGAGTCGTCCACCGGCAGTTCCGCGGTCAATGCCGGCAGCTCCACGACGTCGTCGGTGTCGACGTCATTGATGATGACGCCGGTCGCGTCGGACGTGCGCGTACTCGATGCGTAAAAGCGAAACTCCGTGGTCTCGCCGACGATCAGACCCAGACCGGAATAGGGCACGTCCACCTCGCTGCCTTCCTCGAGCCCGAACGGTACCACGCACAAAGCCTGCAGCGGCGGCGAAAACCCGGGTACCGCCGGCATGGAGGACTCGATTCCGACGTAATAGGCGTGGGAACTGCCGGACTTTATTCGAATCGCGTCGCCGCGGCGGACCAATCCGTACCAGGCAGCGCCCTGGGCCACGGCGAGGTCAGGGTTGGCGCCGTCGAGGACCACCAATTCACCATCCGTCTCATCGACCCACCGTTGGACGGTCTGTACGATGCGATCCTTGAGGATGCCGGCCTTGGTCACGCCACCGTTAAACAGAATGGCGTTGGGCAAATTCGTTGCGTCCTCATCCGTGCCGCTGTGTGTCGACACGAAGTCGGCCAGATGCCGTGTCACGGCCGGGTCCGCTTCGTAGGCCAGTCCGAATTGACGCAGGCCCGCCCTCGTCTGTGCCGTGGGCCGATCATTGAGGAAACAAAAAGGGAAAAACCCGTCGATGACGGCGTTCACGACATCGTCGAAACTCAGCTCTGTCGAGATCATACCGCCGATCACGCTGCTACCCCTGCCGAGCACGGCGATCTTCTGCGCCGGCGCATCCGGTGATTGGCAGAGCGTCTCTTTGGCGTCGCGGCAGGCATGCGTGAGGCCTGCGAGCTGGTAGGCGTCGAGCTTGATGTTGCGATCGCGCTGCAGCCTGGCGGCCAGTGCATACGCCAATGTCAGGTCGAGATTGTCGCCGCCGAGAAGGATGTGCTTGCCCACCGCGACGCGGCGCAACCCCAGATCGCCGTCCTCGTCTGCAACCTCGATAAGGCTGAAATCGGTCGTACCGCCGCCAATGTCGCACACCAGAACGCGGTCGCCGGCTGCAATCGTATCGCGCCAGCGATCATCGTGTTCCTGTAGCCAGGCGTAAAACGCCGCTTGCGGCTCTTCCAGCAGGGTTACCGACAATCCCGCTGCTTCGGCTGCGTTCACGGTTAAATCTCGGGCCACGGCATCGAATGAAGCCGGCACAGTGAGGACAATCTCCTGATTCTCCAATCGCGCCGTTTCGACGTCGTCGGCCATCGTATGGTTCCAGGCATCGCGGATGTGTTCGAGATACATGCGGGACGCGTCCACCGGCGAGATCCGGCCTTCGGCGTCATCGTTGTTCCACGGGAGCACGGGCGCGAGGCGGTCCACCGTGGCCGAACACAACCAGGACTTGGCCGATGAAACGGTTTTGCCCGGCGTTGCGGATGCTTTCATTCGGGCCAATGCGCCAACACAGAAATTACGGCCACTCGCCCAGGGCAGGTCGTAATTTTCGTTCACAGCACCTGCCAGGAAGATAAAGGACGGTAGTGTCGGCTGCGTATCGCATTCGCCTTCCGCCACGATCTGAGGTATGTGAAACGGTTCGGGCCGCGTCGATTCGGCAGCCGTGTCGATGTACGACACGGCGATGTTGGTGGTTCCAAGATCAATTCCAACGATATATGGCGACATGAGGCTGCTTCAGGCTAGGAGATTTCGATTTCCGCAGGTTGAACCACCTTGGGATTCACCTTGCCGCTGCGAGTCGGAAAGTGAATCCGGCTGACTTGCCATCCCTTGTGCCGTACCGCGCCTGTGTAAGGCGGTGCATCCGGCACCACGCCCGTAAGCTGGATTTCACTTGGGTCGACGCCGCTCTCAAAGCTCGCCGTCTCGCCTTCACCCTGTGTCAGTATCGGCTTGAGCTGGAGGTTCTCGGTAAAGACCTTGCCGCAGTCCTTATGTATCTGACGTACCGCGGCGCCTACCTGGTCGTCACTGAAGGCGTCGATATTCTCCTGCAGAAAATCGACCAGACGGCCGGCGCGTTGCAGCAGCAGCAGCGTGTAGACGGCGCCGTTGTTGAACGCATCCGCCGTCTGGTTCGCCGTCGGTTCCGGTGGCGGTGGCGGCGCCGGTTTCGGTTCGGGCGGCGGTATCTTAGATTTTTCTATCAACTCCTTGCCCTTCAGGGCCAGGAAGAATACGCGGAAAGCGGATATGATCCGTTGCATCGTGTGTACCTCGTTGTTACGCAATAAAAAATAAATAACCCACGAACCGAGCAAGTTAATCGGTTTTGCCGTCATCTCAACCGGCTTATTTCGAATTTTGCGATCGATTTATCCGTGAGCCGTGCGATTTTAACACCATGAACGCCACCGCAACAATCGCGGCAACACAGCCGGCAGCATTGGATGTTGACCACATATCGTATGGCTATAACGGGCATCCGGCGCTGACGGACGTGTGCCTGCGGTGCGACACGGGCGCGTTGTTTGGTATACTCGGGCCCAACGGCAGCGGAAAGACGACATTATTTCGTCTGGTGTGCGCTTTATTGATGCCGGACCGCGGTCGCGTGACCGTGCTCGGACTTGACCCCGCCGATGCAGCCGCAGCCGTGCGCGGCAAGCTCGGTATTGTCTTTCAGTCCGGCAGTCTGGATGCCAGACTCACCGTTGCTGAAAATCTTCGCTATAGCGGCTATATGTACGGCTTGTGGGGTGCATCGCTGCGGCAGCGCGTTACGGAACTTGCCGCGGATTTCGCGTTTGGCGACAGGCTGAACGACACTGTCGGCACGCTGTCCGGCGGTCTGCGGCGACGTGTCGAGTTGGCTCGGGCCATGCTCCACCGGCCCCCGGTGCTTGTGCTCGACGAGCCGACCGCGGGCCTGGACCCGGAGGCACGTGATCGATTCTGGCAGCGGATCGAGGCGATTCGCCGCAGAGATGGTGTCACCGCGATCTTTACCACGCATCTATTCGAAGAAGCCGTACGCAGCACGTCGCTGGCAATCCTCGATGAAGGCCGGGTGGCAGTGGTCGATGCACCAACGGCGATGATGCAAGACGTGGCGGGTGATGTGATTCATCTGCGGACCGACGACGATACCGATGTCGCCGCAGAAATTCGAAGCCGTCACCATGTGGATGTTGCCGTCACTGCCGACGGGTTGCGGATCGAATCAGGCGCCGCCGCGGCGCTGCTCGTCGCGCTGTTGTCGGCGTTCGGCGATCGCATCACATCCGTATCAAGCGGGAAATCTACGCTCGCGGATGTTTATCGAAACGCAACGGGAAAGATCTTTCAATGAAGGCGATCGCATTGACGACTCTCGCCCTGGTGTCCCGTGAGGTTCGTATTTTTTACCGGGCGCGCAGCCGCGTTGTCGGTGCGTTTCTACAGCCGTTTGTGTTCTGGGTGCTCATCGGCAGCGGCTTCAATGCATCACTGAATCTGGCGGGCGCAGAGGGGTTGAAGTATTCCGATTACTTTTTTCCGGGTATTCTGCTGATGGTGATCTTGTTTACAGCGATATTCTCGACTATCACCGTGATCGACGACCGCAAACAGGGTTTTCTTAAAGGCGTACTGGCTTCGCCGGCTCCGCGAATCGGGATCGTGCTCGGAAAGGTCGGTGGCGGGACGCTTTTGGGGACGCTGCAGGGTCTGTTATTCGCCGCCCTCATTTGCACGCCGCTCGTCGGCCTTGAACTCCGTGGCGACGGTCTGGTTCGATTGACTGTCGGGATGGCCGGTCTTGCTGCCGGTCTCACGGCTCTCGGCCTACTCATCGCCTGGCAGTTCGATTCGATTCAGGGTTACCACGCGATCATGAGTGTGGCGTTGTTTCCGATGTGGATCTTCTCCGGAGCGGTTTTTCCAGTCGCAGGGACGCCGGCATGGATGGCTGTGGTGATGAAGGTCAACCCTCTGACGTACGGCCTTGTGATTATTCGCGACGCATTCGAGTGGCCCGACGGCGTGGTGGTGGAGGCGGCCGGGCCGGCGCCGTGGTGCTGGCTGGCGGTATTCGGTGTGGTCGCCGTCGTGGTCGCGACTGTAAGAATCAGTGGTGACGGCGAATGATCCGACAGGCTGCTAGACCGCCGATGTTTCGGCCGCCGCCGCGGTGTCTTCTTCCTCGGCCTTTGACAGTGCTTTCTCGATGAGGTCGTAAAGGTCGCTTTGGTTGGTATTCTTGGGAATGATGTCGACCACATCGTTCCTGTGTGCTTCGTTTACCCTGCGGTCGTTCATGCTCAGTGCGGTGATCACAATGATTTTCGTCGAGCGATATTGCGGATCGTTTTTCACGAAACGGATCATCTCGAGTCCGTCCATATTCGGCATGTTCAGATCCGTTATGATGACCTCGGGATTGAAGCTGCCGATACGGGTGCATGCCTCGACGCCGTCCTGTGCCGTCTCGATCGTGCACGACGGGCTGTACTGCCGGATGAGCAAACATACGGCCTTGAGCATCGTCTTGTTGTCGTCGACAACAAGGAAACGGCGAAACCCCTGCGGGGCCGTCGGGGTGCTGTCGTAGACGTGCTTGATGATCGCCTGCCTGACAACGTCGCGTCTTATCGGTTTGCCGATGAAGTCGTCCATGCCCGCATCGAGACATACGCTACGATCGCTTTCAAACACATTGGCGGTCATCGCTATGATTGGTATCTTTATACCGCGCTCCCGAAGCACGATCGTCGCTTCTACACCGCCCATTTTCGGCATCTGCATATCCATGAATATCAGGTCGTATGCATTCGAGGCCGCAAGCCTTATGGCGTCTTCGCCGTCCACGGCGAGGGTCGCGTTGTGGCCCATGCGCATAAGCATCTTGATGATCAGTTTCTGGTTTATGAGATTGTCCTCGGCGACCAGAATGTTGGCGCATATGCCGGCATTGTGGACGGTCTCTATCTTCACTGCGGTATCGGATTCATCACGGCGAACCATGAGCGAATGAAGAATGGATATCAACGACGACCGGCGCGTTGGTTTGAGTAGAAAACTGTCGAAGCCTGCTTGCTTGATGCGACTGACCGTTGCAGGCCGAATATCTGCCGTGAGTGCAATCATGTACGGCAATTTGTCGCCGAAGCGCTGCCGTGCTGTGGTAAGAAAGGTGAAGCCGTCGATGCCCGGCATCTGCAGGTCGATGAGTGCGGCATCCGCGCCCGGCTTCCCGCCCAGGCAATCGAGCGCGGCCTCCGCATCGGCGGTCGCAATCGCCTCGAGGCCCGATCGCGTAACGATGGCGCTGGATACATTCAGCGCAACTGGATTGTCGTCGATCACCAGAACGCGTGCGCCGCGAATGGTGGTATCGACCTTACGCAAGGTTTTATCGCGTGTAAACGCACTGGCTTTCTCGAATTTCAGCGAAAACGAAAACGCGCTGCCCTTGCCCGGATGGCTCACCACGTCGATCTCGCCGCCCATCAGTTTAATGAGCTTCTTGCTGATTGCCAGGCCCAGGCCGGTGCCGCCGTACTTTCGCGTCGTACTACCGTCGGCCTGCTTGAACGCCTCGAAAATGTCTTCGGTCTGCTGCTGCGTCATCCCGATGCCGGTATCCGATACCGTGAAACGGATTGTGATGTGTTCACTGGATTCGTCCGCCGTTTCTAGCGTCGTCATCACTTCACCGGTGTCAGTGAATTTTACCGCATTGCCCAGAAGGTTTATCAGCACCTGCCGCAATCGCGTCGGATCGCCGACCGCGTGGAGGTGGGTATCGCCTAGCTCGACCAGAATATCGATCGCCTTGCCGCTGAGTTTGGCGCGAATGATCTCGCTGCAATCGAATACCAGGTCTTCGAGGTTAAAGCGTATCATTTCCAGGTCGATCTTGGATGCCTCAATTTTGGCCAGATCAAGAATATCGTTGATCAATTCTACGAGGTTTTCCGAGCAGCGGTTGATCGCGTCGGCCATCTCACGCTGCTCGCTTGAAAGGTTGTCGTCGAGAAGCAGTTCGGTGAAGCCGATGATACCGTTGATCGGTGTTCGCAGCTCGTGACTCATGTTTGCCAGAAATTCGCTCTTGGCGCGGGTTGCGTCTACCGCGATCTTACGTTGGATCTCCGACTCTTCGTACGCACGCTTGAGCTCGCGCGCCGCCTCTTCCGCCCGGTTCCTGGCAGCTTCCAGTTCGACTGCCGCCTTCTTTCTTTCCGTTACATCCTCGACCGTGCCGATATAACGAATACGTTCGTCTGTGATCACCGGTGAATACGTCATTTTCACCCAGCCGCCACCGCGTTCGGCTGCGCGCCGGAATTCACGGGTGCACACCCCCAGCGAGGTTCTCGATTTGGCCATTTCGGCGTCGACGATCTCACGGTCGTCGCCGGAGATCCAATGGTACCAGCTGCGTTGCAACGCTTCCATCACGGACGTGCGGAATAGACGTTGCCACGCTGGATTGGTGTAGATAATCGCACCATGGTCATCGGTCTCGAAGATGCCGATCTGCAGAGACGAAGACAGATCTGCGGAACGATTGTCCTGTGTCCGCACGGCTTGCGTAGCCACCTGATTCTTGCCTGCTTGTAACGTGCTCAAAGCATTTGTATCCTCTTCGACAGACTGCCGGAAGTCTGCGGATAATCGGCATCGAAACATCTCCGGAACACGGTGACGCATCGCAATCGATCTCGTAACACATAACTCCCGGTCGTCATGAATGGTAATGGCGCATGCCAGGGGTAGCGCACAGTTCATGCCATCTGTTTCAGCCGCCGCACAACCCCATGAAAAGCAGGGAAATAGCTGTCGCTTCCGGTGTCGTCGCCGTCATTAGGCGGAGAATGGTATGATTATTGCGCTGGTAAAGGGCCTCGCACATCAACGCGGCATCGGCGCCGGCTTCCCGCGGATTCACTGCCGTGACCCGACTGAGGTAGATCAAATGAAATGGAAATACGTCGCCGTCGCATCCGTTCTTGTTGTCGCATTGACCGCAAGTGTCGCGCATCTCAACTATGTCACGACACAGAAGATGCCGGTGAGAGTTGGTATTCTTCATTCGCGTACCGGCACGATGGCGATCAGCGAGGAACCGGTAGTGCGTGCGACACTTCTCGCCATTGACGAATTGAACGAAAGCGGTGGTGTCGCAGGACGGCGAATCGAGCCGGTGGTCATGGATGGAAAATCAACCGGCGCCGACTTCGGCGCCGGCGCCGAGTCGTTGATTGTCGAGCACGGCGTCGCTGCGATCTTCGGCTGTTGGACCTCCGAAAGTCGCAAGGTCGTCCGTGAGGTCGTGGAGCGTCACGATCATTTGTTGTTTTATCCCGTGCGGTATGAGGGGCTGGAGCTGTCGCCGAATATTGTCTATACCGGCTCCGCGCCGAACCAACAATTTCTGCCAGCTGTTCCCTGGGCCGTACAGACGCTCGGGAGGCGATTCTATCTGGTCGGTTCGGACTATGTTTTTCCGCGCGTCGCCAATGCGTTGCTCAAAGACCATATTGATTTCCACCACGGCGAGGTCACCGGCGAGGCGTACGTCCCGCTCGGCGGCAGTGATTTTTCCGGTGTCGCCGCGACAATTCAGAATACCCGACCCGATGTCATTCTAAACACGGTAAATGGCGACAGCAATCTGCATTTTTTCGCGGCGTTGCGAGCTGCCGGCATAATGCCGGACGACATCCCTGTTATCTCGTTCAGTGTCACGGAGAGCGAGCTGGATGGCATGCAGGATGTTGCCGTAGCCGGCGATTACCTGGTCTGGAATTATTTCCAAAGTATCGAGGGTGAGGCCAATCGGGCATTCGTCGACAAGATCCACGCCCGGTTCGGCGCGAATTATCCAGTCAACGACCCGATGGAGGCGGCATACCTTGGCGTGAAGCTTTGGGCACTTGCAGTCGAATCGGTCGGCGCCACCACGCCGCAGCTTGTACGACGGGCTGTTGGTGACAAGCATGTGGCGGCGCCAAGCGGAATCGCCTACATCGAAAGGGAAACGCAGCATGCACGAAAGACGGTGCGTATCGGCCGAATTCAGGCTGATCGTACGTGCCGGATTGTGTGGTCGTCTGTGAATCCCATACGTCCGGCGCCGTACCCGCCGCATCGTTCGCGCAAGGACTGGGATCGCTTTGTCGACAGTCTCTATCGTCAGTGGGGCGACCGATGGTCGGGTGCGCCGCAGGGGTGACGCGGCCCGGCGCCGCTATGTTGTACGATTGCCCATTTCTCGCGATAGGCGACGACGGTAGTATGCATGTGAATGGATCAGGTAAAAAATACGATATGCGGGTCCAACCCGTTCAAAAGGATGTTCGTGCTCAGGATCGAAGAAAAATTTGGGTATCGCGTTGCCTGGAACGTGATGTTTTGCGGCGTGGTCATGTCACTCGCTGTCGGCGCACTTGTTTTTCGTCAGGCTTGCGATCGACAGAATGCCGAATTTGATCAACTCGCACAGCGTCGGGTGAAGGTGACAGAATTGGCGTTGCAGGAGAATTTTCGTGTTCTCCACGGGATTCGTTCGTTCTACGACGCATCGAACTATGTCGACTCACAGGAGTTCAACGCCTTTGTCCGCCGCAGCCTGGCAGAAAACAATGCTCTGCATGCAGTCGGCTGGGCGCCGATGATCGATCACGACAAGCGTACCACATTCGAAGAGCGCCGGAAGTCGGAAGGCGTAGCCGACTTCGCGATTTACGAGCGGCGCGGTGCGACGCACCGTGTGCCGGCGTCTCCGCGGCGGGAGCACTTTCCGTTCAGTTATATCGAACCGTTCGCCCAGTACAACACGTATCTCGGCTTTGATCTTGGATCGGACTATACCTGTCTGCAGGCGCTGAATGAAGCCCGGGAAACCGGACGTCTGGTCGCCTCCGCACCAATCACCCTTGACGATGGTATCGGCATTCCCGGTTTCATGATGGTTGTCGCGATTTATCATCGTGGCGTGCCACTGACGACGCCGAATCAGCGCTGGACGCAACTCAAGGGCTATGCGATTGCGTTCGGAGTGCTCGACGGTGTAGTGGACGATGCTGTAGCGCGCCTCGGGCAGATGCCGGCATTCGAACATGCCGTCACCGACTTATTTGCTGCACCCGGTAGGCAGACGCTCTACCACCATGATCCCGATGGCGAACACGCAAATCCAGTCGTGTTTCAGTCGACCGAAACCATCAATGTTGCGGGTCGCCCCTGGAAATTTACCAGCACACGCCGCCTTTCCGTGCTGGCGCCGGAAGTCTTCGCATTGCCGGCATCCGTAATGGTTGTCGGTATTGCACTCACCGCAATGATAGCGGGTTGTATCGTCTCACTCGCCCGCCGCAATGTCGAGATTAAACGGCAGGTGGATACCCGTACTCGTGAGCTGCACGGCGCAAACGAGAAGCTCGAATACGAGATTGCCGAGCGCCTCCAGATGGAACGCGAGCTCGTTGATGCCAAGGTTGCCGCCGAGGCCGCCAATTCCGCGAAATCTGAGTTTCTCGCAAATATGAGCCATGAAATCCGGACACCGATGAACGGGATCACCGGCATGACCGGGTTATTGTTGCAGACCGGTCTGGATACCGAACAACGAGAGTACATAGCCGTGGTGCGCAACAGTTGCGATTCCCTGTTGACCATTATCAATGATATTCTCGATTTCTCCAAGATCGAAGCAGGTAAGCTCGAACTCGAAAATCAGATTTACGAGCTTCATGCGTGTATCGAAGATGCGCTTGATCTTGTCGTGACAAAATCGTCGGAAAAAGGGCTGAACCTGCAATACATCATGGACGGATGTGTACCCGCACTGGTGTACGGTGATATTACGCGTGTCCGGCAGATCCTTGTGAATCTGCTCAGTAACGCTGTTAAGTTTACGGAGGCCGGCGAGGTCATTGTCGAGATCTCCGCTACCGCCATTGGCGATGACGCCGAATCGCTTGCAGTGGAGGCCTTAACTGATGCGAGGTGGGCCGACATCCAGCCCGAAATTCGCCGTGTCGGGCCGTGTGAATTGACGTTTTCGGTAAAAGACAGTGGCATCGGCATTCCGTCGTCGAGGTCGAATCGGTTATTCCAGTCATTCCAGCAAGTGGATTCCTCGACATCCAGAAAATATGGCGGTACCGGCCTAGGCCTTGTGATCTCGCGCAAGCTGGCTGAGATGATGGGAGGCAGAATGTGGGTCGAGAGTGAAGAGGGATTTGGCTCGACGTTCCATTTTACTATTGTCCATGACGCTGCCGATATCGCGGCGCCGAGATACCTGTTGCGTGGCGTAACCGGTCTCGCCGATATTCGGGCTGCCGTTGTTACGGACGTGCCGACCACGCGACGGCTGTTGTCGCATCATCTGGATCTCGCCGAACTTCGCCAGGTTCTGGTATATCCCTGCGCGGCTACGTTTGTAGCCGAGGCCCGGCGTGCCGGGCCGTACGACGCTGTTATTCTGGATCTGAGCGGCAAGGCCCTGGTCGGCGACGTGATGGATGCGTACTATGCCGTGGCAGAGAATTGCCGGTCTATTCGGATCTTACCGGTCGTTTCAATCGAACATGCCATTCGTATGCGGCAGGAATGCGCCGAGGGGATGGTCATTACGTCGCCCGTCAAGCCCGCCCAACTTTATGCCGCGCTCTCGCGTGCGGCCGATCCCGATGCGACTGTCTCCGTTGCGGCAACGCCCGCCGGCGATTGGGAAATGGATGCGGCGTGCGATGAACAATTGCGTATACTGCTGGCCGAAGATAACCTTGTGAACCAGAAGGTCGCGACCAAAATTCTGGAGAAACTGGGCTACACCGCCGATGTCGCGGCCAACGGCCTTGAAGTCCTCGACGCCCTAAAACGGCAAGCCTACGATGTTATCCTGATGGATATGCAGATGCCCGAGATGGATGGCTTGGAGGCGACCCGGCAGATTCGATTGTTATCATCGCTGCCGTTTCAGCCGCGTATCATCGCGATGACCGCAAATGCGATGAAAGGTGATCGCGAAATCTGTCTTGATGCCGGCATGGACGATTACACCACCAAACCTGTGGTCGCCAAAACGCTGCATGAGGCGCTACTGCTATGCCGCCGCAACACGGGTGCCGATCCGCGAACGCAGCGATCTTCCGTGACGTGTTGATGCCCTTGATTCTTGCATCCGATCCGCAGATTCCGTTTCGGTCCGGGCGTGGCGATCGCACCGCAGCTCAAATTGGTCAATAACGTCAGCACTGTCAACAAGGTCAGCACTGTCAACAAGGTCAGTGCGACAGCCTTGTTTCCGGCACCGGGCAGTTACGTGTTGAACACCGTGTCAAGTCCTGACTTAAAGTTGACACTTTCTGGTTCGAATTTTTGTTAAAGGTTGAAGGAGGTTCGAAGGGGTCCCGGGCCGAGCGGAGC
>JAJFLQ010000122.1 GCA_021772615.1 Verrucomicrobiota bacterium | reverse complement strand
CGGACAGGTCGGACAGGTCGGACAGGTAGGACACGTCGGACAGGTCGGACAGGTCGGACAGGTCGGACAGGTCGGACAGGTCGGACAGGTCGGACAGCACAACAGAAGGAGGTTCTGCGATGAAGACCGAAGGTACACCATTGCTGCCGCACGGCGGCTATCGCAAGCTGCGTAGCTATGTTGTCGCCGAGGCGGTTTATGACGCTACGGTCGTGTTTTGCCGCCGATTTTATCGAAGCGACCGGCGCATGACCGATCAGATGGTTCAGGCGGCGCGCAGCGGCGTTCGCAATATCAGTGAGGGCAGCGGGGCCGCCGCGACCTCACGTAAGACCGAGATTAAGCTCACCAATGTTGCGCGTGCAAGCCTGGGTGATGAATTGCTTCGCGACTACGAAAGTTTTCTGCGGCAAAACAAGCTGCGGACCTGGCTGAAGGAATCACGGCACGCCATCGCGATGCGTGACAGATTGCGCCACGATCATGTTGAGGAGCTGCCCGATTCGAAGCCCGGAATCATCCGCTTGACAGGACTCGCCGGCCTTGCCGATTTTGTCGCGGAAGCAGAGCCGGAGATCGCGGGCAACGCGATGGTGTGCGCCGTGCACCAAGCTGTTTACCTGCTCGGTCGCCAGATCGAAAGTCAGGGACGCCAGTTTTTGGACTCGGGCGGTTTTACAGAGAATCTCTACAACCGGCGGCAACAGGCACGCAGGATTTGACACCGCCCGATATCCTGTTTAGTTTGGATACCTATGCCGGCCGCTCCGGCCATGGTTGCGTATTCCGTTGCCGTTTTCGCGGGACATCACCCTGCGTCGCGCCGGAGATCGTTTCATATTAAGGTATTCGGGGAAAAATGCATCCGTCAGACGATAGAAGCGCATTGAAAGCGATCCTGATTGTTGCAGAAGACGCGGCTATTCGTCAAACCCTGCGGCAGACGCTGGCGCCTTCCATTGGTCGCATCGATGAGGCTGCGGATATCGAATCCGCGCGCAGCCACCTCAATGAGAGGTCCGTCCATATCATCATCTTAAAGGATGACTCGACGGAGACGCTCGCTACGCCGCTGGTCGAATGGGTCAAACGCCGGCGGTTGAAATCCCGAATTGTCATGATCGTCGACCGTGAGCCGACTTCCGGCGTACCGGCGAACCTTCCTATTGACGAATTCCTCCGCGAACCACTGGTCGTCGACGACATCATCGATGTGATCTACCACACGTTTATGCTGATGGAGAATCAGGGCGGCATTCTCGAGGATACCCGGATTACCCGCAGAGGTCGTTGGATCGCGAGTTATGACATCAAAGGTGTTCTGGGCAAGGGGAATATGGGGATTGTCTACCTCGCCGAAAAGATCATCAACGGGGTCCGGAATCGCTACGCACTGAAGATTCTTAAACTCCCGGGCGACTTAAACGCGCAGCAGAAGGATGAGCTTCTCGAACGTTTTTATCGCGAGGCCGAACTGGTCATTAATCTGAAGCACGCGAACATCGTACGCATTGTGGACTTTGGTTGCGCCCAGGACGAATTTATTCCCTACATTGCAATGGATTTTATTTGCGGGCGGTCATTGCGGCATTACATAAACGGCTACAAGAATCTGAATCTCTATGCCAAAGCGCTTTTGATACGGCAGGTTGCAGACGCGCTGGTGGCGATCCACATGCGTGATATCTGCCACCGCGATATCAAGCCGGAGAATATTATCATCGATCGTGAGAGGCTCACAGCGATGGTTACGGATTTCGGCATCGCTAGGTTCCCGAATTCGGAGCTGACACAGACCGTGAAAATCCTGGGCACGCCCGCCTACATGGCGCCCGAGGCGTTCGGGTCGCCGAAGGTCGATCACCGAGCTGATATCTTTTCGCTCGGCGTGGTGGCCTATGAGCTGTTCCTCGGTCGGAAACCCTTTGTTGCGCAGAGTATCGGGGAGTATCGCGAAGCGATTCTCAATGAATTGCCTGTGAATCCAAGGAAGCTTGATATCGCGTTTCCGCTGGAACTTGAACGCATGCTGCTCGGCGCTTTGAAAAAATCGCCTGACGACCGCTTCAATTCCGCGAACGATGTCATCCGCGAAATCGACGTCTTCCTGGAATGCCGTTCGCCGTCATCGCGTGTGGAGGATCGCAGTGATGCGTGTGATCGCACCCGCGACGATCCAATGCCTGATGATGAAAAGTCACTCACGGAACATATTCGTGAATCGGTGCAGCTGGACGACTGGAGCTGAAGCGACGACGTGATGGCTCACTCGAATAACGCGGTCAGGAATACGTTGTCGAACACGTCACGGTTTTTCGTCATGTACGCCTTGAATCCGTGTGCCTTGCCATTGAGCTGCACCATGGCCATATTGCTGCCTGTCTTGCCGGCGACTTCGTGATAGATGCGCTCTACGCAGCCGAACCGGGTCGAACCGAAATAGCCGGGCGGCATGACGCTGAATTTTCGGTTATGACGGTCTGCGGCATTAAAGCCAACGACGACGTTCCAGTTCTCCGGCAATTGACAGTGGTCGAATGCAGACTTTGACAGGCCAGGCGCGATCATGCCGGCACGGATGCGGGCGAAATCAAAGGTAACATCTACATCTGGGCGGACGGGGGTGGGCGTACGATACTGCCACAGTGCCGACGCAACGACGCCGGCGCCGCGTCCGTGACTCAGCAGGACAACAGTGCGGTCTCGTATCTGCTCGGTGTAAACCCGGTTCAGGAGTCGTCGGAGGCCGTATGCGCCCACTTCAGTCGACTGGCGGCAGGCCGTGTCCCAGTACATCGGCAATCCCGTATTCAGGGGCAACCAGGCACCGTGGAGGCCATCCCAATACACATTCACGAAGACAAATTGACGGTCGGGGAATCGGCTGTAAATCCTTTCTCGGCATAGCCGAAAGTCACTGCCGGCTCTATCATAATCATTATTGAAACCATGAATCAACAGCACCAGTGTCGCACCCTGCTTCGCGATAAGGGCCGCGTTAATCGCCGCGGCGTAATCTCCCAGGACCTCCGGCTCTACATCGCGGTAGTCCTCTGATATTCTTGCTTCGCGAAAATAGTCCTCGACCCGGCCCCGATAAAACGTACGGAACATCCGTTGTTTGTCCGGTGTGATCAGGTACGCGCCGCCCGGCCGCGGGTACACCGCGCCGGTACGGTCGAAGCATACCTGAAACACATCGTCTCTCGTCGTCTCGACACCAGTGAATTCGCGATTGTAGGTCACCGCGTTGTAGGGTAGATCAAATGCTTGTGCCGCCGCTGTTGCGCACAGCACAAGCACGATTGCAGACGTTGTTCGTGTCATGAGGCATTGCTTTCTAAATTTGCATAATACGTATTCACCGTATATCTTGCACGTTTTTATTTTGTTCGGCGATTTCTTTGTGCGCCGAAGTGCGGATTATTAGCAACGTCCGAATCGATGGGCAAGCGTAAACGTAGGACGCCGGCGGGTGTGATACAACGGCAAAGCATCAACCTTTATCAGGCGCACGCGGGGCCGGAGTCTCAATGGAAAAGGTCGGATTCATCGGTGCTGGCAAGATGGCGTCTGCCATCGCATCGGGCTTGATCAAGAACGGCATTTTCGAAACCCGTTGCCTGGCCGCTGCGGACAATAACGCCGGCGCGCGGTCGCGATTCGAGGGTATCACAGGGATTGCGTGCAGTGCTGATAATGCGTCGCTTGTCGAGACGTCCGACGTTGTGGTGTTGGCGGTAAAACCTCAAGTTGCAGGCGCCGTCCTGCAACCGTTGCAGGGGATGTTCGCAGGCAAGCTTCTTGTTTCAATCGCCGCCGGATTGCCGATCGATCAATTGTCGCGCTGGATCCGGTCGACACGCATCGTTCGTGTCATGCCGAACACGCCGGCGGTCGTTGGTCGCGGCGCTTCGGTAATGTCATGCGGCAACACGGCGACAGCTGCGGATGCCGCATTCGTCCGGTCGATGTTGGAAGCTGTCGGTCTGGTTCACGAGTTGCCGGAAGAGACGATGGACGCGGTCACGGGCTTAAGCGGCAGCGGGCCGGCGTATGTGTTTGAGTTTATTCAGGCTCTGGTCGATGCCGGCGTCGCCGCGGGGCTTGAGGCCGGTGTATCGCAGGATCTGGTGGTGCAAACCGTGCTCGGCGCTGCGACAATGGTTAAGCGCGGGCAGGGCACGCCCGACGAATTGCGCGATGCAGTGACTTCGCCGAACGGCACCACGGCGGCGGGCCTGCAGGTTTTGCGCGAAAATGGTTTCCGCAACCTCATCACACGTGTGGTTGCCAGGGCGGCCGAACGATCTGTCGAGCTTGGTCGCAGTCAGAACACGTAAAGGGTGGTTCGGGAAATCCGGTAACATGCGTTTGGGAGACGACAATGGGTAAGACAATACTGGTTACAGGAGGCGGAGGTTTTCTCGGTTCTCATCTTTGCCAGAAGTTGGTAGAGTCGGGCCACGATGTGATCTGCCTGGACAACTTTTTTACCGGACGGAAAAAGAACGTTCGTCACCTTCTTGGGCACAAAGGGTTCGAACTTATACGACACGACGTCACGATCCCGATCTATCTCGAAGTAAACGAGATTTACAACCTCGCGTGCCCGGCGTCGCCGGTACATTATCAACATGACCCGATCCAGACCACAAAAACCAGTGTGCACGGCGCCATTAATATGCTAGGTCTTGCCAAACGGCTGCGTGTGCCCATCCTTCAAGCATCGACGTCGGAAGTCTATGGTGATCCTCTCGTTCATCCGCAGACTGAAGACTATTGGGGCCATGTGAATCCAATCGGTCCGCGATCGTGTTATGACGAAGGCAAGCGCTGCGCCGAAACGTTGTTCATGGATTATCACCGGCAATTGAATCTGGTGATAAAAATTATCCGCATATTCAACACATACGGTCCGAATATGCACCCGAACGACGGGCGGGTGGTAAGTAACTTTATTATTCAGGCGCTACAGAACATGGATATAACGATTTATGGAAACGGCGAACAAACGCGATCGTTCTGCTATGTCGACGATCTGATACAGGGCATCATAAGAATGATGAATTCGCCGGCCTCCGTCACAGGCCCGATTAATCTGGGCAATCCGCACGAATTCAAGATCGTCGAATTGGCGGAGTTGATCCTGAAATTGACAAACTCATCGTCCAAGATCATATTCAAACCGTTACCCGAAGACGATCCCAAGCGACGCCGGCCCAATATCGAACTGGCGCGAAAGGAATTAGACTGGTCACCTACTACGGACCTTGAGGCCGGCGTTTTGAAAACGATAGAATATTTTGATGAGGAATTAAGTACCGGTGGGTTTTCCGGTGCCGACGGCGTCAAGCCGGGCGGCAGCCCTACCGGGCTGTGACCGATTACAGTCGGCGTGTGTTTTACACGTCAATCAACCCCAATAGCAGGAGAGTTCCATTATGGCAGTAAGACTTAGGCTCCGTCGCACTGGTACCAAGAACAAAGCGTGTTTCCGTATCGTTGCAGCGGATGCACGAAGCCCTCGTGATGGGCGCTTTATCGAAGTCTTGGGCTTTTATGATCCCCGGCATGATGATGAGAAAATTGATATAGATCGCGCAGCATATTGGGTACGCAGCGGCGCCCAGCCGTCGAGAACCGTCGCCGCGATTATGAAACGGGCAGAAACCGGAACGGCGCGGACCGGACGCAAGATTGACGCGGCGGTCCCTGCTGCAGCCCCTGATAAACCGGCCGATGCCGAAGTGGCTTCCGTCGATGCCGAAGTTGCATCCGGTGAGGCCGTTGCCGATGCCGCGGTTGCCACTGCCGATGCGGATGGGGCTGGCGATGAGAACGACGAGAAGTCGGTCTGATCGCGCATGAAGTTTCTCAATAAACTGATTAATAAATTTATTCCCGGCAGCGACGATCAGGCACCAGCAGCGACGCCGGGGGTCGCCGCATCGGATTCAGCAGCCGCATCGCAAGACACAGTGCCGGATGATCCAACTCCTGACATCATCGCATTTGTTGACTATGTGGTAAAGTCATTGGTCAATTCGCCCGACCAGGTGGTTATCGATGCCAAGGAGAACGAGCGTGGAACCGTGCTTGAGATTACCTGTAAGAAGGACGAGGTCCGTAAGATTATAGGACGCAACGGAAAGACGGTAAACGCCATTCGTACACTGGCAAAAGGTGCCGGGAGACGGAATCGACAAAATGTCACGGTCGTGGTCAACGACTAACGATGCGCGTTGATGTCATCACAATATTTCCGGAAATGTTTCATGGTGTGCTCGGCGTATCGATGATGAAGCGGGCGCAGGAGCATGGTGCGGTGGAAATAAACGTGGTGAACCTGCGTGATTTCGCGCATGATCGCCACCAGTCCGTGGACGATCGGCCCTATGGCGGCGGTGCCGGCATGGTGATGCGGCCCGAACCGATTTTTGAAGCCGTTGAGTCCCTGGCTGACAACGAGTCGTACGTGATTCTGCTGTCGCCGCAGGGACGCACATTCTCGCAGGCAATCGCCGAGGAACTCATCTGCCATCGGCACGTGGTCTTGATCTGCGGGCATTATGAAGGCGTTGACGAGCGGGTTCGTTCGACCGTCGCCGACGACGAAATATCGATAGGTGACTATATTCTGACCAGCGGCAACCTGCCGGCGATGGTGATGATTGACGCGATGGTACGGCTCATGCCCGGCGTGTTGGGCTGCGCGCAGTCGACATTGGAAGAATCGTTTGCCGACGGCCTGCTCGAATATCCGCAATATACCCGGCCGGAGGAGTACCGCGGACTTCAGGTGCCGGAAGTCCTGCGATCCGGCAATCATGGAAAAATACGGCAATGGCGTGAAAATCAGGCTTGGGATCGGACACAGGCCCGGCGACCTGATCTCTACGAACGCCTGAAAAAAGACGATAGACGTGCCGATACCGGCGGCGGCGATGCGGCCAAACCGTGAACGGCTCAATGAGATCAACCATAGTGGAGCGAGGATTATGACATTACTGGATAAAATAGCGAAAGAGCAGATGAAGGAATCAGTGGCTGAGTTCAACATCGGTGATACCGTGAGAGTTCACGTGTTGATTGTCGAGGGAGAAAAGGAGCGTACACAGATCTTTACAGGTACGGTGATAGCTCGTGATCACGGCGGTATTCAGGAGACATTTACCGTACGCAGGGTTTCCGACGGCCACGGCGTCGAGCGCGTGTTTCCTGTGCATTCTCCGCGGGTCTCGAAAATTGAAGTTGCCACTCGCGGCGACGTGCGTCGCGCCAAATTGTATTATCTCCGCGATCGGATCGGTAAAGCGGCCAGGGTCAAGGAGAAACTACGATCGGCAAAGTAGCCGCCGGGTCACGGAAGCGAACGTCCACGCCACGCAATGTCGCGTTCCGTCCGTTCGAGACGGAAGCCGCTGCGCAGGGGTACTCTCGGATTGCCGGCGTCGATGAAGCAGGGCGCGGACCGCTTGCCGGACCCGTGGTCGCTGCCGCCGTGGTTCTCAGTTCTTCCGTCGCGGTGGACGGCCTCGCTGACTCGAAAACACTCACGGCGCGAAAGCGTGATGTCTTATACGGTCAACTCACACAGGATGCGGGCGTCGCATACGCGGTAGCCGTGGTTTCTTCTATCGAGATTGACGACGTCAATATTCTGCGGGCGACGCACGCTGCGATGGCGCGTGCGGTAGCTGCGCTTGAGTCCCTCCCGGACTTTATCCTCGTCGACGGTCTTCCCGTACCGGGATTGCCCGTTTGTTCCAGGAATATTGTGAAAGGCGATCGTCTATGCAGGAGCATCGCCGCAGCGAGCATAGTTGCCAAGGTCCACCGTGACCGGCTCATGTGCGAATACGATCGTGACTTCCCTCAATATGGTTTTGCCCGGCACAAGGGGTACGGCACCAGGGAGCATATGCAGCTGCTGATGCGATACGGTCCGTGCGCGATCCATCGGCAGAGCTTTGCGCCGGTCGCCGCCGCCGCGGAATCGCAGCGGCGCCAACCCACTCTACCGTTGTCATGAACCCATATCTCGTTTTCATTCTGGCAATAATGGTCGGTACGTTCATCCTGAACATTATTGTCGAAAAACTCAATTTGCGTCATTTTCGTGAAACGCTTCCGGATGAATTCACGGATTGCTACGATCCCGAAAAATATCAACAATCGCAGCGATATCTAAGAGAAAACACACGCTTCGAGCTGGTACAGAGCAGTGTCCATACCCCGATCGTGATCGTGTTCATGCTCGCAGGCGGATTCAATTGCGTTGATCTCGCCGCGCGGTCCTTCGGATGCGGCCCTGTGCTCTCGGGCCTGATTTTTACCGGCATGCTTGCCGTCGGGATGCAAGTGCTGGATCTCCCCTTCTCCATCTACGATACGTTTGTCATCGAGTCACGATACGGGTTCAACAAGACCACTGTGAAGACGTTCATCGTCGACCTCTTCAAGGGATGGGGCGTGACGATCCTGGTCGGCGCCCCGATCATTGCCGGTGTATTCTGGTTTTTTGAGCAGACCGGCAGTCTTGCGTGGCTCTATGCCTGGGGCGCGGTCACGGTTGTGCAAATCGTATTAATGTTTGTGGCGCCTGTCGTGATCATGCCGATTTTTAACACGTTCGAGCCGCTTGAAGACGGCGAATTGAAGCAGGCGATCGAATCGTATGCGCACGCCCGGAATTTCAAATTGAAAGGTGTATACACGATGGACGGCTCACGGCGTTCGACGAAATCGAATGCCTTTTTCACCGGATTCGGCAAGTTTCGCCGCATTGTGTTGTTCGACACCCTCATCGAAAAGCACAGCGTCGATGAACTGGTGGCCATATTGGCCCACGAGATGGGCCACTTCAAGAAACGCCATATTCACAAGTTTGTGCTTATATCGATTATCTCCACGGGACTGATGTTGTATATTCTTTCGTTGTTCATAACCAGTCCGGATCTATTTCAGGCCTTTGGCATGGAACATATTTCGGTATACGCCGGTATTGTGTTCTTCGGGTTCCTGTATTCGCCGATATCGATGGTCATATCGACAATCGTCAACAGTCTGTCGCGGAGATTCGAGTACGAAGCGGATCGGTATGCGGCCGATACCTACGGCAAGCCCGACGCGTTGATTTCCGGTCTCAAGACATTGAGCGTAGACAACCTGTCGAATCTCACGCCGCATCCGCTCAAGGTTTGGCTGGAATACAGTCATCCGCCGGTGCTGGATCGGATCAGGGCACTTCGAAACGCGGCGGGCTCATCGGCTCAAGGGTGATTTTACTCGAAAGCCAGATCGTCTATGAAGACCGCGCCTCTGCCGCCGCCAGTGGGAAAGCAGATCGATTCGAAGTTAATCGAGATCGACGCGAGGTAAGAGAAATTAAGGGAAAGGTTTTTCAGCGGAATGCGCACTTTCTGCCATTCTGTGGTTATTTTCCCGGACGGTAAATAGGCTGTTACAGGATTCGACTTCACGCTGTCATCAAGCATTTCCCAGCGCTTGTCCGCCAGACCAATCACAAAATTCTCGTGTCCGGTTTCGCCTTTCAACTGGAAGCTCACGTAGTCGTAGCTGCTCACATCCAGGTAGCTGCCCGCATCCTGATTCTTCAGCACCGAGTAGTAACCGCACCAACCACCTTTCTGGTACGGACCCCCTTCGTTCTGTTTGAAGAAGTCAATCTTCAGCGCCACCGTTGGCTTTCCGTCGATCTTGTCGTCGACAAAGTCAAACGCCGCTGTAGATGGTTCGCGCTGGTAGGTATTCGTGCGGTTGCCCAGGTTATTGTAATCTGAATATACGTCAAACGTGTCTACGACGAGTACATTGGTTGCTGTCCCGACGGCTCGTTTATTAACGCGCGCCGGTGGTGCCGGCGGCTCTGGCTCCGGGGGACTGATCCGTTCAGGCTTTTTCGGTTTGGGTGGATCGACTTTGGCGGGCATTGGCGCCGGCGGTTTCTCAATGGCTACCGGTGGTTTCGGCGTTTCCATCGGCTTGTCGACAGATTTCGGCTCAATGTCAGCCACCGCCGCTGTTTGATTACGTGATGTCTCCTCGGAGACTTCGGCGCGTGCCGGTGCCGGCGCCGCAGGGGTGGATGCGACGAGCTGGCGTGTTTCTGCGTCCTGCGCCGCCGTTGCAACTCGTGAAGACGTCTCGTTGGCGCTGGTCCATTGTTCCTGCCTGAGCAGCTCGCGTTCGATGGCAGCGTATCGCTCGTCCTCCTTGGTTGATTCCACGCGGCGGTTGGTCAGTACATTCATCAATGGCGCAAAGATACTCTTCGCGCCATCGTCGCTGTCTGTGTTGCCCTTTGACGTCGGCCGAAATCGATCGAACATCATTTCGATAATGTTTTTGTCCGGCGCGTCACCCCGTTCCAGGATGCTCTCGAACCGGGACAATACTTTTTCTTCCAGTTTCGCTTTTTGCCGTGCTTCGCGGCTGTCGATGGCCTCGGCTTCTTCCATCGCCGCGCTCAATTCCTTCTTCAGAAGTTCAACCTTCCGTTCTGCCGCCAGAAGCGCCGCCTGCGTATGCTCCAATTTTGCGAGTGACTGTTGCTTACTTTCTTCGATCTCACGGATCCTGGCAATCGGAAGCTGCGTATCACTCGCGTCCATCGCGTCCCAGAATGTATTGCGACTCTTTATCGAACTGCGTTCGTAATCACGTCGCAGCCGGCTCAGTTTCGCACGATGGTCGTCTACCTCCGACTCGGCTGCTTCAATGATTCTCAGTGCCTTCTTTATCCAGTCGTCACCAGACGATTCGGCATGGCCGAGTTCAGCATGAAATACAACCAATAAAATCAGATACCATTTGTAAGCTCGAATCAAAGTTATCATCGTATAGCAGATCTCCAGGTATGCATGTCGATCAATTATCGTCAATTGCAGCTTTTCAGGTACGAAAGCGTCGGCGGTGTTTGAAGCAATAATGTAACAGTGATGGCGAGTTTAGCAATGTATTCAAATTTCACTCTGTGGTGCGCGTTGTGACGGCGAATCCTCCGCCGTCGCGGGCACGGGTTTGGCTCAAGGCGACGCGGCCAAAGACCCTGTGGGCCGGTGCGTGTCCGGTGGCGATCGGAACCGCGATGGCAGTACGCGATAGCGCGTGGCATGGTGCTTCGGCTTGTCTCTGCTTGGCGGCAGCGTTGGCTATTCAGATAGGCACAAATTTTGCCAATGATTACTTTGACTTCATCAAAGGTACGGATACGGCCGACAGAAAGGGACCGACTCGCGTGATGCAGGCCGGACTGGTGCAGACGCGTCCGATGCTTCTGGCCATTGTCGCGACGATGTCGCTCGCCGCCGTTATTGGAGGTATGCTGTATTGCCGGGCCGGCCTTCCGGTTGCAGTGATAACAGTGGTGTCGATCGCATGTGGGATCCTATATACTGCCGGCCCGTTCCCATTGGCGTATATTGGGCTTGGGGATGTCTTCGCGTTCATTTTCTTCGGGCCCGTCGCAGTCGCGGGAACGTATTATGTGCAGGCGCTTACCTTGCCTCTTGAGGTTGTCGTTGCCGGACTGGCGCCGGGCTGTCTGTCTACTGCGATGATCACCGTGAACAATCTTCGTGATATCGAGGAAGACAAGGCCGGCGGTAAGTGCACACTCGCCGTGATGTTTGGCGCCGGATTTGCCCGGCTGGAATTCTGCGCCGCCATTGTCGGCGTAGCGCTGGCGCCGGTCGTGCTGGCGGCGCTGGATCGCAGGAATTGGGGCGGTCTCGCCGCATCTGTCGTTGTCGTTTTTGCGGTGCCGCAGGTGCGCTCGGTCCTTTCCGGAACAAACGGACCGGCATTAAACGATGTGCTGGCCGCGACCGGCAAGTTAATGGTAATCTACGCCGCCGTATTCTCGATCGGCTGGCTTACGGTGTAGTCTGGAGTGATTCGTTGTGTGATTGAGGAATGGGCGGCGTGCGAACCGCCAGGTCCGCTCGTTGACATTCACAGCCACCACATGCGGCACTGTGTTGAATGCGTTGCCGAAGCGTGAGAAAAGCCACAGCTAAAGCGGGATGAACGCCAACGTGTTTTGTGCACCTCTTTGCTTCGTGCTCCTGTCGCTCTTCGTTGGCGTTGGCACAATATGTTTGGTGTGGGGGGGGAGCGGGTTTGGGGTTGGGGGGGAACCCCCACAAAAATAGGGACGGCAACCGCA
>JAJFLQ010000121.1 GCA_021772615.1 Verrucomicrobiota bacterium | reverse complement strand
CGGCACTATCATCGGACCACGAGAACGTACATTCTTCCAACCGGTTTTCAACGGTTTTTATCATTACATCCGCCAAATCGCCTTCGAACCGCTGTAGAACCGCCTGCGTCTCTGGATCGCCGAAGCGAACATTGAACTCTAGTACCTTCGGTCCCTCGGCAGTAACCATGATTCCAGCATATACGATGCCGCGGTAATCGAGTGCATCGTCACGACAGCCCCGGAGAAACGGTTCGAGTATATCGCGGTTGACGCACTGCCACATTGCGTCGTCAACAACCGGCGCCGGCGAATACGCGCCCATGCCGCCCGTGTTGGGGCCGCGATCGCCGTCGTGGAGCCTCTTGTGATCCTGTGACGACGCCAACGGCCTGATGGAATGACGGTCGACGAAGGCGAGAATAGAGGCTTCCTCGCCGACCATGCAATCTTCGATGACCACACGGGCACCGCCAGTACCGAAGTCGCCACGAAAGCAACGCGCCACCGCAGCCAATGCTTCGTCGATATCGGCGGCGACGGTCACGCCTTTGCCAGCGGCAAGACCATCGGCCTTCACCACGATCGGTGCACCACGTTCGCGGATGTAGGCACACGCGGATTCAGCGTCTTCGAAAACGGCGGCGACAGCCGTGGGAATGCCATGCCGGTCCATGAACGTCTTGGCAAACCATTTACTGCCCTCAAGCTGCGCGGCCTTCTGATCCGGACCGAAGATAACGTGACCGCGGCGGCGAAACGCGTTGACGATGCCGTCGCACAAGGGTTTTTCGGGGCCGACAACAGTGAGCCCCACATGGTTTTTCTCGGCGAAATCTGCAAGTGCCTCGAAGTCATCACCCGGATCCACGCATTTCAGTCCGTCCCCGGTCATGCCGCCATTTCCGGGACAGCAAAATACCGTGTCGACGCGTGCACTTCGGCTCAGCGTTGATGCCAGAGCGTGCTCACGGCCACCACTCCCAATCAGCAGCACATTCATCCCAAGTACTCTCCGTTTTCAACCCGCCCCCCGGGCCACAACACGTGTCCCGGCCAACATCCAGTGTGCGGGCCTGGTGACGCCCACAACGTGGTTCAGGTCGAAACTAAAGTCAAGTGATGACGCCAATGGATCTGCACGCCCCGGCAGCCTGTCGGACTTCGGCCGAATCTACTGCGGAATTGACAGACTCGGCGCATCTTCTCCTGAATTTTCGTTGCAAATGTCCAATATTCGCCTCGATTAGCGAAAAAAATGCTCTCGGCATCTCATGTGTCGCGCTACGATCCCCAAAGCCTGACCGGCTGTTAGCAAACCACGTGCGACGGTCGGCTGCGATACATTCGAACGGTACACCTGAACATGCTCAGGGCTACACCGGCGAGCATCAGATAGCTCATGAAAAGCAGCCACGGATGCCCCCACGGGCGGTAGCGGTAGACGACCTGGTGGCGGCCGGCGGCGAGATGCACGGCGCGAAATAGAAAGTTGCCTCCGTGCGGCGACGTACGAACATTGTCAATCGTCACCTCCCAGCCGCGTGCCCACCGATCGGTAACCAACAGCCAACCTGAATGAGGGCAATCGATTTCGAACCGCAACGTCGACGGCCGATATTCGACCATCCGGACATCAATGCGGCGGGCGGCGGGCAACGTCCGAATTTTGGCAGCTTCCTCATTGTCGCGCGAACCGGCTTCGCCTGCGGGCGATCGCCTGAGCACCTTGTCGGGATTGTGGACAACGAGCGGAACCCCGTTGAGCTCCCGGGACCGGCGCACGAAAGCCAGAAAATTCGCGTCGCTCACGTGGCATTCCAACGCCTCCTCCGCGAACCAGAATCGGCTCGGCTCGCCGCTGACGGCAGCTGCCAATATGGGTTCATCGGACCAGTTGGTATCGAGGTTGTACCAGATCGCATTGCCAAACCCGGCGCGGGTGTGGAAGCGGTTATTCAACGTATTGTAATTCTGCAACGTCGGCGTCTTATCAAATAGATTGAGATTGAACGGATGCCGGCCGTGGGGATATTGCACGCGCCGAACATGGCAGGAAAGGTCGGGGTCGTGATCCGGAATGGCAAGACCTACGGCAGTTGGTGCGGCTGTCATGATACGCCCGTATTGAACGACGGACAATCCACCGTCTACAAGCGCATGACACACAAACACAGCGAATACCAGCTGACCGTTCCGCCGCGACGATCCGGAAACCGATGGCAAGGCCAGCAATACCGGAATGACGAGCCATGCCCAGGCCACCTGCACATTGGCCAGGTAGAGACCGCCGTCTGCTGGTTGTGCGCGCGCGACGCCGAGCCCGTGCACCAACACCGCGCCTACCACAACTACGCCCACAGCCGTACCGATTCGCTTCGCATGCCAATTCGACGTCCCACCATTTCGATGCAGGTGCATCGTTCCGTACAACGCCAGGATAGACAGTACGAAACAATAGTATATCCGAAATACTGCCGTATGGCGAAAGAACCGCGTAGGCGGGCAAATGTCATACAACCAACCGCGGAATGGCGTGGCGTCGCCTACGGCCAGCACCAGGGCCGCCGCTGCAAGTCCGGCAAGATAAACATGCCAACGGTTCCGTGATCTCGCCGCAAGGCAGACTATGGCGAAAAACGGAATTGCACTGCCGACGTAAACGGAACACAGACCGAACCAGACGTCGGGCCAGATATCCGCACGCGTTACCTTCAACAACGACAAATAGGGGCTGGCCGTGGTCGCCAAGGCGCCGACCGGAAGTGCATGTTGCGCCACGGCGATGTCGCGATCGAGAAAGCCGGTACGCTCAGAATATCCTGCGGCGTCGATGAAGAACGCGGCATATGTCGGCGACAACACTACACCACCTACGACTGCGACGGTACACAACGCGGCGAATTGCCGATGCCGCGCGGCTACGGCTCTGCCGGCATCGGGTTCATTGGCGCAGCACGATCGGAAGAGCATCCGACCTGCGGTCCATGCGGCAAGAAACAGTCCGTTCAGCAATACGACAGGCGGGTATCCTGCCATAGCGGAGACGCCGTATAGCGCCCCGGCTTCGAACGCATAACGGTATCGACCGCAAATCAGGCTCTTGTCGAGTCGCCAGAGGATAACGGGCAGGAAGCTGTAACTGAAGAGCCAGGACGTATGCGGCGCCTGCCCGAGATAAAATCCCGAAAACATAAAACCGAGTGTAACGGTCAGGGCCCCCCACCACGGCGCGCCGAGATAACGCCCCAGTACCAACATTCCCATACCGCCGATGCCCCACACCAGCAGCCAATAGACGACGAAACCTGATAGACCGCCGCCGGTGAGCCATCCGACGGCAATCGTCAATGGACAATAGGACCCCATCTCTACGTATGCAGCGTCCGGGGATCCGCAGTTGCTCCAGGGATTCCACAACAGCAGTTCCCCGCTGCGCGCGTAATCTGCAACCAGCGAAAAATAGGGCGTAAACAAATTCAGGGCGTCGAATAGAAGAACACGATCCTGCCAGACGAGCAAACCGTACACCACGGCTAATACGGCGGGGATACAGAACAGGGAAGCCCATCTGGCCATACTATGGACGCTTTCGAAGATCGTCCGCCTGCCTGCGGATCGTAGCTGCAGCGGCCGATCTTTGCGTTTTATCCAGCAAATTCGCGAGATTATCCAGCAACGTCACGAGATGATTCGTTCCGTGATCCGGCAATGCCTCCAGGATGGCGATACCGGCGCGATATTGGCGTTCGGCATCGTCGTACTTTCCCAGATCCGTCGAGATCAGCCCAACTTCGTTTCGGCTGAGCGCTACCGCGTTATGGTCCTCCCCGTGGACGTGCCGGCGGATGTCTAGCGCCTCGAGTCCGGCTTTTTCGGCCGCGGCTAAATCACCACTAACACGGTTCAACTCCGCCAGGTTGTGTAAATCGGATGCCACGGCCTCGTGATTGCGGCCAAACGCCGCCTCATCAATTTTGAGCGCGCGGCGGTACATTTCACCTGCTTCGCCGTAGCGACCGGTGTCCTTCAGCAGCAATCCCAGATTGTTGAGCGCTGTCGCAACATCAGGATGGTGCGGGGACAGGGAGTTTTCATAAATTGAAACGGCACGACGATACATGCTCTCGGCGGCCGCATTCTCACCACGCGCATGGCTGCCACCGGCCATGTTGCACAACACAGTAGCGACCGTGGCATATTGTGCGCCCAGCTCATGCTCGAGCAACGCCATCGCTTCCTCGAAATGCCGCTGGGCTAGGTTGACTTGTCCTTTCGCGTCAAACAATTCGCCAAGGCGGTTCAGCACGAGCGCCAGATCCATGGCGGATTCGTCGCCGGCTTTTTCAAGAATTTCGCGCGCTTCCTTGTATGCGTTTTCCGCCGCAACCACCCGCCCCTGATCGCGATACACGCCGGCGATACTGCTGAGACCGACACCTATTGCGGGGTCGGCGGGTCCCAGGACCTTCCGATTGATCTCGAGAGCCCGTTTATACTGGGCTTCCGCCTGTACCAGGTCACCCTGCCGATGGTATACCGATGCGAGATTGGCGATGACAGTGGCCCGCCGCGGGTCGTCGACGGCAAAGCGGCTGCAGGCTCGCAATGCAGCTTCGAACGATGATGACGCACTGCGGTAATCACCCGAATGATATGCCGTCACACCGGCCTGGTTCGCCTGTTGCCAGCCAGCATTTCGACGGTGTGAACATGCGGCGGCCGCGCACGCCACGGCGACGGCCAGAGGAACAATTCGAACGATCCTCCGTCCGCCCGGTGCACGTACGGACACGCACGGATCCAACAATCGGTTACCTTTGATAAGCTCCGTCTCTGTATACATACACATTACCCTGCTCTGAACGTAGTAATACACCGTCGTTTCGACCAGCGGGCCGGCCATCAGGACAGTATACCCTTGTGGCCGCGCAAGTGCCACAAGTGCATAGCCGCATATTGCACTTTAGGTGAACGGAAATATTGTAGCCGCATTTGCCATGGTCCCGCTTCCGAATAGTGGTGCCACGGACGATTGCCAACGTTCAACACTACGCTGCCGCCAACAGAATTCGGACAGGTGGAAAAGCAAAGAGGTAAATGAAATCCGTTTCCGCGAAGTAACAGATAAGCATTGGGGATGTGACAACCACGAATGTGCTGCGCGCTCCGGCCATGCCGGTCCCAACCAGCGTGCCCTGCCGATTGGACGAATGATGCGGAAAACTGAACGATCGGTGCGACGGCTCCGACTGTGCCTCGGTATCATCGTTTCTATTCAGGCCGCCGCTGCCACCGGCAGCGAATCCGGTCACGCCGAAACAGAGGTGGTCGCCACGCCGGCAATAACGGCAGCGCAGCAACAGCTGCCGTCGTGGGCACTGGATACACTTGTCGTTAGCGCCACGAAGCGACCGGTAAAGAATAGCGATATCCCCCAAAGCGTTACGGTCTTTAATCTCGCCGACATGCAGGCATTTGGAACCGACGGATTATCGGATCTGGCGTTTCGCGTGCCAAACTTGAATCTCGTGGAATTCTCCGCGCAACGCCTGAGTTTTCCCTTCATCCGCGGCATTGGATCCGGCCAGCGCAATCCTGCCGTTGGCATGGTTATCGATGACATACCGCAATTCTCCATCAACACCTTTAATATCGAATTTCTCGATATTGAACGCGTTGAGTTCCTGCGCGGCCCCCAGAGCACGTTGTCCGGTCGGCATACGCTCGGTGGCGCGATCGCCGTCTTCACTCGTCAGCCATCGGACACTCCTACAACCTCTGCGACAGCCGACATCGGCACAGCCGGCCTGCAGCGATACAGATTGTCGCTGACCCGCCCAATCAATGACTCGGCGGCATTCGGCGTGTCGGCCGGCTACATGACAAGAGACGGTTACACCAAGAATGAGATCACCGGCAATCTGCTCGATGACCGCGAAGCCGTTTTCGGTCGCGCAACAGTGGTCCTCCGACCGCCAGGCGATGTTGCCGCGCTCATTGCGGTTACCGGCCAACACGACCAGGAAGGGCCATTTGTACCCACTGACCTGACACGTTTGCGTTCCAGAAACCACCGTGTGCGATATGATTTTGAAGGAGAGAGCAACCGTGACATTGTCAGCCCGTCACTCAAGATCGACGTGTTCGGACATGCTGTGGATTTTACGTCCATATCAGGACTGGTCCGCTGGGAATCCGACAGCGCCTCAGATTTCGATTTCTCCGAGTTTGACGCCGTCCGGCGCTTCGTACGTGAAGAGGAAAGTCAATATACACAAGAATTTCGGATGCTGTCGCCGCCGGATCAGCCCCTGCGCCTGTCCCGCGATGTGACAGTGGACTGGCTGATCGGCTTGCTCGTTTTTTACAACGATTTCGAGCAGAATGCCGCAACAGATCTGCGATTACAGAGCATGATCGACAACACCGGCGCGACCCTGACAGACCGCGGCGCAGGCGCCTACGGCGAGGCGACAGTCCAGATCGGCACGAAAATCGATGTGGCGGTCGGCTTGCGATACGAGATCGAAGACAAGCGTGCGGATCTTGTCAATGTACTGCAAACCGCAGGTGGGAATTTCGTCACCCTTGACCAGCGCCTGGACGACACCTACGACGCGTTCGCACCGAGGCTGAGCCTCTCGTGGAGTGCCTCACCGTTCGTGCAAACGTATCTGTCGGCAGCCAAAGGATTTCGCTCCGGGGGCTTTAATGGCCGTGCCCCAGCCGGGCAGATTCCGTTCGACCCCGAAACAAGCTGGACCTATGAAGCCGGCGTGAAGGCATCGTGGCTCGACAAGAGGTTAACGGTGAATGCCGCGTTGTTTCAGATCTCGTGGGACGATATGCAACTGTTTCTGGTGGATCAGAACACCGGCGGTTTTTATACTGAGAACGCCGGAGAATCCGAAAGTCGCGGGTTCGAGGTTGAATGCCGGCTGAGCGTCACCGAGCATCTCGACATCATCGCCGATCTCGGCGTGCTCGACACCGAATTCCGCGAATTCATCGATCCGTTTACCGGCGACGCATCGGGGAAGTCGCTGCCATTTGCACCGGACTACACGTGGCGCCTGGCAATCGACAAATCTACCGAGATAAATGCGAATACGACGCTTTTCGCACGGATCGAGCTGGTAGGCACCGGCGCGTTTGAATACGATGCAGGAAACACGGCCGCTCAAGACGATTTCGTCCTTGTTAACCTACGTATCGGAGCACAGTATCAGCGCTGGCTCATCGAGGGCTGGGCACGAAACCTGTTCGATACGGATTATGTCCCGGTCGCCTTTCAGTTGCCGAATAACGCGTTCGTGGGAGAGAGCGGTCCGCCGCAAACATTTGGCGTCACGGTCCGCTGCAATTTCTGACCCGACGATTCGCTGAAAAACCGTGAACCAGATTTGCCGGCAACATTCAACCAACCTATATCGAAAAACATGATACCATGTACGACAAGAAGATCGTCAAACCCGACGAAATATTCCATGAGGGATTTCCTCAGAAGCTGATCGAAACGGCGTTCTGGAAAGGCAAACTCCCCCTCCGACCAGAATCTCGGACCGACAAGAGCTTACTCCGCGCCCTCCGTGCCCTTCGAAACGCCGAACGCAATCCCTGGGGCCTCATGGTCTTCGAGTTCCAGAATGATTTTGGCGATCAAAGTCGCCTCGACGGCATCAATGATGCGCTGGCAGCTGTGCTCAAGTACTCGAATCTGGTCAAAGAAGGCGGATTGGTGCTCGGCCTGAGAAACGGTTCCGCGTTTCGCGCCGGGCAACCCGTCATGGCTATAAAAGGTCCGATTCAGGAATTAATTCCGCCGCTGTCGATCATTTCGATGGTACTGAGCCATAAGACCGTATCTGCAGTTCCCGAACGCTCCGGCCGCGTGAATTTGAGTGAATTCCAGACGACGTTGGCTGAGATCGTTGATGTCGCCAGCAACTCGTCGGGCGGCGCCAAGACTGTGACCTTCACTGGCGCGCGGTACTTCCACCCCAGAATGACACACCTCATCGTACGTGCATGCTGGGAGGCCGGCGTTACGAAAACATCGATAGATTGGGATGTCAATGACGAACGCGACTATTGCCCGGCCATCGCCGATGATATCCTGCAAACCATTTGTTCCTTTTACACGGATGCGAAACACGCGGTGACCGACGCGGCCGGAAGCCTGAGTAATATCGTGGAACCTGGCATACCTGTGGTTCCGTCGGTGTCATTTCGCAATCGCGAGGGGGAGGACACTCGGGTCGTTGCTGAGCGCTTCCAGGATCTGGCGGGCATCCGCGTGAACACGGCGGGCCGGGTTGGGCAACTGGGACTCCGGGGGCGGGACGATCCACGCATTGGCGAATGGATGCTGCGTGGCAAAAAGCCCTTCCTGATTCCTGCAGGAGAACCGGACAGCGACTTCTGGTATGGCGCGGGTACGAGCGTGACGCTGGCAGCCGGATTGCGTTACCTCCTTGATTCACTGGGGCGAGAGTCGGCGGCGATCTACCTGAACGGCGGTTACAGCGATCACCGGAAGGTCAAGGCATTTTCGCGCGCTGAAGCTGCGTTGGATATGTGTCTTGGCGGTGATTACACGGTAAGTCGGGTATTCGACTTCAGTACCTGGGCCTATCTAGACTTCCGCCTTGTAGCCGTGGGACACGATCCGACGCGGATGCAGCCGGTTTACACCCACGGTCGCGAAATGCCAGATCTCAGCGATCTCGAACCAGCGCTTGGCGACATGAAGTGGCGCGCCTAGCAGCCTGGCGAATTTTCGGGGATCGTAGCGAGACATAAAAGGAGATCCAGGGCATTTTTTTTGCGAGAAGAGGCGAATATTGGGCATATTCAACAAGGGTCCGGGAGAACATCCGTCGATGGTGCCGATTCCGCAGTAGATTCGGCCGACGTCAGAGAGGTTACCGGCGCAGCCTTGTCCAGCGTGGTCACGCGTGCCTGTCTCCCTTGACTTGGCATCGGCGGTCATGTATATTATGATCAAACTCAGGACAGGACGGCGACCGGGATTACTGCGACGTTACTTAACCGGCACTTGCACATATGCACCTCATAAAACGTTTGCGACACCGATATGTCCCGGCAGTCCGCCGGTGTGTTGACTATGCACAAATCGTCGTCGTTGTGGTCTTTATCCATGCGTGCGGTTGCTCGAAAACCGCGTCTCTTCTGGGGCCCGCGCAACCCGGCCTGCCAGAACCCGCGGCGATCGTGCTCGAGCCGGGCGATGAAATCGACATAAAATTCCGTTACTGGCCGGAGTTGAACGAATTGCAGACTATACGGCCGGATGGTCGCATCTCTCTGCAATTGGTCGACGAAGTCATCGCCGAGGCCCGAACTCCTGCCGATCTGGATACGTATCTGACACACCTTTACCAGGACAAGCTCAAGGATCCCGAAATCACGGTTATCGTACGTTCCCTGGCGAATCAGCGGATATACGTGGGGGGCGAGGTGAATACGCCCGGCGTGTTGCCCCTGCAACACCACACGACAGTGATGGAGGCAATCATGACCGCGGGCGGTTTTGATAATCTCAGTGCGGAACCGGCGACCGTCATCGTCGTTCGGCACATCGACGGCAAACGCTATGCCACCACCGTAGATCTGACACGCACCTTAAACGACCCCGAGAGCGACCCGATATATCTTGTTGCGAAAGACATCGTCTACGTACCCCAAAGCAGAGTGGATCGCGCGAATCAGTGGGTTGACCAATATCTCAACAAGATGATACCGTCGACGGTGTTGAATTTTGCGCATACACGCGGACGGACGACAGTGGGCATCAGCCCCCGTTGATCGCCATGCAGCAATAACCTACCACTGGACTGATTACTGTGGGCCCCAACGAATACGCATACTACGAACGGGAAAGTTCGCTCAGGGACATTCTCAATGTGCTGTTCCGGCACAAGTGGAAAATCTCGATTTTCTTTGTCATAGTCGTCACGGTGTCCGTGGGGATCACATACCTCTCGGCAGAGATTTACGAATCCCACGCAGGTCTATTGATTCGTGTGGGCCGTGAGAATCTGTCAATGGACCCGACCGTGGTCGGCCCGACGGTCGGCCTCTTCCAAAACCGCGACAACGAAGTGAATTCCGAACTCGAAATTCTTCGGAGCCGACTACTCGTCGAACGGGTAGTCGACAGTATCGGGCCGGAAGTGCTGCTCCGGCGCCCGGATGTCGAGCCATCCGACAAGCCGGCTCAGGAGGAACTTCGCAAGGTCCGTCGTATCCTCAACAGCGCTGAGGAATCTGCGAAAGACGTACTGGTGGCATTGGATCTCGATACCGAGCTATCGACCCGCGACCAGGCGGTCAAAAAAGTGATCGGTAATCTCGAAGTGGACGTCGAAAAGAACAGCAATATCATCTCACTGCGCTTCGAGGCACAGGATCCTGCGGTCGCTAGAAGGGCATTGGAGGTTCTGATCGCCGCCTTTTTGGAACACCATATCGATGTCCACCGCTCGCAGGCCTCGTTGGATTTCTTCGAGGACCAGTCAGAGGTTCTGCTACAGGAGTTGCAGGAGAAAGAAGACCGGTTGGAAGCCTTTCGCGTGAAAAACCGAATCTCGTGGATGGAAAGGCAGAAAGAAGGACTGGTCGAACAAGTATATGGCTCCAAATACATCCGCTCCAGCCTGCAACACGATCTGGATGACATTCACAGCAAGATCGCATTTTCGGCCGCGAAAGTTGCAGCGCTCGAAGCATCATTGAACGCCATGTCCGACACGATCGAGTTGAATCGCGTGACAGGCAAGACCAACTGGGCGGCTGATGCGATCAAGAAGCAACTCCTTGACCTCCAACTGCGCGAGGCAGACCTGGCCGTGCGGTACCCGGACGACTCCAGGTTACTGCATGACGTACGCAAACAAATAGCCATCATTTCCGACCAGATGGGCAGCGAAGCGGAGACATTGACCGAGGTCACTACCGGTATTGACAGCACCTTTAAATCGCTGCAGTTGAACCTGGCAACCGAACAGGGGCATTTCCATGCACTTGTCGCACAGGAACAGGCGCTGGAAGAAGCCATCGAGGCAAAGATTGCAGAACTCGACGATCTCACCAGGCATGAGACGGAGCTGAAACGACTAATGATGGCGGTGGAAATAGCTGAAGCTGAATATCGGCAATACCGCGACAATTTCCAGCGCGCACGGATATCAGAAGCCCTCGATCTCGACAAGGTTTCGAATGTTTCGATTGTCCAACCGGCTACGATGCCGATAGAACCTATCAAGCCGAGGAAACGGCGAAATGTGGCGCTGGCTATTTTCTTCGGCCTGGCCGGCGGCATCGGCGTGGCCTTTCTGTGGGAATATTTCGATGACTCGCTGAAGACCAACGAAGATGTCGCTCGCCAGGTGGAGCTGCCGGTGCTGGTGAGCATTTCGCACCGGGAATTTAGGAAGTGCGGGTAACACAATCGGCGTTTTGAGCCGCGTCATCCTCTCACGTATCAAAAATGCTGTAGGAACGGGAACCGGGACGGACTATCGCATCCCGACGGATTGTATGGACACAAATCTGGAAATAAAAGACGCTCGGATCAAGGAGAAGATGCTTGATTTGTGCCAGAGTATTTTTCACCTTCTGCCGGACCAGGATTCCCGGGTGGTGCAATTCATCGGATGTCACCGCGGCGAAGGCACGTCCACGCTCGTTCGCAATTTTGCCGCAGTAGCGGCAAACACGCTCGGCGTGTCCGTACTCCTGCTTGATGCGGACCGGCCGGCCGAGCAGTTTGTCCATTTCAAAATCACGCCGGAATCCGGCTGGGCCGATGCTGTCCGCGGCGAGTGTTCGGTATTCGATCTCGCCACTCAAGTCGGAGAGTCAAAGCTCTTTGTGTCACAAATGTTCATGAACGGCGAGACCATCACGCTCGACCCGAATGCGTCAAGAATCGATTCATTCATTACTGAATTGAGAAAGCGATTCAGTCTCATCCTTATCGATTCGCCGCCGGCCACATCTTCCACATTCGGAATGTCGCTATCGCATCAGGTCGACGGTATCGTGCTGATCGTCGAGGCGGAGAATACCCGATGGCAGGTATTACACAATATTAAGGCAAAGCTTGAGAATCAGGGCGGGAAAATTCTGGGAGTAATATTGAACAAACGACGACATTACATTCCACGTTTCATCTACCGACGACTGTAGACGCATGAGATTTTTCCAACAGCTTGGCAAGTTACTACATACGAAACGGCGGCGCGGTATTGACGGCATTTTCTCCCGTGACGAGTTCAATTTCATTATCGAACGCGAGCGGGCGCGGTGCGACCGAGGTGGTGACGGATTCGCCTTGATTGAGATCGAGCCGGCCTCACCCCTGGGCGCGAACAGCAGCACAGACTGTCTGATACGAATCGTGCGTAAACGTATTCGACTCACGGACGATATCGGTACGCTCGACGATGATCGCATCGGCGTGTTGCTCCCGGAAACGGCACTCGACGGTGCCCGCGTATTGGCAGAAAGTATACGGCTTCTCGCACTCGACGCCTCGCAGAAATTCACCTACGCGATATCCGTTTATCCCGATATTCGCGGTAAGGCATTGGACAAGCGCGCGACAACCCGTAACAACCGAAAAAAGTCGCGCCCAAAATCGAATGCTAACTTTTGTGCGGCAGAGACGATCATACCGGATCGCAAAGGATCCGACATTACACCGGATTTCGACTTCGTTGTCACCAAAAAATCACCGCTCTGGAAGCGTGCCATGGATATCTGCGGGGCGGTGATTTTCCTGATCCTCCTGTCGCCCGTCATGCTGACTGTAGCAATACTTGTGAAAGTGACCTCCTCCGGCCCGGTTTTATTCCGCCAGCCACGTGCCGGTATCGGCGGAGTACCCTTCACTGTGTATAAATTTCGGTCGATGATCACAGGCGCGGATCATCGGAAGGCAACGCTGCTGCAATACAACGAATGGCAGGGGCCGGTGTTCAAAATGGCGCAAGACCCCAGGGTCACGCCGGTCGGGCGATTCCTGCGGCAATGGAGCCTTGATGAATTGCCGCAATTTGTCAATGTCCTCACCGGCGATATGAGTCTGGTTGGCCCGAGACCGCTGCCGCTCGAAGAAGTGTCCAATCGCAGCTGGCAGGATATGCGCCTGCAGATCAAACCCGGCATCACCTGCCTGTGGCAGGTCTACGCACGGCATACACGGAATTTTGAAGAATGGGTCCGACTGGATATTCGCTACGCGCGGACCTACACGTTTCTGCTGGATCTTAAGATTCTCCTCCTTACTCTTCCTGCCGTGCTGTCTCGTCGGGGCGCCTATTAATGCCCGCGCTACCACCCGCAGCCGTCGGCAGGGCGTAATGACCGCAGACCGCGGTGTGCCCCCATTACTGACCTCGTCGTATCCGTGAATATGGACGAAGCCGCTACAACCACCTCCGTCGGCCACTCGAGCAACGCCACAGTTCCGGCCTTGGTCGACCAGGGCGTCATGAGCGCGACGAATTTCATCACCAGCGTGATCATTGGTAGAGTGTGCTCACTCCATGAGTTCGGACTGTACATGCTGGGCTTGAGCGCCATTCTCTTCGTCATGACTGTGCAAACCGCTTTCCTGGCTACGCCTTTCATGATATACAGTCCGCGACTGCCGGAAAACGAGCTTCGTGGATACACGGGAAGTATGGTGATCCACCACATCGCGATCTGTACCGCGATCCTATCCGTGCTGCTTCTCGGCATTGCACTCATCGTCGCCGGTGTTCTTGCCGCAGACTATCGTAATCTACTGATCACCCTCGCCTTTGCGATGCCTGTAATCCTCTACAAGGACCTCATTCGCCAACTCTGTTTCGCCCGATTCAGAATGATGTCGGCCCTGCGACTGGATGTCTGCGTGTCGGTGTTGCAGCTGGGGAGTCTGGCGGCTCTCGCCGGCCTCAATCGCCTGGGCGCGGCGACGGCATTCGCTGCGGCCGGCGCGGCGACAATCATCCCGGCCGCCGCATGGACGGTTCACCATCGCCGTGAAATGAATGTCGAACATCGCCGAATCGTCGCCGATTTGAAACGAAACTGGCTGTGCGGCAAATGGATCGCCGTCAGCAGCGCGTTGTGGGCGGGCTGCCTGTATGCCTATCCGTGGCTGTTGACGACCTTCCATGATACCGCAGCAGCAGGAATCTGGGCTGCGTGCCTGGCTACGATTGCTATTGGCAATCCCGTTGTTCTGGGCCTGCAGAATGTCCTTGGTCCAAAGATCGCCGCCGCATTTCTGAAAGACGACCGCTGCGGACTGTGGCGATACGTGGTAAGTGCGACGGCGCGATTTTGGCTTGTTATCGCTGCGATCGCTGCGATATTTCTCTTGTTCGGCGGCGAGCTCATGACCCTGATTTTCGGCGATAAATACAGTGGTAACGCGGTCACTGTGCGCATTCTTTCCCTGAACCTTCTAACCGCTCCAATTATTTTCACAATGTCCCGCGGACTCTTCACGATTGAGCGGGCCGATATTGAATGTGTTGCGAACGTGATATCCGTGGTGATGCTCCTGACGTTCAGTTTGTGGGCTGTTTCACAATTTGGCCCTTTAGGCGCGGCGTTGGGATTGACGATTTCCAATGTGGTCGCAGCGACCATTCGTGGCCTGGCATTTTTCACTTTGTCGTATCATCCGCGTCCTTCACGAAAGTCGTAACAGCTTTATGCCACCGAAACAGATCACATCTTCGCACCCAAGACGCCGGCTACCCGTCGGAATCTACATCATCATCACCCTGGTTTTTCTGCTCGCGGAGCACGAGCTGGCCTTCACAGAAGCACGCCACGGCGAATTCATACCTGCGGCGGAAGAATATGTTCGCAAAGTCGAAACGGGCGATATGAAGCGGCGCTTTGCATTGAGTGCACTTGGCGTCCTCGGTTTTATACTCCTTCTGCAACGACGCAGCCGCCCGCTCCGTATCAACGGAGCGCTGGCCTGGTTTGTGATTTTGTTTCTAATATGGGCCGTTGCCAGCCTCAGCTGGGCTGAGAACGTACCTCTGACAGTGCGGCGATTGGTGGTGCTCATGATGTTGAGTCTGGGAGCCGGCGGGGTGGCTGCAAGCATGAGCGGCAGGGAAATCGTGCACATGGTATTTTTCTGCTGCACGTTTTACCTGCTGACCGGAGTCACGTCGGAAATCGCACTGGGGAATTTCCTGCCGCTCAAAACCGGTTACCGTTTTGCCGGCACATTCCATCCCAATCACCAGGGGCTCAACTGCGCGTTCGTGCTTCTTTCCAGTCTCATATTGAGGTGGACCGAAACCCGCCATCGTCGACTGTATGCCGCTATTGGCGTCACCGCGGTCTGTTTCCTCATCCTGACGAAATCGCGGACGGCGTTCACCAGTGCCATGGCGACCGCCGGAATTTTGTGGATGGTTACGTCTCCCGTCAAGCACCGCATCACGGCCATACTCAGCACAATCATCGCTGTTCCCATCGGTGTCGTGCTTTTCGAAACGGATTTCGGCAAGACCATGAAACACATCTTTTTTCTGGGCCGCGAGAACCCCTCGGCCTACACCCTCACCGGCCGTGTCCCGCTCTGGCAACAGGCAATCGAGTATTTCGACATTCGACCTTTTCTGGGATACGGCTACCAGGGATTCTGGACGCCGGAGCGCGTGGACGAGGTCTCATCCTTTCAACAATGGGGAATTGTCCAGGCGCATTCCGGATATATTGATATGATTCTAAGCGTGGGCATCATTGGTTGCTCGATCTACCTGCTCATGCTCGCACTAGGCGTACAGCGATCCTGGCGTTTTTACCGGTCATCGGGTTCCGCCGTAGACCTCTTCGCCGGCAGCGTTATCTGCATCGGCATTTTCGCATCGTTTCTGGAATCCGCATTTGTCCTGCATTCGATCTACAACTTCTTCAGCCTCGCGGTGCTGATATTTCTGGCATTTACGCCGATTCCGCGAAAGTCGGCGGCGATCCCCGTACCATTATCTCCATGTCATACGAATCCACACGTCAATGGCGGCACGTCGCAGCACCCCGCGCTTCGCGCCAGACGCGGTACATAAATAGCGGGTTGCCCAAAACATACCGGCGGAACAACCGCACCGGATCCTGCGTAAACCGATACAGCCATTCCAGTCGATTTTCGATCATCCAATCCGGGGCGCGTTTGAAGTTCCCGGCGGCATAGTCGAACACCGCTCCGCCTGTCATGGCGATGTGAATATGCAACTGCGCCCAGTTTGCGGCCAGCCACTGTTCCTGCAGCGGCATCCCGAATCCAATCACCAACACATCCGTTCGGGACTGGTTAATATGTGCGACGACAGCATCATTCTCCCTGCCGTTCTTGTCGAAATAACCGTGTTGCACTCCAGCCACTCTCAGTTGTGGATACTCCCGGCACAGGCAGTCGGCAGCGGTCTGAGCGACCCCCGGTTTGGCGCCGAGAAAATACAGGCGGTAGCCGGCGGTGCAACAAAAGCATGCCAGGTCCCAAATATAACGGTCATAGGTGATCTTTGGTGCAGCGGGCCGGCTGAGCAGCTCCAGCCCCCAGCGGACGCCGTCGCTGTCACAGAAAACAAGCTGCGCCTCATCATACAGATCACGAAACCATTGATATTTCAGGGCGATGTTGGCTGCGTTGATATTGAGATTGAGGACCATCGCCTTTTGCCGGTTGCGGATCACAGCTTCCATGTAGCCGTGGAGCTTGGGAATATCCACGGGATGAAGTGGCAACCCCAATATCGACAGCGCATCCGGGTACGTCGGCGCGCGTAGGTACGATTGATCCATATCAAACATGAAAATCGAATCACGGGAGGAAGGTTACGATCCGTGCAAATGCGCAGCGATTTTACCAGCCATCACTTCGATGCCGATCCGGCCCAGATTTTTCCGCGCTTCGGACTTTATGGTACAAACCATCCAGCATTGCTGGCAGCCCTTGATATCGCTGCGCACGCTGTCGGCTTTCGCGGACGACCAGATCTCGTCCCAACTCCGGCTTCGCAAATTGCCGAGCAGGGTCGGAAGGATATGGCAGGCGTAACAATTCCCCGTAGAATCGAGATAAAAGAACCCCCGCCCGGCATCGCAAGCCAGGGCCCGTCCGCCCGCCATGGTGTAATCAAGCAAGCCTTTTTCGAACCAGGCTCTAAACCACCGTTTCGGCTGCCACGATCGATATTCCGACCGGATCACGCTACCGAAAGCATCCTGCATAGCTGCTTCGTTTTGTGGCCGAAGCGATGCCTTTTCATTGCCGAAATAGACTTCCGAATCGGTGGCCACCGTGACGCTGAACTCAACACCGAGTTCTTCTGAAAGACGATAGGTATCCACTAGTTCCCCGACATTCTGCTCCATCACGGTCATCGCGATTCCCAGGTCTTTCACGCCCAGGTCTTTCATCAATTGCAGGCTTTCCATGTCACGCTTGAATCCCCCGCGAATGCCACGAATCTGCTCGTGCGTCTCCGCCTTGCCATCGATCGAGATGCGTACGCCGACCCCGGGATCGACAGCCAGTATATCAGGAATCAGCTTTTTGATGCGTTTAGGTAGAAAACCATGTGTTGAAATCACAATTCTCGCTTTGGGACACGCCGTTTTCATGGCCTTGATGACTTGCGGGAGATCATTTCTCAGAAACGGTTCGCCGCCAGTGACGTTTATTCCCCGTAATGACGGCGGCAGAGCGAGATATTCGTCGGGCTGCATCTCGTTGCGAATATCGTTCTTCCAGATATCACACATCGTGCAGCGGGAGTTGCAGTTGAGGGTAACGGCAACAATGGCATCAGAGGGCTGTTGTGCACGCATGACGTGGGTCCGCTTACTGGGTTTGGAGATCGGCAATGATGCTCCGTCGCAAATCCTAAATTCAACACCAATGGACGTGCGGCAAGAACGATAACACCATCGCATCCAATACCATAGTAATCCATTGAGGGTTTAAATCTACCGCAGCGATCATTTGCTCGCGTGCCGAACGTCATCGAGACCAACGTACACGACCGAGAATTCGCATGCTTTGGCATCCAACGGGCAATCCGAGTGAGTCCAGCCCTCAGGCCCCGGCTTTCGCCGGGACAGGACGTTGCCCGTTTTCGGGTTCTTGTTTTGCGCCGCCAAAACCCGCCGAATCAATTCGCAGATCGGCGGCGGCGTTGTAGATTTGCGCCAAGCCGAGTTCGCCGGAACGTTACCGCATCGAGCAGAATTCCGAAAGATCGGGATCTAACCTGAAATGGCAGCCAATGATGGATAATGAGCCTACCTTTTCCATTGTCATTCCTTCATACAACTACGGACATTTTCTTGCCGGAGCCATCGATAGCGTTCTGGCACAGGACTGTGCGGATATTCAAATTCTGGTGATCGACGACGCCAGTGAAGACCAGACACCGGATGTTGCCAGGCGTTACGGGCACGGGATTCAATATGTACGGAATGCCCAGAACCTCGGAGCGGCCGGAAATTGGCGGAAAGGACTGGGCCTGGCACGGGGACGATACGTCATGAAATTGGATGCCGATGATGAATTACTTCCCGGATGCCTCAATGCGATAGAACCCGCATTCGCGTGCGATCCCGCGGCAGCGATGGTTATTTCATCTGTATTCATCAAACGGGACCGTACCGACAAGCTGGAAGCAGAATACGTGACTGACCACGATCAAACCCTCGACGCAGCCGAATTCCGGGCACGACTGTTACGGCACTATTTCTTCAGAATGCCGGGTTGTGCCTTACGTCGGGAATGTGTTCTTGACCACGACGGACCCGATACCGACTTGTTTCAGATCCACGACTGGGAATTTTTCCTGCGGGTTACCCGGGATCATCGCGTCGTGTTGCTCAACGAGCCGCGTGCCGTATACCGCGAGCATGGACAGTCGATTACCGCTGTCGCATGCCATGAATCCCGCCTCTTCCGCGACGTCCAACACTGGATCGACGTTGCCCGCAGGCCCGGCGAGAAATTTCTTGAACCCATTGAGCGAAACCTGCTGAAGGGCAGTCTGGCGGTACTGCTGGTGACGGGTTTCGGCTCGTATCAGGGGGACACACGATATCGGACGTTTATCAATGCCTACACCAGAGGCCTGAAGGTGTCATGCAGTGGTGGATTGAGACAAATCGGCAGACTGCACCACGCACTGGTCCTCAAAGTCATCAAGGCGGCAACATGCAACTTCCGTTGACGAGAGAGCCGTATACAGGCAATGCCTCAATTGGCAACATCGCAGTAGATTCGGCCGAAGTCCAACGGGCTGCCGGAGATCAAGGTAGTCGAGCATTGTGAACATATGCATCATCACCGTGCATCTGGATGATTTCGGCGGTTTGCGGGCAACCTACTCCTCTCTGCGGCAGGCGTTACGCAAATTCAACATCAGCTGGCTGGTAATCGACGGCGGGTCGAAAGTGCATTCTGATGATGCGGACACACTTTTTCGGAACATCCGAGCGGATACAACGTATTTCATATCCGAGCCCGACAGAGGCATCTATGACGGCATGAACAAAGGCACGCGGCATGCCGTCGGCGATTATGTCCTCTACCTGAACGCGGGCGATGAACTGAATCCTGCGTTCTCGCCCGCCGATCTTGAGACCGAACTGGGAGACGATCGGCCTGAGATGATCTGGGGCAGATGTTTCGAGCGGTTCCCCGATGGCACCCTCGTGAAGCTGAAGAACCGGTCTCCGGCATTGGCGTGGTACGGCATGCCTGTGAATCATCAGAATGTGTTATTCCGCCGCGATACGCTGGGCACGAAGCCCTATCGCGAAGAGTACGTGTATTGTGCCGACTACGACCTTGTGAGCCGCCTGATGACATCCGGAAGTGCTGTCTTTCGGACCACCATCCCCATTGCGATATTCAAACGTGGCGGCGCGAGCACCACACATTTCATGCAGGCGATGGCTGAGGAAGAAGCTCTGCGATCTCTGCATTTCGGAGTGAACTCGACTATGTCCCGCGGACTGACGTATGTGAAATGGGTGAACAAGAAGCTGGGATCTTTTCGCATCGTGCGCCGGCTGCTGCGAAAATGGGTCTAGCCTGATTCATTCCTGGCCACCTCGCGACGAGGTCGTATCATTGTAGGCGGCCGGTACGGCACCCCATCGCATTCGAATTGAAATCTTGAATCGCAACGATGTTTAAACTGGTACGAATTATGCTCTCAGCAGTCTGTCAGATGGACATATTTTTCACCATCGGCTTTAAATGCAGGGCATTTCCATATATATTACAACTGGGAAGGCGGCATGGAAACGATATAGAAACGCATTGGTGGTGGTGGGCAAGAAACGATGATTTGTTTAGCGAAATCAGCGGGTGGAGATTACGGTGCAACACACATGCATGCAACAGAAATACCGGAGATTTTCGGAGATCACAAAGAGCATAACAGTCGCCGTGCTGTTCCTTGCGGGGCTCGCCCTACCGGCTCTTGCCGCTGAAATGGTACCGGTATTTTCTACCGACTTCAACAACGGCGTACCTACCGAATTTTCCGGGATTACTGTTCTGGAGTCCGTCCACGGATACGCCGGTATCGGCACAGGTTCCAACACATTCAGTGGTGACTTTTTGCAGAACACAAGTGGCGGCCTGGCCACCGGCATGACTGGGACACCGGGAACGCCCACGGTCCTGACACTTACCGATCTCCCCTCACATTACAGCTTAAATATCAACTTCCTGCTGGCTATTATCGATTCATGGGACGGATTGTCCAACGACCCGCCATTCGACTCCTTCGTTCCGGACTACTTCGAAGTGCGGGTCGATGGCGCAACGATATTCCTGGAAACATTCGATAATTTTGTCGGCGGTGACGGCACGTACATTCCGCCGCCTGGAGTCGCGCTGACGCCGACCCCGCTACAGCTCGGCTTCAATCCCGGTCCGGATTTCCTCGAAACGGCGTACAATATGGGATTGGATTCTGCATTTCAGAATATTCCGCATACATCCTCGACACTGACGATCGAATGGCTCGCGTACGGTGACGGTTGGCAAGGTGGCGGTGATGAGTCGTGGGCCATCGACAATGTTGACGTAACTGTTAATACGCCGGAACCTTCGACCGTCTGCCTCTTGCTCTTCGGAATCATCAGCCTGGGTTATTCAGGATTCCGACGGCGTCGTGCAAGCACACGATGACACATCATCCGGCGCCGCAGCAATCCCGACGGTTGCTCTTTGGTAGCTTTGCTGCACACGCCGGGCCGCGTCGATCTGACTACACTGCCACTCCCGCGCCAGGAAATCGATCACCAACCTTAAGTCTCGCGGTTCGGCAGCCCGTTCACCGATATGGATGAACGGACCATCGGTCTCCGTCAGGATCCGATCGGGATTCATCGCCCGGATCAACACTTTCCCCCGTCTCGACCGGACCATCGCGGTATTGATCGAAAAACAGATCGTATCACACGCCCTGTTCAGTGATGCTTCGGAACCACTGAACCAATGCAGGATGATGGTCCCCGGAAAGTCTCGTCCTACCATCGCCAGGACATCGTCAGCAGCTCGGCGGGAATGTATGCTGATTATCTTGTCACCCTGATTCGCGCACTCAGCCAGGATGCGCTCCAGGATCTTCCGCTGCAAGCGGCGCTCGTCCTCACACTCCGTCACATAATCCAGACCGATCTCGCCGATATACCGGGTGTCTCTCAAAAGCTCACAATAATGATCGATACACCCGGCCAGCTCCTGAATGTGCTGTGGGATCATGCCCAGTGACGGGCGGATTGCGCACGGCTTGGCAAAACGCGTCTTGCATTGTACATAATCATCCGGCGTATTCGTGACAAGGTTCACGGTCATTCGGTCGCCCGCAACACGCGCGGCAAGTGCATCCGGATCGGGATAGAGATTGAGATGGCAATGTGTGTCGATGATCAAAGGTAAGATGGCATTTGACGCTGTCATTGCGCTGTCTTGCGGGTGAGATATGCGATAATGTGCGCGGCGGCCGCGAAACCGAACGCGCCGGTGACAAAACTGGCGGCGCCGTATCCGTGCTCGCAGTCGAGACGCAGCTTATGGTGGCCGCCGCTACGCTGGTAGCATACAGAGCCGTCGGGCTGCGGAAAGCGAATGGCCTCGGCTGAGTAAACACACGGCACTCGAAATCGACGTTTCGGATTACGAGGGAAACCGTAGTCGCGGCGCAACATCTTGCGAACACGCGCCAGAAGCGGATCGTCACGGGAGCGGCTCATGTCATCCACGCGAATGGCGGTCGGATCAAGACGGCCCCCAGCGCCGCCCACCGAGATGACAGGCCATTTACGGTGCCGACAATGATTGATCATCAGACATTTTTCGTTGACCTGATCGATCGCATCAATCACATAGTCAAATCGCTCAGCGAGCAAAGAATCGATGTTGCGCGCTGTAAGAAAGTCGCGTACTGGTCGACAGTCGCATGCCGGATTGATATGGCTGATCCGCTCACTCAGGACCGATACTTTGGACTGCCCGATTGTGCCGTTAACGGCGTGAATCTGGCGGTTGACGTTGGTAATGCATATGTCGTCCCAGTCCACCAACGTCACGCTGCCTACACCGGATCGCGCCAGAGCTTCCGCAGCCCACGAGCCGACGCCACCTATGCCGACAACGCAAACGGAAGCTGCCCGCAACGTTTCTGCGCCGTTCGATCCGACGAGTCGCTGGATGCCGCCAAACCGATGCGAAAAATCACTGGTAATACGGGAAACAGCCATTGTTGTACCGCGGACGTCGGTCAATCGGATTGTTCGGCACTTTGTTTCTTTCGATGCTTTGCCGGCAGCTTCAGCTGCACATGCAACTCACGAAGCTGTCGATCTGTAACAGGCGACGGTGCGCCCATCATGAGATCCTGCGCAGTCTGGTTCATCGGAAACGCTATAATTTCACGAATATTCCGGGCATTTGCAAGCAGCATGATGATGCGGTCCAGACCTGGCGCAATACCACCGTGAGGCGGCGCACCGAGCTTGAACGCATTGATCAAACCGCCGAATCGCCGGTCGACCTCCTCGGCGCCGTATCCGGCGATTTCAAATGCCCGATACATAATGTCGGGTCGGTGGTTGCGGATCGCACCGCTTGAAAGCTCGACACCGTTGCACACGAGATCATATTGGAAGGCAAGTATATCCAGCGGATCCAGCGTGTTCAGCGCTTCGAGTTCACCTTGCGGCATGGAAAACGGATTATGTGAAAACTGTATGCGACCACTGTTGCCCTCGGTTTCGTACATTGGATAGTCAACAATCCAGCAGAAGCGGAAGGCGTTCGCCTCCCGTAACTCAAGACGGTCTGCCAGCTCCTTTATCACCGCCGCACCGATCTCGCACACCTTCTTCCCTTTATCACAGATAAAAAACATCACGTCGCCATCGTCAATGCTGCCGGCGCACCTCAGTTCTGCAAGGGCATCCGGCGTGAGGAACTTCGCGATCGGACTGCGTTCACGACCATCCTTCCATCCAATGTACGCCAGGCCCTTGCCGCCGACCGACTGAGTAAACGTGATCATATCGTCGAAAAATTTTCGGGATTGATCCACAATTCCTTTTACTGCAATCGCTTTTACTATACCACCTTTCTTCACCACGGCGGCAAATGCGTTGAATTCGGAATCACGAAAGACCTCCGTGACATCTATAAGACGTAATGGATTGCGGAGATCCGGCTTGTCGCAACCGAACCGGCTGATCGCATCATTATAGGCGATCCGCTGAAACGGCGTCTCATCGACAGCAGCGGTCGAGAATGCCCTGAACACACCGCCGATGACAGTCTCGACTGCGTGGAACACATCGTCCTGGGTTGCGAAGGACATCTCAAGATCCAACTGGTAAAACTCACCGGGCGACCGGTCCGCGCGCGAGTCCTCGTCGCGAAAGCACGGCGCGATCTGAAAATAGCGGTCGAAGCCTGCAACCATAAGTAATTGCTTGAACTGCTGCGGCGCCTGCGGCAGTGCATAGAACGTGCCGGGATGCAATCTGCTCGGAACCAGAAAATCCCGCGCTCCCTCGGGCGAACTCGACGTCAGGATCGGCGTTTGAATCTCAAGAAATCCGAGATCGGTCATACGCCGGCGAATATCAGCGATCACGCTGGTCCTCAGTTCAATATTGCGGTGTAGATTTTCGCGGCGCAACTCCAGGAAGCGGTAGCGCAGACGGGTGGCTTCGGGACAGGCCATCTCGTCGGCGACCGGAAACGGAAGCACATCGCTCACACTCTGCATCACCAACTCCTCGGCAACGATCTCGATCTCGCCGGTGGGCAGCTTGTCATTGTAGGTGTCCTCATTCCGATTGACCACGTTTCCGGTAAATGTCACGACGGACTCAATCCGCCAGTGATGAAGGTCCTGATAGATATTTTTCTCAGGATTGATCACAATCTGGGTAATCCCATAGTGATCTCGCAGGTCAATAAAAATAATGCCGCCGTGATCACGGACACGGTGTATCCAGCCTGTAACGCGAACCTCCTGACCGACATGTGCATGGCGCAGCTCGCCGCAGTTATGGGTACGATAAGGGTGCATGGTAAATTCCGAAGTTAGACGTGTTGCAGTAGGCGCAATTAGACAATATGGTTGGAAAGGCGGTAAATTAGCACATGAACGACGTATTGCGATTTACCATCACCCGAAAAACCTATAACGGAACGTGCAGACTACATCATGGTGAGTGTCGAAGACAAAAAAACAGTGTGCTGCCCGCATTGCGACGCACAGTCGGAATGTTTCCCCATCACCCTGATTCGCAAGGGTAGCGATGAGCTGGCAGCATTGTTTCAGGGCGTGCTGAATGTGATACCGTGCCGTGACTGCGGAAAGTCATTCGTACTGGACATTCCGGTGACTTATTGCGACGCAGATCGGCGCTGCCTGATTCATTTCATGCCCGCAGCAAACCTCGGCAACCTGGACGATGCGCTCGCCGTTGTGAAAAAACTGTACGAGAACATATTTGCAGACATCGCGGAGACGGCGAGGCCGTATTATCGGCTCACAACGTCACGGAAGAATTTCATCGAAAAGATTTCGATACACCATCACGGTTACGACGATCGTCTCATCGAATACATTAAATACCAGATGTTCCAGCACTCGCAGGGACTGGATCCCATCAGTATGGAGCTGTTATTCGATTTCGCGAATTCCAGCGACACCGACATTATGTTCATCGCGTTTGCGAGGGAAACGGGAAAACCACTGTACAATCTTGGTTTCAAGTCTGCCGACTACCGCGAACTCAGTGAACGCTTCCTGGTAACACCGGAGATGGAACACGAGTTGAATGCGCTGTATCAGGGAGTTTATGTCGATGTGAGCCAATTATTATGACTGAAAAAGCTGACACAACAGAGGCGTCAATCCGCTTCGACATCACACTTGATGACACGAATACGCCTGAGTCCATTACCTGGCAGGCGGACCAGGCCGAGTCCAGGTCGCCGCAAACGTGTAAAGCTGTACTGATGTCGATCTGGGATCCGTCAAAGCAGAATACCGTGAAATTCGACCTGTGGACCAAGGACATGACGCACCACGAAATGAATGCGCTGACAGTGCAGTCACTTCTCATGATCGCTGAAACATACGGTAAGGCCACTGGCAATATGCCGCTGTCGGCCGAGCTTCGGCAGTTTGCCGAAGGATTCGGTATCAAGACGGGTGTTCTCAAGGTTGTCGAACCCGAAGCCGACGATACCATTAAGCCGTTCCAGCTGGACTTGTGATGCAGTCCGGTTGGCGTCGGTCCGAATTCGCGATTATCCCACGCCCCAGGCAATAGTCGCCATCGTAGAACACAGCGGATTGCCCGGCTGCTATACCGGTGTCCGGCATGTCCAATTGTACCTGATAGCGGCCGCCATCGGCGGCAGTACATGTACATCCAACCGCGACAGGCCCGTGACGCACTTTTACGGTGAGTCGTTCGTCCGCAGGCTCGCCGGCAATCCAATGCACATTCGTGACGACGAACGTGCGACGTGCCCGGTCGCGGTAGCCGTCCTGATGCGACACGAGTACGACGTCGTCCTCCACAACCTTATCAACCACATACCACGGCCCGCCCGCCAATCCAATTCCGCGCCGTTGACCGACAGTAAAAAACCAGTATCCGTCATGGTCGCCCAGCGTCTTCCCCGTTTCAATTTCGACGATACGTCCGGGTCTCTTGCCCAAATGGCATTTTACAAATTCGTTGTACTTGATTTTTCCCAGGAAGCAAAGCCCCTGACTGTCTTTCCGCCCCTGATTCGGTAAGTCAAGCTCGCGCGCCAAACGGCGCACATCGGATTTCACGTAGACCCCGAGCGGAAAGTGTGCCCGGGACAGCTGCGCCTGGTTCAGGTGCGACAAGAAGTACGTCTGATCCTTCACGCCGTCTCGAGCACGTTTGAGGAGAAACACGCCGTCCTTCTCTTCCACACCGGCATAGTGCCCTGTTACAACGCGATCGAACGCGCCGTCTATCTCGTCATAAAACGCGCCGAACTTTATCTCGGAGTTACACAGGATGTCCGGGCTGGGGGTTCGCCCGGCTTTCAACTCCGCTATTGCATGGTCGACAACCCGCTCATAATACTGTTGCTGAAACGGTATCACATGCAGCGCGATGCCGGCATCATCGCATATCCTTCGCACCAATTCGAGGTCTGCTTCCCATGGACAATCTCCAAGAAATGCAAGATCATCCTCCAGCCAGATCTTGAGATAGAACGCCTCAAGGCTACAGTCCATCGTCGATTGGACCAGCCGGAGGGCGACAGAGCTGTCTACACCTCCCGAAATCAACACCGCGATCTTCACACATTCTCTCCGATCGACACCGTTAACCAGGTCAACGGCGGTTAAGATATCTACAGCCGGGAACCAGTTGACGATAGCCGGCGGCTGGACATTGATGCTTCCACCACATATAGTATTCTCTGCAGTTTACACCAACGACTAACGGTTATCACCTGACCGGGGAATTTATTATGGCAACTTACATTTTATTTGGAAAATACTCGCCGGAATCATTAGATGGAATCAGTGCCGCGCGCACGGCGAAGGCGACGGAAATAATCAAGAATAATCGCGGCAAGGTGCGTTCGATGCACGTTCTGCTGGGCCAATACGATTTGGTAATGGTAGTGGAATTTCCAGGAGTCCAGGAAGCGATGAAGGCGTCGCTTGCACTCACCCGCCTGACCGGCATCAACTTCGCAACTTCCGAAGCCATAGCGGTAGAAGATTTCGATAAGATGGTCCTGTAAAACGCAATCTGACCTTGTCGAACCGCGTCCGGCCGGCACCCGCCGGGCGAGACGAACCGTCAAGATCTTGCCGGTTCGTTGGTTTTCACTGCCTCAGCTGTATTCGTATTGCGTTCAGTATACACAACGCGAGCGGGACCACAGCTAAAGCGGTGAACGCCAACAAAAATTGTGAAATCATAGTCATTGCACCCAGTGGCGACGACATACCTGATGCATCCCTCAGTGATTCTAGGGCGCTACCGGGTCGGCATCCGCCACGGGCTTCTCAGCACTGCTATCATCCGGCGGCACATCCACTGGTGCTGGCTGCTCGCATGATTCAATGACGGCACGAAGCATCTTCTTGAGCGACGTCGCACCGCGTGCCGTCGCTTCAAGCCTCGCCGATGGTTCTGCCAGGCCGTTGCTGCGATAGACCTTCGCGTTTTTCTTGCTGATCGACGCGTGCTTCGCGACGGCGGATGTCAGAGCGACGGTTAACGTAGCTGCCGCCGTTGCCGACTCAGTCTGCGCCGATTCGGCAGGTTTGCTCCCGGGCTGGGTACGACCAAGCATGTGAAGATCCCTCAGCAACCCCAACATGGCATACAGAATCTCGCCATAGTCCTTGACGTCGTATTCCGCCAGCACCTCTTTGATCAGATTTCTTCCTCCCGGATCCTGGGCCTCGGCGAGACTTCCGATAATCCCATCGACCGCGGCCGAAACATCGCCACTGTATCGAATGTGCGGACGATCGATGAAGTGCGGACCGAAAGCCCGGAAGTAGAGATCGAATTCCAGGTCTTCCAACAAAATCGGAATTACGGGTTTCTGCGCCTTCAACGCGCGCCCGATCTCATACAGGACCTGCTTGCTATTCAAGGCCGCGTTCGAGATCAGGCACACCATCGCATCCGACAGAGCCAAGCGATGGAGAATGATCTGCGTGGACTCACTGTTTCCTGATACGCCCGTTTTTCCCACGACCACATCGTAACCGGCCGCCTCAACCGCACTCGCGATTTCCAGCGCAATCTCCTCGTCCTGCTTCAACATTTTCTTGTAACAGAAAAAAATCTTCATTCTCAGCCTCGCCGTAAATGATGAACCTGGCTTTTACGCATCGACCATGTGGCAAAACCCCTTGCGCACGACAACCATACAGCGTAAACGTTAAGTATAGACAGAAATGTGCTGTTAGTAAACCCCAAAGCGTGAAAAAGAATACCTGCTGCGAGTCGGCTTTCCCTACTACTTCATTGACAATCGATCCGTGCGATGATACTGATTGTGCGGTGCCGGCATACAAAGGTCGGCGATCGTTGTCCAGACGGGGCGTCCAGGCGCCTCCTTCACCAAACCTGCAAGGCGTTCATATGGGCAATCAAGAAAAGCAACTGTTTCTTCTCGACGGGATGGCGCTGGTATATCGGGCATTTTACGCGCTTTACAAGAATCCTCGGCTGACAGCGTCCGGCTTCAACACATCCGCTATATTCGGCTACATCACAACTCTTGTCCATATCATCGAGACCCGCCGACCCGACTTTCTTGCTGTTGCATTTGATACACCGGAGCCGACGAAACGGCACGTCGAATTTCCCGACTACAAAGCGCAGCGCGAGAAGATGCCGGAAGATCTAAGCGCGGCCATTCCGCATATCTACCGCGTGACCCAGGCTTTCAACATACCCGCGCTGACGGCGCCGGGTTACGAGGCGGACGACATCATCGGCACGCTTGCCGATCGCGCAGATACGTCTGGAATGGCAACGTATATGGTGACGCCTGACAAGGATTTCGCCCAATTGGTAACGGATAAGGTCTTACTGTATAAACCGGCACGTTTCGGCAACGACGTGGAGATTCTCGGCGTACCAGAGGTGCTGAAGAAATGGGGAATTGCCGAGGTATCCCAGGTTGTCGACATGCTCGGGCTATGGGGTGACGCGTCGGACAATATCCCGGGGATACCGGGTATCGGCGAGAAGACGGCGAGAAAGCTCATCGCGGATTTCGGCAGTATCGAGAATCTCATACAAAATGCAACCAGCCTTAAAGGCAAGCAGCGCGAACGCGTCGAGGAGTTTGGCGAGCAGGCGCTGCTGTCCAAGCGCCTGGCGACAATCGATCGGCAGGTGCCAAATCTTCCTGACATTGCATCTCTGGAGGTTCAGCCGTGGAATGTCGATGCCTTGCGTGAGTTATTCGACGAGTTCGAATTCCGCACGCTCACCAAACGTCTGCTCGCGAACGACCCTGCGCCGGTAGCGAAGCAAGACGACGACAACCGGCAACCGTCCCTGTTCTCAACCTTCGGATCTGACGACACACCCACACCGAGCACCGACCCGGAAAGTATTCGGGAGGTGTACACGACGAGTGCCGACGTGCCGCACGTCTACAGAAAGGTCGCCACCGCAAACGAACGGGCGATGTTGCTGGAGACGCTGGCAACGCAGCCGTTTTTCTGCTTTGACACGGAGACAACCGGGCTGGATCCGATGACGACCGAGCTGGTCGGTATCGCATTTTCGATTGAAGCGCATGCAGGGTATTACGTCGTGTTTCCAGATGATACAGACGAATGCAAAACCATACTTGATACATTCAGACCGCTGTTCGGCCGCACCGATATCCTCAAGATCGGTCATAACCTTAAGTTCGATATCAGCGTACTCCACTGGCATGGCCTCGACGTTGCCGGACCATTCTTTGACACGATGCTCGCGCATTACCTAATAGATCCGGAAAGCAGACACAAGCTGGACATACTGGCCCGGAACTATCTTGGCTACACTCCCGTACCAATAGAGGACTTGATCGGCCCGAAAGGCGCCGACCAAAAGTCGATGCGCGATGTCTCAACGGACCTGGTTACCGAATATGCCGTAGAAGATACGGATGTCACACTGCAGCTCAAGGAGATCTTCGCACCACTATTGAAGGAACACGAAGCCGAATGCCTTTTCCACGACATCGAATCGCCGCTCATCTCGGTTCTCATCGCGATGGAGGCGGAAGGCGTGGCTCTGGACAAGGCTGCACTGTCCGATTATTCCGCGGCACTCGAAGATGAGATTGGACGACTGGCGGAGCGAATCCATCATGCCGCCGACCTCGACTTCAACATCGACTCACCGAAGCAGCTGGGCGACGTGTTGTTCGACCACCTGCAACTCGAGAAGAAGGCCAAAAAGACCGGAAAGACCGGCCAATATTCAACCTCGGAACAGGTCCTGTCACGACTTGCGGGACGTCACGAGATCGTCCGGGATGTGCTCGCATACCGCACGTCGCGGAAACTAAAGTCGACCTACGTGGATGCGTTGCCGGCAGCCATTTCTCCACGCACGGGCCGGATTCACACGACGTTCAATCAAGCAGTGACAGCGACAGGACGGCTGCAGTCGCAGGGGCCCAATCTACAGAATATTCCGATAAAGACAGAAAAAGGTCGTGAAATTCGCAAGGCGTTCATACCGCGTGACGACGCCTATCGTATCCTGTCCGCCGACTATTCGCAGATCGAATTGAGAATCATTGCCTCATTGAGCGATGATCCTGCTATGCTCGATGCGTTTCGAAGGGAATTGGACATTCACCAAAGTACGGCCGCGAATATATTCGACGTGGCACTCGACGACGTGACACCAGACATGAGGCGAAAGGCCAAAATGGTCAACTTCGGCATCATATACGGCATCAGCGCCTTTGGTCTGTCGCAACGCCTGGGAATCCCCAGGAAGGAAGCGAATTTTATTATTGATCAGTATTTCGCACGCTACTCCGGCGTAAAACGATACATTGACACCACGATTCAGGAGGCACACGACCTTGGCTATGTCGAGACCATGTGCCGCCGCCGCCGGTATCTTCGTGATATCAATTCGGCGAATCACACGATCCGCGCCGCAGCAGAACGCACGGCGATTAACGCGCCGATCCAGGGTACCGCGGCGGACATGATCAAGATCGCAATGGTCACCATACACAAGAATCTCCGGGAAGGAGCATTGCAGACACGTATGATCATTCAGGTTCACGACGAACTGGTATTCGACATGCACCGGGACGAACGCACGACGGTCATTCCAATGATCAAAAGCGCGATGGAATCTGCAATAACGATGAATGTACCCGTCATCGCCGAGGTGGGCATGGGCCGGAACTGGCTGGAAGCGCATTAACCGTCACGGCTTTGCCGTTGATGGTTCCAGCAGCTTCCTGTAGGTATCGTAGTAGTGTATCGCAAGCCCGTGATACGATCCGTAATCGGTAAACATCCGCTCGGCCGCCTGCGTCTGCAGCGTGAGGTCACCGACCGGGTTGTCGGCGAATGTGATTTTGGACAGCATAATGCTGTCCGCCATAAAGCCACGGTACGTTGTGCCGGACGCGTCGTCGTTGATGTCACGAGCGCGAATCCGTGTCCATTCCGGGTGGGTGCCGACCCGCCGCCGCACATCCATGTAAATCCGATCCGCATTCTCACGTATACCCGGATACTGCGAAGCCCCGAAGCGCTGCGCGATCTCGAGCATGACACGCGTGATACGCTGCTTGACGTCGTCGTTGGGCTCGCGGGGCAACTCGATGCCCAGATGGATATTGCCGCCGTCGTCCAGCATTTGCGTGCGAAATCCGTCGATGCGACTCAAATAAGAGTAGTCATGGCCCTTCTTGTCGAGTGCTTCATAAAACTGTGCACGCGGCAGCCCGAGCACAAACCACACGTCCGTCGGTTCATACATGAATGTCTCGACGCCCATATAAATTTTTGTTTTCTTCCCGCGGTCGGCATAAGCAAGCAGCTGATTCCCATGCGCATACATGCCATCTGCGCCGTCGGCCGTGTCGCGGTAATTCATGATGCCCACGTTATCGAGAATGTCGACGCAATGGTAGCTGGCCGGCTGGATCTTGCCGCCAAATGCAACCTCTCCCGTGATCTCACCGGTCACGTCGTCGCGACTGTCCCACCAGAATGGGATGTCGATGCCGAATTCCATGTCGGAGTGGTCATGAACACGCTCTACGCACATCTTGTTGAGAGTCAGGAATTCGCTTAAGATCCGCTTGCGCCGCGACGGATCCGCCCAACCGATAATGAGGTACGGTTCGTTATCAAAGTGAATGCCGTCAAAGCGTTCGGTCGGCTCGGCGTTTCGGTTGTATTCGATCACGCCGTCGACGATCGCGAGCGGCGCTGGATGATACTCTTTCTGCGCATACTCAGGGTAGCCATCGAGCGCGTGAACACGCACGTTGCGGGCGTGCGCCTCGCGAATAAATCCCTGTAGCTTTGCGATGTCCGTCAGCTCGCAATGAATATTCTTGAGGGCGTCCGCCGGCTGTGGGGGGCCAAAAAGATCGTCAGCACCGTGAAGAATATACAACAGCTGCAGCCAGACTTCGTCGACGTTGTTCGTGTTGCAAAAGTCGAACAACTGCTTGCGGTCTGCTGCATTTTCCAACAGCGGTCGCGTATTCCATATCCACATCGCCTGCGGTCGCGGCTGGAACGGCGCCGTGGATCCCTTGTCCGTCGTGACCGGAGTCTCCGCCATTGTCTCCTGTTGGCCACTTCTGGTCTTGAGGCATACATCATCGATAAAAACCACATGGTCTCCGGGTGTCGTAAAATCGAGGGTCAGGCCGCCCAGCCGGGACAAATCCAATTGCCCCGCAAGGATCAGCGGTACCTGCACTTCCTGCCACGCCGTCGTGACGGGTCCACCGAGAAATCGACTTACGTCGCCAATCGCAAGCGAGTCCTCCAAATCAATCCATCGCTTGTCTGCCAGCTTCACCACAAACTCCTCACCTCCGGACTCACCACGTACCCAGAACGACAACATGACATAGTCGCGAGCGTCGAGGTATTTACGCGGCTCGGCGCGGAAGTCGAAAAGATGCATCCACACACCGCAGAATCCGGCGGCTTCGCGATTGGCCGACACGCGCAAACTACGCCCGCCGCCACCGCGGTAGACAGTATCGGAAAGGAATGTTGACGAACGGGAAGGGCTGCGCTCGAATTTATTGTAGTAGCCGCCGAGCTGATTCTGGATGCCACTGTTAAAATCCCAGACCGGACGCACGTTTGTGTCTGCCGCGCTGAGACTGGGCGGTATAAGCACGACCGCCAAAGCTGTCACTACAACAAAGGCAAGCTTGCCCGTGGTCTCTCGGTTAACGGTGATCATGGCGCGCTCCTATCTTTAGATTGGATTGAAATCCCTAATGTAGCGTGAATGTCTTCCAAGTCGAATCGCCCTGATCGACCTGGACCGCTCGCAGCTGAATAAGGTCGCCGGGCCTAAACACTACGTCTGGAAAAACGGCGATTCCGTCGATCACGGCGACTGAGCCGAGATCGATCCAGCCATCCTCGGCATCAAATCGATACATCTCGACTTCTGCCGCCGCGCCGCCGCCCGGGGCCATGTGCAGCAACAGCGCATCGGAACATGCATCTACCAACACAACATTCGTAATCAACGGTTGCATCAGATCGGAAACGATATCGAACCGTTGCGCAGGCAGCCACGGCCCGTGCGTCGCGCGATCGTCGTAGACCGCGCAAGCGGACCACAGGTACGAACCAGGCCTTAGCTCTACCTCCACCGGCGGCGCCGTATCCAAAACCCCGCCGTCGTTCAGGATTTTTGTGTAATTCAATACCGGTCCCTTCGCAATATCGGCGAGATAAATGACATAGTTGACCGCGCCCGGCACCGACAGCCAATTCACCGCGACCGATAAGGTTTCGCCATGGGCCACCAACACAGCGCCCGTTTCGGGAAACGGATGTTCAGGCGCGACTCGCACCTGGACGTCCTGCGCTTCGGCAGACGTCACGATCAACGGATTTCCGGTCGGCACTACAAACGGTTGCGGCACTGCCGCGGACAGCGGATTAAAGGCGCGCAGCGCGACGACATACGTTCCCGGCCTGAGACGCCCGGTGAAAGCTATGGCGTCGTTAAACGGAATGAATCCGTCTGCATCAGGACTGTATAGACGACGGATAACGCGTGGTGGTTCCGTCGGGAATACGACATCGGTGATCTGGACTTCGAATCCCTGCGCGTAGACCAACTCAGCGTTGAGCTCAAATGTTCCATTTCCGGTCAAGTTGACCGTGGGCTCCGGCACCGCCTTTACCCTTGCAGCGCCGTACTCGACCGTGAGATCGCGTGTGTCGGAATGCGCCGCGTCCGGGGTGGACACTCGCCAATCGCCGAAGGTATTGGTAACGGGATTCCAGGTTCGATCCTGGTAGCGATACACACCGGGCAACAACCCTGCAAACCCCGCGCGCACATACCCAATCGGTCGCAGTATGCTTCCCGGTATTGACGTCGCAAACACAACCGGTCCTGGTAAGCCGTCAATGACCTCGCAGATCTGCACATTAAGCCACGAACCCGTCGCGTCGATGTCGCCACCGTGATATAGGGAGGGAGCCACCAGCGGGTACCACGGAGGAGGATCCGTACGGCCTGTTATTTGTACGCTCACATTGCCTACAGACGTACCACCGCGATCGTCCGAGACGGTGTATTGAAAGCGATCCTCCGCCGTTTCGCCATCGTTCAGGCTTTCGAACTTGCCGTTTGGATCGTAGGCCACGACACCGCCGCCAAGGTCAATGACTGAACCCAGCGTCATGGTCGTATCGATCGCAATGACCGCAAGATCATCGTCGATCGACGCCATGTCGGCGTTATCCGGATCATAGTCGTTCGCATGCAGCGGCGGGGAGGAGACCACGGTATCCTCATCGGTATGGATGGCGTCGTCTACAGTTATCGGCGCTTCGTTCACGTCGGTGACTGAAATCTGCACGGTCTGTCTATCACGCAAATTCGGAGCGCCCGCCACCGATACATTCACAATCAACTCGAGCGTCATCGTGGATTCGAAGTCCAGCACGGCCCCGTCGCGGAGCGTGATGTGTCCGGTGTTACGATCAATGGCAAACAACGCGGCGCCCGTTCCACCATCCATGGTGAAAATCGGACTGTTGCCGGCGACGACGTTGTCAACGTTGATCGTGCCTGCGATCGCTCCTGCAACCGCGGTCTCGGGAACATGGATCGACGCTGCCGCCAGCGTAGGCTGGTTTCCTTTGTTGATATCGAGTTCGAGAACGAACAGACCGCGTTCGCGGTCAGCGACGATGATCGAGCCGCTGCCGTAGTATGGAAACACACTCCACGCGCCGTCGAAACGCGATGTATTGTCGACTTCGGGATGCGTGTCGAAGAAACCCACTTCCAACAGATTCACGTTGCCCACGTCACTCAGATCGAGCACGCGCAATCCGCTGGTGTAGTTGGCCTGATACAACAAGCCATTATGAGTATAGTGATTGTGATCAATCGACGGAATACTCGACTGGTATAGTCCCAGATAGCGTACATCATCGAGATCACGTACATCGAAAATATGCGTACGCGTGGTTGCCACCGTAGCGAACCGTAATTCGTCGAGTTCATCATTCAGCAGGAAATAGCCTTGATCTTCGGTAAGCCATCCCTGATGTGCATAGCCGTTCTCGGGATAACTGGTCCTCGCCACCAATACCGGCTCGGACTTGTCGCTCACATCGACCACAGTCAGTGTATCTTCATTGGCGTTAAACGCGATTTCCCGACCGATGAAGTCCGCATCGGGGCCGTGGTAGATAACCACCTGCGTGTCATGCGTGTAGCCGTCGCCGTCGTAGCCGCCAACGATCATCGGCTCAAGCGGCTGGCGCAGGTCTATCATGACGAGACCGCCGCGATACAGTTCGGAGCCGACAGCGTAGGCAAAGCCAGACGCTTCATTGATCGCGATATTGTGGGCCGACGAGAAACCGGAAAAATGGGATGTCTCGGTTAGAACCGCCGGGGTTGGCGATATTGCGAGCACGGCGGTGAGGTCGAGAATCTGAAGTCCGTGATCGCGATTGGTGTCGGAAACGATGTACGCAAAGTGTCGGTATGTCTTGATATCGCGCCAGGCCGAATTCGCCGTGTGCGATGGTAGAAACCCCAGATACACAGGCGCGGCAGGCACACTTATGTCGACAATCGATGTACCGTCCTGAAAGCCCATGATCGCGATCTCACGCCCACTGCCCGAGTCCGTCCAACCCCATAAATCGCTGCCACGTGCAGCGCTGCCAATTTCGGTGCCATCCAAATGCGACAAGAGCCGCACATTGAATGCGGGAAAATCCATTTCTTCACCGGGCACACCGGATCCCGGCCCTGTCTTGCCGTCTTCCGGGTGACATCGCCCCCGTAGAGGCATCAGCAACATTGCCGCGACAATAATGATGGGCCATCGACCGCAGGCGATGCGGCTTCCGGCTGCGACGCATTGCCGGCAACGACCGACACATAAGCTCTGCCGAGCACTCATAAAAAATTTCCCTGCAAAATTTGCCGCGCTGCGGGACAGCGATTCACATTGTGCCACGACTGCGACTATCTTACAATCGATCGTAGTGATCTACAATCCATGCCGCGTCTCCTTCGCCGCAGCGGCCAATTGCATGTGACGTCGAAATGACGCGGTATTCGAATCGGAATCGATACCACATGTCTTGTCTATATGTGCTTGTCACGGCATAGTACATCTTGATTTTACGCTGCCAGGCCCGTACGCATAGCAGGTGGGCATGGCCATGGCATGCCGTTTGTGACCTTTAACACTTCCAGAGCATTGCAGAGGCTTGTCCCGAACCGCCCTGCCCCAACACTTTCATCGGGTTATTCGTGAAAATTCTCGGCATATCTGCGTATTATCATGATTCTGCCGCTGCCCTTGTCATCGATGGCGATATCGTGGCCGCAGCCCAGGAAGAACGTTTTACGCGCAAAAAACACGATCCCGCTTTTCCAATGAAGGCCATTGAATTTTGCCTTGATTTTGCAGGAACAAGCCTGGCCGACATAGACTACGTCGTGTTTTACGATAAACCCTTATTGAAATTCGATCGCCTGATCGAGACCTATGTGACCTATGCTCCGGTAGGATTTCAATCGTTTATCCGCGCCATACCATTGTGGTTGAAAGAAAAAATCGCCATACGCCGCCAGATTCGCAAGGCGCTGGGGCCAACGAAACGCCCGATCGTATTCATCGAACACCATGAATCCCACGCGGCCAGTGCCTTTTTCCCTTCCCCCTTCACCGAATCCGCGATACTCACGGTGGACGGCGTCGGCGAGTGGGCAACCGCCAGTATCGGTTACGGGAAAGGCAACCGCATCGAAATAAAGAAGGTCATGAATTTCCCGCACTCCCTGGGACTGCTTTATTCGGCGTTCACCTATTACTGCGGATTCAAGGTGAACTCGGGCGAGTACAAGTTGATGGGCCTGGCGCCTTATGGTCAACCCATATACAAGGATAAGATTCTGGAACATTTCGTCCATATCAACGACGACGGTTCGATCTGGATGGATATGTCATATTTCAATTACTGCCAGGGACTTACGATGACATCGAAACGCTTTCATGATCTCTTTGGAAGCCCGCCGCGACGCGCAGAGTCAGCTCTTACACAACGGGATATGGACCTGGCCGCATCCGTACAGGCCGTCACGGAAATCGCGATGCTCAAGATGTGCGCACACGCCCGCGACATCACCGGGTATCGCAATTTGTGTCTTGCCGGCGGCGTGGCACTGAACTGCGTGGCGAACGGCAAGATCCTCCGCAGCGGCGAGATTGATAGTCTGTGGATTCAGCCGGCGGCGGGCGACGCCGGCGGCGCATTGGGCTCGGCATTGTTTGCCTGGTATCAGTTGCTCCAGAAGAAACGGCAACCCGGCAACAGCGATATGCAAAAGGCAAGCTATCTGGGCCCCGCGTACACCACGCCGGACATCCGTGCTGCTCTGGACGGTACCAACGCGGTCTACGAGCAGATCGACGAGGAAAACAACCTTCTCGATCGGGTCGCGCGGGCAATCGCGGACGGCAAGGTTATAGGCTGGTTTCACGGACGCATGGAATTCGGACCGCGCGCACTCGGAGCCCGTAGTATCATCGGCGATGCCCGCAGCACGGAGATGCAGTCAATCATGAACCGAAAAATAAAATTCCGGGAATCTTTCCGCCCGTTTGCTCCCTGCGTGCTCATCGAAGATGTATCTGAATATTTCGATCTCGATTCGGAGTCGCCATACATGCTGCTGGTCGCCGATGTGCAGAAGTCTCATCACCGCGCGTTGAACGATGACGAGCAGCGTATCATGGCCGATCCAGACCTCCGCAAGCGTGTCAACATCGCCCGCTCCGACGTGCCCGCGATTACGCACGTGGATTACTCGGCCCGCATACAGACGGTGGATCCTGTTCGGCATGGCCGATACTATCGCTTAATCCGTCGATTCAAGGAGCTTACCGGTTGCCCGATTATTATCAATACGAGCTTCAATATACGTGGCGAACCGATCGTCAATACGCCCGAAAATGCGTATAACTGTTTCATGAAAACCGACATGGACGTTCTGGTATTAGAAGATATACTTATCGAAAAGGAAAAACAGCCGCAGCTTACAGAGTTGGAGCGACAGCAATATCGGGCGGAATTCCCCCTCGATTGATGGATCCGACGCCGGCTGCGCGACACATGATATCCCGCCCATGATCAACCCGTTCAAAGAGATAAACTGGCGACCGCAAACGCCGGACATCGTCGCCTTCGGCCGATCGCTCGTCATCGGCGGTGCAATCCTGCTGACCGCCGTGACGGCCTGCCGTATGTTCCTCGCGCCATCGGGCGGCACAACGGCCGTTCTGCAAATGCTGTTCTGTCTACTCATCATCTGCGGTTTTTCGGCGGTTTTTCTTCCTTCGATCTCTAAACCGCTATACTACGTGTGGTTTTTCTTCGGCGCTTGCGTAGGAATCGTTGTGTCGAATGTGATATTAATTCTGTTCTATTACCTGTTTTTTACACCGATCGCCTTAGTCGTTCGGCTGCGCGGCCGCGATCCGTTGACTCTGCGTCGGGCGACAGCTCCGAATTCCACGTGGACGCAGCACAAGACGGAAAAGGATCTCTCACGTTATTACAAGCAATATTAACAGCGATTACTCACTACAATGGAAGACAATAATCAATCTAGCGACGGCGAATCTCAGGACGGCAGCGGCGCTTTCGAACGCGCCCAGACGGAACAAGGTATTGTCGCTGAATTCTGGGAATTCCTGATGGACAATAAGAAATTCTGGCTGATTCCGATCGTCCTGGTATTTCTTCTTCTCGGTCTGCTCATCATGTTCAGCGGCAGTTCGGCGGCGCCGTTCATTTACACGTTATTCTGACGCGGCCGACGCGGCAACACCTCTGCTATGACCCGCATGGAAAATTGGGGTTTCGTGTTTTTCGCCGGAGCCGCAGTAGCATCGGCCGAATTCTGACTGGTCGCTACCGTGTCGCTGACCGCGCACAGCGGAAGCCGACGTCGTTGCACGTGACATTGGGGTCCTCGAATCCCTGATAGGCACACCGCGCCTGAAACACGCTGTAGTTGAACGCGCCGCCCCGTAATACACCGCGGCGATAAGACGGGAAACGTGAGTCGGTTACGACAATGTCGTCGGAAACCCATTCCCAGACATTGCCGCTCATGTCGTGACAGCCAAACGGACTGACGCCGCCGGGCAGGCTGCCGACCTTCTGCGGCTTGCCCCGCCCCTGGCCCGCTCCTGCGCTGCGGACGTTCGCCCTGCCCTCCTCCCAGGTATCGCCCCATGGATATGTACGCCCGTCCACACCGCGGGCTGCCTTTTCCCACTCGGCCCCGGTTGGTAAACGCCTGTCCAGACAGTCGCAGTACCGTTCTGCGTCGCGACGTAGCACCGCCGTTACGGGGTAGTCATCGAAACCGGGGGGAATCACATGTTCCGGATCGAAACGACGGTAGTCGGCATGCGTAACCTCGTAGATGTCGATATAGAATCCGGGTACGAAAGCGCGACGCGCTGGTCGTTCGTCGGGCTCCGCACCCGGCGCATCGCTGCCCAGCCACACGTTACCCGGCGGCACGAATACCATACCCGCTGGTGCAGGACCGTACTGCTGTGCAGCGAGCCAGTGCCTGTAAGCAGGCTTTGCGCCGGCAATGATGATGGTCGCCACTGCAACGACCAGTGCATAGATGTGCGTGCGTCTTTTCGCTGCGGGTTGCAAAGGTTTTCCTGAATTAGCAGTTTTCATCGTTTAGGTCCGGGCAAAGCCGCGAGGATTGTGATAGAGTACGAGTTACATTTTTAATCCAAATTATCGTGTGATCCCGGCGCAGTAATGTGCAAGAGGAACAAAGTATTCAAAATGCGTCAAGGTGCCGGAGGCAGAGCAATGGAGGACATCAATGCGATCGAAGAGGAAATCAAGAAGCTTGAAAAGACCATATCGAAACAATGCCAGCAACTCGGCGACTTGAAACGGCGGCTGCCGCCACAGGAAATCAGTGATTATACCTTGGAATCGGCCCAGGGCCCCACGCAACTATCCAGCATCTTCGACAACCGGCATGATCTGATTGTCATCCACAACATGGGCAGTTCCTGCCCCTACTGTACCATGTGGGCGGACGGCTTCAACGGGGTTTACGATCATCTCATCAGCCGGGCCACAGTGGCCGTGGTGTCACCGGACCCACCGGCACAACAGTACGAGTTGGCGCAGAGCCGGGGCTGGCGGTTCCCCATGTATTCCGGGGAGAATTCGCCATTCATCGAGAATATGGGGTTCAAGGTAAAGGCAGGCTACCGCCCGGGCGTGTCGACTTTTGTACGCGAACAGGACGGCCGTATTCTGCGTATCGCCACGGCTCAGTTCGGTCCCTTCGATCCATTTTGCGGCGTTTGGCCTCTATTCGCGCTGTTGTCCGACGGCGTCAACCGCTGGCAACCGCGCAATACGTATGAACAGCCCGGTGGTAACTGTTTGTGAGCCAGACCAGCGTTAACCGACAACTCGGACTCTTCCAGGCGACAGGTATCGGCGTAGGCGCGATAGTCGGCGGTGGCATCCTGGCACTTGCCGGTGTCGCCTTCGCGAACGCCGGACCGGGTGCAATTCTTGCCTTTGCACTGAACGGCGTCATCGCACTGATCACAGCCGTAAGCTTTGCCGAGCTGTCGACTGCGTTTCCTGAATCCGGCGGGCCATATACATACGCAAAGAAGATCCTGAGCGTGCAATCCGCATTCGTGATCGGCTGGATGGTGTGGTTCGCGTCATTGGTGGCCGCGGTTCTTTATGCCTTGGGCTTCGGCGCATTTGCGGGCTTGTGCTGTAACGAACTTTTTTTGATCTGTAGCGGTATCGGCTTTCCGTTGCTCACAAGCCGGCCGGCGGTCATCGCTTTCGCACTGGCAGCGGTCGCAGTCTATACCGCCAATCTAATGCGCACTGGATCGGGAGGCGGCCAATGGATAAGCGTGAGCAAAGTCGTCGTATTCGGCGTACTCATTGCGGCCGGCATCGCCGCACTGGCCAGAAGCGAGCCGAGGCAGATCCAGGACAGCCTGTCTCCGTTTCTTACGCATGGGTTCGGCGGTGTGGTGCAGGCAATGGGGTATACCTTTATCGCGCTTCAGGGGTTCGATCTTATCGCTGCGGTCGCCGGGGAGATACGAGACCCGGCACAAACTATTCCCCGTGCAATGATCTTGTCACTCGGGATCGCACTCGGGATCTACATTCCCCTGCTTTTCATCATTTCGACAGTGGGCGTGAAAGCCGGGGAGTCGATCGCGAATATGGGCGCTGCGCAACCCGAAGCAGTCGTCGCCGCCGCCGCGGAAAATTACCTGGGCACATTCGGCTATTGGCTTGTACTGATCGCTGCGATACTCTCGATGCTGTCCGCGTTACACGCAAATCTGTATGCGGCCTCACGGGTTGCCTTGACAATGGCCCGCGACCGAACACTGCCGCACGCACTCGCTGCTATTCACACCACACGCGGCACGCCTGCCGTTGCCGTGGGGGTCGGTTCCGCAACCGTAATGGTGATCGTAACCCTGATACCCGACATCGCCTCGGCCGGCGCAGCATCGAGTTTGATCTTCCTGCTCACATTCGCCCTGGTACACGGCATCTGTATTCTCAACCGGATACGAAGCGGCATTACACCGGGCACGTTTCTCACACCATTTTTCCCGCTATTGCCGATTGCCGGCATCGTTGCATGTACGGCGTTGGCCCTGTTTCAGGGTACGGCTGTTCCCTCCGCAGGCATGATCACGCTTGTGTGGACGGTGACCGGCGCCGGCCTCTTCTGGTTTTTATTCGCACAGCGGGCCCGCGTGGTCGATGCATCGGCCGAAGCGCTCGACCCGCAGCTATTGCGATTACGCGGACGTAGCCCACTCGTGTTGGTGCCAATCGCCAACCCGGACAACGCACAATCAATGGTCACCGTCGCGCATGCCCTGACGCCGCGCAAGATCGGGCGCATCCTGATGATGACCGTGGTCGCCTTACCGGACGATGCGCACGAAGACGAGTGCAACCGTCGGCTGTTGGATGCGCAGAATGCCGTGGGACGAGCCCTCGCGGCGTCGCTGAAAAGCGGGCTGGCACCGGAGGCGCTGACGACTGTGGCGGACGACCCATGGAAAGAGATCGTGCGCGTAGCGCAGATACATCACTGTGAGAGTCTCCTGCTGGGCTTTAGCAAGTTAAGCGAGGAGGTGGTAGCCGATCGGCTGGAGCACCTTATCAGTGCGGCCCGATGCGATGTCGTTGTCCTTCGCGCACCGGTTGCGTGGCGACTGGGCGATGTCCGCCGCGTCCTCGTTCCTGTCGGGGGCCGCAGCGAACATAAGGTTTTGCGTGCGAGACTACTCGGAAGTCTGGTCAGAACCGGCTCGCGCGAAATCACGTTCCTGCGTGTGGTGCCGGCGAATGTGTCCGATGCCGCATGCCACAAGATCGAACACGAACTCGCCATACTCGCTCGTGATGAGGTGACGGATCTCCCCCGAATTCGTGTCGTCCGCAACGACAGCTTTATCACCGAGGTTGTGCACCAGGCACAGGAATGCGATCTTATCGTTCTCGGTCTTCGCAGTCTGGCGCGTAACCGGCGCGTCTTCGGCGACATCGCACTGAGCATCATCCGCGAAACGCATTGCGGCGTGATCATGATAAGTCAATTCGATTAGTGAAGGTCGGTATCATCGGATTGGCATCGATCATGCGCTGTTACGTAGGCAGCTGTCGCTGTGCCGAAGAACCCAATGTGGCGCAGATCACATGAAACAGAGTCGCCGGAGAGTACGGAATGGGCCGCGCCGAAAGGGCTGAAGAGCAGTTGAATGACGCGCGCTTTCAAGCAGTTTTTGAAGGTGCCGGTATTGGCATGACTCTTGTCGACATCGATGGCGATGGGCGCATACTGCAATGCAATGCCGCGCTGTGTCGGATGCTGGGCTATGAAGCCGATGAACTTTGCGGCCGCACGTTCGGTGAGTTCACATTTGCAGACGACGTGGCGACCAATCTGGAGTTGTACCGGGATACGATAGCGGGACGACGCCAGACCTACCAGATGGAGAAGCGTTACATCCGCAAGGACGGTGGTATTATCTGGGTCAGGCTGACGGGCTCAGCCGTGCGAAATGCGACAGGACAATCGCTGATGGTCATCGGGATGGTCGAGGACATCAACGAGGAAAAACGCTCCGAACACTTCATTGTTGGCCAGAAGCGCGTGCTCCGCCTGGTAGCATCGGATGCGCCGCTTGGCGACATACTGGATCAGCTGGTGTTACTCGCGGAGGAGCAAAACCCCGACATGTTGTGCGCCATGCATGTCGTTGATCCTGTGACGAACCGCTTACGTATCCGCTCCGCTCCCGGGTTGCCCGATACTATGCAGGAACAGCTCGACGGCCTGGAATTATCAGTCCGTGGCGATTTCTTCTGCGACGCCATCGCCCGGGATGAACGGACAATTGTTGCGGACATCGCCGTCGCACCATCCGGGCATTCTCACTCTAAACTCGCGTTGTCCCATGGCCTGAAGGCCTGTTGGGCGCGCCCCATATCGAGCTCCGACAACACCACGCTGGGGTTGCTTACCGTATTCTATCGCGTTTCGAAATCGCCTCCAACAGCGGACATCGATCTCATAGAAGCCATCGCCGACATTGCCGGTGTTGCACTTCAGCGCAAGCACGAGGAAGACAAACTCGCACACATGCAGGCTTTGCTTATCGGCTCCATTGATCAGACACCGGTCGGAATCGTAATCGCCGATGCACCAGACGGCAGTATCCGGGTAGCCAATCAGGCGGCACTGAACATTCTGGGTGAAGACAACACACTGTTGCAGCCTGTATGCGATCGCCAGTCGCCAAAGAAAGCATTTGCTTATCATCCTGATGGATCTCCGTGCCTACCCTCGGAGACGCCGCTTTCACGCGCCATCAGGGAAGGCTGCACGACGCGAAATCAGGAGATGTTTCTCCCGCAAAACGGCGGCAGCGACATGTGGATACTGGCGAACGCTGCACCTGTTCACGATGAAGATGGCATCATCAAGGCAGGCGTATTCGCATTTTCCGACATCACGGTGAAGAAACAGGAAGAGACGGCACTGAAGGCCGTCATTGAAGGAACGAACGAGACGACCGGCAGCGATTTTTTTAAATCCCTCGCCTACCATCTCGCGACGGCGTTGAATGTCCGCTATGTGCTACTGTCGGAGTGTACGAGCGACGCGAACGAGCGTGTACGAACGCTGGCTTTCTGGGATGGAGAAAGTGTCGTTGAAAATTTTGACTACGATTTGCACGACACCCCGTGTGAGATCGTGATCCATGACGGATTTGCATGCTACCCGACAAACGTACAGAACATATTCCCGGATGATGAAGATCTCGTAACGTTGAATGTAGACAGCTATCTGGGCGTGCCGTTGACGGATTCGAATGGCGCCGTACTTGGGCACCTCGCGGTTATGGATACGAGACCCATGGCGGACAATAGTCGGAGCCATTCGATACTTCAGATATTCGCTGCGCGCGCGGTGACGGAAATCGAGCGATCCCGGTCGCTTGCCGTGTTGAAGATGGCCAAGGAGACGGCGGAAGAAGCGAATCAGGAAAAATCGAATTTTCTGGCAAACATGAGCCATGAGATTCGGACGCCGATGCACGGCATCCTCAGCTATGCCGGATTCGGCATCAAAAAGATCGATACGGCGCCGCACGCGAAGCTGCTTAAGTATTTCCAGGAGATCCAGAAGTGCGGCAATAGTTTGATGCGACTGTTAAATGACATCCTGGATCTCGCCAAACTGGAATCCGGCAAGCTTGACTACGAGCTTCGGACCGAAGATATGACTGCGGTATTCGACGTAATCAGATCCGAAACCCACTTGGTAATGTGTGAAAAAAGACAAAAACTCCGTGTCTCGATCGAAACGCCTGATACGACCGCACTATTCGATCGGTTTAGAATTACGCAAGTTGTTCGCAATTTGATATCGAATGCGATAAAGTTTACACCGCCGAATCGCAATATCACCCTCATCGTGAATCGCAGGGAAGACACCGATGCCGGCACGGTACTATCGGTGTCGATTGCCGATCAGGGTATTGGAATTCCGACCGAGGAACGCGAAACAATATTCGAGAAGTTTTCGCAAAGCAGCCTCACGGACAATCGATCAGGCGGTACCGGCCTGGGGTTGGCAATTTGCCGTCAGATCATCTGCCAACATGGCGGCGACATCTTTGCGCGCGGCAATGACGACGGTGGCGCCACATTTACGTTCACCCTGCCGGTTGCGTTGAAGGCAGACAGATAAAAAACCAGGGGAAGGAGGTGGGATCTTGACAACAAGACGACGATCCGAAATGTCTGTGGCCATGCTGTTTTGCATGTGTTACACTGTTGCACTTTGCACTGCCGCTCCCGAGACCATGGACCCGGGAGATTTTGCCCGACTCTCGATTGAGGAATTGATGGGTATGGAGATCACCTCCGTATCCCGAAGGTCAGAGTTGCTGTCCGATGCCGCAGCGGCTGTTTTTGTGATCACCGCCGACGACATACGACGTAGCGGCGCAACCACGATACCGGACGTATTGCGTATGGCGCCAGGCCTGCATGTCGCTCGCATAGACGCCAGCACGTGGGCTGTAACATCCCGTGGTTTCAACGGCTTCTTCGCCAATAAGTTGTTGGTGCTGATCGACGGACGTTCGGTATACACGCCCACATTCTCCGGCGTGCATTGGGACGTACACGATACGTTGATGGATGATATCGAGCGCATTGAGGTCATTCGCGGCCCCGGCGCAGCGATGTGGGGAGCCAACGCGGTAAACGGCGTGATCAACATCATAACGAAATCGACGCGACAGACGCAAGGTGGCCGGCTCAGTGCCGGCATCGGAACGGAGGAACATGGGTTCGGCGAAATACGCTATGGCGCCGAGCTGGGATCGAGCGCGCACTATCGCGTGTGGGCCAAGGGTTTTATGCGTGACGATTTGCGGGATGCAGACGACCACGGTACGCGCGACGACTGGGATGGATATGCTGCAGGTTTCCGTATCGACCAGGATGTATCGGATGCCGATACGCTTACCCTGAGCGGGGATTTTTACAGCCAGGTGGCAGGCGAGACGCTGGCGTTGCAATCATTCGACGCGCCGTTCCGCGTCGTTGTCAACGACGACAAGAACGCCAACGGCGGGAACATCCTCGGCCGTTGGACGCATCAATACTCTGAGACTTCCGAAATGTCACTGCAGATCTACTATAACCGTCTCGATCGACGCGATGCCATATTCGAGGAGACGTACGATACTTTCGACATCGATTTTCAGCACACGTTCACGGCGGCCGAACATCACGAAGTTGTCTGGGGATTGGGGTATCGTCTCATCAAAGATCACTTCGACAACTCATTTTCACTTGCGTTGGAACCCCGCAGCCGAACATCCGATCTCGTCAGCGGATTCATCCAGGACAGCATCGATCTCTGCGACGACCGCATCAAATTCGTCGTCGGCAGCAAGTTCGAGCACAATGATTACACCGGATTCGAAGTTCAGCCGACACTCCGGTTGCTGATCAACCCCGGCGCCCGTCACGTTGTTTGGGGCGCTGTGTCCCGTGCGGTGCGAACGCCGTCACGGGCGGATCACGACTCGAACATCGTCCAGCTGGTCCAGCCGCTACCGCAGAACCCAATGAACCCGAACTCACCGGAACGTCTGGTTGTCCGGGTTCACGGGGACGACAACTTTGATTCCGAGGAAATGCTTGCGTACGAGGTCGGTTACCGCGTGGAGGCAACGGATCGGCTGTCATTCGATTTCGCCGGGTATTTTAACGAATATCAGAACTTCCGTACGCTCGAGCAGAGGACCATACAGGTTGAGTCGATGCCGCCGCCGCTGAAATTGGTGCAGCCTGTGAGTCTTGGCAATAAGATGAGCGGCGAAGCGTACGGAGGCGAATTGGCGGCCACCTGGATTATTCAGGACTGGTGGCGTTGCCAGCTCGCAGCAACGTTTTTCTACGGCAAATTGACAGAGGAGTCAGACAGTACGGACACGCTGTCTGAGGGCATATCCAGAACCAGCCCGCACCATCAGTATTTCTTCCGTTCCAACATGGAACTGGCCGCCAATATTGAACTTGATATGACCGTACGATTTGTAGATAATCTTACCAGTCGGGACATCGATAATTACGCCACAGCCGACATACGGCTCGCATGGTATCCGACTTCGGATCTCGAATTCAGCGTAGTAGCGGAAAACCTGGCAGACGATCGACATCTGGAATTCGAGGCCGAATTTCTCAAGGCCCGACCCACCGAGAACGAACGACGTGTATTCGCACGGGTCGCGTGGCATTTCTAGGTCTTATTTGTAGCACAGACGGGGACGGAACGTTGAGAGGGTATACTTTTATGATTCAGTCTGTTTTGGACGACGTCCAACGTGACGCACGGACAATTGGACGAAGGAGCGGCCGCCATATCTTTCGTCTGTGCGCCATCGTCGTGTGCGCTGTTGCCGCCTCGGTGTCGGACGTAACGCCTCATTCTGTCGATCCGCACGACCTGCATCCCCATGAATTCCCATTGTTGAGTATGGAAGAATTACTCAACATGGAAATAACAACGGTATCGAAAAAGTCTGAACGCCTTTCCGACGCGGCTGCGGCCATCTACGTGATCACCAGCGAGGATATCAGACGCAGCGGCGCTACCAATATCCCACAAGCCCTGCGATTGGCGCCAGGCCTTCAGGTGGCGCAGATCGATGCGAATAACTACGCGGTATCCGCCCGTGGGTTCAGCGGGCAATTCGCCAACAAGTTACTGGTTCTTATTGACGGCCGAAGCGTCTACACACAGACGTTTTCCGGCGTGATATGGGGTGCCCAGGATATGATGCTGCAAGACGTCGAGCGGATCGAAGTGATCCGGGGCCCCGGAGCGACATTGTGGGGCGCCAATGCAGTGAACGGCGTGATCAATATCATCACCCGCAGCTCTCGCGACACGCAGGGCGCCATCATCACGGGCGGCAGCGGAAACGAAGAGCATGGTATGGGGGCTGTGCGGTACGGCGGCCGCATGAGCAACGGCTTGACCTACCGGTCGTACGTAAAGTACCGCAAGATCGACGATCCGTCCGACCTGTCGGGCGGCGGAACCGGCAATGACTGGCAGAATATCGTCGGCGGTTTTCGTCTGGATCACTCACTTGACGGCGACGATGAGTTGACCATACAGGGCGACATATTTGATCAGGACGGCAGCGCCACTTTCGAGATCCCGGACATAACACGCCCAAACTCGATAGACACCAGACTCGGCATTGAGCAACTGGGCGGTAATCTGCTGGCGCGGTGGTCACGGGAAGACGATGATTCCGCCGCATCGATGCAGATCTATTACGACCGACTCGAACAAACCAGCGATGTGGTCGCATTCAGCACTGATACGGTCGACCTGGAGTGGCAGCACAGATTTACTCTGAATCAAGCCAATGAGATCGTGTGGGGGCTTGGCTATCGGTACATAAACGATCGATACGAGAATGCCGAAGGGCTGGCATTCGACCCGAGGACGCGCAACACCCGGCTGATCAGCGCCTTCGCGGAAGATGAAATTACCGTAGTACCGGATCGCCTGCACCTGACATTGGGCACGAAGCTCGAATATAACAGCTTCACCGACTTCGAGTATCAGCCCAATATTCGGCTGCATTACAGAGCAACGGACCGACAGACAGTGTGGGGAGCCGTGTCAAGGGCGGTTCGCACACCGTCGCGCGCCGATCACGACATTATTGTGATTAACAAGGTGATTGTACCCGCAGGCGGCCCTGCGCCGGTCACACTTGCAATGACGTTTGGCGACGACAATTTTGAGTCCGAGGAGCTTACGGCATACGAACTGGGGTACCGCTTCATTCCATTCGAAGACCTATCGGTGGATATCGCCGGCTTCTACAACGACTACGACGGCCTCAGAACATTCTCGCTGAACCCGACACCTACAGGCTCGCCGGCGAACCAGCCGATAATCTTCGGCGCCTTCTCCGAAAACGGCATGGATGGCGAAACGTACGGCGCAGAAATAGCCGTTAAATGGCTGACAACACAATGGTGGACTCTGCATTTTTCCTATAGCTATCTCGACATCCAGCTGCATGCAGGTTCTGATCTGGATGAATCGATGGCGTCTGAACTCGAAGGTTTCGATCCGGAACAACAATGGTACGTCCGGTCAATCATGAACCTCACCGACACTATCGACCTGGATGTCATCCTACGTTATGTAGACAACCTGCCTGAATTCGATATTCGCAACTACCTCGGTCTGGACATTCGCGTAGCCTGGCGATTGAAACACGATCTGGAGGTAGCCGTAGTCGGCCAGAACCTGCTGGACGGTCACCATCGGGAATTTGATCCCGAAATATTGACGACGCTGGAATCACAAACGGACCGTAGCGTCTACGCCACAGTGACATGGTCTTTTTGAACCTTAGCCAAGCAGAATAATGCTCAGAAAATACAGTCATCTGATATGCCTTGCCACGGTCGTCGGGTTGATGCTGCAAATCCCTCCTGCGACGGCGCGTGATGCACCAACGAGAAAGTCCGTTGAGTATGAAATCAAGGCTGGATTCATTTGCAAATTCGTTAAATTCTGTACCTGGCCGGATGCGTCTTTCGCAAATTCCGACGCCCCGATAACCGTCGGGATCCTCGGATTCGACCCCTTTCAGTCCATTATCGATGAAGCCGTCGAGGACCTGAAAATCAAGGGCAGGTCTTTTCAGATTCGCCGCTACACGCCTTCCGATGACTACACGTCCTGTCACATCCTGTTCATATCTGCGGCGGAGCACAACCATATTCCAGCGATCATGGCCAAACTTGCCGATAAACCGATCCTGACAATCAGCGAGTCTCACAATTTTTGTCGACAAGGCGGCATGATAAATTTCCACATCGTGGATAACAAGGTGCGTTTCCAGATCAATGAAAAAGCCGCACGCCGTACCGGTATCGAAATCAGCACACGTCTGCTGCAGATCGCCGACGTCGTGGATCCAACCCGATAATCGCATGCGCTCCCTCAAAGATATACCGATAAAACGAAAGATCGTTCTGCTAATCACAGCGACAACCGGATTGGCGCTGATCGTCGCGTGCGCGGCATTCACCGTATACGAATTTGTCACGTTTCGCAAAGTATTGCGTGACGACCTCCTCACCCTCGCTGAGGTGATCGAGCCGAATTGTACAGCGGCGCTCGACTTCGATCTTCCGAACGAGGGCACCGAGAACCTCGCGGCTTTGCGACTGGAACCGCACATCGTTGCAGCCTGTATCTACCGACAGGATAACAACATCTTCGCAGCCTACGCCATTCGGGGCACATCACCATCTTTCCCTCTGGATCCTGGGCCAGACGGTTTCCGCGTAGGGGACGACCACCTCGTCGTCGCACGGCCAATGATCCTGGACGGAAAACGTATCGGCACCCTTTATTTACGTTCAAATTTTCGCGGCCTGAGGTCACGGCTTGCAGCGTATCTTGCGACAGCCCTGGTTGTCCTGGTGACCGGATGTTTTATCGCGTTCGCTATTGCCGCCCGGTTCCAGCGAATCATCTCTGCGCCGGTGTTGAACCTGGCACGTACGGCCAAAGAGATATCCAACAAGAAGGACTATTCGCTGCGGGCCGAAAAGTTCGGGCAGGACGAGTTGGGCGAATTTACCGACGTTTTCAATCATATGATTACGCAGATTCACAAGCAGGATGTTGAACTTCGTCAGCAACAGGACGATCTGGAGCGCAAGGTCTCCGAACGAACCGAGGAACTGTCGAACTCCAACGAATTGTTGAAATCGGAAATCGCCGAAAGACGGCAGGCCGAAACGGCGCTTGCCGCCGAGAAGCAGCGGCTTGCCGTGACATTGCGATCGATCGGCGACGGTGTTATCACGACGGATACGGATGGCAGGATCGTTCTGATGAACCACGCCGCCGAAACCCTTACACGGTGGGAGCAGAAAGATGCCTTGAATCGGCCGTTGGCCGACGTACTGCGGTTGAAGAACGACTCCGGTGCAACATTGGACGATATCTTCTTGAATACGGTCCTCGGCGGCGGCCGTGCGATTGATCTCGATCGGGACGAGACGTTGCGGACGCGCGACGACAACGAACGACGTATTGCATCCAGTGGGGCGCCGATCAGAGATGCCGACGGCAGGATTGTCGGCATGGTCGTTACATTCCGCGACATCACCGACAGACAGATGTTGGATCAAGAACGTTTCAAGTCCAGCAAATTGGAATCGGTTGGTATACTTGCCGGCGGTATTGCCCACGATTTCAATAACATGCTCACAGCCATACTCGGTAATATTTCGCTGGTCAAACGACGCTTCGAAACAGACGACAATGAATTTACCCGACTCGCAGCGGCCGAAACCGCGACTCAGCGTGCACGGGCACTTACGGAACAGTTGCTCACGTTTGCCAAAGGCGGCGCGCCCATGCTGAATACCATGTCGATACAGGAGTTGATCACGGAGTCGGCCGACTTCATTTTGTCGGGCTCAAACGTCCGGGTCGACTACGCCATTCCAACCGATCTCTGGCCGGTACGCATCGATAGCGGCCAGATGAGCCAGGTGGTCAACAACCTGGTTATCAACGCGCAACAGGCCATGCCCGCCGGCGGTATCATTACGATTGAAGCGGAGAATATAGCACGTACACGCACAGATGTTTTTCGTGGACTTCCGCTGGATCCCAGCAACTACGTGCGTGTGAGCATTTCGGACGACGGCATTGGCATAAGCGAAGCTGATCAGGCCATGATTTTCGATCCGTATTTTACCACCAAGCCGCAAGGCAGCGGACTTGGACTGGCAACAACGTTCTCTATCCTGAAAAACCATCGAGGCCATGTCACCGTGGTATCAGAGCGCGGGAAGGGCACGACATTTCGCTTTTTCCTACCTGCCATGCCCGGTGCCGTATTGAAGCCGAAAACCGAAATCGGTGTCGTCGTCGAAGGACAGGGACGGATACTCGTTATGGACGACGACGAGTTTATTCGGGATGTTTCGGCCGAGATGCTAACGGATCTCGGGTACTCTGCCGATATGGCAAGTGACGGTAAGACGGCGATCCAGTTGTATCAGGATGCATTGGCTGCAGAAACACCGTACCTGGCGGTGATACTCGATCTTATCATTCCTGGCGGGATGGGCGGCAAAGATGTGATAAAACAACTGCTGGCAATCGACCCGAATGTGAAATCCATCGTTTCAAGCGGATACTCACATGATCCCGTCACCGCAAACTTTCAATCATATGGATTCAGTCGGGTATTGCCCAAACCCTTCGACATTCAGGAATTAAGCGACGTTCTCAACGAAATTTTGACGGACCACAGGGTGTCGTGAGACAGCTATCGTGTGCCTTCAGGATAATCGCGCCCCAGGAAAGTACGCAGCTTCTGTAGCGCCCGATTTTGAATCTGCCGGACCCGCTCGCGAGTACGTCCTATCTCCTTGCTCACCTCATCCAGGGTCCGCGGCCTGCTGCCATCCAGCCCGTATCGCAAGAGCAATATGCGGTGCTCGCGGTCGTTCAGCAGCCGCAAAACCTTCTTCAAATTGGCCGTACTCTCGTGCTCGTCAAGAAGCTTGGCCGGTGTCAGGCTTCGCTCATCCGGGATGATCTCGTTGAGCTGGCGATCATGCTCGTTGAGCTGCGGATCGTGAATGGATACAGTGCGATGGTCTGATACCTTGAGAAACGAGACAACGCGCACGCTGAAGTCCAGTGATCCGGCGATCTCCTTATCGGTCGGCTCGCGGCCAAGAGACCGGGCCAGCTTCGACTGGGCTGCCTTAATCTTCTTAATCTTGACAGCTGTGGTTGGCGGCGTGCGAATGATCCTGCCGTTCTCCATCAGCAACTTCCGCATCGCCTGCTTGATCCACCATGAGGCGTAACTGCTGAATTTCGCGCCCTTATCCGGATCGAACTTCGCGACTGCCCGCATCAACCCCATATTGCCTTCGGATATCAGCTCCTGAATCGGTACGCCAAGACCTTTGTAATCATGTGCGATTTTCACCACCAGCCGAAGGTTACCCAGTACGAATCGAATGCGGGCATTGTCGTCTCCGCCCCGCACCAGCATGCCCATTGAGCGCTCTTCGTGCGGCTGCATCACCGGAATTTTTCCGATATGCTGCATGTAGGTCTTCATACCATCATGATTCGAGGACATAGAATATCCCAGCTAGCTCCAGATCCCTCCCAGTATCCGAAAGTGTATACGCCTGTCATTAATACGCACAACCGCGGCCGATCTAACCCCGTATCACAAAAAATACGGGGTGCTATGCAACTGTTGGCGCCCCGGCCCGGCCCGGCCTGCCTTTACTTGATGCTACGATGCTGAACGACGCAAACTTACAATATAGTATACAAAAAACTGCCAATAGAATCAAATTCGATGATCGTCCGACGTCGCAACGGTAGCGGCGATAGTGAGCAGCGCGACCGGGGAGATATGCAGCAGCAGCCGATCGCGTGTTACTACCAGGAGTCCTGTCAAGTCTGCCGGTGTGATCATGTAAATCACGATGTACACCGTGGTGTGAAGCAGCAGCGCGACCCACAGCATGCGAACGGCAGGCCGTCGGAACGCCGCCGGAATGATCATTGCCGAAACCAGCAGCAGCGGCCAGAGCAAATTCCAACCGTGCCAATCCAGATAGCCGTGCCGCAACGACTGGCAGATATCTGCCAGTCGCGCGGTATTCGCGACAATGGCGTCAGGCGACAGGTGGGTAAGGTAGTTTTCATCAACCTGTGGGAGCTGATACCGAAACCACATCCACGGAAAGATCATGGCAGCACCGACGGAAGCGGCCGCGGCAAGTTGGGCGAGCAGTCGAACACTGCGAGCCGACGCAGGAATCACCAACGCGGCGATGAGCGCGACGGCGGCGACAGCAAGCCCCTCGTTCTTTGTAAAGCAGCCAAATGCCATGAACATCGCAGCGGCGGATACATCGGCAAGCCGGTGCGATGTCGCCCACCGACAAAGGTAAATCATGCCGCCGCAGCAAAACGTGGCGAGCGGGATGTCGGCGAGACCGGAGCCGGCCCATCGCAGCATTGTCGGCATACTCGCATATACAGCAGCCAGTACAAACGCACACCACGGCCTCATCTGCGTACGCAGATGGCCAAGTATCATGAGCACCATTGCCGCGTAGAACAGCGGCCACACAAGCTTCATTGCAACGTCGCTGCAGGCGCCGCAGGCACCACGCACTCCGGCCATAAGAAATGGTGTCATCAACGGATAATTCAGATGCACCGAGCTGTAATGCAGGTTGTGAAAATACTCGGCCTCCATTACAGGATATTGCGCCACAACCTTGGCTTTCAAGCCCCAGATCATGTAGCCGTCCCACTCGTAGGTCACATGTCCGAGTGCATGAATCGTAACGATCGCCACCGCAAAAAAGAGCCAGGCGCTGGTTATCGCAACGACCGCACGTGAGCCGCCGGATATCGCAGGCTTTGATGCTGCGACGCGCATTGCTCCCGGCGCTGTGGCCGCCACACCGGCGATTGTTGCAGCTACAACGCCCGAAAACACCAGCACACCACGCCCCGGCACCACGCCGGCGAGAGATGCCAGAAACAAGACTTTTCCGGTAATACCCAACCCCGCCGCGAGGCTGATGCCTGCCAGCCATAGCGACGAAATCCTGTCGTGCCGATGGATCAGACTCGCCGCCGCGAATCCGTTTAGCACGATCACCACGATATAGAAAAGAATCCAGATCATATGCAACTAGCGGCCTGTCGGGCTTTGGGAATCGTAGCGAGAAATGTGAGAAATCGAGGGCATTTTTTCACGACTTGCGGCGAATATTGGACATATTCAACGAAAATTCGGGAGAAAACGCACCGATTCTGTCGATTTCGCAGTAGATTCAGCCCAAGTTCGACTGGCTGCCGGATAGCAATAATCGGTGCCGCGTTGAATAGTATGGAGCGCCATCGCACCGCGGCGGATGAATTCCAACGGCACGGCCTTACGTATAATGACATCGCACGACACCCGAGAGATCATGCCCGCCCGACGCCTGGATATCCTGTCGTACTCCGCTGTCGTCCTATGCTGTATCTTCGCCCATGGCAGCTACTTTTACAAGCTCAGGGACTGCCCGCCATTTGCCGACTACGACACCGCCACCATGGCGATCTTTGTCAACAATCTCACGTACAACGATCAGCATGATTTTTATTTCCGGCATTCTTCGTTTCAGCAGAACGTCTACCGGAGCCACTGGGCAACGCACTTTCTGCCGCTGTCGACACCGCTGAGCATCGTTCAGAAAGGCCTCGTCGTCGCCCCGCAGAATGTCGACATCCTGCTCAAGATCGGTACCATGCTCATGGCGTTTGGCGGTACCATCTTTTTCCTGGCGACAATGCGGTCACTTGACAAATTCACGACCGATGAGCTGATTGGAATGGCAGGCATCGTCGCGGCGACACCGTGTTTCATGTTGTACATCCGTACCGGGATCGCCAATATCACGGCGTCGTTTTTTTGTTTCTGGGTCTCGATCTGGTGGGGCGTCCGATACCTGCGGACGAATCGATCAGGCTACCTGTGCGGCCTGGCGGTTTCGACTGGCGTATATGGGCTTGTGTTGTACCCACCTATCGTCGTCGTACCGATCGTACTTTTGCTTTTTGCCAAGACTGCCCGGGGGCGTCAATGCCCGCGGCCGTCGCCCTTGCACCTGGCAGCGGCCGGATTGACCGCGATAGCGATTTACGCGGTCGTACAGGCTGCGCTTGCCGTCACCCATAATATTTCGCTGCCCCAATATCAGCACGACATTACCGCATTCATGCGCATGCGATCGGAGGCGTTTTCAACTGCATATCTCGACCCTCGCCTCGCCGGCGCGAAGTTGTGCCAACTTCTCAATCAGCATCTATGGCTATTGCATCACACATTTGGAAGCGCGTCGCGCAGCGAAACGGTCTGGACCCTTGGCTCTCCGCACATCGGTTGGATCGCAGTCATCGCCGTCACGCTCCCCGGCTTCGTCCTCTGCGTACGCCGAAACGCCCCCTCGTGTGTACTGGCCGCGGTGGTGTTGGCAGCACATTACGGGGTATTCCTTTCGATCTCGACCCCGGAGGGACGTTACTTGATGACGGCAACACCGTGTTACGCGGTGATGATCGTCGTAGGATGCCGGCGCCTGTTCTCCCATCCTACCCGACGCCGGTTCGCTCTGGCGGCAGCGTGCACAATCATAAGCACGGGATCATTCAGCGGACTGACCGGTCACTATCGCGAGTACATGGCCGACGAATGGTCGGACATGGCCGGCATTCGCGAGGCGGTCGACTTTATCCTCGCCGAGGAAGGGCCGGATAGGAACGTCATGGTCAACCTGCCACTACGACGTTACGGGGATTTCCTCTATTTCCAAATGATCAACAACTTTCGACTGGTGCAGGTTGACGAGGCCACCGTCCTCGCGCCCGATCCGCCGGATCTTCCCGGAAGCCATGTACCAGGCGCGAGCGCAGCGTATGTGTTACGCCGCGGCGACATGATCCCCGGCAGCACCTGGAGGCAGGCGGGATTTCAGAAAATACATGCGTTTTCGGACCGCATCACCGGCGAACAGTTTGTGATCATGGCGCGAAGATAACCCTGCCGGTGTTCGCAACACGCGCTGTTTCGGAATTCGGCCGGCCGCATCAAGGATTCAGGCGGATCGCGGGCGGATGAGCAACGCATGGGCATAACGCAAAAAATCAATATGCCGCTCTGAAAGACTCGGGACAACGGCCGCGACAATCTCTGCGACGGCGTCCGTCATGCGTATATCGCAAATCTCGCGCAACAGCGGCAGAAGATCGTCGAGTGGCATCAATGGTATCATCCGGGACAGCAAGGCCGCCACGCCATCGGCGTTTCCGGCCACATATGCGGCCTTCATCCACTCGCTTCCGGCAACGTTACTGCCAACTTCAAGATGTGCGCGTGCCAGCGCCAGGTACGCTTCCCCCGCCTTCCCCAGCGTGTGAACCTCGCGTTCATTGTGTAGAATGTTGCCGTCGTGGTACGCCTGGAGAAGCTGTGCATAACGCTCAAGTGCGGTAATGACGCGCCGCCAGTCGCCCCGCCGCTGGTGCACCGCGGCCTCAAGGAAATAAAACTGGAAATGGTCGGGAAACAACGCCTGCGCATGTGTGATCGCCGCAAGCGCACCATCGTCGTCGTTTCCCTGGCACACGATCACGCATTTTTGAAACAACAATCCGGCAGGCAGCTCGACAACACCGTCTTCCAGCATAACGGCTTCTGCCTGCTCGATATATGCGAGGCTGTCGTCCAGCCGCCCATGCCGACCAAGCTCCTTCGCCATATGAATCAACAGACGCGGCTCACGCGGATGAACCTCCAGTGACGCCTTCAAGATTGCATAGTTGCGTTGGAATTTCCGCGTGGTCACATCGGGGCCCACAGCGAAATAGCCGAAGTGACTCGCCGTCAACCCTGTGTTCAATGCCGGCAACCGCACCGACGCATACTCATGAATGCGCCCGGCATAGCACACATCGGGCGAACGGCGCCACATCTTGTTCTGTAGATACGCATTGTGGATGCGTCCCGATGCGTCAACATCATGCATCCGAATAGCCACGGTCTCATGACCTCCCCGACCAGCAAGTACGATGCTGTCCGCAAGACGAGATGCCGAATCACCGGAAAGCATTTCATCGGCATCAAGCACGAGCACCCAGTTGCCTGTGGCATGCGCCAGGGCGGCGTTTCTCGCGGCTGCAAAATCATCAGTCCACGCATGATCATAAATCTCCGCGCCAAACCTGAGCGCCACAGATCGCGTATCGTCTGTGGACCCGGTATCGACCACTACAATCTGATCGACGACTGCCTGCACCGACGCCAGACAGCGGTCAAGATTGGCAGCCTCATTCAACACGATCATACAAAGTGAAATTTTCATTCTGTCGGACACGTTTTTGTCAGAGTAGCTCATCGATTTCCGTCATATCGTCATTGTGGGTCGTAACTCGCTCACCGGTGCCCCTCTGATCCGGCACGGCTCACGTTTGTGCCTCGACCTGCTGCGGCGTGATCCAGGCGATCGCGTCGCTCAGATTCCCTGTCGACAATCCTGCAAACTCAGCGCACCGGCACAATTCGTCTTTTGTGCTCGCTGGGTCCAGGAACGCCTCGTACCGACACACACAGGCATCGAGATTATCTGCGATTGACAAACAGATTTCGTTGTAAACAGACCACATCTCTGCAGCACGTGCTGAATCCGAATGCGGATCGCCGATTTCAGCAGAACCCAGATTGCCTCGCCGCAGAAGCGATGGCACACAGTCGTCGACATTGCGGGTGATGATCAACGGTCGGATGTCGCTGTAGCCGATTTCCCTCAGAACTCGAATCCAGAATGGGAACAACAACACCGTCCGAGGATCTTTCCAACCCCAGGTTTCCGTGACAAAGGTCTTGTCGATAAACCCCGCAATCGCTGCTGCGGTCGCGGAATCAATCGCGACCCTGCCGCTGTCGCGTGTGGCGCGTATGAGATCCGCAGCCGGAGCGAGGCCGTCAGGGTTAACGCGAAACGTTTCGAGAATGCGTATATTTACAGAGATAAAGAACTCGTGCTCCCAGAAGCCACGGGGGTTGTCCGCATGCGGCTTCAAGAGCGGAGCGCCCAACTCCAGACCCAGGATGTTCAAAGCCCTTGTAATCATCGACGTGCCGCTTCGATGCATACCCAGAACGGGCACGATTGTTGTTTCGCCGAACGCCGTCATCTTTGTTCCTGTTTTTCCATTGCGGCGCCTAGCAGATCGGTCATCGCATAGTGCTGCCTGAACGCTTCGTACATTTCAGTGCGATACGTATTTCGGTGATCCTCATGGCGCAGGAATCGTGCGCACACATCTGCAATCCGATCTTGAGAGACCAGGGGCAGTCGAACCTTGGTATAGGGGTACGCCGCAGAGGTTTCGGAGACGACCAGGCAGCGATTGTTAAGCAGATAAGATACGCGCACCGCCTCAAAAAGCTGTTGCTCGTAGTGGTGGATGTTCAACACAATTCGGGACCGCGCAATCCAGGCATCGCGGTCCGCACCGTAGACACCAAACAATATCTTGACTGCAACATCGTCCAGACACGCCAGACGTTCGAGAACGGCCTTGCGACGGTCGTTAACACTGCCGTAAAACAGGATATCAATGTCCGGCACGCCGTCGGGTTCGATGGTTTCAAGAGCAGCGTGATAGCCTACCGGCAGCAACGTCGCCTTTATTCCGAGTGCATCGAGAAAGCGAACATTCTCCTGCGAAAAATCCCAAACCGCATGCGCGCCGGCCAGCCTGTCACGCAGCGTCGCATTGAACCACCCTTCGTCACGACTTAGCTGTTCCAGCTGATAAATCACATAACGGTAGCCTCGGAGCGCAACATTCGATGGGATGAGATGGTAGCCGAGGATGATATTGGTTGCGGCAGGGTCGAGACGATTCTTCGTCATCTCCACTGGATAGCCCATCGTCCGCAACGAAGCGTGAAGCAAGACGGCAAGTTCCAGAAAGCATCGGGAATGAGCGTACCCCGTCGGTTGTATGGTACAAATGTTATAGCGGCACATAGCCGTCACCCTTAATCCGCAAATGGCTCCGATCGACACCGGTGCCGATACCACCGGCATCTTCGGGTCGCAACATTGCCGACAGGAACATACCCGCCGAACACGCAAATGGTCTCGCAGAATGCGGACCGCCCTCAACGCGGAACTTTCTTCCCGTAGACGTGTCAATGTTCACTGTCCCGTCCTGGTTCGAATGATACACACGGAATCGAACGCAAGTACAAATATCCGCGGATTCGTCGGGACTTACGTTTGACGAAGAATCAATGTCGCCATAGATTTGCTGTTCCGCATTTTGCGTCAAGGGGTCTGGAACGGCCATGCAATGGCGAATCGGGGAACAATCCATCAATCCAATGCGGAGGCACAGCGCGATGACAACCAATGAACAGCGTGGTCACGATGACCATACCACAACGGCGCATGCCGCCACGAACGGTTCGGAAGTAGACACGGTCGAGCCCGAAGCAAGCCAGGCGACAGAGGATATGAAGAAATCACCGCCGAAAGCCGGCACGACAGATAACCAAGAACAGCTGCGCGAAAGCAACGACAAGTTGCTTCGACTTCGTGCCGAATTCGACAATTTTCGCAAAAGAAGCCAGCGCGACATCGCCGACGCCCGAAAGCTCGCAAAGATGGGTACCATCGAGGAGATTTTGCCGATCATGGATCAATTCCAGATGGCAATGTCCGCAGCGAATAGTTCGGACGATCTTGGGACCCTCAAGCAGGGAATGAATCTGATCCTGACGGAATTTGATCGCAGATTCAACAATCTGGGGCTCGAGCGCATCGCGACGAATGATCTGGCATTCGATCACAACGCCCATGAAGCAATATCGACAGAACCGTCAACGACCATTCCCGAGGGACACATTATTCGCGAATGGAAGGCAGGCTACCGCTTTGGCGAACGCCTGCTGCGACCGGCCGGCGTCGTCGTGAGCAGCGGACCACCCGCGGGCGGCGAGTCGACCGACGAGCAAAACGAACTCCCACGCAAACCATAATACAGAACCTTTATGGCAAAAGACTACTACGAACTCCTCGGAGTTGATCGTGCGGCATCTGCGGAGGCAATGAAGAAAGCCTACCGCAAGCAAGCTGTAAAATATCATCCCGACAAGAATCCGGACAACAAGGAAGCTGAGGAGAAGTTTAAAGAAATATCCGAAGCCTACGAAGTGCTCAGTGATGCATCAAAACGGTCAACGTACGACCAGGTGGGCCACGACGCCTATGTCCGACGCGGTCGGAGCGGCAGCGGAGGGGGCGTAGATCCCTTTGATATCTTCAGTCAGGTTTTTGGGGGCGGTGGTGGTGGTGGCGGCAGCAGTATTTTTGAGGAATTCTTCGGCGGCACCCGGCGCCAGAGCCGTAGCGGACCGCGCGCCGGCGCAGATCTGGGCTACGAATTGCGAATCGCGTTTGAGGAGGCAGTCTACGGCGCAGATAAACAAATTGACGTCCACAAGGCTGAAGGCTGCGACCGCTGCCGCGGCGAGGGAATGGAACCCGGCACATCGAAACGACGATGTACGACGTGTAACGGCGCGGGTCAAGTGACGATGACACAGGGTTTTTTCAGTGTGCGCCAGCCGTGTCACCGCTGTAACGGGTCCGGGGAGATGATCGACAAGCCCTGTAGTAAATGTGCGGGGTCCGGCCGGATCAAACGTCAGAAAAAGATTCAGATTCACATCCCAGCCGGCGTCGATACAGGCTCCCGCCTGCGGGTCGCCGGCGAGGGCGAGCCGGGCACACGCGGCGGTGCCGCGGGAGATTTATACGTGGTTCTCCACGTCACCGATCACGATTTTTTCGTACGCGAAGGTGAGGATATATTACTCGAGGTTCCGATCGATTTTCCGACCGCAACGCTTGGCGGCGCGGTAAAAGTGCCGACCATTTCAGGCGCCGCTCAGGTGAAAATTCCGGCGGGCACCCAGAATGGAACGGTATTTCGTTTACGCGGAAAAGGGGTTCCGTCACTACGCGGACATGGTCGCGGCGACCAACACGTCCGGATTATCATCGAGGTGCCGAAAAATCTCAGCAGCGAGCAGAAAGAAAAGCTCAAAGAATTCGGCGATAGTCTCGACAAAAAGGCCCATCCCAAGCTCACGACGTTCATGGATAAGGTGAAGCACCTGTTCACCAACTGACGTGCCGAATGCGGTACACTGGGACCGCCGGTAGCATAGACATTCCCGTCCGTGCATGGATTCCCCGCACGAAATGAAACGCGATCCTCGTTGGCGCTGCCACAACTTCAGGTGTGAGTTTCATGGAGGCTTAACGGCACAATTCGGCTTAGCGGGATTACGAGCGGCACCAGGCCGATGGCGTTCGCGCCTCAACGTGCTTGCGCTCGATCATGCGTGTTGCTCGCCGTAGCGTGAAACCCACCGACGTTCGCATCGCATATTGTGTCACGAATCCAACTTTCAACGACATGTCATCGACGCCACACATAGAGGCGATCACCGGCCCCAAATTACTCTTCCTGCTCCCTGCTTCCTGCGTCTCACTACACCCTGCCCTGCCCGTCCGCGAGGCGCCGCTCCATAAATTCCCGAATCGCCGTTTCATCCGCGGGCAACACAACGACCTGTGTCGGCAGATCCGCCAGCTTTTCGATATCGGCGTGGTGTGCCGCTTTACGTCCCAATGCAGCTTCGATCGCGTCCTCGAATTTAGCGGAGTGAGCAGTCGCCAGACAAAGCACCGGGATGCTGCTGCAGAGATTTCTGCGCGCCACACTTATGCCAACAGCAGTGTGCGGATCTGCAAGATAGCCGTCGGTCTCATAGCAGTGTTTTATTGTCGCTAGGGTCTCGGTATTGTCGGCGCTGCCAGCCTGTATGGCCGGATCGATCACGCCGTCGGCGTTTCGCGGCACGGTGATGCGGCCTGTGGCGGCAAACTCGGCCATACACTCGCGCAAGCGTTCTGCGTCTTTAGCGAAATGATAGTAGAGATAGCGTTCAAAGTTGCTCGCCACCTGAATATCCATCGATGGACTGTATGTCTTACACACATCGCGACGACGGTATTCCCCGTGGAGAAAGAACGTCGAGAGTATGTTGTTCTCATTCGTTGCCAGCACCAGCTCCGCTATTGGCGCACCCATCCTTCGCGCCAGGAACCCCGCGAAAATATTACCGAAATTCCCGGTTGGCACACAGATACGCACACGCTCGGCGCCGCTGCGGTCACATACCCGAAATGCGCCGTAGAAATAGTACACAATTTGCGCAAGCACGCGCGCCCAGTTTACGGAATTCACGGCGCCAAGCGACAATCTGCGTTTTAACTCGAGATCGTTGAACAACGCCTTAATGATCCGCTGCCCGTCGTCGAAGCTGCCCTCGATCGCAATGTTGTGTACATTGGCATCGAGCACCGTGGTCATCTGCCGTTCCTGTACCGGACTGACACGCCCATGCGGATGCAAGATAAAAATCTCGATATTGTCCCGCCCGCGAACGCCGGCTATTGCAGCGCTACCGGTGTCGCCGCTGGTGGCGCCGAGAATATTGAGCTGACCACCCCGCCGCTTCAGAATAAGCTCGAACAGGTTGCCCAGGAATTGAAGGGCGAAGTCTTTGAACGCGAGTGTCGGCCCATGAAACAATTCCATCACATAGACATCGCCGACAGAAACGATCGGAGCAACGTCACGATGTGAGAAGACACGGTAGCTGCGTTCGACCAGCATGCCCAGCTCGTCTGCGTGTATGTCATCACCGATAAACATACGCATCACTTCCACGGCCAGATCAGCGTAGGACAGTGTCGACCAATGGCCGAGTCGATCTCGTACATCGGGAATGTCTTCCGGCAGAACAAGGCCGCCGTCGGTTGCCAGCCCCATCATGACCGCGTCGGAAAAACCGATGGGATCAATGCCCCCGCGAGTACTTGTGTAACGCATATCTTGTATATTTCCCGCCGGTGTTTGTTTTTTGCGTCCGAAAAGCTAGAATCTACTGTCGCCATCACAAATAACAATCTCACCACAGGGCCAAGCGGCTCGGTACGTCACCAATGAAAACCTGTTCCAGACGAGACTTTCTCACACAGACCGCGCTGCCGGCGGCTGTAGTCGGCGGCAGCATCGCAGCCGGCGGTTGCGCCCCGCGTCCGTCACAAGGCAATGGACCTGCCGTACACACCGGCAAGACCTATCGCTGGAAAATGGTGACGACATGGCCGCCACACTTCCCGGTGATGGGTGAAGGCGCGGACAATCTCGCCAAGTGGATCAAAGACATGTCCGCAGGGCGCCTTGAAATCCAGGTGTACGGTGGCGGCGAGCTGGTACCGGCGCTCCAGGCTTTCGAGGCCGTCAGCCAGGGGACTGCAGAGATGGGCCACGGCGCATCCTATTATTGGGCCGGAAAGGCGCCGGCAGCGCAATTTTTCGCAGCGGTGCCCTTCGGCATGAACGCACAGCAAATGAATGCCTGGCTCTACGCCGGCGGCGGTATGCAGCTGTGGCAGGAAGTTTACGCAGCTTTCGACCTTGTACCGTTTCCCATCGGCAACTCCGGTGTACAGATGGGCGGCTGGTTCAACAAGGAAATCCGGTCGATAAACGACATCAAAGGCCTCAAAATGCGCATTCCCGGGCTCGGCGGGAAAGTGATCGCCCAGGCCGGTGGATCGGCGGTGCTATCCGCAGGCGGCGAGATTTACACCAATCTGGAACGCGGGGTGATCGATGCCACGGAATGGGTGGGACCATACCATGATTTTTTGATGGGATTTCATAAGATCGCGAAGTATTACTACTATCCGGGCTGGCACGAGCCGGGTACGGTGCTCGAAATGTTTGTGAACAAACGGGCGTTCGAGCAATTGCCGTTGGATCTTCAGGAAATAGTGCGTGCGGCCGCATACCGATCGAACCTGAGTTTGCTGTCGGAACTGGAATCGAAAAACTACCAATATTTGAATACGTTGATCGATGAACACGGCGTGAAGGTTGTGGCGTTCCCCAAGGACGTACTCGACACATTCAGAAAATACGCCAAGGACGTGATTTCTGACCTCACGGCATCGGACGCGTTGAGCAAGAAGGTATACCAATCGTTTGACCGATTCCGTAAGCAGGTAGACGGTTGGGCGGAAATTTCGGAGAAAGCATATTATCGTTCGGTCGGGGAATGACAACTACATAGGAAATCGGATTAAACATTATGATTGACAAGAACAAGACATACATCGTCATGGGGCTGTTGGACCCGGACTCAATCGCGTACGCGGTTGGCAAGACAATCGAACGCTTCGGCGGCAAGGTGATCTTTACGGCGCAGGATGCCCGTATGAAACGCCTGTTTCTCGACCGCAGCAAGAAGTTGACCGACGAAGAAAAAGCGTCCCTCGATATTCGATTTTGCGACATCACGGTGGAAGACGAGGTTCGCAACCTCTTCGCCGACCTCGATGACGTCGCCGGCATTGTCCACTCAATCGCATACGTAAACCCAAAGACCGGGCTGGGCGAAGAGTTTCACACCGACGCGGTCGATGACTTGAAGGTGGGGTTTCACATAAGCTGCGTCTCGTTGGCAACCGTCGCACGTCACGCGTATCCAAAAATGACGGCTGGCGGCAGCATCGTGGCGATGACATTCGACACAAAGCACACCTTCCCGTTCTACAACTGGATGGGCGTCAACAAGGCAGCGATGGAGGCGGTAGTATGCGGTCTGGCGCGCCGTCACGGCAGGGATCTAATACGTGTAAACGCCGTTTCTGCAGGGCCTCTTTCGACCAAGGCAGCAACGAACATTCCGGGTTTCAAGGAACTCGGACAGACCTGGGCCGACAACAGCCCGATTCCATGGGACGTAATGGCCGACAAACAGGCAGTCGCCGACGCCGTCGCGTTTCTTATTGGGCCGTACTCGAAAAAGATAACGGGTCAGATCCTTTACGTCGACGGCGGCGCATCGATAATCGGCGGAAAAATGCTCGACCACGAGCGCTAGTGTCCGGTCTTCTCGCAAATGGGGTGAATAAATTAAGAGACAGGACACTAGAGCAGCCTGTCGGACTTCGGGGATCGTAACGTTGCGTTACGGCACCCGTTTTCCGTCCTCGTATTTGTGAAAAACCACGGCCTGGTTGACCTCGTCAACGCCAACGTGCGTGCCGGACCAAGGCTCGCCATTCTTGTACGTGCCGTCGCAGAGCACATTGCCTTCTTTGTCCCACATCTTGAAGGGACCGTGCAGGTAGCCGTTCTTGAACTCCGCCTGGGTGGACATCTGGCCATTCTTATGATACGTCTCGGCCTTGCCGTGCTTTACCCCCGACGTATCCTCATACCACTGTTCCTGTAACGTTCCGTCCGGCCATCGCGATTCCTTCATTGTGGTCTGCTTTTTCCCGCAGCCACAGCTAAACAGCCAGACCAGAACAGCAAGGAGAAGCGGTACGTTGCTAATAACGGTGTTTCGGCGTGGGCTGCGTCGGGTGCTCAATACGTTCTCCATATCGGATTTTTCCAATCTTGTATAGGTTGTACGAATTACGCACGTACCGTGAACAATACGATCGACGTAACGGCGAATCTGAACTCTGAGAATCAGGTCAAAGCACCATTATAGCCAATTCGCACTGACAAATCAATCGTGTCTGGTAGCATAACCGGGATGAATCTCCTTCAACCGCTCTACCAGCACCCTGCTCTCCAGCTGTCCCGGCGCGCTGACACTGTCCATAAATCCATAGGTGAGACACGATCCCATAACCGGGAAGAAAATGCGGGAACCCGTTCCGAGCGGCCCCATAGCCATCACACTCATAGCCGTGTCAGCATTCCGGTCAAGCAATTCCATCAAGACCCCGAGGTCCCTGCTGCTGTCAGGCATCGTCGCAATTTTTACAATCGACGGCGTAAACGCGGCGGCCCGATCAACAATCTCGGTCAGCGTTTCCAGATTCGGGGTCTGCGTAAAATTATGATATGACAGGATCAAACCGCATTGCGCAGACCGGATAGGCTCGCAAATGGCCGGCAGCAGCACCGATTGCAGTTCGATATCCACGGCTGTCACGAAGGGCAGTGCCTGCAGCAGGATCTCGCGACGGGCGCTGTCTGCGGCCGTCCAGTTTCCCCCTTCAGATGCCAGTCGCAACGTAAAGACCACCGGTACATCGGCCGCTGTCAGCCGTCGGCATGCATCCAGAACCCCCTTGACGTCGCCGCCAACAGTATCGTAACGCACCTCAACGATATCGCATCCTGCGGAATCTGTGGCGATCTGCGACAGTGTGCGAGCGGTCGAGACGGTGCCGACCACTGCGGGTGCGGAAACTGCGTGTTTACCAAATAGTACCTGATGGATCATGGCAGAGAATGGTGTTTTGGATTTCGTACTCGAAACACGATCACGCGACGGGCGAATGTGGTTCAGCCTTCCAGTTCCAAATAACCTGAATGGCGCAAAAATGGGGTGCCGCGGCACGAATCTTTACCGCAGCGACAATGCTGGTTGTCTGCACGTTGTAAAGATGCACTATAAGATGCCGATAGACTATAATACATTCGGAATGTGGGAAAAATGACACGAATATTGATCATCGAAGACAATAGCCAACTCCGCCTGATGCTGGGGAAAATGTTGGTTGCAGAAGGCCTTGACGTCAGACTGACATCCGCTGCTACACGTGCGATCGCTCTGTTGCGGGTCGAGCGCTTTGATCTGGTTATTACCGACATCTTCATGCCCGAAGGCAGCGGTTACAGCATTATTGATGAGATACGCAAGAATCACCCGAATGTCCGGATAATTGCCATGTCCGGGGGATCTTTGCTAAACGCCTCGACGTCATTGGAATTTGCCAGTATCAAAGGCGCCGATAAATGCTTCCAGAAGCCGTTCGACATCGCCGACTTCCTCAGCGCCGTACATGAATTAAGCGAAAAGCTGCCGGCAAAACACTAACCCCATATCCATTCCATTCCCCCGGAAAACCTCCGGCGCTTCCAACGTTATCCGGGAAGAATCCCGGACTTCCTCTGTATCGACGTCTCAGCCGGCTTGACGCGAATGATCGACGAAACCGCCACCACCGACCACATAGCGGCGAACATCGATCAACGAACAAGGCATCAGACAACGCGATAGTGGCACCAATTGCAAACTGCGCGCCACACCACGCAGTTTGTCACGCCGAAGCCCTGGCATCTTCGAGATGTCGGTGAATAGCAAAGATATGGGAAGCCGGAAGCAGCTTGGCGCGGCCTGAAGACCGTTACTCGATAGCGTACGCTCAACCGTCTGTAAAGTTGAATGCCATCATCCTTGCACCGTTTAGCAGGGACGCGGCGTGTTGATAAAGGACGTTCAACTCTACAGTTCTGTCCAACTCTGGTTAACGTTTGCCGGGGGATTATGCTTTCTTTTTTTCTTTGCGGCTTTGCGTCTCTGCGCGCGTTCAATGTCGTTACGGATTGATGTAGCCACGGCTCTGTGAGCTGTGCCACGCAACGCGAAGCAACGTAACGTACGACACGTCTCACAGAGACGTGGCTACACGCTGCCGCTTCCACCAGCGTTTGGCGTACAGACTATTGACGTGTAGCTGCAAGCGACGCTGGTTTCGGGGTGTAGGGCGACCGCTTTACAGTTACTCGGCCGGGAAACCTCAAAATCTGCGCGAACTGTAAAGCGGTCGCCTACACCCCGGACGCGGCATGTTGAAAAAATGGGCG
>JAJFLQ010000013.1 GCA_021772615.1 Verrucomicrobiota bacterium | reverse complement strand
CGTCGTCGACACAGCGCAGAACGTGATCGCAGGTTCAACGGTGTCGATTACCGTCACAACCGCGTCGCACGTCGTTGTGTTGCCGAAATTGTCCGTTGCAGTGAACACCACAACAGTGTCCGGAAAGTCGAACGTCGTACCCAGCGATGGGCTCTGCGAGATCACAACGTCCGTATCGCAGTTGTCATCCGCTGTTACCAGATGCGCAAGCGCCGGAATCATCCCCTGACAGTTCGCGTCCGACGCAACCGTAGTCGACACAGCGCAGAACGTGATCGCAGGTTCAACGGTGTCGATCACGGTGATCACGGCAGTACACGTGTCCGTGTTTCCAGCATCGTCCGTTGCTTTCAGAATAATCGTGATTCCGTCAAGACCGATGACGAACCGCGAGGCCGGGCTTTGGGATATGGTCAATGTGGTATCGCAGTTATCGACTGCCATGACCAGCGATGTGAGATTGGGGACTTCGGCTGTGCAACTGCCGTCAGCAGCCACGCTCATGTCTGCGTCACACATCGTGATTACCGGCTCCGTCTGGTCGGCTACGGTGACAACGGCGGTACAAGACGAAGTGTTCCCTGCGAGATCTTCTGCTGTTAGCGTAATGGTGCGATCACCGATCCCAACCGTGGTCCCTGCGACAGGGATTTGCTCCACAACGATCAACGGCGCCGAGTCAGCATTATCGGTCACAGTAACGGCATCCGTCAAATCCGGAAGCATCTGCATGCAGCTTGCATCCGCTGCGACTGTAACGGGCGCCGCGCAGGCGACGAAATCGGGTGCGATGTCGTCATCAATCAGTGTGATAACCGCAGAAAATTCGGACGTATTGCCGTCCGCGTCGGTGGCTGTCGAAACAATTGAATTGCCGTCATTCGCAGATAGCGAGGCTGCGTTTCCCAAGTTCACGACCCTTACGCCAGCGGCGTGATCGGGAGACGTGTATGTGTCGGTAGTGATGAAAGTCTGGCCTTGTCCGCTCCCGACTGAATCGGCCTTGAATGTTTCAACTGTCAGATCGTATGCGGCGTTTGCCGGATCGGAGTCGACACGATATCGCAGCAGGAAATCACCAAATACATCGATAACGGCCGTGACCAGTTCGGGATAATTCTGGAGATTGTTGGCACCGGAATCGGCATCTCCCGTGTCGTTCAAGGTAATACCTGAGGGTATGAGATCGATGCCCGATCCACCATTGTCACCCATGCTGTTTCGTTCGATCCGATTGCCAACACCGCTTTCGATTTCGACGCCCTCTGTCACGTTACTGAAGATTCTGTTGAAATCAAACGCGCCGCTGCCGCCCACGGAATTATTCGATGCATCATTGCCGAAAAACACACCGTTATCGGAATTCTGGACAATCCAGTTTCCTTTGATCGCGTTGCCGGTCGCATCGGCTCCAGCGACCTCCACACCGTCAATACCGTTGGCCGCGATGAAGTTTCCGCTAAACTCGTCGCTCCCGCCGATCTGGTTGTTTGCAGCGTCGTCGATGAACACACCACTGTCGCCGTTCCCGAAATCGATAAGCGGCAGTGTTTCCTCCTTGAAATCGAAGGTCCCCCCGATCAGATTACCCTTAATGACATTCCCGGAAGCCGTCATGCCCGCGTCAGCCAGGATCTCAATACCGGGACCACCGTTGTGGCCGATTAAATTCGTGTTGTCAATCTCATTCTGCGGACCGCCAACCGCGGTGTTCGATGCATTGTGAATTAGAATACCCTGGCCAAGATTACCGAGATCGCCGGTCGGATCGATAATCTGCACGCCGACATAATTCCCCGTAATCGTGTTACCTGCACCCTGGCTGTCCAGGACTTCAATGCCAACGGCATTGCCGCCGATGTTGTTACTATGCACCGTATTGCCATCGACATTTTCCAGCCGTACGCCGGCACCGGTATTGCCGATCGTACCTTCGCCGCCAGAGCTGATGCCGATCAAGTTCGCGCCGATAAAGTTACTGGTAGCTCCGGATCCGGTCACGAGTACACCAACGCCTTCATTACCGGATATCAGGTTTCCTTCGTTGGACTCCACCATAACAGTGGCACCGCCAAGCAACGTGTTCACAGCTTCGAAAATCACAACGCCGTTGCCCGCATTTCCAAGATCGGACGTGCCGGTTGAATCGGTCCCGATAAAATTACTTTGGACAACGTTCAGATTCGCAGCGTTGCCCGAGATTCGGATGCCATCGAGGAAATTACCGGATATCGTGTTGGGCTCGCGGACACCATTGCCACCAATGGTATTGCTTGCTCCATCGACGATCAGCACACCGTAGCCGGACGTCGCCGCAACGCCGTTGCCCAAAGCCGTGTTGCCGTCTTTATCCGTGCCAATCAGGTTGTTTTTGACCGCCGTGCCAATGGCGGAGGCACCTGCAATTTCGACACCGTTTCCGTTGTTTCCAGAAATCACATTACGCGCTGCGGCGGATAAGCCGCCAATCATTGTACCGACCACGTTGACAACCGAAACGCCGTTGTCGGAATTGCCCTGATCGGCTTCACCCGTTACGTCGGTACCGATGAAACAACCGGACACAGTACCGCCACCGGCGTTGAAGACGATGCCGTCGCCGTCGAAACGGTTGATGACCAGACCGCTGATGGTGCAATTCACAGCATCGGCAGTCAGGCCGTCGCCGGTCAGGCCGTTTCCATTGATTTCGATCTTGAGGACACCGTCAAATCCTACGGCGGCCGCATTCTGTACGGCTCCGGCCTGCGAATACCCGTCGATTACCAATTCCTCGGTAATCGACGGCAGCAGCGACGACAAGACGATCGTATGCGGTCCGGCGCCGGGGATGTTGAACGCGATGGTGTCGGCGCCGGCGGTGTTATTGGCGTTGATGATTGCCTGACGCAGCGAACCGATTCCACTGTCATTGGTGTTGGTCACATCGAACGTCTGCTGCTGCGCCATAAAACCGGATCGGCCGGTGTACGTCGCCGAGCCGGAGATGCCGCCGAGACCGCCCATTGACGTCTGCGTCGCGTAATTGCCGCTGGTGGCGTTGACGCCGCCGGAACCCTGCGACTCGGACACACTGCCGTAGGGTTCGCCGGTGCGAACGTCAGCCTGGATGGACAGCGCCGCGATGATGGTCCATGCTATCAGAACGCGACTTAGAATGTGTTGGGATTTCTTCACGATCTACTCATAATATTGATTCCGCCGGTCGATGTCAGCTCAGGCCTGACTCCGACCGGCGATATTTTTCGACCTGATTAATGCCTTTTTACCGATAAAATTCACTGCGTGAGCGCCATATTGACCGACAGGCTGTCGATGCGACATACCCTTCTAAGTAGGCAGGTCAGCCCGATGCCATTCACTTGCAAATTACCCCGACCGACCGCCACCTCCGTATTCGTGTGCCTGTTGGAGTTCGTACTTCAGTGTGCTGCGGGATGTGCCGCACCTCGCCGTTACGATATAGTGCGTGAAACCCACACTGAAGTGTGAACTCCAACCCCCGCAAAACCTGCAATACAGACTTCCTTTGGTACATACACCCCGAAAAAAATGCATGCAGCCTATTCCTTACTAACCGAGAATCTCAAAAAGAATCACGCAAAACCCCGTCTCGATCTCTCCTCCCGGTTCAAATCGAATAACGACCCGACGCAACGCCTACTGGGGTGAGGAAGCACGCGATACTTCGATCCACCTGGGTTCACCCGCCTCGTCATCGATGAACATTAATGTAATGACATTGAATTCATCAAGAAACGCGTCACCATCGTTCGCCAGGTCGACGCGCCCGTCGGTATCCTGAACGATCACAAGAGGCGCGGGCCCGGGGCTGCCTCCGCCTGGAAGTACCACGATTCGCAGGATCTGCCCGTCTTCGGCACCAGTTTCGAGGACATCAACGATAACCTCATTGAAGTTATCGTCATTCTTTACTTTTATGACGGCAGCGGTCGCGATGACTTGAACGGTTTGTGTCACACTATTATCAGCATCGTCATCAATCGTGATCAGGACCGGCCGAAACCGAACCGTGCCATCGACATCAAGTGTGTGTGTGGGCGACGATGTGCCGACGCCCACATTGCCGAATCGGTCGATATGAAGAGCTGAGCTAAAATCCGAAGTAAAAATATCGAGCAAGGCGAATTCTTTTGAAATCGAACCGGATGCCGCCACCGTCGCCGCTGGCGTAACTGTCAGCGTATCCTCATCTGATACGGTTACGACCGTAAACGTATCGGTCCCGATTACGATTGTATCTCCGGAAAACACCTCGGTGTCGAATGACGTTCCCGTGCCGTTCACAGTCGTTTCGCCCGAGTTGATTGAAGCCGTCCCACTGAGCAAAACGCCGCCGACCGACGTGATTTTGGCGCTCGTGGCGGTAGTGCCGAAGGCGACACGACCATCCGTATCAAAAAACATCGCATCAAAAGCACGAGACTCATTCAAAATTTCCAGAGAACCGTTCAGGCCGGCGTTGATGAAGTACTTTCCGTTGGTTGAGCCGCCTTCGTCGTTCTCGATTACGATTCCCGGTGGAGCACTGGCGACGCCGCCTTTTACATGAAGAATCACATCTGATGGAAAAGTTGATTGGGGCGAGTTCGTACCGATTCCCACATCGCCGTCTTCAGTGATACGCATGCGTTCCACAAGACTCGTTGTATCGACGTCCGTCGTTCGGAACTGTATGTCCGCCCCTCGACCTGAGTTGTCCCAATTTTCCGAAGCGCCCATTGTGATACGTGCTCCAACTTCGAATGAATCGCCGTCGTAGCCTTCTGCCTGGAAAATCGCGATTTGCTCGCCGGCGCCGACAGGGTCCAGATCACCCACAGTGCCTTGTGCTTTTCTGCCGGTAAACGCACCGCCTTCAAACCCGTTGCTGACCTGCGTTGAAATGATCCCACGCGTGTTGATTTCCGTAGTCAACACATCCAGCTCCGCCCCGGGACCGGATGTCCCGACGCCAAGCTTTCCATCTGCCGTAATCGTGACACGCTCAGTCAACGCTCCGGCGCCGATACGAGTAAGAAAGTCGATTTGCCCGGACTCCATGCCGTTAGTAGCGGTACTGAGAGAGCCGACAATCTGCGCCGCGTCTTCGACTGTGCCGCCGCTGTCTTCCGCCCGAAACATGAGGCCGGCACCGATATCATCGGCACCGCCTCCGCCGCCGACTGAATGCACGAGACTCAGCACATTCGTTGTTGCGCCGGTTACGGCATCGTCCTCCGTCACCTGAAGCAATCCGGTTACATTGGTATCCTCGTTCAGATTGATCGTGCCTGGAACAACCGTATTAAGATTGATATCGCGAGACGAATTTAAGACGATGTCCTGGCTCGCCGGCGATGTGAGTGTCAAATCGTTTCCGGTAGCAGCACCGATTGAGGTTGCGTTGATAACCTGCTTCCCATTCATATCCAATGCGTTCGTATCGCTGGCAATTCGCACATGAAGTCCGGGCGCGGACAAGTCGAGGTTAAATCCTCCGGTCCGTCCGGCGAGCGTGCCAACATTCGAGATCGTGTTGCCATTCATATCGAGATTGCTGTCGACCAGTCCCGATACACTTAGATTCTGCTGCACATTGAATGTGCCGTCGCCATCAATCACAACTGCGGTGACGTCGCTGCCGCCAAATTTTGTTGTGATGATCATCTCGCTGGTCGGTGTGACGTCAGAAACATCAGTAAAATTGAATTCGATAGAACCCGCTTCCTGTACACCGCCGGTCTGATCTTCGAGATTAAAGTTGATCCCAACACCCTGGTTGACGACACCGGCGCCGGCACTGTTTCTGCGCACCAGAGATAAGAGATCCACAGTCGGCGCCGTGTAGTCGTCTTCCTGATCGATCGTGATATCCTGGGTCACCTTGACATCGCCGGTCACATGGAGGGTTGCCAGCGGCGTAATGTTGTTACCGATGCCCACCAACCCGGAATCGAGGTCGGCAACAATTAGCTCGGTGGCATCAGGTTTCAGCCGTAATTTGCCGCCATTAAGAAAAATATTGGCATCGGTCTCGTTGTCATCGAGAAAAATGTGCGGCGCAAACCCCGTGACGCGCACCTTACCGCTATTTCCACCGCCGTCGCCCAAGCCAGGCGTCAAAATGATATCGCCGCCATTGGCGTTCGATGCAGCCTGTGCATTCTGAGCCTGCAGCGTGATCGGCGCACCGGCGCCGGAACTTGACGTACCCCCGAACACATCCAACGGTCCCGACGGCCCCGTGGTGCCAATGCCTACGTTGCCGTCATCGTCTATGAAAAATGGTTCTGTGCCGCCGGCTCCGGCCGAGGGATTGTCGTTGAGAATCGCGAACGACCCGTCGACATGTGCATGGATGAAATACTTGGCGTTGGTCGGGCCGCCGTCGTTGTTTTCAATCACGATGCCCGGGGCGGCTCCGGCGGTACCACCGGCGATGTGCACTACATTGTCGGAGAACCCGAGCGTAGTATCGGGATCGGACGTACCGAATCCGACATCCCCGCTGTGCTTGATCCGGGCGCGCTCGACCAAACCGCCGCCGAAGTCACGCGTCTCAAACACCAAATCACCCTTTTCGGCGAGATCATTTGCATCAATGAGCACACCTGAAATTCTCGCGATATTCTCCATGTCCGCGGCCTGGGCTGAAGCCTGGAACAGCAGTCCCGTGCCGATGTTGTCATGGCCGTCCAGCCCGCCGTCAATCTCGTGGGAGAGTGTCAGGATGTCGGTGACGAGGCTGTCCTCCAAATCCGTGGCGACCACATGCAATCTGGCTTCCGGCGCTGGCGTACCAATACCGACATTGCCGCTGGAACCTGCGCCGTCGCCGCTGCCCGGATTCAACAGGATATCGCCGCCGTCCGAGTTAGAACTGGAGCCGGCCTCCTGCGCAGTGAGAGTGATGTCGGCTCCCGGATCACCGACATCGGCGATCCCGCCGCTGACATCCAGCACGCCGCTAAAACTGCCGTCGACACCGGTGATGTTACCAGACGCCTGAACGGTAACGACGTCAAGCGTCGTGACTGTCGCATCCTCGCTTGTCATTCTGCCGGTCGTTGTAATATCACCGTTGCCGGCATCGACGCCGACGGCTGTGACCGAGCCGCTAACGTGGACATCGCCATTGATTCCGGCGCCGCCCTCAACGACCAGAGCGCCGCTTGCGCTGCTGCCGCTCGCGCTCGTGCTGTGGATGCGCACATCACCGGTGTCGCTGCTGACAGTTAGACGTATGTCCAGTTGATGCGGGTCCGACGCCAAGGTACCAAGAAAAGATCCGGTTTGAATAACGACGTCGCCACTGAAGCCACCCGGACCAGTCCCAAGACCACCGTTAAGATTGAGCCCGCCGCCGTTGATGTTGTCGCCTGAACCGTCGCCGCCGCCGACAAGCACATCGCCACCGTCGCTGGCCGTGCCGGTACCGCCGACAACCGTGACATCACCGCCACGAAGACCTTCGCCGCCATCGATAAAAACACTGCCGCCATTGGTACCGCCGCCTGATGCAGTGCCACCAAAAATACTGACTATGCCACCGTCGGCCGTTGTCGAATCAGCACCGCCAAGATTAATCCAGTCGCCGTCCGCAGCCGGGTTGATCGTTATCTCCCCTGTTCCCTGTGAGATTGTCAGACCTTCAAGCTCGACGTCGCCCAATGCACTACTAACAGTCAGATTGCCGGCTGACGAGCGGCCCACACTGCTAACATTGTTGAGCGCGTTGCCACCGAGACTGATGTCACCAGAGAGTGCACGGGTTCCGTCAGCCAGGAGATACTGAGTGTGATCATCGTCGAGCAATCCAACCAGACTACCATGGTCAACATCGACCCAGTCAACTCCTGATGCCGTGCGCGACAGGAACTCGCCTTCATTGCCATTCTCGTCGTTTCCGTCGACGATGAAACCGTCGATATCAATATCCAAAACCGAATTGATGTTGTTTGACCCCATGTCGAGATTACCGCCGAATGCCTCCGTACCATCACCGAGAAAATAGTGCGGATGGTCATCTGCGCTCAACCCTGCAAGATCGGCGTGTACGCGATCGATCCATTCCACTGCCGTACCGCTGTCCGCACTGGCGAGCACCTGGCCGTTCGTTCCCGTACCCGTGACGCCTGCGATCAAGGAGCCGCTGATGTCGAGGCCTGTGACGGACGTACCACCCAATGTCGTCGTGCCGGCGTCGAGACTGCCAGTCGTCATGATCGCTCCGCTACCGGCATCCAAACTAAGCACCGTTGTCGTACCCAGGTCCGTGGTTCCGGCATTAAGGATGCCAGTCGTCTCAATTGTGCCGCTGCCCGCATCAAGACTGTCAACTATGGTCGCGCCCAGGTCCGTGGTTCCGGCATTCAGGATACCGGTTGTCTGAATGGTGCCACTGCCCGCATCCAAACTCAGCACGGTGGTAACGCCCAAATCAGTCGTTCCAGCATTCAGGATGCCGGTCGTCTCAATTGTGCCGCTGCCCGCATCGAGACTGTCGACGGTAGCACTACCAGCAGTGAGCGACCCAGTGGTTGTAATCGGTGAGCTTCCCGTGGTCAGACCGCTGGACGTGATCTGACCATTCACAAACAGATCGCCGAACTCATCGAGCTGCATCTGCGGTATCAAGCCGCTCCCGCCATCACGCGTTTTGAAGATGAGCTTACCGGCCTCTGAGCCAGCGGTAACATTTGTGAACAGTCCGGCGATTTCGGCGGCGTGCTCAGGTACGTCGGCGCCGTTGTCCAGCTCGAACAGAATGCCGGCACCGATATTGTTGGCGCCGGGACCTGCGTCGATATGATGGGAAACGGTCAACACGTTGGTGACGATGCTGTCCGCCGTATCGGCGGCGACCACATGCAACCTCGTATCTGGATCGGTCGTGCCGATACCGGCGTTGCCTGAGACTTTGAGGGTCATGTTGGACGTTGCCCCATTGGTAAAAAAGCTGAGATCATGTGTAGATACCGTACCAAATTCACCGCGGCCGGAGTCCACGAACGTCCCCATTATTACAGAGCCGTCGGTGTGCAGCAGGCCGAGTACGTTGCCTGTGGTCTGCACACTGAGGCGGCCTTTGGGGCTGTCAGTGCCGACACCGACAAAACCATCGTGAACCACAAGGCCATTCCGGCGGATCACAGGAGGAACAGCCATGAAATCCATACAAGTCCCTACGAATTGGATCACGTTTGTATTGTCGTCGACGTCGGTAATGACGAAACGATCACCTGCGTTAAGAACGAGGATGTCACCAGGCCGTATGGCGCTAAGATCGGTATTACCAATAATGGTGGCCTGTCCCGGGACGACGCAATCGACGGTGAATCCGACGTGGATATCGCCGCCTCCGGTCACGTCCAAGACCGCGACCGGCGCGGCAGTGCCGATACCGACGGCGCCGTCGGAGGTGATCCGAACGCGTTCGATTGAACCGTTGGTACTCGTACCGGATACCGCGCCTGCCGGCGCGGTACTGAGGACGACTTCACCGCCCTCGGCGGTGCCGGTACTTTGACCACCGAGAATATGTACATCGCCGCCAGCGACATCGGTTGCTGCTGGATGCGCGTCTCCGCCGCGAACGCCGACCCCGCCGCCGCCGGTCGCCCCAGTGCCGCCGACGATATCAACGCCGCCACCGGCGTTGTCACTGGAATCACCGCCGGCAACCGTGACGCCGCCGGCAGGCACGCCACTCCCGTCGGCACCTTTCAGCACCAGATTATCGTCTGCGGTTAGCTGGGTATCGGTCGCAGGCTGCGTAATCGTTACGCCTTCGATCTCCACGGCACCGCTGGTGCTTTCGATTGTGAGATTACCGCTGCCGGTATGCGTGATACTCTGATTAACTGCGGCATCAAGCGTAATGTCACCACCGACGTCGAGCGTACCGCCAATGTCGCCTGAAGTCACATCCAGGCTGCCGGTGGTCTGAATCGTGCCGCTGCCGGCGTCGAGACTAGTGACCGTGGCGGCGCCCGCGTCGAGTGTGCCGGTCGTCGTGATATTGCCGCTGCCGGCATCAAGACCGTCTGAGACGACCTGCCCCTCAACAACGAGATTCTTGTTGCTGAGCAGGCGCATACCGATAGCCAGGCCGACGGAGTCATGACGTACGCGGAATTCGAGATCGCCAGCCTCGAAGGTGTCGCCGGCAGACGAAAACACACCTGAAATCGATGCCACTTCCTCGACTTCCATGGCTGAATCCATAACATCGAACGCCAAACCAACGCCAATATTGTCGTCACCGCCGGACACCGATGAAATGTGCGCCAGACGTTGTACAATCTTGGTGTCGGCGTTGTTGAAGTCGTCGACGACAACATGATGCCTGGCCGCCGGGTTAGTCGTGCCGACGCCGACATTGCCGGTGACCGGCTCGATTACCAGATGGGTCTCGTCCAATGTCGCATCAATGATGCTGAACAGGCCGTCATCGAACTCGATATCGAACTTGGTGCTGCCGTAATCGTTCAACCGAATACCAGGCGAGTCGCTATGTATTTCCAGTGTCCGACCGGGTGGCCCCAAGGTGTTGATACCGACATTTCCATCCGGGGCGTCGTTGGTGCCTTCGCCGGTGTTCAGGATGATATTGCCGCCGATTTGCGGGCTCACGCCATTGCCGCCGTCCTGGGCCTTGAGAATGATGTCGCTACCATCGGTATCGTTGGTAGCCGTGCCGGCGTCGACGTGGAAAAAGCCGGATGGCGAAGTGGTGCCGATGCCGACGTTGCCGCCGGTGACGCCTTCAAGGATGGACGTGTCGACGACCAAGTCGGCGCCGTAGGTCCGGATATTGAATCTCGGATCGACCTCGATCGTACCGCTCACCACTAACTCACCGACTACGCCACCGGGATGCTCCAGGAGGATCCCAACCTCATCGACGGTATCGAGCATCGATGTCACGGTCAACTCATGAGTCAGTTCCGGATCGACCTCGTCGCTACCGACGGCGAGGCGGCCGCCGATCACAACATCCGGTCCGTCGCTGTCGCTGCCCGTAGGGCTGTCCTGAAAATAAAAGATGTTATTCTTATAACCCAGAAAGTCTTCGCTGACGCCCTCGTGACCGAACGAGATAAAATTTCCCGACGTGCCAACAAAGTTGCTGTCGGCTTCGAACGACTGCGGGAGATTGATCCCGCCGGCAAGATCGAGGTTGCCATTGCCGCCGATGATCAGTGCGTCGACCTCTACACCGGAATTCAGTGTGGTAAAAATCATGTCCGTAGTCTCGGCGCCGGCTGCCGCTGAGTCAGTAACTACGTCAATTGCGCCACCCTCGAAGGTATCGCCGGAATCGTTTTCCAATTCCAGACTGATCTTAACCCCCATATCCGACTGCCCATTTACCTCGCTGTTAGTTGAGTGTGTGAGCTTCAAAACCGTCGTGGAATCATTTTCGACCGCGTTATCGACGACGACATGCAGTCTGGCGTCGGGCGCCGCGGTACCAATGCCGACCTCACCATCATTATCGCTGATCCGCACGACCTCCATGCCGGCTGGAGCCTCGAAGATTATCGGGCTATTGCCCGTATACGCCGATGCCGATACGGTTCCGCCAACACTAACGTTGCCGCCGACACCTGCGCCACCAGTCACCACAAACGCGCCGGTCGTGCTGTCGGTACTTTCAGACGACCCATTAACATGGAGATGGCCGTTGGCTAAGATTTCAACATCCGGTCGTCCCTCGTTCTCGGTGACGAAATGGATTCCCTGCTGACCTCCGAGTTCGAGAATATCCGTATCTTCCGGTGTACCCGGATCGGATTCATGCTCCTTGATATAGGGGTTCTCATCCGACCCGAAGTCACCCAGTCGAATTTTGGCGCCGGCCCCATTTGTGCCGGGCCCCCAGAGGTGTAGGGTTGCAGCGGGATTGTCGGTACCAATACCTACGTTGCCGTCATCATCAATACGTACCCGCTCGTCGCCATCGGTCACGAATGCCAGCTCGGTACTTGTCGGTCCGTTGGTACCGCGAATACGAGCTGAATTCGAGCCCGTGGACGATTCGAGTACCAGTGAGGCATCACCGAAATTCGATTCCAACCGCAACAGATCTTCGTCAATCGACGTCTTCACGTGCAGAATCGAATTGGGTCCGGTTGTTCCGATACCTACAGCGCCGTCGGACTTGATGACCATACGCCTATTGGGAGTACCGGTGGAATCAGCTGTGTCGAACGCAATTTGGCCCGGAACAACGCCTGGTGACGGCGTGTCGTCGACGAGAAACCGGATTGCAGCAGCCTCCTGGAAATCAGATCCGTCATAACCCAACCCGTCGAGTTTTCCGACGACATCGTTGGTGCTGACGACTGTGGGTACCGTGATGGTGCCACGGGAAAAATAGAAATGTAGGCTCGAGAGGTCGTCATTGGTAGCTTCAGCGGTGTACAGCCGAATATCCGCATCGGTATTCGACACAATGTCAAGCAGTTCCTCGGGCGCTGCCGTACCGATGCCGAGGGATCCGGCGATGGTACCTGAGCCGCCGACATTGAGATTTTTCTCGATGCCGACACCGCCGGCAACGGTGACGGCGCCAGTCGTATCGCTGGTGCTTTCGGTAGTATCGGTGAAGGCGGCGCCGGCAACGGTCAATATCCCTGTTCCACCTGTGATATTACCGTCAAGAATGAGATTGCCGGATGCGATTATGGAGCCGTTTACGTCAAGTTCAGCACGCGGCGTGGCGGTGTGGATACCAACGAAATGACTGTTCCCCTCACCACTCACGACGAGTTTCGGCTCATTACTGCTGTCCCCGATACGGAGCGACGGCTGTCCGACAGCAAGAAACGGTTCGTTGCTCAGGTCCGGGGAGAAGGCCTCGTCAACGGTCAGGTCATTGTCGGAATTCACGCTGACTACGAGCCGCGTCTGAGCGTCTGCCGTGATGGTATCGCCGACATTCACATCGTTCAAGAGAGACGTGCCGCCGGTGACGGCAGTGCCGGTACTGGAGAAATTTCCGATTGTAATCAAGGAAGCCGAACCAACAGTGTTGAATCGTGCGATCGGATCAGCCGTCCCGACGCCGAGATTGCCCTGATTGTCGAGCCGCATGCCTTCGCTGGTACCGCCGTTGTTTCCGGTTTCGAACACGAGGTGGCCGCTCTCTTCGCCGCCGGCGAGATCGCCTGTGAGCAATCCGGATACCTGCGCAATCTTAAGGCCCTGCCCGATGTGGTTCGATGCCCAGAAGGAAACGCCTGTTCCAATGCCGCTGGCGCCGGAAAAGTCGCTGGCGAAGTGCTGTAGTTTGAGCACATCGTTGATCTGGCTGTCAAAGGCATCGGTCCGCGTGACATGAAGCTCGCCGTTCGCTGAGATAATCGGGTCTGTGGAATCCACCGCATCGAAAGCGATTTGATTGGCCTGGAGCAATACTGTATCGCCGCTATCGGCACCTCCCATGATAAACACACTTTCATCTTGCGACTGGACAAACACGTGTTGACCGGCACCCGTCTGAAGGGAGAGTGGATTATCGACAGTACCGGAAATGGTGACAACGTTTGTGATATTGTTTCCGTTCGCGTCAAGCGCTCCATCCAGTGAAAGCCCTCCCGAAAAATGGATCATGCCGCCGACAAACAGGTCGCCGGCAATGCCGGCGCCGCCGCTGACGACAAGTGCACCCGTTGTGCTGTCGGTACTGGCGGTTGTGCTCAATACACTCACGTCACCGCCGACGTCGATAGTGAACACGGGGACCGACGTTTGGACGACCTCGACGTGATCGGCATTGATCTGCACCGCTCCGGGCATCCCGCCCCCCAGGGCAGCACCGGGCGACAGAATGATATCCCCACCGTTACTGCTGCTACCAGCACCCAGACCATCGCCGCCACCAATCACGATGTCGCCACCGGCGCCTTCTGCATCACCGCCGCTAACGACCACATCACCGCCGGAACCGGCCGCTCCGCTGGAGCCGCCGCCGGAAATAGTAACTGTACCGCCGGCAGCTCCGCTGCCGGCACCAGCCGAATCGCCACCACCGATCGCGACGTCACCACCTGGGCCGCCTCCGGCCCCTGCCTGAATAGCGATGTCCCCACCCGCCGCCAGATCTGAGTTCTCAGTTGTTGTCCCAGCCGAAAATGACAGGCTACCCCCGTCACCGGCAGCCGTATCCACAACACTGATCGTTACGCCATTGGGTGCCGTCAATGCAGTACCTCCCGCTGATTCAGCAAAAACCATTCCCTCAATGGTAACCGTGCCGTTGATGCTTTGGATATCAAGCCCGCCCGAAGCCCCGGTGTGGTCGATTGCAACAGTACCGTTTTTGGTAAACGCCAGATCATCACTGATATTGAGATTGGTGTTGATATTTACCGTGTCGACACCGGCGTCGAGGTTGATTTCAGCCGGCGAGAAGATCGTCACATCACCGCTTGCGGAGATCGTTAAGTCGGCCCCGCCGATAGGCGACGAGATGTTGCTCACATTTTCGAGGTTGTTGCCGCCCAGATCAAGGTTGCCCGACAAGGTGTCTCCCGTACGATTGACATACCGTGCGTCCACACTGGTCGAATCAAGATTATCCACGCCGACAACGCCGGGAGCGACATCAGCCGCCATCAGCGCATAGGCCACGGCGTTTATGCGCTGATCGGGTGCGAGGAGTTCCGAGCCGCTCGAAAGATCGTCGAACCAGATTCGCAGATAGGTCTCGTCCGTGGCGAAAACGCTGGCAGGAATGGGCTGCATCGGCGATTCACCGAGATTGACAAAATACAAGCCGTTAGAGACGGTAAGCGATACGGCCACTGTTGGTTCATCAGTCCCATCACTGATATTATCGATCAGGTTAGAATCCGTACTTCCGTCGTTCGACCATAACACGCTGACCCCGTCATGGATGGCAAACCGCATTTCGGCGGCACCGTCGTGGTCAAGACCGTTCACCTGAACCCGGCCCTGAAATCCGATCTGCCCGGGAACGCCGGATGCACCTACTGCGAATGCGGGCACACAGGCGAGTAGGAAGATGTTGGATATGAGTACATGCTTAAACCAATTCATTTGGCAATGTCTCCTGTTAGATAATGGTGGGTGGGATCACACGAGTATAAAGGTTAAGTAGCTTTGCGCGTCAGAGACGCCGCAATCACAAGATAAAGAGCAGAGAAAGCCAGAACCATACTATGATGATTTTCGTGAAAAAGTCAATAGGTTGACGGAACCGGGAATGAAGGATAATACACAACATTTCTACACCGGTTGACGTTGCGAACCGGGCACGTAAACTTAGGGATAAAATAGAACGACCACAATCGCCTCCCAATTCCGTGAGACTGGACTCCACTGTTTCATACAGGTGCGTCCTGTTGGATATACTGTCAAGATCGAAAGCCACACCGGCGCCGGAGGAACACGTTCGACGTGACCGCGCTTGTCAATTTTACCTGAAACGATATTGTTTCGGGCGGTATCGATGTTTCATGCACTCGCGTTCTTCCTGGGTCCACGCTGTCGATGTGCCCGGGTGTTGATTGCCCGCGGTCACTTCGGCCTTGAGGCATCCATGCCACGGGTATCCAGACGACTCAAACCACCCGATCGGCCCCCGTCTCACTAGCATGATAAGAATTGCCATCGACATGTCGGCACTAATGCCGCAACACACCGGCTGCGACCGTTACTTTACCAACTTGATTCATGAATTGGGCAAGTTGGATCACCACAACGCGTACCGCATCTATGCGAATTTTGAAGACCGCGAGGTGTTTCGATCGTTGCCGCCGAATTTTGCGGTAAAATTACGGTGCTCCCGATCACGATCGGTCAGGCTGCTGTTCCAGCAATTATGGCTTCCAGCCGCCACGGCCGGCTGGGCCGATGTCATTCACGCGCCGTCATTTATAATGCCGTTCCTGCGCTGGCAGTCCAGATGCCTGCTGACGGTTCAGGATATGTCAATGTTCTCGCATCCGCATTATCATAGCTGGTTGCATCGCACCGCGCTGTTTCGCCTGATGATGAAGAAAAGTATCGAAAAGAGCGATCTGATCAAGGTTCCATCGATAGCCACAAAACAGGAATTACTTGGCGTGATACCTCGCGTGCCGGCGGAACGTGTTGTAGTGATTGGTTACGGCGTGGACGATAGTTTCCGTCCTCGGCAAGGACTGGAATTGGAAGCGGTTCGTGGAAGGCTTGGCCTGCCCGAACGATACGTCCTCTACGTGGGAACCGTTGAGCCCCGAAAGAATCTCGAACGCCTGGTCATATGCTACGAACGGGTCTGCGACGAATCCACATGTCGCGAAGATCTGGTGATCGCAGGGGGCTTCGGCTGGCAGTACGAAGCCCTGATGCAGCAGATCCGCGAAAGCAACGTTGCCAACCGTATCCACATGATCGGCTACGTGGCGCCGGCGGATCTCCCGTATGTCTATAGCGGCGCAACGATCTTCGCCTACCCTTCGATCACGGAAGGCTACGGCCTTCCGCCTCTGGAAGCGATGGCATGCGGCGTCCCAACGATCACATCGAATAATTCGTCCCTGATTGAGAACTACGCGGACGCAGCCGTACTTGTCGCGGCCGACAACACCGATTCGATTGCATCGGCAATGTTGGATCTCCTGTCGAACGAAGCCCAGCGACAAGCCTGCAGGACGCGTGGGCTCGCATTGGCCGCGAGCCGCCGCTGGTGCACCACAGCAAAAGAAACGCTGAATTGCTACTTAGCGCTGGCCAACGGACACTCCGCTGGGAATCGGGAGCACTGATCGCACCCTGCGCCGAGCTCAATGCTCGAGTTCGCCGGGGATTTCGGCAAAGATCATCTCTTCCTTGACAACCTGGATCAAATCACCATCACAGAGATATTTTTCTTCGACGCGCTGATTGTTCACAAAGGTCCCGTTGCGAGAGCCCGCGTCTTCGAGAAGCCAACCCGATTCATCTCTTGAAACGGTACAGTGACGTCGCGACACCGCGCTGCTGTTAATCTCAAGATCCGCCGTTTCGTGTCGACCGACCACACATTCACGCGTGCCAACCAGTTCGAACCAGTATCGAGGTTGGCCGGCCGATGCTACCAGGAGGTAAGCGCCTGCCTTCTCGGGTCGATCGGTTTGCGACATCAGGTCTATTACATATGAGAGTCGATCGCGTATTCGCCGAACCGGTTGATCCATGCTCCGAGTCAAATCACTGATCGTGAGCGCCGCCTGCAAGCGCTCCTTTAACTGAGTGGCTTCATCACTCTCCATATTCGTTCCTCAATCGATTGGCTTCTTTCACGATTAATTGCTGGACAGAGAACTTATGCTGCGACACGAGATTCGCTGAGATCCCAAGTAATTTTGCAACGTCTTTTACTTGTTTCCCCTCAATGAACGTTAATCGAAATGCCTCGAATGTCTTTAGCTGAACCTTCTTGATCACTGCCGCGATAGCTTCGGTGAGGATCTGCTCGTCGAAAGCCCGATCCCAATCCGTGTCGTCTTCTTCCGATAATTTCAGTTCTTTCTCGATATCGACATCTGCATAACGTCGGTTGCGCCTGAACGCGTCAATGACCTTGTTGCGTGTGATCCTGAACAGATAGGACCTGAATCGCCCTTTCTCTGGATTGTATTGGAATCGCGGCATGACCAGCCACAGACTCAACATCGTTTCCTGGAGTACGTCTTCGGCCATGGATTCCGAACAGCCTCGTTTTAAGGCGTAATTGATAATCATTCCCGCATATCGTGCATATAATGTGTGCCAGGTCCGATCCGTCGGCTCGTTCCTCATCTTTTCCATGAAACTTCGGGTGGTTTCGAGAGTCTGTTTCGGATCGGAATTCATATCGATACTGTCGAAGGAATTTTCGGTTGGTCAATCGCACACTCCTAAATCATACAAAGCACGGGCTAATAATGCAATACAAATTTCACCGAAAACCGCCGCCACGCGGCGTCAGTTGTCCCGAATACACAGAGTCCGTGTTACGGTGGCCTATCCTACTTACGTTTTTGAATTGGTTCAACTGAGCGTCTCCGCGATTCCGTACACACTAGCTACGGCTGCAGACTACCTATCTTAGTCGGAGTTCCGCACAAACGAACACTATCCGGGACTCAGCAACTGAGCGCTTCGCGGCAAACTTGCGTATCGTCAAATGAGATACGACGGCCGCGAATCTCCTGGTAGTTTTCGTGACCTTTTCCGGCGATGAGGATAGTCGTATTCGGTGCGGCAGTTCGGATTGCCAACGAGATGGCACTGCGGCGGTCCGGGATCGCCTTGCATTTGCAATAATCAGGAATCCCCCGAAGGATCTCGCTGATGATCCGATCCGGGTCTTCACTACGTGGATTGTCGCTGGTCACGATAAGTTCATCGGCCAATCTACCCGCGATATTCCCCATTCTCGATCGTTTGCTGCGGTCACGGTCTCCGCCGCACCCAAAGACCGCAACGAGCGGCCCTTTGCAGTGCGGCTTGAGCGCGAGCAAGACCTGCTCCAGCGCATCGTCAGTATGCGCATAGTCAACGAAGATATTGATATCGTTCTGACCTCGCAGTCGCTGAAGGCGCCCGGGGATACCCTCGAATTCGGCCAGCGCAGAACAGATGCCGCGCGGCGAGACACCAAGGCCAACCGCCGCGGTTACGGCAGCCATGATGTTGTAGGTGTTGAACTTCCCGATGAAGGAATGTGTGATCTCAATGGGGCCATTGGCGGCGTGCAATCGCAATTGGCAGCCTTTCAACGATATTGACGCATGCGAAGGACAAACATCGGCGAGAGGGAAAAACCCGTAGGTACGCAAGCGGATCGACGGCGCGTCCGGGACGTCCTTACGAACGTACAGTTCCCGCATCATCCGAGCGCCGTAGAGATCGTCCATGTTGACCACCGCCAGACCGTTCTGGCAAATATGATGTGCGAATAGTCGCCGCTTTGCGAGATAATAATTTTCCAGGGATTTATGGTAATCCAGATGCTCAGGCGTCAGGTTGGTAAAAATCGCCACGTCGAATTTCATGGCGCCAACACGGTGTTGTACCAGCGCGTGACTCGACACTTCCATTACCAGGAATTCGACACCATTTCGACGCATGGCGTAGATCAATTCCTGTAACCGCAGGGCCGATGGTGTGGTGCGATCCGCTTCGATGACATCTTCTCCGGTATCATAGCGAATAGACCCGATTAAGCCGACTTTTCGATTCGCCTTTTCCAGAATTGACTTCAGGACAAACGCGGTAGTAGTCTTGCCGTTCGTACCTGTAACGCCGATGCAGGTCATGCCGGCCGCCGGAAAGCCGTAGTGAAACTCGGCGAGGCGGCCAAGCGCCTGGTAGTCATTGTGCACGTACAACGACGGCACCGGCAAGTCAAAGGGCACATCACACTCGCAGGCGACCGCGGCGGCGCCACGCTCAATCGCCTGATTGATGAACTGTCGCCCGTCCACAGCCGCACCGTTCACGGCAATGAAAAGGGAGCCCGGGCGCACGCGGCGGGAGTCATCGGCAAGGTCCGTGATGGCGACGGATAGATCACCATTTGTTACCCGCAGCACATCGCCCAATGCAAGGCTGTAGCTCCGAAGTGTTCTGGACATCACGTTATCCTTTTTTGCGTGTATATGCAGCTATCGTATGCGACCAGCATTTCGATACACGCGTTATCGGCGTACAATGACATCGGCTTCCCCCCCGGAAGCAACGGTTGGCGGAACACTGAGGTAGTGCAACACCTGATCGGCGATACGACTGAAGGTCGGCGCCGCGACCGTACCGCCATAATACCTGCCATTGGACGGCTCATCCGCAACAACCAGCAATACAAACGCCGGGTCGTGAGCCGGCACAAAGCCAATGAACGATGCCACATATTTCCCATGACCGGTGTAGCTCCCGTTGATGAGTTTCTGTGCTGTCCCGGTTTTACCTGCGACCTGATACCCTTCGACTGCAGCTTTCAGGGCCGTGCCGCCCTCCGCCGTTACTCGGCACATGGCTTCGACGATTGCCTGAGCCGCAGGTGGCCGGACGGCGACGCGCTTCAGTTCCGGTGGAAACGTAATCGCATCCCCGGTTACCGGATCCACAAGCCGTTCGACCAGTCGCAATTTCATCATCTTTCCCCGGTTCGCCAAGGCTCCATAGGCTTGCACCATCTGTACCGGCGTCACAGAAATCCCCTGGCCGATCGGAAATCTCGTTATACTGAGGCCGTCCCAGTCCCGGACCTTGCGGAATATGCCGGGTGATTCATGTCGCAGGCCGATGCCGGTAGTTTCCCCAAATCCGAACCGCCGGAATACCTGGAAAAGTCGAGGCTTACCTAGTTGCAGCGCAACCTTTGCGGTCCCGATATTGCTGGATTTCTGAACAATCTCCGACACTGTCAACAACCCGAATTTATGCCCGGAGTCACGCAATGACCGACGTCCATACATCCACATGCCGTCCTCACAGTCGAAGACGGTATCGGGCGAGACCACGCCGTAGTCCAAGGCACCGGCAATCGCAACACATTTCATTGTCGAGCCCGGATCGTAGACGTCCGAGATACCGTGCACCCGCCACATCTCGGGTTCAATTGCCCGGCGATCGTTGGGATTGAAGGTGGGATACTGCGCCATCGCCATCACTGCACCGGTCCGGGGGTCGGCCATAATGGCGTAGGCGCGTTTCGGCTTGAATTCCTCGCACATCGCCCTTAATTCGACCTCGACGTAGTGCTGAATCGGCTCTTCAATCGTCAGATAAAGCGACTTCCCGCTAATTGCGCGCGTCTTGACAGGATCCACCTTCCCCAGCGACCGGCCGCGACGGTCCCGCTCGATGATCTGCTCCAAATCCTTTGACGCCAGGTCTTTATCCCATATGGCTTCGAGCCCGTACACGCCGCGATTCCGCGACGTTGTGAAGCCCAGAACGTTGGCCAACAATGCATCTTTCGGATAGTAACGTCGCTGATCGTCAACGAATCTCAGACCCGCTATACGACGTGCTGCGACGATAGCCGCCACGTCGATATCGACGTAGTTCCTGACGACGACTTCCCGGGCATGAGATCGCATGCGAAACGCCAGTATATCGCGATCTACCGAAAGCGTCTCCGAGAGATACGCGATGATCTCCTCTCTAATCTTGGGATCGCGTGGAAGCAGGTGCAGATCCGCAAGAATATTCTTGCATTCAATGTTGCCTGCCAAGAGGTTACCCCGGCGATCAAAGATACTCCCTCGCGTGCCCGACCACGTCTTGCGAGCGGTGTACTTCGATGCCGCTTTCGCGTATAACTCGGGGTGCTTGGTTATCTGTATCGAGTACAGATGCCGAGTCAGAAAAAAGGCGACAGTGCACATGCCGACATAGGACGTGAGAATGCGAACAACGTATACGGTATGATTCATTATTGACTGCGCAAGGCTACAATGGCAGAATCCTGGCTGGCAACGCCGGCGTTGATTATGCGGACTTGCCCCGGTTCTGACGGACGCAAATCAAACTTCCGTGCCTCACCGAGAATGTGATCGCCGCTCATCAACCGCTCCTGGTCGATTCGCAGATTCTCGGCTTCCTTCTCGAGCGCCGTGAGTTTGTCATGAAGCTCCTGCCATGTTGTGCCCATCTTGATCGACTGACGGTCGAGATATATTTTGCCGATCGCGCTCCCGACCAACATTGTAAGAACGATGAAACCAACCAGCTTTGTGCCCAGTCCTGACGAGGGACGGGGACGATAACGCCGCTTGCCGGGTACAGTAACGAATAGTCGGGGATATGTATTTGCCATTTTAAGATTTCCCTATGTTGTCCGGTTGTATCGCAAATGAAATCGCTCTAACACTTTTCTGCCGCCCGTAGTTTCGCCGATGCGGAGCGTGAATTGCCGGCTAACTCTTCCTCCCCTGCGGTCACGGGCCTTTTTGTCAAGACGCTCAATTCCGCTGTTTTATTGCAACGACAGATCGGCAATTCGGGCGGACAGATGCATGTAAGGGCACGGTAACGGAATGCCCGTTTTACGATTCTGTCCTCAAGTGAATGAAATGATATTACTACTATCCTTGTCCCCGGAGCCAACAGGTCGATCGCCGTTTCCAGGCCGTCTTTCAAATGTTTCAATTCGTCATTTACCGCGATACGCAATGCCTGGAAACAACACGAAATCATCTGCGGCAATCGTTTGCGCCGATGACCACCAATGCGCCGCACCAGGTCCACAAGCCTCGCCGATCGATGCCAGGGTTGCTGTTCTCGTATGCGAACGATCTCCCGCGCCAACGCCCGAGATTGCGCGATCTCGCCGTATGCACGAAATATTCGGCTCAATTCGTCTTCCGAGGCCGTGTTCAGCACCTGCGCCGCTGTCACGCGGTCGCCGCGATCCATACGCATGTCCAGCAAACTGTCGGTCGAGTAACTGAAGCCTCGTGACGTATCATCGAACTGATGGCTCGATGCACCCAGGTCCAGGATAACGCCATCAACCTCGTCCCAGTCCAACTCCGCCGCGATCCGCGCCATGTCCACATAGTTGCCGTGAACAATGTGGCAACGGTCACCAAAGGATCGCAAACAACCGGCAGCGAACTCCACGGCCTCGGGATCACGATCGATGCCCAGAACATTCACCAGTGCATTACATTCGAAGATCGCAGACGCGTGCCCTCCGAACCCCACCGTGCCATCAATGTACCGGCGCCCGGCCTGCGGCCGCAGATAATGAATGACCTCTGCGGTGAGCACCGGTATGTGCGGAGAAGTCTCACCCGCCGGCCTTTGGCAGTCCGTCACTCCGAAAACCCGCCACCCTGTATTTTTTCCACGAGGTCCAGTGTCTCCTCATTTCCCATTTCGTAGGACGCCCACGTCCCCGGCTTCATGATTTGAATACTTGTAAAACTTCCAATCAACACGGCCTGATCCTCCAGCCCCGCGTGCTCCATCAACCCATGCGTCAGGGTGATACGACCTTGTTTGTCACAGACGGTTCTTGCGGCTCGTGAGCCGATCTGCGCCAACGCCTGCATCTCCTTCTGATTCGCAAAAGACACGCGCTTCGCCTTCTCCAGCAATCCCTGCTCAAATAATTCGCCCGGAAGCATATGCACCGTTTGTTCTCTGCCTGGCAACAGGTAGAATACCATCGGTGCCGCATCGCGGCTGACCCGCCACTCTCGCGGGACGGCGACGCGGCGTTGCGCATCAATCGCATGCGTAAAACTTCCAAGGAAACAGTATGACATAAGCGAACATTCACCAAATCGACTCTTTATCTACCTATACGCCCCTAATCGGCACATAATTCAAATAACGGAAGGATCGGGAAAAGGCAAGCGACTTCAAGAAAAATTGTATAAAAAAATGGCAAAGGAAGGATGAACCTGGATGCTGACTGACGTGTGGATCGCCGCTCGAACCGGCTGGAAGGCAGGGGTATTCGATCACCGTGCAGCGAAGGTCTGCGACAGAAATCGATATGGAGCTTAATCGGGTAGATTGATGCGCGTTGGCGGACTTAACGGTTCAACGCGCGCAACGGCACCCTATTCATCCTGGAGCGGTGCCGGACCCGATGTTGTTTTCCCCTTGCTCGATTGCATCGGCAGCGGAGACGGTAGCGGGCAGATAGAGATTGAACGTTGTGCCGCGGCCGACATTGGAATCGACGCGGATATCGCCGCGAACACGTTTGATGAATCCGTACACCACGGAAAGCCCCAGACCGGTGCCGTTTTCATCATCTTTGTGGGTGAAGAAAGGCTCAAAAATATGGGGTAACGTGGCGTCATCGATACCGCGGCCGCTATCTGTAACCGATATGAGCACATACAGTCCAGGCTCAATACGCCACCCTTGCTCGCTGACCCGCCTGTCCAACTGGGCATTCTCCATTCTTACGACGATTGTGCCACCCTCATCGATCGCGTCGACGGCATTGACGACCAGATTGATGACGGTCTGATTCATCTGCCCCGGGTCCACGGTAACGGGCATAACGTCAGACTCTGCCACGATTGTCAATGTCCCTTTCCTGCCCACGAGCCGGCGCAGTATTTTCTCCAGGTTTCTTACGATCTCCCTGGGATCCACCGTAGCCGGCGTGAACTTGGTCTTGCGACTGAATGTCAACAATTGCTCTATCACAGATCTCGCGGTTTCGACGGCACCGGCGATTTCGCGCGAAAACTTCAGAACCTTTTCAGGGTCATCATGCTTTTTTATGACCAGGGCGTTGCATCCCGTAATAGCGTGAAGGATGTTCTTGAAATCATGGGCAATTCCGCTGGCCATCCGGCCAACCGCATCCATATTTTTTGATTGCTGCAACTGATTTTTTAGCTTTGCCTCCAGGGTCACATCCCGATTTATTGAGACATAGCCTACGACATTGCCCTGGGGATTTATGATTTGCGACGTGGTCGATTCGATGACACGGCTTTCTCCAGACTTTGTGCAGATGCTCAATCGTTCCCGAACTGCTTCGTCGGAGCCTTTGACTTCGTTGAGCTTCAACAAGACCGTGTCTTCCAGCTTCAGGCCGGTTAACGCCTTTATATTCCTTCCGATTACGCCTTCCTTCTCATGACCGGTGATACGGCTGAAACTTGCGTTTACATATTCGATCACGCCGTTTAAGTCGCTGATAAGTACCATTTCGCCTGCCTGTTCGACCGCCGTGGCCAAGCGCAGGATTTCGGCCTCGGCCTTTACCAGGTCCGTGACCTCATGCAACGCAAACACCGCGCCAATTATGTTGCGGTTATCGTCTTTTATCGGTGTGAGATTTCCGACCACGTTGCGTTCCTGGTTGTCAGGTGATCGCAAGGTAAGATTGGTGCGATAGGAATAGGCCAAACCGTCGGTTATCACCTTGGAAACCTGGTCTTCAAGAACAACGCGTTCATTCTTCTCGGCGTCGATGATGTTGCAGACATCCGTCAAACGCTTGCCGACCGCTGTGTCAACTTTCCAACCGGTGATGACCTGAGCCACTTTATTGATAAAAATGATCTTGCCGTTCTTATCAACTGCAAGCAGGGCCACACCGACACTTTTCAATGTTGTCGAGAACCATTTGGAACTCAGCTTCAGGGCCTTGTCCATGGCACTCGCTGTTTCGACCCGAATCATTGTCAGGATTGCAATGATCGAAACCGTCGTGCACAACATCAATCGATGAAATACCTGCGCACTGTTCAATCCAGCGAAAGCCACGTCGAGAAACGGGCCGGGCCGAAATAACAGGAAATCAATCACGGCAAACAACAACCACGCCGTAAGAAAGACCGGCATTGCCTTGACTACCAGTACGAGTCGTTCGTTGCCACTACGTCTCGGTTTGCTCAATATCGTTTGCTCTGTGATATTGCGCATGTGGTAGTCCGAAAGGGAACGTCGGACTCTGGTATCTTTAAGAAAATTTGACATGTGCGACAATTATGCAGAAAAATGGTTTCCTTAAGATACTTCCGTAATTACGTTTGTGCACACCCCTCTGAAAATATAGTGTGCGGATGAACAACGGTCATGCCGACACGCAGCTGCTGTGAGCGTACGCGCCGGCGGAAAGCGCCCAATCCATCTTGGCTAACCAATGTTGGTGCAATATACTACTCAAGCTTGCCCGACGTCGCGGATGGACACCGGAATTTGATCCCGTTGTGTGAGCGGTCACTCAGGATAGGGGATTCAAAAATGAACGGGGAGACGCACGCCGGCGACTCGGCAGCGACGGAAACCGGTCGCCTGACGATGCCCGGGCTCATTCTGGCATTGGTCGGCGTAATCGCGGCATTGATAGGCATTATCGGACTGATGCCGGTACCTGCAGACGACCGCGAGACAGTCTTTACCGCGGCGGCGGCGAGCACGGCAGAGCGATTTCTACGCTACACCGCAGAGAAAGTCAACACCGAATGGACTTGGCTGGACGCGTTCCCCGGGGTTAAACCGGCAGGCGACGACTTCGGCCTGGAATGGTCCGAATCGTCCCTTTTCAATACCAGCCATATGCAAGTGCTCTATCCGCAGGCCACCGGGCACAACATGTTCTCTCCTCAGACCCACAGGACTGGCCTATTCCTCGTCCGACACGGTGCCAAAGAGACGAGTTCCCCAGGCGGCGAACGCCGATCAGCTGTCATCCGAATGTGGAAAACAGACTATAAATCATACGACAATGGATCGGCCAGGGCACTGCTGTGCGCGGAAGTGAGCTGGATGTCGGACCAACCTTACCACACGCGAGAACGGGACACCTACTGCGTGGAAGTAATGAAGTCCGGGCGAACAGATGCCACCGCACCGGCGGCGCCGTGAGTGCGATCCCGGCCCCCGTTGCGCTTGATCGCATTCAAGTCATGTGATAGCTTACGTCATGCGCGATTGATCGGTACGGAGCGACACGCAAGCCTGATTAATTCATACAGAGAACACACGATGAATTCGAAGTTACAACAACGTCTGGTCCAACTCGAGTACAAATATTCGGGGAAAAAACTGTCGGAGTCGGAATACCTGCAGGCGAAGTGGGATATTATGGTCGATGCCCGGGAGAATTTGGAGATCCTGAACCCGGTTGTGAAGGTAAAGTGGGAGAAAATCATAAAGGACCAGCTTGGCAATGTATACGTCATAATACCACCGGGGCCATTCATCAGCGGCCGTGATGATGACTACGCGGAATTGCCGGCGCCTATTTACATGGCAAAATTTCCGGTGACTGTAAGTCACTTCATGAAGTTCCTTGAGGACACCGGCTGGGATTACCCGGCAGAGGATCTGGAGCGCCTGCATCTTGTATCCCCCGAACCGAATTGCCCGGTCAGTCATGTAAGTTGGCTTGACGCCAAGGAATATTGCCGTTGGATGCGTAAGCAGACGGGCATTTACTACAGTCTCCCGAGTGAGCTGGAGTGGGAAATCGCCGCGCGTGGTATCGATGGCCGCTTTTTCCCCTGGGGTTACGACGATCCGGATGAAAAACTTGCCTGCTTCCAGGGAGCAGCCCGTCACGAAAACACGAAACCAAACAACAGTTTTCCGGGAAATGCGAGCCCCTTCGGATGCATGGACATGGTCGGGAATCTCTGGGAATGGTGTCTTGATGATGTCGACGATCCGCGGGAACCGCACATATTGCGCGGGGGTTCCTGGTGCAACGGCGTTGAGTACGCGAACTGTCTCGCCCAGACCATCAGCCATCCGCCGGAAAAACGTGTCGACTACGGCGGCTTTCGGATGATATGCGTGCCTGATGTGATCTTCGAGATATACCGAACCGCCCTTGAGGGCGGAGAGGCGGATGCCTACTCGCCACAGAGGCGGATAAAACAACCACTGAATACCGTCAGCACAACGTCGGCCCCGACGCCCTTGGCTGGCGATACGGCTACGAGTCCGAAAAAATCATTGAAAAAATTGGCGCCCGCACCGCCGGCAGCGAGCCCTCCCCCTCCCCCTGCGGCAACGACCGAGAGACGGGCAGAACAACCGGCACCGAGCACTGCCGGCAAAGGCGGGATCGGAAAACGCGATCTAGAGAGTATGGGCGTAAAATTCCGCAGGAAAAGCGACAAACCAACGGGTACGTCCACTACTGAACGCGAATCGCGCGACAAGATGGCACAGGATATCAGCGAAGAATCCGAGCGTATTCTGAAATCGCGGATGGCCAGCAAGAGAGAAAGCCCGCCGACTGACCAGAAAAAACCCGGCCCGTCCGAGTCCTACGAAGCCAAAGCACCTGCGGAAAAAAGCGAAGTCACTCAGCCGAGAGCTGTGTCGAGTCACGACGACATACCGATCGACAACACATTAATGACCGCCGACAAAGCACTGCTGGCGGTATGGTGTGCGTTGCTCGCAGCAGTAACAATTCAATTCGTGATTCGCATTGCGTCGCTGTGAAGGCTGGTACGACGTGGTGCCAACGGACGCCGGCGTTCGGGCAATCGAAGTCCCGCAGCTCCAACCTACATTATTAACCCGCGGCCGGCAGCAACGACTTGTCATATCCTTCGGGTGCCTTGTAACCCAAACAATTCAAGCAGGTCGCGGCCAAACTGCTTATGCCCAACCCGTCGACAAGACCGACGGCGTCTGCGCCATCGGTCCGGGCATCATAAAGGTAGCACGGTACCGGATTCAATGTATGACATGTCTTTGATTTGGGCATGCCGTTTTCGCACCGAACATGACCGGACTTCTGGTCCCATTCGAACATCTCATCCGCATTTCCGTGGTCCGCAGTTACGATCATCATGCCGCCCACACGGGTTATCGCCCGACACAACCTTCCGACGCTAAGATCTACCGCTTCGACGGCGATTTTCGCTGCCTGAAAATTTCCGGTGTGACCAACCATGTCTCCATTGGGATAATTCAGGCGGATGAAGTCATATCGTTGCGACAATATCCCGTCTACGACCGCATCCGTAATCTCTGCGGCTTTCATCCACGGTCGCTGCTCGAACGGGACATTGTCCGATCGCACCTCGACATAATCCTCCAACTCCTCGCTGAATTTTCCGGACCTGTTGCCATTAAAAAAATACGTCACATGACCGAACTTCTGCGTCTCGCTGACGGCTAGCTGCCTGAGTCCTGAAGCTGCGAGATACTCACCCATCGTACGATCGAGTTCGGGTGGATCGACGAGAAAATGTTTCGGCACCTTTTGATCGGAATCATACTGCGTCATGGCAGCAAAAAATACGTCCGGTCGCTGACCGCGTTCGAATTTGTCAAAGTCATCGTCTTCAAATGCACGACACAGCTCGATTGCGCGGTCTCCGCGGAAATTGAATAGGATCACCGAATCGCCGTCACATATTGGTCCGACCGGCCCGTTGTCGTCGGCGATGACAAAAGGCGGCAGATCCTGGTCGATAACAGCGTTCTCCCTGCGTGCGGTCTCTACTGCCTCCACTGCGCTGCCATACGTCTTGCCACTGCCGTGAACATGTGTGAACCAGCCCTTTTCCACCATTGACCAATCCGCACCGTAGCGATCCATCGTTATTCGCATACGACCACCGCCCGACGCGATCCTAAAATCGAAACCGGATTGATTGAAGGTGTCAAGAAACACCTCGAACGGGCACACATAATCGAGCGCAGACGTCTCCCCGACATCTCGTCCGTCCAACAAAACGTGAACACGAATTTTCTGAATACCTGCGTCCGCCGCCGCGGTAATCATTTGTCTGAGGTGGTCGATGTGGCTGTGCACATTGCCGTCGGACAGCAATCCGATGAAATGCAGGGTCGACGCATTTTCACGACACGTGCCGATCGCTTGTTTCCATACAGGACGCTGGTAGATTCCCCCGCTTGCCAATGCGTCGCTCACCAGCTTGGCCCCCTGCGCGAAAACCCGCCCACTGCCGATCGCATTATGACCGACCTCGCTGTTTCCCATGTCCTGGTCGGACGGCATACCAACGGCGTGCCCGTGCGCTTTTAACAACGTATATGGACACGTCGCAGCGAGCTTGTCCAGGTTGGGCTTGTAGGCATGGTGTACCGCATTACCGTCGTATACGCGACCAACAGCAATGCCATCCATAATACATAATACGACAGGGCGGCGGGCGGGCGCTGTCTCCAATTTCTCCAATTTACAGATCATTGTTCAAATCTCGAATAAAATGTCATTTTCCAGGTTATTGGTTGCCGACAACAACGCGTTGACCGCTTCAAGATCGATCTCCATTTCAGCAATCTTCTTAAGCGCTTTGAAGTCCTTTTGGCTAATGTCAACGCTTTGTCCCTCAATTAATACTTGGTCCAACGCGATTGGCGGTAACTTGATTTTCTCAGTTTTCAGATTCGGCAGATTCTTGAGCTGATCGTCTACCATCGCCGGATCGACCTTGTCGACGATTAGTGCGTTCACCGTTACTCGCGTGGGATTATGCTTCAACGCAACAAGCATCTTCTTTAGTTCCGCCTGCTCTTCCTTTTTCAGGTCTTTCATTTTCACGTTCTTTGCGGCCTCGTCGATCTGCTTCGACGAAGCCGTCGGCGGCAGCTTAAGAACCGCATAGGGATTAAAGCGCGAAAACGGATCTTTGTCCTCTGGTAGTAATGTCATTGTAACATCCTCATATCTGCCGACTGTGCTGTTACCAGTTTGTTGTCGCGACTTTCGTTTCCGAAGCCATTCGTTTGCTTTTTACTGTGGTATAGAGCTTCTCGAAATCTTCTTTGAGCTTAGACTCCTTTGCGCCATCACCGCCAGTCGTCCGGCATGCCTCCCGAATTTCCGTTAAACGCTCGACCATCTCGTCAGTAACCATACCCGGAGGTATGTCTGCCAGCACAAGATTCAACTTATTCCCGGCCTCTGAAAACTTATCATTTATGCCGAGATGAAGAGCATCGAGAAGATTTGAATTATACTGGCGCTGTGCCAGACGATAGTCCTTGGGACTTTCGTATCTGTCGCGGCAGATTTCGAAAGTCTCTATGCGGTGCTGCAGTTCGTCAGCATCATCCAGTTCCAGCGCATTGCTTATCGCCTGCTTCACGGAAAGATGAAGGACGTTGAAATCCCACGTTAAGAATCGGTCGTCGCTGCGGTCGATTCCCTTCATCAACGCCGAGAATCCGCTCTTTAGCTTTTCGTAATTCGGCATAGCGCTGTCGGCCATGGTACTCACTTTATCGAGCAAGGCGAGATGCCGTTCGACGCCCGGAGCGTGATTTCGGTCCAACCATCCAATGATGTATGCGATGGAAATTTCGGCGAAATTATCATCAAGAAACTTCTTGCAAATGCCCTCCGCTTCCCTTTTCGAAAATGGCTTAAGCGTCTGACCGTCGGATGAGAATCGCGCTTGTTCGTGATTCCAGAAATCCTGTGATTTGAAAATATTTTCTTCCCAGAAACCAAGGCAGCTATGCCAAATTTCGTTTATTTTCGGAAAACCAACTGCTTCCTCAACCATCAAGGCCCGCTTCAAGTGCAGAATACCGAGGTTATGTACGAGAATATGGGCGAGCTTGCCATCATCGAGCTTGGGCAGATAGTTACTCAAATGCATGATGGTGTTATTGACCGCTTCATATTCGTCAATCGACTCCATTGACTCAGACATGGTCAGAAGCACACATACATTCTCGATTTCTTTTGATGGTGCAGGTATTTCCTCAAAAATACTTCTGGCGGTTCCGTACGCCTTATCCTTCACCGCCTTTTTTGCGACCTCGGAAGCAAGAATTGTGAAGAGCTTATTACTTTGCTCGGAATGATCGGCAAACGGTTTGATAATATCTTTCGCAACTTTCAGCTGCCCGCTTTCCACCGCCGCAGTAGCGTGAAGCAGCGCTGCCGACGCTTTCCGGTCGTCTGGCAGATCGTTTATTAATGAGTTGATCTGCCTTGAATCGCGCGCATGACACAGATAAAACAGACGGCTCAACAACAGTTCGCGACGGATATACTCATCGCCCGGCTCGCCTTCCCGGTAATCCGGAATGACCTGCAACGTGAGCGCCGCTTTCTTCGGGTGCCCCTGTTTCGCTTCGAGATAAGCTTGTACCGTTTGCAAACCCGCACGGAGAAAGAGCGTGAGATCGTCGCGCTTACGCATTGCCAGCAGCAACTGTGCGCCCTGCTTGACATTGCCGCATCCCAATTCGGCCACGATGTGATGATATTGGTAACGAGGATCCTTCTTGTCATGATCCGCAAGCACCTTGAGAATCTTGGCAGCGTCCGTGTACTTGCGAAGGTATAACAGACACAGAGCCGAGTAATATTTGCAGGTCGCAAAACGGTCAGGGTCCGTGATTCCTTCTGCCAATTCGGCCAAAGTGTTATGGGCCTCGACAAAAGATCCCGCAGACAGCAATTGAATCACCATGCGGAACCGTGTCTCTATGAGCAATTCCTTGACTGCGTCCGATTCCTTTCCAAGGTGGTCCCGAACATATTCGAAACACTGATAAGCATCGCCGAACGCGCCTCCCTCGAACAACGCAATCCCCAACGAATAGACCGCGTTGGGCGATCGCGTGCGCCAGCTGGCGTCTTCCGACGGCGACGCAAGAATTTTGCCGAGTACATTGCGACACGAATCATGTTTACGGTGCACGGCCAGCCCGTAGGCGCAGGCGAAAAGAATCCACGGTGCATCTTCACCCTCGGCCACGGCGGACTCCAGATGGCCTGTAGCCAACTCATAGTCTTTTCTGCGGAAGTATATGATGCCGATGCGTTTTTCTGATACGCGCCGTCGCTCCTTTAACGCGGCTGCCTTCTTATAGTGTTCGATCGCCCGAATCTCGTCTGTCGACTCGGTGAGGATAGCGTAGAAGTAGTTTGCAGTCGGATTGTCTGCCGCGACCTTGAGTGCCTGCTCGAAAATAGAGGTCGCCTGGTCCTGCTTCTCCTGGATCATAGCCATTTGCCCCAACCCGATCAGGGCCTGTACACAGTCGTTGTCTGATTTAAGCGCATGTGAGAAAATTTCGTTTGCTTCCTTCAGTTTACCGGAGCGCAGAAGGATATTTCCAACCAGCACCTGGGCGCGGGCATAGTAGGGATCGTCTTTCTTCAGCAGTCCGATGATTTTGACGGCCTTCTTGTCCTGCATGCTCTGGGCAAATGCCGCTGCGAGACTGTAAATCGCCTCGCTGTCCTGCGGAAAATACCGCAGCAATGCCTGAAACCATTCCACGGCGATAGCCAATTCGTCCGCCTTCGCGTAGGAGCGAGCGCCGTAAAACAGGACATCTCTGTCCTTTTCATCAACAGAGCCAAAACACTTGTAGGCAGCGACATAACTCCCGACCTCAAAGAAACATCGCCCCAGCCGGTACCACATCGCATCGTCCCCGCCGTACGCCGCGAGACAGACTTTCAGGTGCGGAATCGCACCATTATAATCTTGCTCCTCAAACAACAATTCGCTCAACAGACTGCGTGTTTCCACATGCTGAGGAGAAAGATCAAGATGCTCAAGCAAATGTTGCTTGGCCGTGTCATGCCGATCGAGGTGATAGGCAATCGCGCCGAGGTTATAGAGGCAGGTACTGTAATTCTTCTTCCAGCTGCTGGTCTTTACCAGTTCCTGTTCGAGACGTTTCATTAATTTTTCAAAGAGCTCGTATCCCTTCTCCGGCTTGGCCTGTGATACATAAATTGCCTTTTCGATCTTGTACAAAGTACGGTCATGCAGCAGCGGGAGGTCCTCTCTACGTCTGTCGACGTCCTTCGCAATCAACCTGATGATCGGACGAAGAAAACCGACCTTGTCCTTCGGGAGCTTTTGCAACAGCAGTAGAATTTTGTATTCGAATCCGAGGATGCGTTCACAGTAAATCAAAGGGAAACAAAGATAGGTCGTGTATCCGAGCGACTGGAAGATGATCTGCGGGAGAACGAAGGCGAAAACAAATGCTTGAAAATAAGGGTATTTGCCGTAGATAAAACACGACAGAAGCACGAGAAAAACCGCCAGAACGCTTGCCACGTGGAGCATGCGGTATCCCATGTGCCCTTTTGCGCGACCTGCCATAAATGATCGCAGGAACAAGAGCGGCCACATCAAAATTGTTAATGCAAAGGCAATCGAGTCTTTACGGTCGGTTATGCCGAGGGGGCTAAGCCATCGATCCACATTATACCGCCATTGCAACTCGCCCATTTTCTTCCCGAGTTCCTTATCGCGTGCAATATCCGGGTTGGTATTGATAATCTCTTCATAGATTTCGAATGCACGAACAAATTGTCCTGTCTTAATAAATTCTGTTGCCAGCGCCAATTTTACATCCACATAGAGCAAGTCGAGCTTGTTCTCACTTGACACGACGGGATGGCGCTGGATCAGGCTTTTGAGCGCGCTGACCAATGAGATTGACGTCGGTTTACCAGAATTTCGATGCTCCTGCAGCACTAGATACACTTTGCCTTTAATTTTCCTGGCGGTTTTCTGCATGATGTCGGCTTCCCGGGAAAAATTTGGAAATGACTGGCCGAATTCTATATACTCTTCGACGGCCTCGACATAGTTCCCGTCAAGCCACGATGCTTCGAATTCTTCAACAATTCTGTCCGCGATATCTCGCAATATTCGCACATTTTCAAGATGGCCGGCATACGCTGAACACAGGTCATCGATTTCGCGTAACTCTGCGTCTCGGTCCAACGGAACATTTCGTACAAATGTCAATTCGACGATGCGGTCATAAATTCGGCGGTTTTCCGCAAACTCAGGGTACTGTCCGGCAAGATCCTTGTAGACCGCGATCGCACCGTCACGATCACCTTCGTCGATTTTGCGATTCGCGTTCTTCAACATTTGCTCTCCAGCCTTATCTTTGACCAGAAACGCTGCGGCGAAGTCCGGGAATTGGGATTCCAGCGTAGTGTATATCTCCGCTGCGCCTGCCATGTCACCACGCGAGACCAATCCATCGGCTATCTCGGCGTACAGGATCAACGTCTCATTTCTCCATTCCGCGTTGGCCTCCAGTTCGTCGAATGCAAGACCTTGTTCAACCAATTTACGCGCATCCGAATAGTGACGGCGTTTCAGTTTGAATGTGACAAACGAGATATATAGCTTCCAGGCATCCTCATCAAGTGCCGGCGGATCGCGAAAGAAGGCCGTACTCGCAAGCTCGAAAAGGTCATCGGAAGAACTCTCGAGATAATGATTCCAGTCGGCCAACGCGGAATCAGGTATCGCTCCCAAGAGCCCATCCATCCAGCGGGACATCATAATCATCCGCTCCCACGTCACAACAGGCTTCACCTCAGCCTGGCGTTGGAGATTCTTGAATCGCAACATAAATTTCAGATAGTTTTTTACCTTCGATTTCTCGCGCTCAATGACGGCGCCGTCGATATCGAGCGCTCCCAGTTCCTCCTCGTGTTTCTCCATGAACGACTCTGCATCTTCAAGCAACTGTCGCAAGTCATCACTGGACTGGTCGCCGGGACGCCGGAGCTGGTCGATCAGGAGCATGGCGTTTGAGCGCGTCACGCCCTCTGCGATCGTTGTACGAATCTCAGGCGTAACGGAAGCGACATCACGCACATGGGCCTGCAGCGCACGGTACGTGTCATATGCTTCTCGAAATTTCTCTTTTTCGTAGTACAACAGCGCCTGTCTGATATCCGCACGAATGTCCGAAACCAGGCCTTTTCGCTGCGAACTCTTCTCCAGCTTCTCCTCATTCAGCCGTATCGACTCATCAACGGTGTCGGTCCATTTCTCCTTGTCCGGGCCGAAAAGTCTCGCCTTGAGTTCGATCAGGAAATCGGTGTATGCACGCAGGTCGATTACGGCTGCTGTGTGCCGTCTGAGATCTGCCTCGGACTTGTCATCGAGCGAAAAGAGTGCGTTGATTGCTTCGGACAGCTCGCTCCTGATCGTCGCATTGATTTCAAGAACATCGGTTAACAAGCCGTCCGCCTGCAGATGCGAATCGATGCCGGCAGCACTGCCTCCCTTGAGTGCCGACATGAGCGCGAGACATTGCTCCGTCTTCTGTCTGGACTTCAATTCTGTCAGCGCCGCCGCACGCAGGTCATCGATAATGGCTTGTGTCAAATCATCCAGCACCGACGCGGCATGGTCCTTGTCACGCGTGACGCGTGATGTAACCGGATTTAGCGCAGCAATCTCTGCTTTCATCCGAAACAGATCGGCAAGTGTCGAGGCGGCGACAAGCAGGCGCCCGTTCTGGCGCTGTGCCTGGTAGCGATCAACGTCGCCGATCAGCTGCAACGACCGGATCGTTTGGGGAAATCCTTCCTCTTTGCCCCGGTAATACTCAAGGGCCTGCAACAGGCATTCCCGTCGTTGATCAGCGGTGGCGACAATAGAGTCAACGAAGGGTTTAGTCATGGTCCTAAAAGCGTCAATAGCCTCTGAAAGCGGCTGTAACATCTTATTGACACGCTCGAAATCGCCGGTATTGACTGCCTTTTCCATCAACGTCAAGAGCTCGTTAATCTTCGCGGCCTCGCGGGTGATAGTGCCGGGAATCATCACGTCGCGACGCGACAACTCTGCGACGCCATTCGGTAAAGCAAGGACGTATCCTTTAGAGGTTTGCCGCACGATCACGCCGCGTATTTTCCTGCCGTCGTGCATCTGAAACGGCTGTACGATATTCGTGGCGTATGCCGTCTCCAGCGCCAGCGACGCGACAACGAAAAGCATGAAGGCACGAAGCAACACCGCACCGACTGCATTACCGGAAACCGAACTGGATTCTGACTGGTTCATCATCTATTGGCTTGCTTTGAGGTCGAATTGGCCTTGGTGTATAAATCATCAAATATAAAATCGTTATCCATTTTTTCCATTCAAATACGTCGTGGCAGTCGATAGCGACTGAGAAAATCGCGGCAGAAGACGTCGAAGGCGTGCAATTCGATACTTGAGCGGATGCCCCGCATCAGTTGCTGGTAAAAGTAAAGATTATGCAGCGTGAGCAACCTGAGCCCGAGAATCTCACCTACATTGAGCAAATGCCGGATGTAGGCGCGGGTAAAATGGGTACATGCGTAACATCCACACCCCTTTTCAATAGGCGTAAAGTCGTTTTTCATCCGTCCCGCCTTGACCTGAATCATACCGTCAGCTGTATACGCGCAACCATTTCTACCCACTCTGGTCGGCAGCACACAGTCAAACATGTCAATACCGCGGCGAACCGCCTGGATGATCTGCGGCGGCGTGCCCACCCCCATTACGTATCGCGGCCTGTCCCACGGCAACAAAGGCGCCACCCAGTCGAGCACGTCAAACATCTCGGATTCCGGCTCACCGACGCTAACACCACCGATCGCGTAGCCATCAAACGCCATGCCGCACAGCACGTGCGCGCATCGCTCACGCAGGTGTCGATGATGCGCACCCTGCACGATACCAAACAATTGCTGTCCCGGCCGGGACACGATCTCGCGACACTGTCGCGACCAACGTAGCGTCCGCTCCACCGCAAGACGAGCGGCATCCTCATCGCATGGGTACGGCGCACACTCGTCGAATACCATCGCGATGTCGGAACCCAGAGCCTGTTGAATGGCTATCGCTTCATTCGGTCCGAGAAACATCGCGGCGCCGTCGATATGCGACTGGAATTCAGCTCCGGCGTCTGTTAATCGCCGGCACTTTGCCAGTGAAAAAACCTGATAACCGCCGCTATCAGTTAGTATCGGCCGCGACCACCCCATGAATGCGTGCAGACCGCCGGTAGCCTTGATGACGTCAAGCCCAGGTCGTAGTGACAGGTGGTACGTGTTGCCCAGAATGATCGGGCATTCGAGTTCGATCAATTCGCGAGGCGAGACTGCCTTTACACTGCCGCGGGTTCCCACGGGCATAAATACCGGCGTTGCTATCGTGCCATGCGCAGTATCAAGCTCGCCGGTCCGTGCCGGTCCGTGCCTAAATTCGGTGAGAACGCGGAATCCCATATCACATCGTCAATATCGTTGTCGTCACCGGCGCGGGCAACACCGTAACATCAAGCGTACGGCGCCCCCATTGCAGTGCCTGTTCATGCGTGTCAAAGTAAATATCGATACGATTGACCCCTTTTATCGCGCCGCCCCGGTCCCTCACCACGCTTTTACCGTATCCTGGTACATACATATTCGTGCCGAATGGGTAATAGCGCGTGTCTGCGGCCACGGTGCCCCTCTGAGCCATTGTACCGTCAGCGCATCGTCCGATGGTCTTGGGTTTGCCTTTTGATTTTCCATACGCATACACCGGGCGCCCTCTGCGGTCTCGGGTCCAACCACAGCAGCTCTCACACGGACAATATGCAGTAACCTCCATCTCAACAACACGGCCTGCCCACTGAAATCCAATCTCGCATCCGGGGAAAAGTGCGAGGCATATAACGACGTACAAAATCCGGCTCATAGGATTACGGATAAATCTGATATTGTTCCCGGTTCTGTGCGAATGCCTGCAAGTTTTCAGACCAACCCCGAATGATCTGGGTGGGCGCCGTGCCCGCCATGAGTTCCCGACGCACGGAACTGGTGCCCATAGCTTTGTCGAATCTATCGAAGCGATCTGGGTCCCACGTGAAATCGTTCGGATAGGTCGAAGCCAGATAGCTAAGAAGATGAATCTCAGTTTCCGCCGGCCGAAACGCGACGGCAGATGTCACGACCAACCGAACACCACCGACACTGACTCCACTGAAGAGCCCGCCGGCCGGTGTCATTTCAACGGCTTCGAATGCTACGCCGGGAAGCCGGCGATGATTCAGCCGTTCCGCTGCTTGTACAGCATCGATCCACGGCGCAAGCACAAGTTGAAACGGATATGGCGTACCGATACCGATATGAATGGATCCCAGGACGCCGATGGTGCCTGTGGCTGCGAAACACATCGCCGAGAGCACAGACGGAATATTCGGTGACGGCGGCGTCCACACCAGCCCCGTGTCCTGCCAGTCCATATCACGCTGGTAATCGGCCATCGGCATGATAACAAGCCGGCAGTGCAACTGGTGTTCGCCGTTGATATATCTGGCGAATTCACCTGGCGTCAACCCGTAGACCCTGGGAACCGGATACAAGCCGAGAAAGGACTTCCAACTCTGTTCCGTGACTGGACCGTCGCATGTACCTCCACCGAGAGGGTTCGGACGATCGAGAACAATGAACGCCTTACCCGTTTCGGCGGCAGCCGACATCGCCTCGACCATGCTCCAAATGTACGTATACGCCCGACTGCCGACATCCTGGATGTCATAGATCAGCACGTCGACGTTGGCCAGTGATGCGTGTGAAGGCCGGCGACTATTCGCGCCATATAAGGTATGCACCGGCAATCCGGTTCGCTGGTCGACGGTCGCGGCCACTTCTTCACCGGCGGGTATGACACCACGAATACCGTGTTCTGGTGCGAATAATGCAGTCAGGTTTACGTTCGGGTGTCGATGCAAGAGATCGACGGTTGCCGATCCGGCTGCACTGCGACCGGTCTGATTGGTTATCAGACCGACACGATAGCCGCGAACATAATGGGTGTAACCGGCGAGAAAAACATCGACACCAAGCATGAAGCCCGACGCACCCGGCGCCTGCAAACAACAGAGGACGACGGGAAGAACGCAGAACTTCACCGTGGCATTAAGGGAGCACATGAGCTTGGATTCGGATAGCTTGATCAGGCGATCACCGGCACATCAACGCGATTGCCGACGGGAAGGAAATTCGCGATTAACTCGGATTCGAAATCGAAGCCATCGGCAAAATCTTCCATTGAGTCTTCTTGTCTGGCACTGAGCAGACCGTGGTCCACAAGGATAAATACAATCCTGCCGAAGTCATCGGTGCTCGTTACGCGCCATTCCGAAAACACAGTATATGCCATTGGACCAAACTGCTCAACGGCGAACTGGCGGATCCCCTCCAGCAACTCCTGCCCGGAAACATGAAAACTTTTTCTCTTCGACGATTTATTCAATGTGTCGATCGTGTAGGAAACGGCTTCCTGTACAAAAAAATAAGCGTCTATGGGATATCGGCCGTCTTTTTCGGCAATCTTGCGGATCACCCCTGCATAATGATCGGTAATACTCATAGATTCATTGTCTTGTCAAGACGACGTCTGATTTTTTCCAGAATATCAGCCGAATCGGCTGAATCCGGTGGCGGCAACGTTCGCCATCCCCAACAAAATCCGTCGATCGGTGAACGCGGGATGATGTGTACATGAACATGAGGCACAGCCTGCCCCGCACACTGCCCATTGGCGAGGTGCAAATTGAAGCCGTCGCCATCTACGGATCGCACGATGGCCTGCGCGATCGCCGGGGCCGCTGTCATCAGCCTCGCCAGCGTGTCACCAGGCACCGTTGTCACGCTGTGATAGTGCTTCCTGGTCATCAACACCGCATGTCCGACTGTGACCGGGGCAATATCCATAATGCAGAGGACATGATCGTCCTGGAAGATGGGCGTCGCCGCGATCTCGCCATTGATGATACGACAAAAAGCGCAACTCCGCATCTATTCCGGCACGGTGATTTTCACGATTCGGACCTGAGAAAATGACTGACGGTGTCCCTGTTTCTTGCGGTACCCCTTGCGCCGCTTCATTTTGAAAACAGTCACCTTGCGATGCTTGCCGTCACCCAGAAGCTCCGCGCTGACACGCGCCCCGTCAACATACGGCGAACCGAACGTCACGTCTTCGTCGCTCGCGACCGCGAGTACGCGATCGAATTCAATGTTGTCCTCCGATTGCGGGCTGAGCGTCTCTACCTTAATGACATCACCGGCCATGACTTTCACCTGCTTGCCGCCGGTTTCAAGAATTGCATACATAATAATACCTTGCGTTTTCGCTACACTTCCGGTTCGATAATAGTGACATTGTCACTGATGTGTAAGACCGCATTCTCTGCGATCGTGGGATCTAGTTGCGGAAAAACCTGGAGTTGAAAATCGGCATCAATGCGAATTTCCAGTTCACCTCCTTCAAGATGGCTCCACTCCACTTTCACGCCGCCCTGAGGTGTCTGAATCTTTGCCCGCACCCACTCACAGGTAGACAGCACGGGATTGAAAAACACTTTGGAGCCCTCGGGATCGGCAACTCTGATTCCGGCTATCTCCTTGATGAAAAAATAGTTCGGCACAACACCGTACCCCTCGCAAACGCTACGTGCCTGATCGGCGGTAAAATCGACATCCGGACAAAATTTATCCCACCAGGTGTACGCGCCCTGCTGGATCATCTTCCCCCAATAATACCGCATATACTCAATGGCCCAGTCACGCAGATTCAAATTGAACGCCATATCGAGCAGGAAAAATTTGAAGTAAGGGTTTTCATTTTGTTTATCGGTTATCATTTCCTGGTATGGCGCATAATCGAAGAACATCGTATTGAATATACGCTCGTAGTTGTCGGGCTCGGCAATGCCGGCGTAGAGTGCCAGGACATTGGACTGCAATGAAAGATTGGCCGATTGATGACCGCCATACCAGCAGTCGGCGAACAGGCCTTTCTCCTCGTTCCACGTTAATTGTCGAATCTGCTCCGCGATACCGGCCGCTTTTCGGTTGCATTCTACCGATTTCTCTTCGTTGCCTGTGACCGCGTATAGCCACTCGCACTTCAAGAGACTGAGGCAATAAAGTGCATTCAATCCAGTGGAAATCCCGCGCCGCTCAATCGTCTGATCAAAATCGATGAGACACGGTACAGCATAGGGCGGCTCAAGATTACCGATAACATTAAACTCGTTGGCAGTAAGGCCATCGAGAAACGACAGTAGCCGATCGAGATTCGGCAACAGAGTGTGGGCGAGCTGCACGTTGCCGGTGTTCAAGACATGCTGTTGCAACCAAATAGGCCAGAGCATCGAATAGTCGTAATAACGCACCTGTATGTCGCCGGGTGCGATTCCCGGAATCTCGCCGGTATCGTATTGCGCCTCGGCAAACTCGCGCAAGGCCTTTTCGGAATGCTTGCCGTGACCGTAGATGAAAAAACTGGTGATCCCCTGTATCATCGCGCTGCCGAGGATTTGTCCGTGAACGGCCCCTCCGGCATTGAGAAATACATGATCATAGGTCGCATTCATGGTGGCGACGCCGCTGTCCCAAATCTGATTCATCAGTTCATCGGAACAGGAGAATGAGTTCTGGTCCTTGAGTGTCGTCAGGGACACACGGATACCGATGTCTTGAAATATCACGCGGTCGGACGCGTGGCGGACGACGATCATCAGATAATTCATTCCCTGCGGCGCCACGGCCTGCCAACGATGTTCGCCATCGTCGAGTATCAGCGGAAAAATTCGCCGAACGCCCTGATCATATGGTGAAAGGACGTTACCCTGCAGATGCTCGCCATAGACAAAATCAACGGTATCGCCGGAACTGCCTGCAATCGACATTTCAACGCAACCACGTTGGTAGCTCTCGATTTCGATTAGCGCGTATTGCCCCGTTTTGAGTTCGACAAAATCGAGCGGCTCCTCGAATTGCTCACCGGCTTCATACGAATACGAGAGCAGATGAGCGGCCTCATCACAGGGATGGATCGCGTAATATGTACTTTGCGGCATGCCGCTGAGGTTGATCGAGCCAGACGCGGCATACAGCGGAAAATCCAATGGCCCGGCCACGTTCCAGCCGGGCAATCCGAACGAGGACATATTCTTTACAAACTTAAGTTCGCCCTCATGAAGATCTGGAAATGTGAAGGTGGCGCCACACGAATTCGGCCCCACGACCTGGTAGAGTACGATGCGGTTCCAGCCCGCATTCAGCGACATTTTTCCGTCGACCGTACCGTCAACAGACTGTTTGTAACAGCGCGGCGCATTCCAGTCCGGGTCGGTCCAGTCCAAATGGCGCTCCACACCCTGACTCTTTACCAGCTTATTATTGACGAATAGCGAGTATGGATCATCCGAGAACAGATAAAAGTTCAAATCCGCAACGTCCTCAGGTTCCTGCACAAATGTTTCAGCGACGTAAAGCCCCTGCGCGTTTTTCATGGCGCCGGGTATGTAGACGTGGGTGGTCACTTTGTCCTGGACTGCCGCGCCGGTGAAGATAAGATTATCAAACGGAATCTTCTCGGAAATCGGTTCGACATTGATCGACGGTAGAAAAACTTCGGCCTGCGGTGAGTGGGGTATTACGTTGGTGACTGGCGCCCATTCCGCCGAAAGCTCGTAATGCAACTCGGTCCAGTTATGCGGATATTTGCGCTGGTCGACGCATTCGATGAAACCGGTGGATCCGGATACCCGCGGCTGGTTAGGCTGGTAACAATCGCCGTCCATCACGTACCAACTCTCATCGCTCCACAAATACGGTGTGCTGTCAACGTGAAGCTGGCAGAAGAACCCACTACGCTTACGACTGTGCGTACCACGCGAGATGTACGTATTGTAGGCAAGCGCGCACAATACGTTGGTGCCGACCTCGAGGCAGAAACCGATGTCGAAATACGACATGTAATAGCGGTGGCCGACGGCGGGCGAGGGGCCATAACACAGATGACGGCCGTTTATGAAAAAGTGGTAAATTGTGCTGGAGGTTATCCACAATTCAGCGGTACTCGGCGTCTCATTGAGGGCGAATTCGCGTCGCAAAAAAACATACTGCTCGACGCTGTCCGGACTTTCAGAACCCCAAATCCATTGCCCCTGGATACCTTCGGGAAGTCTCGTTTTAAGCATGTGTTTTTCCCTCAAATTCCGTTGGGAAATGTAAGATTGAGTACGTGCTTCACTCCGGAACGTCTGACCACCAATAACCGAAGCCGACGGCTAAACAACCACCACGATTGCATACCTTGGAAAAACGCCATCGAAAACCGCAGAATGTACCTCGGTTCGACGGAAAGTCCAATTTCTTTTAACGCATTTATTGATCGCTGAAGTACGGACGACACAAATGAATGATATGGTCAACTCCGGAAAGCGAGCGCTTGATAATATACACTTTCACCGAAGTTTCGCCGGTCGCTGCGCCGACTGCGTCGGAGGTGCCGACCTGCATGAGCGGAATACCATGGGCGCGACAATTTAGTTTTAGCTTCCCCAAC
>JAJFLQ010000120.1 GCA_021772615.1 Verrucomicrobiota bacterium | reverse complement strand
ATCTCCGCCGTCTCGCCGCCCAGCAACGCCACACCGTGCTCGCGGCAGGCCCCGGCCATACCCGACAACACCTCGTGATACAATTGATCCCGCAATCGGCCGATCCCGAGATAGTCCATGAAAAACAGCGGCTCCGCGCCGTGACACGCGATGTCGTTGATGCAGTGGTGGACCAGGTCGACACCGACCGAGCGATGGCGATTCATCATACTCGCAACCATGAGCTTCGTGCCGACGCCGTCGACGCTGGAGACCAGTACCGGTTCCGCGTATCTCGTGGTGTCCAGTGCGAAGAGGCCGCCGAACGCGCCGTCCACCTCAATCACCTCGGGCCGGTAGGTGTTGCGAATATCGCTGCCGACACGCGAAATGCACTCCTGAGCGCGATCAATGCCGACGCCGGCGTCCTGATAAGCATGTTTTCCCTTGGACATACTGTCAACCTAAACCAAACTCCCCAAAAATGCGACACGACACAGCGATATATTCCCGAGATATTCTTGCTAAATAGGGTTGCACTCCGACCCGACGAATCGTAGGGTTATTACCTTCAACCGATTCCGTATTTAAAATCGATAATTATGACAACCGGCACGGCGGTCGGTGCCGTGGCGCGCGGTTCGACGTCGATGCGACACATGTGATTTAGACATATCAAGAAGGAGCAGTTTACAATGGCAACACGAGTGGGAATAAATGGGTTCGGCCGCATCGGCCGTATGGTTTTGAAAGCGGCACTAAAGACATCCGACGTAGACGTGACGGGCGTAAATGATCCTTTCATAACGCCCGACTACATGGCGTACATGTTGAAATACGACACCGTACATCATCGGTTTTCGGGTGATGTCGGCTACACTGATGACACGCTGATCGTCAATGGCAAGGAAATTAAGGTTTACCAATCCCTCAAGCCGGAGGAAATTCCGTGGTCCGCATGCGGCGCGGAAACAGTCGTTGAGTCCACCGGTGTGTTCACTACCAAAGACAAAGCGGCGGCGCATCTTCGCGGCGGCGCGAAAAAAGTTGTGATCTCGGCGCCGTCGGCGGACGCACCTATGTTTGTGATGGGTGTGAATCACAGCAGCTACCGGACGGACATGAACATCGTCTCCAACGCCTCGTGCACGACGAACTGCCTGGCCCCGCTGGCCAAGGTCATCCACGACAACTTCGGCATTGTGGAAGGCCTCATGACGACGGTACACTCCGTAACGGCAACGCAGAAGGTCGTCGACGGGCCCTCGATGAAAGACTGGCGCGGCGGACGTGCTGCATGCTACAACATTATCCCGTCGAGCACGGGCGCGGCGAAAGCCGTCGGCAAAGTCATACCGGACCTGAACGGCAAACTCACCGGAATGGCTTTCCGCGTACCGACACCAAATGTGTCCGTAGTCGACCTCACATGCCGGATCGACAAAGGCGCGAGCTACGACAAGATCAAGGCGACGATGCGCGCTGCGTCCGAAGGTGCCTTCAAAGGCATCATAGGCTACACAGAAGAACCCGTCGTATCGTCCGATTTTATCGGCGAGAGCTGCACGTCCGTCTTCGACGCCGGTGCCGGCATCGCACTCAACGACAACTTCGTCAAGCTCGTCGCGTGGTACGACAACGAATGGGGTTATTCCTCGAAAGTGGTCGATCTGATCGTCCATATTGCCGGCGCGTAAGCAGCGCGGAAACGATGCAGCGCCGCGAGCCGGCATGAGATGCCCGTGATCGGAATTCAAATTCGGAGGATGTCCGGTGAATGTAACGATACTGAAAAATCTGAGACTGGAGGAGGTCACGATTCCGAGGGGGGAAATCATCCTGCACAAGGGCGAGCGGGGCACAAAAGTATACGTCCTGTTGATGGGCAGCGTTGAGATTACCGTGGGCAGCCATCTGATTGCCAAAGAGGTTAGTCCGGGTACGATTCTCGGAGAAATCTCCGCACTTCTCGGTACGAATAACGTCGCCACCGTGAAGACGACGATCGACAGCAAATTCTATGTGATCGAGGACTTTATTCCGTTCCTGAAGGACAACCCGGAGGTTGCCGTCAACGTATCGCAAACCCTCGCCTACCGCCTCGTCTATATGAATGAGCACTTTGTGGAAATCCGTAACCAGATTAGCGGCATCCACGAGAAACTTGCCAGTTATCTGCCGGTATTTTCGCGCGAGGTCACCGACGATCAGTAAGCTGCTGCGGCTGGTGGCGCGAGGACAACACGGAACCCGAAATCAAAATCGCGGGAATCGGCGTCGCTGATGACCTCGCGGTTCCTGCAGTCGCAGCCTTCGGCCTTGTGATACCAACTCCCGCCGCGCAGCACCCTGGGTGCGCTATCGCCGCCCGGATCGAACCCACGGCCCGTGAGACACCACTCCCATACATTTCCGTGCATATCGCCACGAGACATTGTCCACCGGGCGCTGCGCGCCCCGGTAGACACTTGGGTTCCGCTCGATCATCACCTGGTATTGGGCCTGGGTCACCTCACGCTCACCGATCCATATACGGCCCGGCACCACGGCGCGCCAGCGCCGTTCGCCATCAATAAAATGGAACTGACCGGCCGGAAGGGGCTGCAGGACCAGGTCGAGCCCGACCACGGTCCACGGCACTCCAAACGTCGGTTGTGAACCAGCAGCGGCGCTTGCAAGAACACACACGAAGGTCAACGTGGCGAGTGCACCCGGCAGGCACCGGCGCTGCTGCGATGTCGGCCGTGTGATCAAGCTGCGAATATCGCCTCGATGTCTGCGGCGACATCGATCTCGGGCGCCCATCCCGTTGCGGCGATATTGTGCGCCACCTGGTCAGCGTTCTTCACGCCCACCAATGCTGACGTGACGCCGGGCTGCCGCAGCAGTGCATTGATAGCGAGCTGTGTGCAGCTACGGCCGGTGGTCGCTGCTATCTGTTTGAGCCGCTCGACCTTCTCAATATTGCGGACGAACCCGTCGCCGCGGAAGTCCCCGAGATGACCGCTCTTGCGCCAATCGGTAAAGCGCGTGTTACGGTCATATTTTCCGGTGAGAACGCCGGACGCCAGCGGGCTGTAAGCGAGAATGCCGATGTTATGTTCAAGGCAATAGGGTACTAGATCTGCTTCGATGGACCGATTGAGCAGGCTGTACTGCACTTGAAGCGCGACTACGGTGGCGTTCTCACGGCATGCATCGAGTTGCGCGACGGTATAGTTGCTCACACCGATCCACCGAATCTTGCCCTGTTCCTGCAATGCCGTCAGCGCCGCCATTGTTTCTGCCTGCGGCGTGGCCTCATCCGGCCAGTGTACCTGGCATAGATCGATACGATCGGTCTGCAACCTGGACAGGCTCTCTTCAACGTCACGGACAATCGATCCGCGGCTGCTGTCGCGCCTGATTGCGGCCGCATGTTCACGGTCCCAACGCAAGCCGCACTTGGTCGCGATGAATACCCGGTCACGGATCGGCCGCAGCGCCTCTCCAAGCACGCATTCGGAATGGCCGAAGCCGTAAACCGGCGCAGTGTCGAAGACGTTGATGCCGTTGTCGACAGCCTGATGGATCGAGCGCGCCGACGCGGCATCACCATCATTGGTCCAGAACGGCGCCCCGCCAATACCCCATGCCCCGTAACCGATTTCTGATATCTCCAGATCGCTCTGCCCCAAACGTCGATAATCCATGTATATTGCCTCGCGGTTGAGTTGTACCCCTCGTAAACATGGGAAGGGTTGGACGTATGTCAAGAGCGCTGGTGCGGAATTACAGACGATGTACAACCGCTGTAACCACGCCCCAGATCACAAGTTCCGTCGCGTCGCGGATCCTTATCGCCGGGTACGCCGCATTTTCGGCATGCAGTGCGATTCGCCCGTACTTGCGGCACAGGCGCTTGACAGTCAGCTCGCCGTCGATCACGGCAACGACAACGCGGCCGTCGGTGGCATCAAGTGAGCGGTCGACCACAAGGACGTCGCCGGTGTGAATGCCCGCACCGGTCATCGAGTCGCCGGCCACACGCACGAAAAATGTGGCGGCCGGGTGTGGTACCAGATAGTCATTCAGGTCGAGTGTGCCCTCGACGTAGTCGGCCGCCGGCGACGGAAATCCTGCGGATATACGCTCAAAAGCCAGCGGTATGCGTGTCGAACAAGATACGGCCGGTGACAGGACGTGGAGTGCGGGAGATTTCGTGGGCATAGGCGTGTCGGCGTTTCAATACGGTATTTATTTAGCATAATTTTATTAGTATACAAATAGATACACGTTTGGATACGGAAAGGCGACGGATTGGGGATGGACGGCGATCAGCCGGCGGCGGACGTAACGGCTTCGGGCGCGGCCCGCCGGACGTCGCGTCGGAAGAGTGCCCGTGCGACACGAAACTGCAGCGTAATGGTGAACAGAACGAGGAAGATGGCGCCGGCAACGCCCAGCGCGAGCAACGCACCGGTGGCCGCATTCAGGTTACCGGATTCACGCAATTGCCCGACGAGCTTGAACACGTCGTCGGACAACAGGATCTCCGCGTCGACACCGGGATTGATGTGCGCAGCAATCTGTGTCGTCACGAGCGACACGGCCTCGTAGTAGTCACCTGGAATTGAAATAAATGGTACGTAAATCAGGATGACCGCGGCACTGAACGCCACAGCCGACCGCCGCACCCGGCCGGCTTCCATCAAGGCGACACCGAACAGACTCAACACGAACGGCAGAAAGTCGACAACCGCATAGGCCCAGTAGTTCGGCGTGGTGAAACCGGTAAGCTGCCCGCCGTAGTCCGATTCCGGCTTGATGAACGGAAACACGTGCTGCAGCAGCGTGCCGCCGTACTGCGGTTTGAGCGCCAGTTCGGCGACGGATCCGCCCGTGACGAGGCACCCCGCCACATGCAGCAGTTCGTGTACCGGGACATACACGTGCCAGATTGCGATCAGGCTGACGAACAGCACGACCAGGGTGCGGTTCGGCGACTTTGACGACCGTAGCAGATCGTCAAGGGAGTCGGAGGTGTGTCGCAGCAGCGGTTTCAGATTTTTCCAGGGGAAAATAAAGTCAGACATGGCAGGCCAATCTGGTAATGTATCGTGTCTCGGGATTTTTCCGGCACCGGTCCGGAAACTGCGTAATCGAACATAGCGACGATTCAGCGCGCTGCAACACGTGCGCGCTGTCAAACACGAGTTTGCGACGTAGATTACGCCTGCGCACCCGGCGGCGATGCGGGCGCGTTCGCGACGATCTACAGTCACTGCAACGCGACGAAGGGAGGCTATACCATGGATGCGATCGAAACCGTCATTACAGACCTGGAGATCACCTACGAACCGACGAATATCTACTACCAGACCATACATTCCGTGCTTGATGCGGCGGAGTTGATTGAATTGCCGCGCCGCTTGAAACTGATACTCGCCCAGCCGAAGAACGAACTAATTGTGCACTTTCCGGTGCGCATGGACAACGGCAGCTTCTCCTTGTTCAAAGGCTACCGGGTGCAACATAATAATATCCTGGGTTCATACAAAGGGGGTATACGCTACCATCATGATGTGAGTCTCGATCATATCAAGGCACTCGCCGCCATCATGACCATGAAGTGCGCACTGGTACAACTTCCGTTTGGCGGCGCCAAGGGCGGGGTTAAGGTTGATCCGCACGCCCATACGCACAGCGAGTTGACCGCTCTCACGCGCCGGTTCACGAGTGCGTTGGGCACAAATATCGGTCCGGCGTACGATATCCCGGCGCCGGATGTCGGCACCAATGCGCAGATCATGGCCTGGATGGCGGACACATATATGAATGTGCACGAGCCGCACGAACGCCTCGACGGCGGCAGCGTGGTCACGGGGAAACCGTTGGCCTTTGGAGGTTGCCACGGTCGCGAAAAAGCGACGGGCCAAGGCGTGGTCTTCGTGATCGAGGATTTAATTCCGGAAATGGGATTTCGCTTGGACCAGGTGACATTCAGCCTGGTTGGCTACGGCAATGTGGGGTCGTGGACCGGGCGGCTACTCGCCGAGCGCGGGGCCACGCTGCGGGCGGTGATGGATCACACCGGTGCGATCGGTCATGCACGCGGCATTGACGCGGAGAAGCTGGCCGATCACGTCCTGCAGACAGGGGGTGTCGCGGACTTCCCGGACGCAGATCCAATCAGCGAACGTGATTTTTACCGCACCGACGTCGATCTTTTTATTCCTGCCGCGCTCGAGCAGATGATCGATATCGAACAGGCGCAACTGCTCAACTGCAAGATTCTGGTCGAGGCCGGTAACACACCGTGCACACCCGCCGCGGAAATCTACCTCAACAATCACGACCTGCCGATATTTCCGGCGATCCTGTGTAACGCGGGCGGGGTGACCGTGAGCTACTTCGAGTGGAAACAGAACCGCCAGGCCGAAGTGTGGGATCTTGCCGACGTCGACGCGCAGCTCAAGAAAATGATGTCGCGCACCACGGCGCGTGTGAAGGCGCGGGCCCGAAGCCTGAACTGCTCCATGCACCAGGCCGCGTACTGCGAGGCACTTGATCATATTCGACAGGTGTACGAGCTACGCGGCATCTTCCCCTAATCCGGTGATGATGATTTGAAGAATAGCTGAAGCCTCGCATGCCCATAGCTTCTGCCACACCTAAAGTTTTGCCACGTTTCGGACAAGCCGCACGGGTGGCATCTGAGAGCCGGTGACTCGGCAAGAACTGGCTGTAAACGCGGCTACTCGAAAAACGGAAAAAAATTTAGACATAATGCATTCGAAAATTTGAAAATTTTCGATCAAAGACGCCGTGACGAAAAGGGGGACATGCTTCTTGTGGCCCCGTTTCGTCACGGCGTCTGGGTCGATCTAATTGCAATTTTTTTGCAAAATCATGCTTGCAATGGATCCATCGCCATCTATACTGGGTCTCACTATTCAAACAGGACTGGGATCCACATGATGGACAATGTCGTACAACATAGACCCGCGTCGCCCGCCGCGACATGGAGCGCACGCCTTGATACGATCGGTTTCTGGGCGTCGGTGGCGTGTGCCGTCCATTGTATTGCGTTGCCGCTTCTGGTTGTCCTTATGCCGATGCTTGGGCTCGGCGTGTTGCTGGATATCACGTTAGAGAGAGTGTTTGTCGTGGCAACGATCGTATTGGCCTCGGTGAACCTGTGCTGGGGCTTCACGATTCATCGCAAGGCACGCGTACTGTTCATGCTTGCCGCGGGTGCTGCAATGTTGGTATCGGCGGTATTCGTGCTGCCGCACAGTCATGCTGTCGTCACAACGGTCGCCGCCGGCGACCACGCCGGCCACGGGCACCACGACGACGCCATACATATCGCGCACGCCGGCGGCGTGACCGCTCAAAGGCCGCAAAACTCCACAAGCGGCCTCCTCCTCCTCATAGCCGGCGCCGCAGGTATTGCCGGAAGCCACCTCGTGAACCGGCGATTGTGCCGCACGTGCGTCAAATGTCACGCGCATCACGACCACTAGCCTACCGGGACAAGTGCGTCGACGCCCTGCGTGAGTCCGGTGCCCGAATCACGCGCCCGCGAATGGCGGTGATCGGATGCCTCGCAGATTCCTGCGATGCCCTGTCTCCGCGAGAGATAGCCGATACCATCACGGCCGACCGTGCGGCGCCGCGGGTTGATCAAGTCTCGATCTACCGCGTGCTGGAGATTCTCAGCCGGCTCGGCCTGGTACACCAGGTGTATCCATCTGGCGGATTTGTCGCCTGTACCCATATCGGCTGCCAGTCTGCGTTTCACGCCCTGACGCGTTGTGAGATGTGCCAGAACACCGAAGAGATCGATATCCCGGAAAGCATCATGACGCCCTTGCGCAGATATCTTGGCGAGACAGCGGGCTTCACCGCCACCGGGCAAATACTGCAAATTGACGGGACCTGCCGGGCATGTGGCTGAAACGATACCGTACGATGATGCTCAACGGTCTGTCGGTAGCGATCGGCGACCCGTTTTTCCTGGTGCTGCATCTCACCGTGCTGCTCCTGATCGCCCTGCTTGGCGTCATTCCCGGCTTTACGCACGGGGAACACATGACCGTGCTCCGCGATCAATGCCAGGCGCTGATCTTCATCATCGGCTGCCTGTGTGTGTGCTTCGGGCTCATTCGTGTACTGACCGATGATATTCGCCGCGGCGCCGGTCCGGTGCTGCGAAGCCGTCCGATCGGTGCGCAGACGATCATCTACGGCAAGTGGTGCGGTGTGGTGGCGGGCGTCACGCTGCTGTACGGTTCGGCCGTGATCGGCTACCTGTGGATCTCCGAGGTCGCGTTCGACGACGAATACCTGAACACGACAAGCCTGGCAATCTACCTTGGCATTATCGGGTCGGCGTTGCTTATCGGCGCGATACGCCACTATCTGCTGGGCGGGTCCTACGTCTTCCACACCAATTACCTGCTGATCGCCGCGCTAGGTGTGGCATTTGCTGCCAGGGTGGCGATCCGTGGCCAGGGGTATTTCGATTGGCCGGGACTGCAGAGCAGTGTGATCTTACTTTTCGCCGTGGTGTCGTTTGCCGCGTTCATGGCGCCGATCGCGGTGATCGCCGACTCCGCCGTCGTGTTGGCGATGGGCGTTGTCGTATTTCTGCTTGGCCTGGTAACGGAACATGTTGCAAACGTTGTGGTCCGCGCCGACTACGCCAACGTTGCGTTCAAGGCACTGCTGCCGAACTGGCAGAACTTCTGGGTTGCCGACCGGCTCGGCGCCGGCGAAGCGGTACCATTAGGATTCCTGGCAGCATGCGGCCTGCACGCACTGCTGTTCGCCCTGTTCTACACCACCTTGGCAACCGTACTCTACGAAAGAATGGAAACCACGGAACACGTGTAAGCCATACAGCAGCCGCGCTGCTCGCCGGTGAATGTTCAGGGCCGGGCGAGCCCGAACCCGATCATGCCGCAGCGGCCGGTAAGAAGCCCGCGTCGTCGCCCCCGACAGCCAACGGCCTGCCTCGGGTGATTCCAAAGAAGTCAGCCGCAGCCGGCTGATGCGCGGGAAAATTCCGCCTAATCGACGGCCAGGGTTTCGGGTTGGACGTCGGATAATCTGATCGGACGGCGGCGCAGAATCTGCCGCTTTTTCAGCATACGTTATGGCGAGGGTGCATTAAGAAAGACGTACAGGGTTGGGAATGTGTTCCGCAACCGGCTGTAAAGCTCCGCAAGCCAGCCATACGACAACACCCCATCGACCATGATAAAGAGAACGTCTGTATCCCATGGCGCACGTCCGTTGACCTGCTCAATCAGATGCGGTGCCGCACTGAACGGAATCAAAACCGGCACCTTCCCATGAGACCCCGGAGCCGCCCGGGTATAGTGCACAATCCGACCCACCAGCACACCGTGATCAGATACCGTGTCGAAGTGGATCTCAACTGGATGCACGGACCGATGCCGCTGGGTTGGGTCACGCCACTGCTCCATGGGGAGAAAAGCCTGAATGTGTATGTCGCTTTCCTGCAGCTCCAGCCGGATAATGTCGTTATCTACCACAGGCTTCAGTAGCCGGCAAAACTCACGGACCGCAGCCAGCGGGAGCGCCGACTCGAACACCGGACGGACATACGGCTCACGGCACGCAAGAATGTCTTCCTGCAGGACGGCAAGCACTTGGGGAAAATCCCGATGGTCAACCACGACCTTGTCCTGGTTTTTGTCGGTAAGTGTATAGGCCAAATTCACCAGGGTGGCCGACTCCGCTCCGGCCGTCGACGTCACGCCAAGGGTATAATCCACAATCCGCTTACGATCGTCGGGATATTCAGGACGAATCGTGATTCGCAGGCGTTCTCCAGCCTCAAAAGTGTACGCAGAGCCAGCCACGAGATTGCCGTACACCTGGTTCTGCTCTGCCGAATACGGTACGTCAAACAATGTCCATCGACTGTTGAAGATGGACACTATTTCGCCGTACGTGTCGGCCATGCACACGGGATCCGTCGCCGGCGGAATCGTTCGCCACGTGGACCCGACAAACCGGAATCCCTCTGACGGCAACGGCTCACCCCGGCGTTGATCCGTGATCAACGCCTCGAGTCGGACGGACTGAGCATGGCCCGGCGGCACGCCGGTTGCAACCGGTGCAAGGGACATAATGACACGTTCGCCGCGAGGCCAGAATTGATTGCTTTCGGGCTGCACCGGGTGCCCGGGCGCCATCCCTATGAATGTCATCGCGTAATAGATATCACTGGGTTTCACGGTGGAAACAGCCAAGGCTTCGTAGCTCTTCCCGTTCTCCGCGACGATAATAAACTCAATCGGCTGATCACGCGAGACGCCGGTTGCGAATGCGAGGAGTTCAATCTCTCGATGCTTCCGGTCTGCAACCACTCCGGGTCTCACACGGTATTCGGCATCGCCGCCCCGCGCGTCCGTCGCTGCGTCAAACTCGGACCTGATCCACTGCCGGTCTTCCTCCGTGATGGTGTATGTGGGCGTCTCACACATGGCGGCGAGAGCGGCCATCAGTAGCGCGAGAAACCAAAAGCGATAATTGCTGGTCAATGCCATGATCACTGTTCCGAAGGTTTGTCGGACTTCGGTGCGCAATCGGATGCGCAGCACCACGGTTGTACGATAGGCCTGTCAGGCAGGACGGAACGGACGACCACAAACGCCATGCATCACACCGCTCCACTGAGCGTGGTGGCGCCACGGATAATCATCCCGTGGCTGCGTCACAAGCCGGAAATACGACCGCGACCGTTCGGGATTAGCATACACCACATACGGAAATCTGCGACGTCAGTACAACAATGTTGACGAGTGCGGCCGTGGTTGTCCCGCATAATCCGACGAGGATACATCGGATCCGGCAATCTCCGGTAACGCACCGAACGTGACTTTTTTCTTCCGATCAAAGGCACGTGCATCTTCTCGATCCCGGTGGCTGAAATTGCAGATCCGGACAGCACGGCTACGTTTTATGCGTGGGACTTCGGGAAGCGCGATCACACCGTCTCCGTCGGTGCTTCCGAAGGTGTCTTTCACATCTCCTGCTCAGTATGTTTGCAGGTCGGCGACATGGACCGCGGTTCGATCATCGTCGACATTGGCCATGACGGTGAGCTGGATGAAGCCTGCGGTGGCGGTGCCGGCGGTGGCTCCGGCAGGTGGGTCGGGAAGTGATGTCGGTAACCGCGGCGGAGGCAACGGCGGTGACTCCGGATCGGATAAGAAGGGCAAAGGCAAGAAAAAAAGAAGTAATTCGGGCACACGTGGATGTTGCGGGCGTACCCGCAGCCGTTCGAATCATGGAAACGAGCGCTTCGGCGCACGATTTTTTTGACGTTTTTGATGTGACCAGATAGAGTTATAGAATGAACAACACAACCAGCAAAACCATCGATCTTTATTTCATGGACGCACGATCAAAACTCATTGATATTGCCGCGTTCATGGATCGGGTAGATCGCGGCGATGAGACTGATGACTTTCGTTATCGAGCGTTCATGGACGCCCTGACCTGCCTGAATGAGCGGAACCGCGCAGAGTCTGTATTACTGGCGTTCAGCGACCCGACTGACGAGCCGATCAATCGCGCAGGGACAATATCCGCGTGCGGTGCGTGGCCCGACAAAGCAAGTCGATAATCGCCCGGGTCAATTTCAGTGTAACGCTCGAACCGCCGGCGGCCGGGATCGCTGCGTTGTCACAAATGGAGGAGTGATGCGATATATTGAACCTCACGCGCATATGGTTAGTCGCACGACGGACGACTACACAGCGCTCGCGGTTGCAGGGTGTAAGGCGGTCTGTGAGCCCGCGTTCTGGGCCGGCTTTGACCGCAGCTCGGCTGCCGGCTTCCGTGACTATTTTTGCCAATTGACCGAGCATGAACCGAATCGGGCAGCCAAATTCGGTTTGCGCCATTTCTGTTGGCTGTGCATAAATCCGAAAGAGGCGGAGGATCTAATGCTTGCTGACGATGTCCTGGCGTTGATTCCCGAGTTTCTGGAGCGTGACAATGTCCTCGGAATCGGCGAAATCGGATTGAACAAGAACAGCAGGAACGAGCTTACTGTATTGGAAAAGCATATTGATCTTGCTGCCCGAACCAACCAGCTTATTCTCGTACACACGCCGCATCTGGAAGACAAATATAAGGGCACGCGGCTGATTATTGATTTGATTGCCGGGGACTCACGCATTGATCCGGGCCGCGTCTTAATCGATCACGTCGAAGAACACACCGCCAAGATGGTGTTGGATGCCGGGTTTTGGGGCGGCATCACATTGTATCCCGAATCAAAATGTACCGCGCCGCGGGCGATTGATATTCTTGAAAACTTCGGTCTGGACCGTTTGTGGATGAATTCGGCGTGCGACTGGGGCGTTAGCGTGCCCCTTGCGGTGCCGTACGCTGCGCTCGAAATGAGACGACGAGGGTACGGTGAGAAGACAATTGACACCGTCTTCTACGAAAATCCGGTTCGGTTCCTCAGCCAATGTCCGAACTTTAGCTTGTAGAGCCTTCATCGATGGAATTGACACATCATCGACATCTGGCTTATTGCACCAATATCCATCGCGGCGAGACGTGGGACGAAACCTTGGCCGCCCTGGAACAGTATACACTCAATGTCCGCCGGCAGGTATGCCCGGATGACCGCTTCGCTATCGGGCTGCGCCTGAGCTGTAAGGCCGCCATGCAGCTTTCTGATCACACCGTCTTGAACACCTTTCGCAGATGGCTTGACCGGCACAATTGCTACGTATTCACGATCAACGGCTTTCCTTATGGAGATTTTCATGGGAACCGGGTAAAGGAACAGGTATTCCGACCGGACTGGACGTCTCCCGACAGGTTGAACTATACGATCAAGCTGTTCGACATTATCAGTGAGATCAAACCAAAGGATATTTCCGGCAGCGTCAGTACGTTGCCGGGCTCATTCAAGGCCTTTATCACGTCAGACGATCAGATCACGGAAATATGCCGCAATCTCGGTCGATGTTTGGATCATGTAGATCGCCTGAATCGGCAACATCGCTGTGATCTCCACCTAGGACTTGAGCCGGAGCCTCTGGGGCTTTTCGAGTCCAGCACGGAGACGGTGGCTTTTTTCGATCGACTACATGCTTTCTTCCCGCGGGATGAGCGCATCGAACGCATCCTCGGAGTGAACTACGACACCTGTCACCTGGCTGTTGAGTTCGAGACGGCTGCGTCGGCGATCGCGCATCTTCGTGATGCGCATATTCGGTTCAGCAAGATCCATCTGAGTTCAGCGTTAAAGGTAGCAATGAATGAGGCTGGCCGTGCGAGACTTGCTGCATTCAACGAGGATACATACCTGCATCAGGTGATTATTAGGGACAAGAACGGTACACTGCAGCGTTACCAGGATCTGGATATGGCGTTGCGCGACGCCCCCTTGTCCTTGTGCGGCCGCGCCGGCGACGAGTGGCGGGTGCATTTTCACGTTCCGATTCACACCGCGCCGCAGCCGCCGCTCGAATCAACGACCGGCCATCTACTCGATGTACTGGACCTATTGTGTGAACAACCGTCATTTTGCGAGCACCTGGAAATGGAAACATACAGTTGGGAAGTGCTGCCGCCTGAATTAAAACAACGATCTGTGGTCGAACAGCTTGTCAGCGAATACGGGTGGCTCTTGAATCAGTTGAAACGTCGCGGTATCGGTACGACATGATCAGAACATTACTGGTTTTGGGTAGATTCTCGAACATACCCACTGTCTGGTCAAATTGTCTGGCTGCTTACCTGCTTTCGGGATCGGGCAACACCACGTCCTGTTTCGCAACGCTGGCCGGCGCGTCTCTGATGTACACCGGCGGCATGTATCTGAACGACTGGTGCGACGCCTCGTTCGACCGCGAGCATCGCGCCGAGCGCCCGATCCCGTCAGGGCGTATCAAACGGCGCACGGTGCTGATCCTGGCGTGCGTTTTTCTGGTATTCGGCCTGGCCCTAATCGCCGGCTCCGGCAAGGCGGCGGCCAGTTTCGGCGTCCTGCTGCTTGCGCTTATTGTCTGCTACAATATCGTACATAAAAGGCTTGCGTTTTCCGTATTGCTGATGGCGGGGTGCCGAAGTTGCCTATACTTCATTTCGGCCGCGCCTGTTGGAGGCGCCGTCGCCGCCTCCGTAATGAAGGCATCGGTGGTGATGTTTCTGTACATCACCGCAATCAGCGTCATTGCCCGCGGCGAAGCGAAGTCCGAATCGTTGGCAATACCGCCATGGCTTATGCTTTTTCTGCCGATTGCGGTGACAATGGTTGACAGCAGTTCGATCCGCCTGGGATATGCTGTCTTAATGATTGCCGTTTTGATTTGGATGACAACGTTATTCGTCACCTGTCGCAATCGCGGACCGGAAGGTCGCCAGGTCGTTGTAGGATCGTTATTGGCCGGTATCCCTTTGATTGATATCCTCGTCATGGCAAGCACCGGAATGCTGACGGGCCCCATTGCGATACTATTCACAACTCTGGCCGCACTGGCACGGGCAGCGCAGAAAAAGATACCTGCCACATGAATTCGGAACACTCAGAAATTGCGTTCGAACTTGTTGTACCATACAGAATGCAGGTGTATTTCACCCGGCATGCGTTTGCTGCAAAAAATACACTTCTGCGGAAGATTCTGGCTGGACCAGGTGATTTCAGCCGACGGATCAAGGTTTTGGCATACGTGGACGACAATATACCGTCGACTTATGTCGATCGGGTCCCACTGTATTTCGACACCGCATCTACCGGAATTGTGCTCACCGCTTTACATCGCCTTCCCGGCGGCGAAGCGATCAAGAACGATCAAGCCGTCTTGACCCGCATTTACAATGACGTCGAGCGCCATGGGATTTGCCGACACAGCTACATCATAGCTATAGGCGGCGGCGCCCTGCTCGATGTTGTCGGCTACGCCGCTGCGACCGCGCACCGTGGACTGCGCCATATCCGTTTCCCAAGTACCGCGCTGGCTCAGGGCGACGCCGGCGTCGGTGTAAAAAACGGCATTAATTTTCGCGGCAAGAAGAATTTTTTGGGCACGTTCAAACCACCAGAAGCAATTATCAACGACTTTTTGCTGCTGTCTTCGCTGTCGCGTGTAGAATTGCGCAACGGATACAGCGAAGCGATCAAGGTCGCGCTGATCAAGGATCGGACTTTTTTCGAGTGGATCGAACAGAAAGCGGACGCGTTGAACGCGGGTGATGACGATGCAGTCGCCCATCTCGTCCGACGTTCCGCAGAGCTTCACATCGACCATATAGCGACCTCGGGCGATCCCTTCGAGTCCGGCGCGTCGCGGCCGTTGGACTTCGGCCACTGGGCGGCGCACAAGCTGGAACAGCTGTCCGACTTTAGCGTCGGTCACGGTGAAGCCGTAGCAATCGGTCTTGCAATCGATATCGTTTATTCGCGGTTAACCGGTCACCTGACGGCTGCGACCTGTGAGCGAGTATTGAAACTCCTTGAGACGTTGCAGTTTCCGTTAACTCATGAAAAACTGACGTCATCCGACGCAAGCGGCAAGCGCCGGGTACTCGAAGGGCTTGATGAATTTCGTGAACATCTTGGCGGCGAACTTACCGTCACCCTGATTGATAATATTGGCAGCGCCCTGGACGTTCACATTATGGCGCACGAAACCGTCGTCGCCGCAATCGATGAGCTGCTCGGGCGTAAGCGGCGTACCGTCGTCTAAGCGGCGGACACGGTGATAGGACGGCGTTCGCCGGCCCTCTTTCTCTAATCCCTTAACCGTCGGACATCCATGCGCCGCACCGCAGTCATCAATGTTGTCGGCTTGACCGAACGGCATATCGGCGACGATACGCCACACATATCTGCGTTGTTGCAACATTATCAGTGCCGCCGCATCAGGCCGGCGTTTCCGGCAGTGACATGCACAGCACAGTCCGATTACCTCACCGGCGTCCGGCCCGACACGCACGGTGTCGTGGGCAATGGGTGGTACGACCGCGGATACAGTGACGTGTGCTTCTGGAAACAATCGAATCGACTGGTAACCGCGCCGAAAATATGGGATACTCTGCGCGAACGTCACGCCGACTTTTCGTGCGCCAAACTTTTCTGGTGGTATAACATGTACGCGGCAGTCGACTATTCGATTACGCCGCGACCGATGTACCCTGCAGACGGGCGGAAGGTTTTCGATATTCATACCTCACCGCACGCAATTCGGCATGAGATAAAACGTGACATTGGGAATTTCCCATTTCAGGCTTTCTGGGGGCCTGGTGCAGGCATCGCGTCTTCGCGATGGATCGCGGCTGCAGCGCGATGGGTTGAAGCCCACCACCAACCAACGTTAAACCTGATTTACCTGCCGCATTTGGACTACAACCTGCAGCGTCTCGGGCCGGATCACGCTGACATCCGCAACGACCTCATTGAAATCGATGGCGTGGTCGGTGACCTCATCACGTATTTTGGAGAACGCTCGGTTGAGGTTGTCGTGCTGTCGGAATACGGCATTTTAGCGATCGACCGTCCCATTCACCTGAACCGGTTGTTCCGACAACAAGGATGGGTCGCAATCAAGGAAGAGCTTGGCCTCGACATGATCGACACGGGCGCCAGTTCGGCATTTGCAGTAGCAGACCACCAGATTGCCCACGTCTATGTCAACGACCCCTCAATTATTTCGGTCGTTCGCCGCCTCCTCGAACATACCGAAGGCGTCGCCGAAGTACTTGATGAGGCCGGTAGGGCCGGCGCCGGCATCAACCATCCCCGAAGCGGTGATCTGGTTGTCGTTGCCGATAGCAGGAGCTGGTTTACCTACTACTACTGGCTGGATGACCGATTGGCACCGGATTTTGCACGCTGTGTCGATATCCACCGCAAAATCGGATATGATCCCGCCGAACTGTTCATTGACCCTATGTTGTCGATGCCGCAGCTGCGTGTGTTCGCGTTTCTCTTGAAAAAGCGTCTGGGCATGCGCGCGCTACTGGACATAATCCCGCTCGACGCCGGGCTGGTCCGCGGCTCGCATGGACGCTGCCCGGATGATCCCGCGGATTACCCCGTTCTGATCACGCCGGCGCGAGACGGACGAAGCGGCAATACCGATGATATTCTTGCAAGCACAGATGTTTATCACGAACTCATGGCGGTAATTGAAGCGGAGTGAAGCGGTGGGTTGCGGTAGCTTGCAGAAGTCGCGTCGTTGGCGTTCACGATTTGTCGTGGGTTTCACGTTACGCGCAGCAATACGCATGGGCAAGGAACAGCGCAAGCACGCTAAAGCGCGAACTTCAACAGACAGCGTGGGCCCACATCAGGCAAACGAGACGTGAAGATGACACGGCTCAATCGCTACCCAGTGCGATCTTCATGGCGGTGACGCTGTGGGCGGTCACGAGTTCCGGAACGGACTCCATATACCGGCCGTTCTCGTTTATCCAGTGCCCGTCGGGTTGCTGCATGGAAAGGAATTTTTCTGTAACCTCAGACCGCCACTTGTGGGGGGTGCCACCCGCGTCGACAATGACATCCTCACTGTAGGCGTTGAACGCTTTGGTCATAATGTTCAGGTAATAGTACAAACCCTGGACGCCCATGCCGGGATTCTCTTCGAGTGTGTAATGATTCCGAATATAACTCATAGCCCCCTTCACGCGATAGTCGTCCTTGTCCATTTTTGCATAGATCATGCTCATAAGTCCCGCGTATGTCACGCTGCCTGAACTCAGTAGTGACACCTTCCCGGATGCATCGGTCAACGAGCCGGATTTGCTCTCGGTCGGCCGATACACAAAACCGCCATAGTCGTCGTCGCGTTTGCTGACCCAGTCCTGCTTGTTCATTTCCGGCAGATTTTGGCAGTTGGTGATGAATACCTGGACCTTCTCCCAGAGGTCGCGTACCTGCTGTGCGGCAACGGCACTGTCGCCCTGTGTTTCCTGGTCCAGGTAGTCGGTATGGTATAGCGCCTCCGCCGTCCATGTTAAATTCGTAAGATCCGCACGCCCGGTTTTGGAATAACCGATGCCGCCGTAATCGATTGAATTTCGGTCCTGGAACTGCGAATCCATTAGATATCGCCGCGCGCTGCGGATGGCATCAAGGTCGCCGGGGCGGTTTACAGTCGACAAAGCCACGAGAGAAATCGCAGTGGTATAATTCGGGTATGCATGGGCGTTTTCCGTCCAGATCGAGCCATCGGGCTGCACGGATTGGAGGATGTAGTCGAGGCCGTTGTTTACCGCCTGCTTGACTCTGGCCGCATTCTGCGAGTCTGTATCGTGGATGGCAATTACGCAGAGGCCGGTCACGGCGGGATGAGAAATCCATGACCCGTCATCGAGTTGCTTGCTTTGCAGAAAGCGACTTCCGCGAGTTATCGCATCGGTCACTCGGCCGGCGAGTTCCGGATCAACAGCAAAACCATTGTGAATCATACCTGCCAGCCCTAAGACCATCATACACATCAGGCGCATCATCATGCTTGACTTTCCTTTCTCTCTACACTCTTCTTCCGGGTTCGAGTCTCCGGCAGATCATACCGTCACCGTGACGAGGAACGGTAGGCAGATTACCTGAAACGTACGCAAACGTTCGATTATGACACTTGTTCGCCGCCCTTGCAACCCAGTACAATTCGATGGGGCATCGGCTGGGGAAACGGTTTGGTTGTGATCTCAACAAGCCCCACCTGCGCCATCCACTCGGCCACATCGGCATCGGCGTGAACGCCGCCGCACCGGGCAGTAAGGGCCATGTTCAACCCGAACAGTGCAGAGAACGGCGGGCTGCAGTGGCCCGCGTCGGTGAAGACATCGCTGGTGACGAGAAGACCGCCAGGTGTTAGTGCGTCGACAGCGCGACGGATCATGTCGCGACAGGTTACAGGCGACTCTCGATGCAATACGCCGCAAATCAGGACCACGTCGTTTTCCTGCGGAAACGGTGTTTTCAAGTAATCGCCGGGTAGCCGCACGACACGATTCGAGACACCCATGGTGTCGAGGATTTCGCCGGCAATCGCCGCCACGCCGGGCAAGTCGAGGACGGTCGCCTCAAGCTCGTCGTAACGCTGCACGAACAACGCCGAAAATGTGCCCGGCCCGCCTCCAATATCAAGTAGTTTCCGGCGACCGGAAAGGTCCACGATCCGGGTCATCGCCTGGCCGATGGCCAACGCACGATTGTGCATGCCGTAGACAAAATGCCGCGTCTGCTCGTCGTTGCCCCCCAGGTAAGACACTGGTTCGACCGCGGGCGCTCCGGACACCAGCGTTTTCTCGAGATCGCCCCACGCGCCATAGAGATTGTCGCAGTACCGAAACGCATTGCCCATATACGACGGCTTTCCCGCAACAAGGAAATCCCGACTTACAGCGGCATTGACATAGCCTTCATCCTGCCGTTCAACCAGTTCCAGCGCGACACAGGCGTTTAGAAACAACGTCATAGGGCGTAGCTGCAACTGCAGCAATGACGCCACATCCTCTGCGCGTTTTGCGCCCGTAGCCAAGTGTTCGAACAGGCCAATCCTCACCGCAGTGAGCAGCACCTGGGATTCCCAGTAGGCGGTTGACATCGCCATTAACCTCGATGGATCGGTTGACGGCGCGGCGTCCACATCACGGATCTGGGCGCAGTCGCTCATGATGCCACCAGCGGCGCGGATGCGTTACACGGAATCCGATCAATATCGCATTCAAGTTGCATGTAGGCGCATCGATGACACATGAAACCGTCCCAGATATGCATATCATAGTCACGGCGGATGGCGCGGTAACGCACGTTCAACTGTTCGAAATACCCGCGAAGCCGGGCCATATGCGCAGGGTGGTCGCGGCCTGCCAACGGCCAATACAGCGAGTAGATTGGGATGATGCCGCGGCGACAAAGATCTTCGGCGCCCTCGACCGCCATATCCACGGCCGATTCGGCGGTAAGCGCGTACTCCGGCTCCAGTTCAATGCCGCCGACCATAGCGGAATATACATGGCCGACGCCCCATAGCGATACCGCTTTCTCCAGGGCGGCGATCCACGCGGCGTACCCGACATAGCGGTTTTTTCCCGGGCAGATCATTTCGAACAGCCGTTCTGACCACACCTCGAGATTGAAGCATATGCTGGTCACGAGTTTCTCCCGGTGCAGCACATCAATATGCTCGTCGAGAAGCGCGCCGGAACCGCATGTGACAGGCACCCTACCTTGCACTACGGATTGAACCTGCTGCGCGACGTCGATATAGCGGCGCCCCTCTTTCGCGCGCTCCAACATCGATCCGCCCACCAGATAAATATGGCGGGCCGTATTCGCCGACACAATGGCGGCAAGAGCTTCTTTCATGCGCGAATATGTCTGGTCCGGAAGCCCGACCTCACCGATCTCCTGGCCGAGGTGATCCATACGTTCATTGGGTGCACCATATACGCAAAACCTGCAGCGCATGGCTTCGCCGTTATGCTTGTCGGCAACGAAGTACTCGCAACCCGGCGCAATATTAATAACCGCGAGATCGCCGATCAGACTTACGCCGGCCTGCCGCAGCGGAAACCCGTCGGCGGTTGTATCGTCCATCCATTGCGGCCGCGGCACAAAAGAAATCGGCTCGGGCGCCACAGCAGCCGCGTCGTTGCACAGAAAAAAGCCGTCTGCCTCGGAACCGCTGACAAGCCAATCCGAATCGCCACATCCCTTGATGCGTACGACGGTGTCGTCGTTCGTGCGAAAGAGATATGGTATGGCTGTCTGCGGCGCGCCGACCGGATTCTCTTCACCCGGACTGAAGCGGTAAGGATTGTAATTGGGATACGCAAACGCAGCGGCAGCACCAAGGGCGCTGCTGTATCGAATGCCTTCAAACAGCAATGCAAGCTTACGTCCTGCAGAGGGGGAAATGTCGTTCAGATCCACGGGGTCACCGAGCGTGGTTAAAGTGACTGCCAGACAAGGTCTTAGGTAAATCTATATAAACCTTTATTGACGAGCAGGGATTGAGATCTACCGTAGGCGCGTCTGACACTGTTTATGCCAAATCAAAAATTTCAATTTAATTCCGTGGTTTTTGCTGCACTCCTGTGCTTGCCATCCATTGATACGCCGGCGCATCCTGTATCGCTGCCGGCACTGGATTTGTCAATGACACTGGAAGCGGATGCGAGCGTTCGCCGTGGCGTTACCGGGCTCCTCGCCGCGCAGTCCAACGACGGCTCATGGACGTCCTCGATCGCGGTAACGGCGCTGTGCCTCGGCGCCATCATAAATGCAGATCTAACCGGCGCGCCAGGCGGCTCCGAAACGGTAACGCGGGGACTCGACCACCTCACAACGTTTCTCAAGCGATCGCTCCCGACCGTCCCGCCGACGCAACATGAGAACACCTCGTCGTCGGTATATCCGATTGCGTTATGCATCTATCCATTATTCCTGGCGAACCGTCCGGAGGATCGCATGATCGTTGAACGCAGTGCACGGTATGTGAAATTGGCATTCGTGCGCTGTGATCCGAATAACTGGCGGAATGCTGCCGGGGCAGACGCGCGGCCGCTGGATCTCTATCGCATGCACCATATTTTCGAAGCTATTTCCATCCTCGAAGACGATCCACCGCTCTTCAGCTACAACAATAAACGGACGAGGCACACGCCCTCGAAATTCTGGCGCAACGCCCTGTCTTATGTAACCCGTTGCGGATCGGTCGACAGAGTTGCCGCGATCGGCGCGGAGTCGGATACGGGATCGTTTTCTGGATTTCCTGCACATCCGCGGACCAAGCCGGACACTACGGCTGCGGCGGATTGTGCAGCCGGCACCGCAGCAAACTACTGTCTCGCCGGACTCGCCGGATTGACCTACGCCGGTGCGGCAGACCATCCGGCTCGTTCGAGGGCGATCGAATGGCTTCGTAGCCGTTTTGATTCACTTAAAGATGCGTCCGACTGCCCGGCACGGTATACCTTTCTTTATCTGCTAAGCAAAATACAGCGGCAGTCCCGCGTTCTGAATACACCGCTGACGATCACCCAGGATTCATTGCCGGAAACAATCGTAAATCGGGTGCTGGCATCACAAGCCGCAGACGGGCTCTGGAGCGGTGCGCCTGGACACTGGGGGGAAGACGATCCACACCTCGCAACCGCACTCGCGATACAGGCCCTCATATTGGCATCACGTTAAATTTTACCAGGACACGTCTGCCCCGGCCATGCCGCGACCGTTGCTCCGGTCGGTCAAAACGTCTTGCGCACCGTTAGCACAAGACTTCGGCCGGGTTCGTTGATACCGGATCCGTGAATACGATAGGGCTTGTCGGTAATATTCTGTAAGGTTACAGCCATCGCCGTCGACGCCGATGGCCGAAACCCCACCTGCACATGGTACACGGCATAGCCCGGCGTGCCGCCGGGCGGAATGCGATTATCCGTCACCTCAGCGTCGGCAAGCCGGTCCTGCTCGGCGGCGGCATCCGCAGACAGCGCCGACCAGAAGAATGCGTTCGGCGTCCAGCGAATTTCTGCATGCCCAGTGAGCGGTTGTATCTTTGCTATTGGCCGCGTGACTGTTACCATCGTGCCGAGATCGCGATTGAGATGGGTTTCTTCAGCGCCTTCCTGCCAGCTGATTGAACCATGTACAGAAACCTGATCGTTCACAATCCATTCGGCATAGGACTCAAGGCCATGAATATAGCCGTTGTCGAGGTTTCGCTTTGTGGCCAACGGGTCGGCCGCATTCGTCGTGGCGTTCTGAAGGCGCCCGATACGGTCGCTGATATCGGTATAGAAATAACCGACGCCGGCACTCCACCAGTCTCCGACCGATTTCACGCCGGCCTCGTAGGTTGTGAAATACTCGGGATCGAGGTCGGCAGTAGGCGCTTCATTGCCGCCGCCGAACTCGCCGAGCCGCGTGGCATCGGATAAATTCGGCGCCCGAAACCCCTGCGACACCCCGGCGAAAACGTTTGCCTTGTCGTCGTCGCATAAGCGAAGCATCAGTCTGAGATTTCCGGTGACCGTGTCCCAATTTCCACGAACCCTGCCGGGAACACCCCCGAAATCCACGTCCCGCGACTCGAGATCCGCATAGGTGTAACGGACACCAGCTATGACATCAAGCGAGTCGTTGAGTTGTTTCTCGTTCTGAACAAACAGCCCCAGCAGATCATAGTCCGAGTTGTCGCCGACAAATCCCTGGATCCGCTCGGTAGTCGACCCGGCAGTGCTGACGTCACGGCCGCTGGTGTTCACAAAGTCGTGGGTATGATCGAGGCCGTATGACCATGTTCCGAAACGTGTCAAGGAACGTAATGTGATGGACACATTGCTGGTATCATATTCGGTTTCGCGCAACTGCCGTCGGTTATCGCCGCGAATGCGCTGGAAGTCCTCCTCGAAACCGCTGTAGGACACCACGATGTCCGCGTTATCGATAAAGCGACCGGTGTCCTCCAATTCCCATCGAACAAAGGCGACTCGCCGGTCATGATCAAACACCCGGCGCCGGTCGCCTGCCCCGCCCTTGGTCGAGGTCCCGCGAAAATCTACATGGTCGACGGTACGGTGAACACGGTCGATGTCGTCCTGATCGAAATGGTCATAGCCGACTGTAACGCGGCTGTCGTTGTCGATCCAATACACCGCACGAAGATTCGCGCCCCACTGTTCGAAATCGGTACCCGGGTTATAGGTTTCATCGCCGCTTCGCAGGTCGCCGAAATCCTGCCGTGTCAGGCCGATACGAAATGACCATCGATCGGCGGCGGTAAACGCGGTCTCAGCATGTTCGGTGAACGAACGCTCAGCACTGGCAAATCGAAACAGCATCTCGCTTTCGGTGAACGTGATTCCCGCGTCCGACGGGCCTCGTACCGGCGGTGCGCTGCCGGCATGGACCACGCCGCCGATGGCATCACTGCCGTACAACGTCGAAGCGGGGCCGAGCAACACCTCAAGATGATCGTAAAAATATCCGTCGACCAGATTCCAGTATTGATTCGGCCCCTCCCTGAGATAAGAATTGTTCAACCGTACCCCGTCGGCTAGCAAAAGGACCCGTTGCGACGTCACACCCCGCATGTATGGTGTGGTCATGCCGTGACCGGTTTTCTGCAACATCACCCCGGGAACGGCAGCCAATCCCTCGACCAGTGACCGCGGCTGCAGTTGCAGCGTCAGGGTTTCGGAATCAAGTATGAACGTATGGTAGGGCGTATCGGCGACCGCGCGTTCGTGGCGGGTTGCGACTACAACCATGTCGTAGAGGCGTGCTGCAGCCACGTCATCGCCGTCGGCAACCGATGACAGCGCCCCCATCAACACGGCAGCAACAACGCCAATAAGACAAACAGGATAGGACCTCGTTTCGAGCGGAGTGAGCATTGGCGTTCATTCGACAGCCGATACAACGGTAAATCCGGAAAAATAGAAGGCCGCAACGCGAAGTCAAACCGCCGTCCCCATAATTCAAGGTGGGAGAGGGTTCACGACCTGCGACGGCCACGCGACCATGGGTATAAACATCCACGTACCGCGTTCTCAAGCAACGCAAAGATGCGATGTGCCGGGTCCAAGCACAGCAATTATCAATTTGCCTAATCACCTTCCTGGCGATTTTGCGATACAGTGGTAGACTATCCGCCGCCGCGAACCCCTTGGATCACATACAAACATGATACGAATCCACCCTTTCCTCCTGCTCCTCGTTACGCTCACGTCAATGGCGGGCTCGGATACTCTCCCGGGATATTTCCGATTTCCAGAATTGCACGGTGACGCGATTATCTTAACCGCCGAAGGAGACCTCTGGGCGACAACGGCTGCAGGCGGTATTGCTCATCGCCTGACCACACACCACGGGGTCGAGACACATGCCAGAATCGCGCCCAACGGCGCCGCGATCGCGTTTGCGGCACAGTACCACAAGGGCGTCGACGTCTACGTCATGCCGATGGACGGGGGAGTGCCGGTACGCATCACGTTTACGGGCGACAGCGTGCCTGTTCAGTGGTACGACGACACCACGATTCTCGTTCGCACCAGGCATTATTCAACGCTCCCGGACACACAACTTGTCCTGGTAAAGACAACCGACCGGACCGTGGAGCGCGTGCCGCTGAGTCAGGCCAGTGACGGCGTCTACGATCGCGACGGGAAGACACTGTATTTTACCAGGTTGCGAAGACAACCGAGTCATACGCGCCGCTATCGGGGCGGCACGGCCCAGAATATTTGGACATTCAACGGTAGTGACGAAGCGGTCCCGCTAACAGCAGACTACACCGGCACCGACCGACATCCGATGCTCTGGAACAACCGCATTTTTTTCGTTACCGACCGTGATGGCACGTTGAATATCTGGTCCATGACGCCGGCGGGCGCCGACTTGCAGCAACACACGTTCCATACCGGATGGGATGTGAAATCGCCACGACTGCACGACGGACGTATCGTTTACCAATGCGGCGCGGACGTGTACCTGCTGGACATCGATAAAGGGACTGCAGCAGCCGTGCCGATTCGATTGATATCTGATTTTGAGCAAATGCGCGTTCACACGGTCGAAAAGCCTCTCGACTACCTCACGTCGGCCCACCTGTCTCCGGATGGCGATCGTGTTGCGGCGACGATTCGTGGATGCGTCTTTGTATTCCCCGCGGAGTCCGGGCGAATCGTCGAAGTGACGCGACAGCCGGGTATCCGCTACCGCAATGCCGCGTTTCTACCGGACGGCGACGATGTTCTGGTGATGTCCGACCAAAGCGGCGAGGTCGAGTTCTGGCAGTATCCCGCGAATGGCCTTGGAGCAGGCCGTCAGGTCACGCACGATGCCGAAGTATTGATACGGCGAGGTCTACTGTCGCCAGACGGCAAGTGGCTGGCATACACCGATTTGAATCAGCGGTTGTGGTTACACGATACGGCGACCTCGGGGCGAACCCTGATTGTCCAATCTGAGGAAGAGGAAATTAGCGATCTGAGTTGGTCCCCGGACAGCGGCTATCTGGCATTCATGAAGCGGGCAGACAACGGTTATCCCGGAATCGCTGTCTACCATCGCGCTGAGGACCGAATCATTCGGCTGACAAGCGACCGCGTCGACAGCTACGGGCCGGTCTGGAGCCAGGACGGAGAATGGCTGTATTTCCTCTCCGACCGCAATCTAGAATCCCAGGTCAAGTCCCCTTGGGGTCCGCGCCAGCCTGAGCCATATTTTGACCGCACCACGGAGATCTACCATGTCGCATTGCGAGCAGACGCCAGATCTCCGTTCCTTCCAGCGAACGAGCTGAAACCACCGTGCTCGGATGCGGACGATAAGGACACCGCGACCGATGAGGGCGACCAGGACAGTTTCGACGATGACGCTCCGTCCGCCCCTGAAAGCGTTAACGAGGACGGCAGCGACAAAGATGACGAAGTGGCCGTCACCCTCGACGAAGAAGGTATTATGTCACGGGTATACAGGGTGCCGGTACCGGCCGGCAACTATGAATCTCTGAGCATCACCGGATCTCATCTCTTCTGGATAGAACAGCAGTCTGCACAAGACAAGACAAAACAACTGACGGCGCTGAAGATCGGCAACGACAAGCCGAAGCCTGAGAAGATCGTCGCCGGCAAGATCAAGCATGTTGAAATCTCCGCGGACAGCCAGAAGCTTCTGGTGCGGATGGACAACAACCTTTATGTGATCGATGCGTCGGGATCGCCGCCCGGCAAGCTCGACGACACCAGGGTTTCGTTCGATAGCTGGACCCTCACGGTCGACCCGCGTGAAGAATGGCGGCAGATTTTTGTCGATGCATGGCGTCTGGAACGCGACTACTTCTACGATCGCAATTTGCACGGACTGGATTGGCGCGGGCTGCTGGACAAACACCAGCCGTTACTCGCTCGGGTCACCGATCGTTACGAGTTGAACGATCTGATCGCACAGATGGTCTCGGAACTCGGCGCACTGCATATTTATGTGCAGGGCGGGGACCGGCGGCGGGACAGCGACAAACGCAAGCAGGGATACCTCGGCGCTGTGCTCACGAGAGAACCGGAAGCCGACGGTTACAGAATCACGCGCATCTATCAGTCCGACCCCGACTTCCCGGACGAGCTTTCGCCCCTCGTTCGTCACGACAGCCGTGTACGGGAAGGCGACGTGATTACGGCTATCAACGGTGTGGACATACTATCACTCGACCACCCTGCAGCTGCTTTGCTCGACCAGGCAGGAAAACAGGTAAGGCTGGAACTCATATCGGTCGAAACATCCGAGCCATACAGCGAAATCGTGGAACCACTGTCCGGCGGTGCGGCGCGCGGGCTGCGCTACAGAGACTGGGAGCTTAGCAGGCGACGCATGGTAGAGGAAGCCGGCAACAACGAGATCGGCTATGTTCATCTTCGAGCTATGAGTGGCGGGAACTATTCCGAGTGGGCGAGCGGCTTCTATCCGGTCCACGACCGAAAGGGCCTGATAGTCGATGTACGCCACAACCGCGGCGGCAACACTGCGAGCTGGATTCTGGAAAAGCTGCTGCGGAAGGCATGGTTCTACTGGCAACCGCGTATCGGCGCCCCTACGTGGGGCATGCAATATGCCTTCCGCGGTCATATCGTCGTCTTGTGCGACACCCGAACGGCATCAAACGGAGAGACCTTCGCGGAGGGTATTCGCCGCCTTGGCCTTGGCACGCTAATCGGCACACGCACATGGGGCGGGCAGATTTGGCTGACATTCAGTAATAAGCTGGTCGATCGGGGAATCGCAACTGCAGCGGAGATCGGTGTTTACGGCGCCGAGGGAGAGTGGTTGATCGAGGGACACGGCGTCGAGCCCGACATCGTCATAGATAATCCGCCGTACGCAACCTTCAACGGCGACGACGCGCAGCTCCGCGCTGCGATAGATTTTCTGCGGCAACGCATCCACGATGCACCCGTCGATGTACCGGTGCCTCCGCCCTATCCAAACAAAGCATTTCCCTATCCCTGACGATCACGTGATCGCTGTGGGCGGCGGCTCGGGCGGCGATTTCGGCCATGTAAAAATAGCGCGAAACCAGTTTTTTTTCGAATTATCAAGCGTGAGACTGCCGCCACGCGACTCGACAATTTTCTTCACCACAGCCAATCCGATTCCACTGCCCTCGATTTCATCCCGCGGCCGCAACGTCTGAAACATCGTGACCGCCTTCTTGTAGTAGGCTTTATCGATGCCGGGGCCGTCGTCGGACACCGTCATGCGATAGTAATCTTCGAGGTCATCGACATTTACTTCGACTATTTTTTCAGCATTGGGATTGTGTTTCACGGCGTTTTCGATGAGATTCTGCAATACCATTGTCAACAGGCTCCGACTGGTCTTTATCACCGGCATACGCGACGTGATCACCAATTGGGCCTCCGCGGACCTCTTCACGTCCTCCCAAATACACTTGACCATTTCGTCCAGATCCACAACGTCGTCCTCCACTACGCCGCCTCGGCCCACCTGTGAATACGCAAGGAGATCGGACAATAACGTCTGCATCCTGCGAATGCGACTTCGCATCAGCTGCAGATACTTCCCGAGCGGATCACGAAGATCGTCACCGAGTTCGTCACCAATCCACATCGCCAGATTGTCGAGCGCGGTCAACGGCGCCTTTAAATCATGCGATGCGGCATTGGCGTACTGTTCCAGATCGCGATTGCTGCGTTGCAATTCAGCTGCGTAACGCCGCAGCTGCTCCGTCGCCTTCCTGCGTTCGGTGATGTCCATAATCGCAACCAGCACCGATGGTTGGCCATGAAAATTGATTGGTGTCACGGCTGTCTCCAGCGACAATTCAGTGCCGTCGGCGCGGCGACCGCGGCGATCCGTTCGATACACCCCTTCCAAATGATCCACCTCGTCGCCTCTGATCATACGCGCGAATCCGGGGATAATCCGATCGACAACGGTGCCGACCAATGCGCCGCGGTCGCTGCCAAAGAGGCGTTCGCACTGGGGATTTACGAAAATTATGCACTGCGACGGGTCCAGAACAACGAGGGCATTCGGGGCGGCTTCGACCACCACCCGAAATTGCTCCTGCGCGGCCTCCAGAGAAATCCTGCTCTTATCGAGTGAGCGACGCATGCGATTGAAGGATGCAGCAAGCTGCGCCAGCTCGTCGCTGCCTGCGACTGGTATATCATGTTTCAGGCGATCGTCAGCAAGCCGCCTGGTGGCATCAAGGAGATCCGACACCGGCTTCACGATGCGGTGCGCACGCCGACGGCCGACAACGGCAGCAGCAACTAGATTTACGATGATCAACACGATCAGCGACGTTACCACCATATCGGACATTGCAGTGACTTGCCGAACCTCGCGATTCATCAGCTTCAACTGTGAATCATTCAGTGCGTTGAGGAGGTCGTGTATCTCCTGCTCGAGCGTGCCGACGTCGGCCTTCAACATATACCGGGCAACGTTCCACGTGTCGGCGTCACGTATCTCGATAGCCTCCTCGCTCAATGACCGGATGGCCTGTGTCTCGGACGCCAACCACCGGATCTGTTCTTGGACATCTGCGTCCAATGTGGTCGATTCTGCAGAAATCGCCGCGGTCGTACTGGAAACGATCTCGACCAGGCGGCGAAATTCCAGCTTATCCGTAGCACTGCCGGTGTTGACATAGTCAATGAACACAGCCTGCGACTTGATAAAGAATCCGCGGAAATCGGCCATATGCCCAAGGAGGGAATGATTTCCGGACCGGCTCGATGCCTGCTTCTCGCGGTCGATAAGAGCCGTGATCACGTCGTAAACCTCGTCCGCTATCGGCTGGATATAGCGGACCAGTATATCGCGTGCCGGTTCGTTCCCGACGGCCTGTGCGGTGTCCTCGACCCACCACTGCACTTCGCGCAGTTCCGCAAGATGGCTGCGCAACGCATTGATGGTACGGAACTGCCGGGAGCGACCGGTTGCGTGAATGATCCGGTCGAGTTCAGCCACACCGACGTCGATTTCCGTACGCCACGCCTCGATTCGATTGCGACGATAGGCATCGTCGCCAAGTACAACCCAACCGCGCAATCCGGCGTGGGATCGTTCGACTCCGTTACGCGTCGTCAACGCCGCCCGGACAGCCGGAACATATGTCTCGACCAGCCGATCGATATGCGTCCGCAGCCAGACAATCATGACCAGGGCTACGCTCAGTAGGGCCGCGCCGATACACGCTATCAACATGTGTGAACGAAGCAGTTTCGTTCTAAGATGCGGTTTCATGTGTGTGCATTTCTCCGGTGCAGACAAATGTGGTGTATCTCCTGGTCTCGTCGACTACACCGCGGGCGTGAGCGGTCACTGAATTCGTCCCGGATTACGGCGAGAAGCACTACGAATGCGACTTAGCTGCTGCTGAAGAATACCGACCCGCTGATAGACGTGGGACGGAAGCTTGCGTCCAGGATAAACCGTTCGTATCACCTTCCCGTCGCCACCGGTTCGGGATTTGAGTAAGGCTAGCTCGGAGGCGATGAGTGCGGCGATATCGTAGACATCACCAGGCTCCACCGTATCGATCTTCCCTCCCGTAACGTGGATCCGCACCATCGGGATATTCGCTTCGGCGGAGATAAACTCAAGTTCCTTAAAACACTCAAGCAATCGATTGTATACGTCTGCAGGACGCTTCCTGCGCTCGAACGTCGGATCAGCGCCGATTCGCTCGAAACCTGGATACGCTGCCAATACGCCGGCAGCATGTGCTACTGCCTGGGTCACCTCCTGAAATACGTCCGCAGGTGCGAACGGTTTTGCCAGCAGCATATTGATTTTTCGGTTGCCGGTCCCAAGGAGGTTGAGAATCTCCGAATACTCGATCTGACCGACCGGTAACCTGGACGCAGCTGCTTCGTCCGTGATGCCCAACTCCACCTTTACGCGTTGCAATCGGTCGAGTACCAGATCGATTGTCGTGCCGATGCGGTCAAGCCCGATCTCCGGCTGGTCGTAAACACTGTCGTCGAATCGGCGCCGCGAGTACTCGAAACAGAGGCGATCAGCCTTCTTGAGCGTTACGAGCGCTGCAAACTGAATTTCGTGCAATCTGACGTTGGAAAATGTCACCGGCGGCGGCTCGGAGGCCGCCCCCCCGATTTCCAGCCGTACCAGCTCCAGCTCCTCAAGGATCAACCGTGCCTTCCAGTGGATGCCTATGATATCTACATCCGGCGTTTCGGCCATGCCGGGTGGATCACCTGCTTCTGCCTGCGTCGCCGCTACGGTGATCGAGAATGCTATCCATAGAACACATGTAGATATACGAATCATTGTTGTTTCTTTCCCTCAAGAACCACACGTATGCCACGAACTCGCATTCCAGACGCTGTTCGTATAGCGCGCCCGAATTCTGAATTCACCGCGGCATGGTCATTCAATGATCATGACGCATGATGACTTAACATTCCAGTCGGCGGCACTGGATGGAATGTGTTGACGCATTGTCACCACCGAGCTGGTGCGGATGTGCTCGACAACACAGCGAAGGCATGCGACCAAAACCGCGCATAGCGTGATCGACTTATGTATCTCCGACGCGGCGGAGCAGTACCACAAACTGCTTATCATTGGCAGGTCCACGCCGGAACCCGACCGCTCCGCCGACTTCCCGGCAAATCTTGCGCACCAGCGACAAACCAAGCCCGGTACCTGTACCGGCTGGCTTTGAGGTTGTAAATGACTCAAACAACCTTCCTTCGGCCTCAGGCGCCACGTCGACGCCGTCGTCCGTAACAACGATGGATACCCAGTGATTCGGACTGTCATACGTCGGGTCGATTCGCGACACGTCCGCGTCCGCAAGCAGGCGCAAGTCTTCGCGTGCGACCGATTCAGAACCTACGATACCGATGCAACCGCCACTGCCGCCGGCACGAATGGCATCACGGGCATTGGTCAAGAAATTGATAAAAATCTGCTGCAGCGAATCGACGGTCGCGTACACTTGCGGAAACGTTTCATCAATCTCGACATTCAATGTGATTGACGACTCGCGGAACTGGACGGCCATCAGAGCCACAGCGGTGTCGATCGCGTCACGCACGGAAACCGGCGACACACGATCATCATCGTGCCGCGCAAACGAAACGATCTTGCGCACCAGCCGACTCATGCGCGACGCCTGTTCTTCGATTACCACCAGGTCTCTTGCCAGATCCGACGACGGCTCCATATCTTTCAGCATCATTTTGGTGAAATTCAGGATCCCCGTCAACGGCTGGTTCAACTCGTGGGCGATACCGGTCCCAATCTCCCCGAGGGCCGCGAGCCGGCTCGTCTCCAACATCTGCCGATGCGCCGACTCCAGGTCGGCATACGCCTTTTTCAACCGCCGTTCACGGGATCGGATGTCCGTCAGATCCCGAATCGCAATGACCAATCCCCCCGGCTTCCCGTCGGCATCTGCGACCACGGCGCCTTTGTCGGCGATCTCATGGGACCGACCATCGGCCGACTCCAGTACCAGGTCATCAGCGCGCTCATGTGGTCGGTGACCGCCGAGAACCTGCCCGAACGGGTACGGTAGCGGCATCCTGGTCTTACCGATTATGACGCGATAAACAGAATCCAGAGCGCAACCGATGACATCGTCTGCATAAATTCCCATCAACTCGCGACCAGCATCGTTCACATATGTGATCATCCCATCTATATCCGTCGCGACAACACCGTCGCCGATTGATGCCAATGTTACGGCGAGCTTCTGCTTACCTTCGAGTAGCGTACGCTTTGCATCGAGCAACGCGCGATCGTCATCATGTCGCTTCAAAACCAGACCTACCAGGCCGGCAATACCATGGATGAAGGGAAGATGCAGGTCCGATAACGCATGGTCATCGCAGGCGAACACGCCTACTGCGCCGGAAAATCCGGCATGCCCGGTAATGGGTACAATGATACCAGTATTCATATCACGTGCTGCGATAAATTCAGGAATCGGCAATGCATTCATCTCATCGCGGCTCGCGAAAATGACAGTATTACGCTCCACATAATCGAAAGCGCGCATTTCGTCGGCGGCCATTGGCCGAGGCATCCGAACGACATTCTCGGGCCAGCCGCGTCCGGCACGGATGCTATATTGCCGCTCGTGCGCCGACCACTGAAACACAGCCGCAAGGTCCCATCCCATGACTTCCTGAACCCGGATTACGACCTCGTCCAGGAAGACATCGGTTGACATTTCGGTCAGCGCGCACTCCGCAAGGTCCGCAATAACTCGTTCGCGCCGCGTCTTGAATCGCTGCTGCAAATGCAGCTTGCGGATACGAACGACGGCATCGATTCTCGCACGAAGTTCGTCATTGGGAATCGGGCGGACGATATAGCCGTCCGCGCCGCAATCGAGGGCGCGCGTCATCGCTTCGGAATTGCGCATACGGCTGGACACCAAAATGACCATGGCATCGCGTGTTTCGGATGCCGCCTTCAGTCGTCGGCACAATTCTATACCATCGATACCGGGAATAATCACATCGACAACAACGAGATCGGGATGAATGCGCATAGCGGCATCAAGGCCGGCCTGGCCATCGGTGGCACTGTGGATTTCGTAGCCGGATCTTTCGAGCAATATTGTGAGGATACGCAGCTGTGCTGCATTATCCTCGATAATCAGAATTTTTATTTTCTCATCCATCGTCGTTACCTGCCGGCGAGCCGATGATCGCGAAACCGGTTGCTACGACGCGCCAGGCGATCACCTCCTGCCGGCCGGTATCAGATCGCGTCGATGACCGACTGAATATCGCGAGAAATATCGCCGGCCGACTGATACCGGCGTTCTACGGTTTTCTCCAGCATCCGGGTGAGGATCGGATCCAGGGGTCGCGGAAAATCGGGATCAACCGATGTCGGAGACTCCGGCTGATCGTTCTGAATCTGCAACGCAAGTTTATACAGACTGCCGGCTCCGAACGGATGCCGCCCGACCAGGAGTTCGTATGATAAGAGGCCGAGAGAAAAAATATCCGCGCGGTGATCCACGCGGGAGCTGTTGAAGGACTCCGGCGCCATGTACCCGGGGGAGCCCATTAAGTCGTGTTTGCCGGTCAACATTGATTCCGGTATCCGCGCTATACTGAAATCTGTGATCTTAACCACGCGATCCGGCGTCACCATGATATTCGCCGGCTTTATGTCGCGGTGACAAATGTTGTGCTCGTGTATGGCATGCAGACCGCTTGCGATCTGGCTGATCAACAACGCCTTGGCGCGATAATCAAATTGGCCCGGCTTCGCAATGAGGTCTTGCAGTGATTCGCCTTTTACGTATTCCATAACAATAAAATTACCGAGATCCGCGTCGTCCACGCCATACTCGATGATTTCGACGATATTCGGGTGCTTTACGCTCGATGCCGCCTTGGCCTCGTGAAGAAATCGCTGGTCCATCCGACCGACTTCGCCGGCCATCGGCACTTTCGGCTTGAACTTCTTAAGCGCGAACTGCCGACGCCGGCCTTCAAACGCTTTATCGACCAGATAGACGTCGCCCATGGTGCCCTCGCCCAACTTGTCCAGAAACCGGAATCCCGAAACTGTCTTGGGATCGTTTTCGAGGGGGACGTCACCGGGGAGTATCGGCTTACAGGCAACTGCCGCGTTACGCAACGCTTTTTCAACTACCGCTTCAATCTTGGCAATATTGAATGGTTTGGATATGAAATCGGATGCGCCAATCTTCATGCACTCTACTGCCGCATCTACCGTCGGTTTTCCGGTCACAATAATGACTGGCAGGGTGCTGGATACTTCCTTGATCTCAGCCAGGAGGACGATACCGGACTTTTCCGGCATGTCGATATCACTCAATACCAGTGAGATCGGATGTTCTTTAATCAACTCCATGCCGCGTGCGCCGTTCTCCGCATCGAGCGTCGTATATCCTTTGCGCCGCAGTATTTTGCTGAGCACCTTCCGCAGCTTGATATCGTCGTCAACGATGAGAATTGTTATTTCGGCGTTTTCCACTACTTTAGCTCCCGTATCCCCGAGTTCAGTGTCATACCGTTGTTGCAATATGGTCGGGAGTCCGCGCGGTCACGATACCACGTAAATTGTGCGGCGATCCGGTGCAGAAACGGCGATGCATTTTATCCGGTCCCGTGTGGTGCACCCAGCTGTGTGCACGCAACCGTGTGCGACCGATAAACAGGTATCCGATTATCACGACAAATCAAGCGATGCCGCAGTTGCCGTGCCGAGTTCGACTCTCCACACCAGACTGTGGCGCCATTGCCGAAGGATTATCATGCATTCGTCCCCCCTCAGCGCGTCGCGCGATCACCGGAACTTGCGAATTCTCCACCTTGAGGACAGCGATGTCGATGCCCGCCTGATCAAGGGAATTCTCAACCGCTCTCTTGCGAATTGCGTCATCCACCGGGAATATACCGAGAAGGCGTTCGAAGCGGCGCTGCGAGCTGGATCAGTCGATCTCATACTTGCAGATTACAGCCTGCCGTCATTTGACGGTGCCAGCGCCCTTGCGCTCGCGCGACAACATCTCCCGGATGTCCCCTTTATCTTCGTTTCCGGCGCGATCGGCGAGTCGCAGGCAATCGAGAGCCTGCACGCAGGCGCTACAGACTACATTCTGAAGGACAATCTCAAACGGCTGGTACCAGCGGTGCAGCGTGCGCTGGAAGAAGCGCACGAGAAGGCGTTGAGGCGCCAGGCTGAGGCATCCCAATTGCAATTGGCCACCGCTATTGAGCAGGCAGGCGAAGCGATGATGATCACAGACGTGCACGGTGTGATCTCGTATGTCAATCCTGCTTTTGAGAATATCACGGGCTTTGCGGCCGCCGAGGTGATCGGACGCACGCCTGCGCTTTTGAAAAGCGGCGTCCACGACGCCGGGTTTTACGCCGGCATGTGGTCGGACATTACAACCGGTCAGACCTGGCGGGGGCGTTTCATTAATAAGCGTAAGAATGGCGATCTCTACCACGAAGACTCAGTCATTTCGCCGATTCGTGATGCCTCCGGCGACATAATCAACTTTGTTGCCGTAAAACATGACATCAGCCGTGAAGTCGAGTTGGAGGAGCAGCTGCGACACTCACAGAAAATGGAGGCCCTCGGCATTATGGCAGGGGGCGTGGCCCATGATTTTAACAACCTGCTCGCTGTCATCCTGGCACACGCGGAATTGATCGCACGCGACGTCGGTGACGATGAGGAGTGTATGGACAGTGTCAAGGAAGTCGTCGAGGCCGCGGAGCACGGGAAGTCACTGATCAACCAGCTAATGACCATCAGCAAACGACAACCGGTGACGATCCGGCGCGTGGATCTGAACGCCTTGATTGAGCGCATGCTCAAGATGCTGCGGCCACTCCTCGGCAACGGCATCGACATAGAAACCAGCCTGCAGCCGGACTGCAGCGCCATTGAGGCGGACCCGGCGCAGATCGAGCAGGTCATTATCAATCTCGGCGTAAACGCACGTGACGCGATGTCGGGAGCAGGTCGTTTGCGCATCCGCACCACGCATGAAAATTTCGAGTCATCGGTTGTGCTGCGGCATGCTGAAGTCGCGCCGGGAAAATATGTGCGCGTCGATGTCGGGGACTCGGGGACAGGTATCCCTGCGGACATCATCGAACACATTTTTGATCCTTTCTTCACCACCAAAGAGGAAGGTAAAGGTACCGGACTCGGCCTCGCCGCCGCCTACGGTATCGTCCAAAAATTCGACGGTTTTATTAATGTACGCAGTGCGGTTGGTAGTGGAACGGTTTTTTCGATATTCTTCCCGGCAGTGTCAGCCGAAGCCGGAACGCCACCGGCAACTGACGACGCCGCAATCGAAGCGGCTGAATCACAGCCGACAACAATCCTTCTTGTTGAAGATGAGCCGGATTTGCTGCAGGTCATCGGCAATCAGTTGCAAGCACAGGGATTTCGCGTGTACCGAGCGGCGACAGGTTCAGAAGCCACTACATTGTTTATAAATCACGCGAATAGTATCGACCTCTTGCTCACAGATGTGATTCTACCCGACTTCAACGGCAAAGTACTGGCGGAACGTCTCAGACGCAAATGCCCTACGCTGCGTGTGATATTTATCACCGCCGGAGATATGGAACGTCAGGTGGCAGACGACATCGAACGCCACGAATCTCAGGTACTGTTGTTCAAACCTTTTACAGTTCAGGATCTTACGCAGAACATACTAAAATCGCTCGATCTCTGACAAGTGGGACGATAGTGTTACCACCTGCGGCGACCGGCAATCGGCGAACGACTATGACAGACACGCGATCGGTATCAGGAGATCCCATATCCATTCGTATAATTTCAGCGGAAGACACGCTGCCGCTGCGTCGATCCGTATTGCGCCCTCACCTTTCGCACGATGAATGCCGCCATGATGGCGACACAGATGACGATACGCGCCATTTCGGCGCCTTCCGAAGCGGCGATCTTGTCGCTGTAGCGTCGGTGTTTCGACAGCCGCTCCCCGGCACCGCGACAGCCGACGCGTGGCGGCTGCGCGGCATGGCCGTCCAGCAGGATGCGCGAAGCCTCGGCACCGGCGATCGCTTGCTGCGAACGATCATCACGCACGTTGACTCGCACGGTTGTAACTTGCTGTGGTGCTATGCGCGCACGTCCGCCGTTGGCTTCTACGAACGTCGCCTGTTCGTAAAAAACAGCGATGAATTCGACTTTGACCACGTCGGCCCCGTCGTTCTGATGTGTCGGCGAGACGGCAACATCGTCACGGATCAGGCATAGTTACTGCGGACGAACGTGGGCACTACGGCGCTCCGCTGATTGTGCCGTGCCAACAATCACCGGAACAATCCCACCATCAACCACAAGATGTACCATGACCAGCGATACTTTCTCGGTATTAATCGTCGATGACGAACCAAGCGCAGTCCTGTTGCTGTGCAAGATTATCGGGCGCATGACACACAGATTGTTTACTGCGGCCGACGGCGAGGAGGCATTGTCGATGATTCAGTCGCACGACATCGACATCGTGATTTCCGATATCCATATGCCTCAAGTCACCGGTATCGAGCTGCTTACCGAGATCAAGAAATCGCATGCGCATATACCGGTGATCATCATAAGCGGCGGCGACGACGTCAATGCCGCTGTCGAGTGCATGAAGATCGGCGCCGCGGATTACATCTCCAAACCATTCAGTGCCAATATGATAACAGAAACATTGCAAAATGTGTTGAAGCAAAACCGGGAATTGCGAGGTGAGCATATCCGGCGCGTGTCTGTGCATGGTCAACCGTCGTTCATGTACGAGTACGACATTATAAAGACACTCGGCGAGGGTTCGATGGGCATAATTTTTCTGGTGGAAAAATCGGTAGCATCGGCACCGCAAAGATACGCCCTCAAGATTTTCAAGTGCACGACAGGGAGCGAATCCAAAAGGCACAAGCTCAAAAAGAGATTCCTGAATGAAGCACGGGCTGCAGCTCGCGTGCAACACCCGCATGTTGTACGCATGATCGAATACGGGCTCGATGCCGATGAAACAGCGAAATATATCGTCATGGATTACGTCAAAGGCGTGACGCTGCAGGAATTGTTTGCACGCCCCCACCGACTCGATTATCAGGAAAAGGCCAGAATCATCAGTCAGACGGCCAGCGCGTTGTCAGCGATCCATGCCCAGAATATATGTCATCGTGATATCAAACCCAGCAACATCATGCTGGATGAAAATATGGACGTGAAGTTAACGGATTTCGGCATCGCAAAGCTCCCCGATTCAGCGATCACGATGCAGGATGAGATCCTGGGTTCCCCCGGATACATGGCTCCAGAGTCGTTGTTCTCAGCACAGGTTGACAACCGTGCGGATATTTTCTCGCTGGGCATTGTCGCTTACGAACTCTGTGTCCTGCGCAATCCGTTTATGGACGACACGGTTCAGCAGATCGCGCGGCGCGTCATACATGAAGACCCGGTCGACCCGATTCAAATCGCGCCGGATATGCCGCCGATTCTGGCGCAAACGATCCTCCGCATGCTGGCGAAACTCCCGGCCGAACGGTATCAGTCCGCGGACGACGTATGCCACGATCTGTCGCCACTTGTGACCGGCTGTCTGGCTTAGTACACACCGAGCGAGCCGAAGTCAATATCGGGCCACATCACAAGGTTCGGTCCGAGACGCCGAATGGCCTTGATACCACCGTCCTGCGACACCACAAACGACATCGACTCCTCGTAACTTGAACTGAACCGGAATGCGGATCGGTGCCGGGTGCCATAGGCGTCGAAGGGTATGATCACGCCCGATTCACCAGACAGGTCATCGGCTACGCGAACGTAGCGCACAGATGGCGAGACAGCCGTCACCTCGGCGCCAAACCCCAAAACCCGCAGCCGATCGGTAAGCAACACCGCGCCGTCGACGCCGCTCAGGGACGCAACGAAACGAACCGAATCCGAGATTGCATCTTCGAGATTCAGCAATTCATCTTTAAGTATGGAAATATCGCCGTACACATCCTCACTGACGGCGCCGCCATCCTCTGATCTTGGAAAATTCAGCGTATAAACCTGGTGATACGCTGCAGCGTACTCGGCGATCAGCTTCCAGGCACGATCATAGACGCAGGGATATTTGATATTCAGACGATCGCTCAGGCGCGGGTCGTCCGCGTCAAGATGGTCGGGAACGACAAGCACCGAGCCGCCGTGATTCTTCAGCCGAATCTGCATCAGTATGCGCTGCAGATAGCGTTGAAAAGCCTGTTTCGGCAGGTCATCAGCCGGCTCATCGTCGCATTCAATCGCCCGGAGCCGTTCACGAACATCCTGATCCATGGACCATTCGGCAGCTTCGAAAAAGCCGGCGACGGGCCCTGATGCCATCATGGATACGGGAGACGGTGTCACCCGACCATTCTTCAGAGTCAGAATGATGACGCCTTGGCGAGAGAAAGACATATGCCCGGGTTTGATCGAAGAAATGGTCAGGAGGTTCGGCGGCGGATACCCTCGCGTTGCCTCGCATTGGGTATAATTCCACCATGACGAACCAGTGTCGAGCAGCCCCCAGATCTGGAGCGCCTCGAACCCTGGAGCGCTGTCCGGCCGGCGCGCCCCAACACAAATCAATACGCGCGCCGGGTCCGTTGCGGGCGCCAGTCTCAGCAGTTCACCCACGGAAAACGCGGGTGCCGTCGAAAATTCGATCGGCTCCATCGGCGTTTTTTGTCCGAGGTAACGCGGATGCCGCTGAAGATCGTCTCGACCGCAATACATAAGACGAAAGCCGATTCGGCGCTGCTCCTCGGTGAGAAAACTGGCGTGGTACGCCACATTCAACAACTCGAGAAGAATGGTGTCGCTGGGCAGGACGGGTACCTGTTCCTGCTTGCTAAATCGGGTGGATTGCCAGACACGTCGTAATTCCGGTATAGCGTCCGCAGGGTAAGAGTAGATCATTGGCCTGTGATGGTGAGCCCCGAGGTATCCGGCTAGCTCGTGCCTTTATCTCCGTCGGTTTCGGGGTCCGGCCCGGCGGCTTCGACCACGACTCGCGGCCCATCGATTTCGGTAACCACAACAGTCTCCCCGGCATCGATATAGTCGCCGCCACTGACGACGTCGATACGGTCGGCGCCTATCTTCACGATTCCCGATAAACGCAACGGCGTTACGGCGACGCCGCGCTGTCCGACAAGCTTGCGGTTTTCCTCGATATTGACTCCGACATAACCCTCTTCGACAGTCTCCGAGCTGCTCAGCACCAATTTGGAGTAAAAGCCCGTTTTCGGCAGCGTCCGCGCGAGGATGTACAGACCGCCTCCGGCGATCGCAAAGGTCGATACCATTTTCAACATCGCCTGTTTTAGAAACCACTCAACGTTTACCGGTTCTACACTCACCCCCGGCAGCTCCGGAACCGACGGCATCATCGGGATCATCGCCAGAATAACGCCCCCGAGCAATGCCGCGAGCCCGAGAAACCCGCACAATCCGACGCCCGGCAGAACAAACACTTCGACGGCAATCAGGATAATTCCGAGCACCACGAGGAAAACATCTTCGCTCCCGGCGAGTCCGGCGATGTAGTGTCCGAACAGAAACAGCGCAATACAAACGACACCGATCAATCCCGGAATACCCAGCCCTGGTGTCTTCATTTCCATGTAGATACAGAGAAATGCGATAGACATGAGAAACGGCGACAACATCGTGAGCCAGCGCGCCAACGCCTCGGCGCCGACCGGAGCAATATCGACCCGTTCAAGGCCGTCGAGGTGTTCATACACCAACAGACCATCGACATCGTCAACAATCGCCGTGGCCAGAAGCGGCGTGGTCATAGGCGGTATGATTTCGACGGCCTCATCCGCAGTGAGATTCAATAGCTCGCCTTCGCGGCAAACGACGCGGTCGCCGACCGTGACCTCGACCGAATCATCAACCATCGCTGTTGCCAGCTCGGGCAGGTAGCCATTTTCACGGGCGACGCCGCGCACAAGGGCGCGGGTATCGGACAGGATTTTCTCACGCACGCTTTCGGGGAGATCAACAATACCCCCGGAGGGATCAATCAGGATCGGCGCCGCGCTGCCAATGCGACTGCCGGGCGCCATAAATATTTTGTCTGACGCCAGGCAGATAATCGCACCGGCGCTCTGTGCGCGCGGGTTCACGAATGAGTAAATCGGAATATTCTCGTCGGCGAATGATCGCATCCACGAAATGATCTCCTCAGTGGTGCGCAATTCGCCGCCGGGCGTGTCCATATCGATCACAATCGCCCGCACATCGCTGTCGCGCCGGGCAGCCTGAAATCCGCGACGAAGGAAAAACAATTCCGTTTTATCGATCTGGTTTTTCAGAGGAATCACCAGAACTTTTCCGGTATCTGCCGTCTCGGACTCCTGCGCGCCGGCGACGCCGGCACCGTACGCCAGCAGTATACCGAGAATCAGCAATCGCAAGGCCGACGTCGGCCCCATCCGGCACAGGGACGGCAATGACCACACGATGGTGACCGACTTAAAGAAGACGGGACGAACGAATCGAGGGTGTAACAGCATGGGTATCATCCGGATGCGGACGATGACTCGTCCTCTGCACCGGAAGCATGATCATGCACCTTATGTTCGATCGTGAGCAAGGTGATATACATCATGCCGTGCAAGGCGGCAACCAGCGGCCAGAGCGCGTGGTTACGAAGACCAAACCGATTGCACAGATGCACCACTGCCGCGAGAATAATCCAGGAAATACTCAGACTGAAGGCCCCCTTGAACTGCCAGCGGTATCGACGAAAAAGATCGATGATCAGCCAGATAAACACGATGGATATCAACGGTACGTAAGTCGGCAGGTCCTGGAACGACAGAGCTGCCACGTTCGAGATCAACTGATAGGACACATAAGACAACGGTGAAATGGCAATCAGAAAAAACATGAGATTGGCACGTCTCGGCCGATACTGCCCTTCCGGCCCCACCTCGGCCTTCGCTATTTTCTTGCTGAACAAGACCATTGTCAAGATCAGAAATACGCCGAGATTGACCAATCCGGGCACGAGCAGCTGGATATCGAATCCGCCGGGATTATTAAACTCCAGCACCAGGGCGCGAAAGAGCGGATACGCCCACGTGACATACAACGCCAGTACCACGCGTTTGATCAACCGGTTCATGCGCGACTGAATCACGGACTGCTTGCGCTTTCGGTATTCATTGGCGTACTGCATAAGGTGCGCTGGCGCGAGATCTTCGGGGATACTCTGAAACAGCTTCCAGGCGCGTTCCGCCTGGCTCAAACGCCCCTTGCTTTCAAGCTGCACAGCATCGTTATACCGCGACGCGATCTTCTTGTTGATCATATTTCGCAGCGTTTCATTGAGCTTACGCCACGCGGAGTCTTCTTCGCCCTGCAACGTTGCGAACGCATTCTTGATATCCTCCCAGGAATCCTGCTCAACCCAGTCCGGTATCTTGGTTTCAAACTTCTGCATCAACATCTTATCGACCTGAGCAATACGGTCGTGGGCCGCCAGGTCATCGTGGTCAGGCTCCATCTCGCTGTAATTCGGGGGCAGTTTGAAGCGTGCGGTCTCACGAATCAACTGCAGCGCGTTGGAGTAGTCGCCTTTGCGAATCGCTTCCTCAAGATTGTCGATTAACTCTTCGCGTTCTTTGATCAGTTCTTCGCAGCGCACGATCATCTTATTGCGCCGCTGCCCCAATTCACTGCCTTTCCACGGCGACGCAGCTTGAAGAATATCCAGCGCCCGTGACATGCAATTCATACCGAGCGCAAGACCTGCTTTCGTCACCAGGTTGGTTAACGTTTCGTTGATGTTCTCCAATTCATTGTTTATGGATACGCACGCCTCACCCCCGCAGACCTCGTTCAGGAACTTGATGCTCTCTGTAAATTTATTGAGATTGTAATCTTCCTGCGCCCTCGTCGCCGACTCGCGAAGCAGCTCCTTCAATTCCGTCACCAACGACGAATACTTGACGACAACATCGAAATCGGCACTGTCCGACAGGCATTCGTCGGGGATCATGACGCTGAGGTCCTTGTACAAGTTCACGGCCTTCTCAAGGTTGAACACGCGGATGCAGGAGTCCAGATCCGTTAACATGTTCCGCCGGTGCAGCACCGTCTGCCGCCACTTCTTGGCCAGATTCAGCGCCTCAGGGTGATGTTTGTTGTCGAGATCCTTGATGGTGTTGAGCGCCGACTCGTACTCCATGAATTCGGCCTGGTTCTTCGCCTCTTCAATGATCATCGCAGCAGTTTCGGCCTTCTTCACATCGATTCCGCAATTGGGGCAGAATTGCGTACCGATACGAATCTCGGTCTCACAAATGCAACACACCTCCATTCCGAAGGTGCCGCAGGTGATGCAGTATTTGGCGGCTTCCGGGTTGAATTTCTGGCAATTCGGGCAACGCCATTGTTCGGCCGCATGCACCTCGTCGCCGTCGGAAGCATCATCAGTGAGGCGCACCGGCCCACGATCATTGGTCGACTCAAGCGCCGCGGCAAAATCTTTCACTGTCCGGAAGCGGTCGGTGCGTTTATGCGCCAGCGCCCTGGCGATTGATCCCTTGAGTTCGTCGGGCAGCACAGACTCGCGAAAATACCGCGGGATCTCCCCGGTGAGAATGAACCAGAACACGCCGCCCAACGCGAAGATATCGACACGCTCGTCGATCTCGGACCCATCACTCCATTGTTCCGGAGCGACATACTCGGGCGTACCGACGAACTCACCCTCGAGCGTAATCTCCTGATTGCTGGAACGGCCGATGGGCTTCGCCAGACCAAAGTCGACCAGCTTTGGCTCGTACTGCTCGTCAAGCAGAATATTGGCGGGTTTTATGTCGCGATGAATGATGTTGCGATGATGCGCGTAATCCAGAGCGCTGCAGAGCTTGACGATAATTTTTGTGGCTTCGTCTCGTTCGATCGGCCCCTGTTCTTTTACATATTGCTGGAGCGATACGGACGGTGCCGGGCTGATGTCTTCAGAGTCATCCGAGATCTGCGGGCCGGGAACGTATTCCATCGCAATATAGTAGCCGGCGTCGTCCTTGCTGATATCATAGATACTGACGATATGGAAGTGTCCAAGCGAGGCAATGGTCTGCGCCTCTCGCAGGAAACGACGTTGAACGGTAATACTGCTCTTGTTGTTCGGCTGCAGCAGCAGCCGCTTGATCGCGACGTACCGGTTCAGCTTCTGGTCCTGCGCAAGATAGACACTACCTATACCGCCGCGCCCGATCTCACGGATCACTTCGTAGCGATTCGCCAGGGTATCGAGCGGAGACGCACCGGAAAAACCGCCGATATTCCCTCCGGAATCCTGTTCGTTGGTACTCATGTTCAACGCCTGGTGTTCGGATGTGATCTGTGATTGACTGTCGACACATCCATTCCGCGGTCGGGGACCACAGTATGGACCTCAAAAACGAACGGAACGTGTTGCCGGAGATCGGCATAGGGAATCCGTCCGGAAACGGCGTAGAATGTACCACTACAATAGTTAGTTACAACTCAAATTATTCCGAATAGAAATTTTACTTTCGCGGTGTACAGATAGGTTTGAACGCCGTATTATAGGCCACGGTTCGCCGGCCGCACCGGTTATCTGCGGTTCACCCGAACCCGCCCAGTCGTCGTGAAGCTCTTCCGCCCGCGACGACAACCCGTGGCGTTGGCGTGTCGTCTATTACGCGGATCCGTTATGAATTGTGAGTACACAGCGTAACGCTATGGAGCAGAAAGTTTTGCGAGAAATCGCAGGCATACCCGCAGGTGTGTCGAGATTTCTTGCGATATCGTTATGCTCATATGGTTGCGTTGTTACGCCGCAATTTTCCACGGATTTGGGTACGCCGCCGATCCTGATTTTATAGCCTCCGTATCATGGTTGCATCGCCCAGCATGACATATCACCGCATAGAAATTGGTCCCATCGAAAGCCGTTACGACATTCGCGGGAGGAACGTCCGAAACACGATTGCGCAGTATGCCGGCCATGAGATCGGCAGGGTCTGCAGCCGCGATGTTTATTCGCTCTACACCACTCTGAGCGTCGACGACGTGAACCGCGTGGCAGAGGCCTTGCGAAATCCGGTCATCCAGAAAGCGGTGGTTGGACAGAGCATCCCGGACGCCTTCGATTGGATCATTATCATCGGCTACCTCCCCGGCGTCACGGACAACCTCGCACGCACGGCACGACAGGCGATTGCCGACGTCATCGGGCGACGGCTGCTTGACAATGAGCACGTGTACAGCTCGGTTGAGTACGTTCTGACCGCGCCAAATCTCAAGCGCAGCGACGTCGAGACGCTTGCCGCGGACTTGCTCGCCAACCGCCTCATTCAGAGCGTCGTCTGCCTGCGCCCCGACGCTGTTGCGGTCAACGGCATTCCTGAAAATTGCCCGACGGTCACCGTGGCGCCGAATATCGGCGTCGCGATGGTCGATCTCAACCTTGACGACGACGGCCTGCTGTCCATTAGCCGGGACCGTGAGCTGGCACTGCGACTGGACGAAATGCAGGCGATCCGCGACTACTATGCAGACGCGACGGTCCGGAGCCGCCGCAACGAATCGGGCCTCAGCGCGGCGCCGACAGATGTGGAGATCGAGGTCCTTGCACAGACTTGGTCAGAGCACTGCAAGCACAAGATTTTCGATGCCGTGATCACATATCAGGACGAGAAGGGCAACAGCGAAGTGATCGACGGGCTGTTCCGCAGCTGTATCCGCAAGAGCACGTTCGAGATTGGTGAATCTATCGATTGGCTCAAGACCGTGTTCAACGACAATGCCGGCGTGATCGCATTTAATGACAAGGTCGACCTGGTATATAAAGTCGAAACTCACAACAGTCCGTCAGCACTGGATCCATATGGCGGCGCCATTACCGGCATTGTCGGGGTAAACAGGGATCCCATGGGTACCGGCAAAGGCGCAGAACTGCTTGTCAACGTGTGGGGCTACTGTCTGGCGTCGCCGTTTACCGAACCGTCTACCGTTCCTGACGGGCTGTTTCATCCGCGGCGAATACGCGACGGCGTGCACCAGGGTGTTATCGATGGCGGCAATCAAAGCGGCATTCCCTACGGTTATGGCTGGGAATACTTCGACGACCGCTTTCTCGGCAAACCGCTGGTTTTCTGCGGTACGGTCGGGACGTTGCCCCGGGAAATAGACGGC
>JAJFLQ010000119.1 GCA_021772615.1 Verrucomicrobiota bacterium | reverse complement strand
AATGCCGGTCAACAAATCCGGGGGTGGGGCGCCAAGGCGAATTTTGATCAGTGAAATGGCGTTGGTAATGGTTGGAGCGATGGTGTCGTCGACGGTGAAAGCCCGAAATCCCTGGCCGATATCATTTGAGCTGTCAGCCACTTCGTAGACGACTTGGTAGGTACCTATGAAGGATGTATCCACAAAGTCACGCCCAGACGGTCCAATGACGCCAATCACCCTGACGTCGTTGGTGAGGTCAGCGCCGAATGCGTCCTCGGCGGTAACGCCATCCAGCAGCTCCGCGTCGGTCAACGCGGGCGATCCCGCTTCCACCGGAACATTGTTTTCGTCGAAGGAGATCTGCGGTGCGCCGTGACCTGGATGGGCAGTGGTTGGCCGCACCAGTGTTCCAGCGGCGAGCACAACGGTTATGATACAGATAATTCGCGTCATCGTAATAGATTGGACAGGTTTGACAGAGGAAGGTTCACTTTGAAGTGCCACGACAGCATTTCAGAACTATTGTTGTGACCTCTGATTTGTCAATACAGAGAATCTCGAATCGTTGTGCAGAAGGTCTCGTTTGATGCGCGAAACCAGTGCGGTAGAACAAACCAAGATAGATGATCAATGTTTGACTGAATTCCGGTACCAACGGCTCCGCCGGCGGTATCCGATTTCTACGCATGGCGCAAAGCTGACAGATGGTCGGACTTCAAGGAACTTAGCAATGGAAAACCATACAAATTCATAGCAGGCCATCTCAACAGTGATAATCGGATACGGTTTCCGTGATCAATGATATAGTCAATCTCAGCCGACGATTGACTTTTCTCCCTACTCCAATAGTGTAATTCGGGTTCGTCGAAGAATGTCCTTCCTGTCAACAAATGTTGGCCAATAAACTGTTCGCAAATCGCGCCGGAATTGACGAGCATCACATCATCTGCTCTCTCAAAATCAAGCATACTTAACCCGCACGCCCGGCAAAGCAATCCCACGTCCAGGAATAAGGGCTTGAATTTTCGATCATCGACTTCTGCGCGAATCGGGACGACGTTTCAACGGTCCAGGGAAATTCCATGAATGTGGCGATTGTCGATAATAACCTGCCATTACTTCGAATTCTGGAAGTACTATTCCGTGGCGAAGGGCACCAAGCGGCTGTTTTCCACGACGCCGTGCAGGCGATCGATTTCCTTCGAAAGCGATCGCTCGATGTGCTAATTGTGGATTACGTGATGCCTGAATTAAACGGGACTAAATTGAGCGAACGGCTAAAGAGGAACCGCCTCTGTCCATGCCAATTGATCATCTCTAGCGGTCATCTCTACCAGACTAACCGGGACGAACTCACACGTTTGGGGGTACGTGATGTTCTCGCTAAATCTTTTGATTTGGATACCGTGCTTCTAGACGTCGCCGGCTCGGAGTAAGTACTGCGATCCTCGCTGACATTACAGCGGTGCTGGGAGAATTGAGACTACAACAAAGCCGGCAAGAGTTGGTTACGGCTTATCGCCTATTTTTGATCGTTTGTACCGTGCGTGTTGGGCTCACCGGCCATTTCGATGCTATGTTGGTTCATGGTTTGTACTACTTTTCTTACTAGGCTTCTTTCCGGCTATGAGGGATGGCCAATGACAAGACAAAAGGACATGCGGTGCTACACGCTGTCATGCGTTGTTTGCATTTGTCTCACATTGGTCACGTATGGCGTCGACAGCCCGTCGAATAGTGACCAGTCAGATGCGGAACTGCTTCAAGCGCTCTCCGGCGATATTCACCTGCCCGCACTCATCGAAATGGGGATCCATCGAAACCCATCGGTCAACATCGCGATGGCCGATTGGAGAGCAGTCATAGAAACATATCCGCAGGCAACGGCGCTGCCGGACCCTATGATTCGATACGATTATTTCGGCGAAAGTGTCGAAACGCGCGTTGGTCCACAAAAACAACGGCTGGGATTCTCTCAGTCTTTTCCATTCCCGGGAACGCTGCGCACAGCCGGCGGCGTCGTACTCAAGGAGGTTGACATCGCCCGAATCCAATACGAGCAGGCGATACGTGACTTCATTGTCGACATGAAGTTGCATTTTTTCGAACTCTCCTATCTCCAAAACGCCATCGATATTACGCGGCAGAACCAGGATTTGATGAATCATATCCTCCGGGTTGCCAGTACGCAGTATGCGAAGAACGAAGTCACATACAACGACGTATTGAAGGCCGAAAGCCAGTTGGCTCAGCTGAGCTACGATCTTATACTTCTACAGGAATTAGCTACAGTTGAAGAGGCAAAAATCACTGCTCTTATTGACCTGCCGACGCGGATATCATTCGGGCCGCTTGCTTCGGGGCACGTTTCATTCACGAAACTCTCGGTCGATGATTTGGAAAGATTGGCCTTGGAACACCGTCAGGAGATTAAGATTTCGGAGCATAAGGTTAGCAAATCAGCCGATGTGATTAGGCTCGCGAAATACCAAACGAAACCGAAATTTAGCCTCAACCTAATGACCGTCGATACCGACGATGCTTTGAATCCGTCCATGCCGGACAGCGGCAAGGATCCCTGGTCGGTTGGAGTCGATATGACCCTTCCATGGTGGATATCAAAGAATCGCAGCCGCATACGGGAAGCAGAGTTTCGACGTGAGGCGGCTGTCGAAAGTAAACGTCAACTTGAGAACAGTACGAGGTCAGGTGTTGCCGCGATCTATTTTCGCATGGAAAACGCCCGTCGCTTAATCGATCTCTATGAAGGAAGCCTGATACCGCAAGCTGAAAAGGCGATGGAAATTGCCGAAACCTGGGAGCGGGACGACGTAAAAGACATCAGTGGTTTTCTGGAAACCCAGAGTGTGTGGCTCAACTTCAATCTGGCGCGGCTTCGTGCTGTCACCGACTACCTTCAATACCAGGCGCGCCTGGAGCGCTTGGTCGGTATCAGTCTGAATGACGTTGGAACGGAAAAAGGTACAATTATGCCATGAGACTCATACGGCCGTGAGTGGAAACCAATAGCACGTACAGCAGTCTGCAACTCGAAAAGTTGAACTCAATACGATTTACTACCCGATGTGTCCAAAATTCCAACAGTATCTGTCGTCGATTCGTTGCTGCAACATGGATGACGGAATAGATAAGTCGCATCACACTCGGCCCAAAACTTTAGGGCCTCGATTGTTGAGCCTCCTCGCCGCGTTCACGTTAGTTGGCTGCACGACCCACCACCGTACCTACCAGCGGCAGAAGGCGGAAGCAGCAGAGACTCGGTACGGTGCGTATTATCAGTCGCAAATAACACCGACCGACAATGATGATACACGTCGATCGTCCAGCGACACCGCGGATTTTTCGCATGATGTTGAGGAAAAGATCATACGGCTGAAAGAGAACTGGGAGACGGCGCTCTCAGACGTTTCGCCATCGAATTCCGACTCTCGGATACCAAACGCATTCACGACTTTACCCGTCTCCGGGGATCAATCGGAGCTGGCTTTGACTCAGGCTGACCAAGAGCGTGCAGTCAGCATCAGCCAAGATGCGCTCCTGAGCGTTACAAAGATGCGGAATCCCAGCATAAAAGCCGCTCGTGCGAACGTCCAGGCGACTCTGGAACACTATCCGCAATCAGCCTATCTCGATGATATCCTCCAGCAATACAATGCATTCACCAAGCAGCTGGATACCAAGATCGAACCGCAGAAGCAAAAGACAATGCAATCGATGACGTTTCCGTTCCCGGACACCCTTGCACTTAAGGGACAGGTTGTGAGTGAAGATGTCGCGATAGCGAAGCTGAAGGAAGAGGTCGTCGTTCGCGATGTGATTACCGAGGTGAAGGTCGCTTACTTCGAACTTGCCTACCTCTATGAAGCCATTCGTATTAACCGGGAAAACCAGGACTTGCTCGAACAGATACTAAACGTGGCCCAGAGCAAAATTCGGGTAGATCGGGCCAACTACAACAGCGTGATTATGACCCAGGTCGAATTATCGAAGCTTGTCGACGCCATCATAACGCTCGAAGACCAACGCGAAACCGTCGTTGCACGGATCAATACATTACTAAGCCGTCCGCCGCAGGCAGCGCTCGGCACACCATTAACGCCTTTGGATTTCGAACCGGTTATGCCGATAGCGGACATTTATGAACTCGCACTAAAGGAACGGCAGGAACTTAATCTACAGCGGAGCCAAATATCTCGCATGACGCTAATGGTGGATTTGGTAAAGCGGATGACCTATCCCGATGCAACAACCGGATCGAGTTATTTCGAAGACCGCATGAGATTGTCAAGCGGTACGGACGGCATGTCGACACCGCCATTCCCAACGCAAAATAGCGGCAAATTAATCAGCACGCCGTGGTACGGCCAACAGGACGCCTATATACGGGAAATTGAGCTGAACATACATTCGATTTCGGAAAAACTGATTGCTCTCGAAGACGACATTCGCTTCCGCATTCGGCAGGAGTACCTGGGGTTGGAGACGGCTAAGCGAAGCGTTTCGCTTTATCGCGATACGCTGTTGCCCCAGGCGTATCAGGCGATGGAAGCGACCAATACCGGCTATCAAAATGGGAAAACGGATTTTCTTGCGTTTCTCGATTCCCAGCGGACGTTGCTGCAATTTCAGCTCGAAGAACAGCGGGCGCTGCGGGCTCATCGCCAACATCTGGCTCGATTGGACCAGCTCGCCGGCCGTTCGTTGGCAAAACGGAAATTGGATCTCGCGACTCCTCAAGGTGGAAAGGAAAAATAAATGACGAAACGACAATACGTACCAATCATGGCGGTACTGATCATCGCCGCGTTTGTATTCGGGCGAATTACCGGTGGCAACGGACCGCACGACCATGGTCAAGGCTCGTCGGAACTCGCCGACAGGCCGGCGACCGAGGCCGTGATGTGGACGTGCTCGATGCATCCTCAGATCCGTCAGCCCAAACCGGGCAAGTGTCCGCTATGCGGCATGGACCTGATTCCGGGCGCGGGCGGGGAAGATAGCACACTGGGCGCCCGCGTTCTGAAGCTGAGCGAATCCGCGCGAACCCTCGCGGATATCCAGGTGGCCCCGGTTGAACGGAAAGCCGTGAACGTCGATGTCCGAATGGTGGGCAAGGTGGAATATGACGAGACCCGCCTGGCGTATCTTTCTTCGCGAGTGCCGGGACGTCTTGATCGCTTATATGTCGATTACACTGGTGTGCCGGTAAAGAAGGGGGACCATATGGTCTCTATCTATAGCCCGGAAATTCTTACGGCCCAGGAGGAATTGCTGCAGGCGGTCGGAGCCGTCAGTAAGTTGGCCAGGAGCAATGTCGACATTGTCAGGGCGTCGGCGGCGGCAACTGTCGAGGCGTCGAGGGAGAAGCTTCGTCTCTGGGGGTTAAGCGACGAACAAATCACGTCCATCGAATTGTCGGGAAAAACCTCCGATCATATTACGATCTATGCACCGATCGGCGGAATCGTCATTCAAAAGAACGCCCTCGAAGGCTCATATGTCGAGACGGGTACAAAGATCTACACCATCGCGGATTTGGCGCACGTCTGGGTTAAACTCGATGCCTATGAATCCGATCTCCCGTGGCTGCGTTATAGTCAGGAAGTGCAATTTCATACAGAATCGTATCCTGGAGAAATATTTACGGGCCGAATAGCGTTCATCGATCCGATATTAAACGACAAGACGCGGACAGTCAAAGTACGGGTGAATGTCCCCAATCCGAATGGCAAGCTCAAGCCGAATATGTTTGTTCGTGCCGTCGTCCAGGCAGCTATTGGCCAGGGCGGCAACGTCATCGATGCGGCTCTTGCCGGCAAATGGATTGGTCCGATGCATCCGGAAATCATCAAGGACGGCCCTGGACCATGTGATCTTTGCGGCATGCCGCTAGTCAAGGCTGAGTCGCTGGGGTTTGTCACGCCTGACCGCATACCAACCATCGCTCCACTTGTGATACCATCGTCCGCTCCTTTGATAACCGGCAAGAATGCGGTTGTTTACGTCCAGTCGCCGAACGATCCGAGTCGGTTTGAAGGAAGAATCGTGGCACTGGGTCCCCGGGCAGGAGATTACTACATCATCGAAGAAGGACTATCTGAGGGCGAGCGCGTTGTGGTAAACGGCAACTTCAAGATCGACAGCGCCCTCCAGATTCAGGCGAAGCCGAGCATGATGAGTCCGGCAGTCTCGCGGAGAGGCGAGGGTGCGCTGCGCGAAGGACGAGGGGGCAGGGCTGCGGCGTTCACGGATATTTCCGATGATTTTATTCGCCAGCTGGAAGCGGTTGTCTCAGCTTATTTGTCGATCCATGGCCATCTAAGTAAGGATAACTTCAATGATGCGCAAGAGGCGACGAACGTGCTCCTTACCAAAGTCGAAGCTATTGAAATGAAAACGCTGTCCGATCAGCCGCACATGGCATGGATGACCGTTCACAGCGAATTGAAACGCGGTGTTGATTTGATACTCAACGCAGATACAATCGAAGGTGGTCGAATGGGATTCAAGGAACTCTCTGAAACCATGTCAGGAGTCGTCCGGAAATTTGGCAACGGCCTGACGGACGAAATCGTCCAGATGAAATGTCCGATGGCATTTAACAATGCCGACGGAATATGGTTGCAGACTAGCGGCGTCGCGGAAAATCCTTACCTTGGAAGCGCAATGTTGCGGTGCGGAGAGCTGATCGAGGTGCTCGCATCTCGATCCGGTGGACGAGGGACGCCTTCGGAGGGACGTGGGACGGCGGACGACGGGAAGAATGGCGGGGACGAACTTGAGCACGAAGGCAGTCATCATTGAAGTCGTGAGGGGAGACGTCCCGGCTGAAGCCGGTTAGCGGCTCCCGTCCCGCTGCGGGACGGGACTCAGACAGATCGTGTGTCGTCTCGGCCGTCTGAATCCCGACTTCAGTCGGTAGCTCATAACACCTATACGGCAAATACAGTGAACAATAACGATCCAATCGAGCATACCGCACGTAACAGCGCCTCGCCGCCGCCTGTCCCTTCTTCTCTGCTTGACAAGCTGATCCATTTCTGCCTGCACAACAAGCTCGTCGTATTCCTCTTCACCACCTTCATCATTCTCTGGGGTATTATGGTGGCGCCTTTCGACTGGGAAATCGATTGGCTGCCGCGGAATCCGGTTCCAGTTGACGCCATCCCTGATATCGGGGAAAATCAACAGATTGTGTTTACTGAATGGGCCGGGCGATCGCCGCAGGATATCGAAGATCAGGTGAGCTATCCGTTAACGGTAGCGATGCTCGGTATACCGGGAGTGAAGACTGTTCGCAGTTATTCGCTGTTCGGATTCTCGATGATATTTGTCATTTTTAAAGAAAAATCCGCAATCCGGTTTTGGGAAGACAAGGGGGATTTTTATTGGTGCCGATCACGTGTGCTCGAAAAGCTGAACAGCCTTCCTGCCGGCAGCCTTCCGGATGGCGTCCAGCCGGCCCTGGGACCGGATGCAACGGCGCTGGGACAAATATTTTGGTACACCCTTGAAGGCCGGGACGAAGATGGAAATCCAACCGGAGGCTGGGATCCTCACGAATTACGTTCGATCCAGGATTGGTACGTGCGCTACGCGTTGCTGTCCGCCGACGGCATCAGCGAGGTAGCTTCTGTCGGGGGATACGTGCAGGAGTACCAGATCGATGTCGACCCGGACGCGATGCGTGCTCATCACGTGAAACTCGACGACGTGTTCATGGCCGTCAAAATGTCCAACGTCGATGTGGGCGCGAGGACGATCGAAGTCAACAAGGTCGAATATATCATTCGTGGGCTCGGGTTTATCAAGGATCTCAAAGATATCGAAAATTCGGTGATCAAGGTCAACGACAACGTCCCGATCTTCGTTAAAAACGTCGCCCATGTCAGTCTCGGGCCTGCACTCCGGCGGGGCGCGTTGGACAAGGGCGGCGCCGAGGCGACCGGCGGCGTGGTCGTCGTCCGCTACGGCGACAATCCCCTGGCGGCGATCAAAAATGTCAAAAAGATGATCGAACAAATCACACCCGGGTTGCCCGAAAAAGTCGTGATCGATTACAACGCGGTTGACACGACTACAGTCACAAATTTTGCTGAAACCCAAGGCTTTCAGGCTTTCGCCGGGACCCAGCTTAATCAGGAAGAATGGCTGACCTGGATTAAGACGATTCCGAACGATGAGCGGCCTTCATGGGCAACCTTGAGCAAAGTCGGCATCGTCCCGTTTTACGACCGCAGCGGCCTGATTTACGAGACCCTTGGCACCCTCAATACCGCGTTGTCCGAAGAAATTCTGGTTACCATAATTGTGATCCTTGTTATGGTCATGCATCTACGCAGCTCCCTGGTGATTTCAGCAACATTGCCCTTGGCCGTTCTGCTTTGTTTCATCGCCATGAAGGTGTTTCATGTGGATGCCAATATCGTGGCGTTGTCCGGGATCGCCATTGCGATCGGAACGATCGTCGATATGGGCGTTATCGTTTGCGAGAATATTCTCAAGCATTTGGAGATTGCTCGTCCGGAGGAAGACAGGGCAACGGTCGTTTATCGCGCCGCCAGCGAGGTTGGCAGTGCCGTACTCACGGCGATCATGACGACAATCGTAAGCTTTCTCCCTGTTTTTACCATGATCGGCGCCGAAGGGAAGCTCTTTAGGCCGTTGGCGTTCACGAAATCCTTTGCGTTGCTGGCGTCCGTACTCGTCGCTCTCACTATTGTGCCGGCACTGGCGCACCTCCTCTTTACGTTTCGCTTTCGTTCCCCGACATTACGTGTCGGTATTCTGGCATGTCTACTTGTCACCGGACTTGTTATCGCTATCAAGTATTCGGGATGGACCGGGCTTATCGTTGTTGCCTTTGCAGGGTATCATCTTGCCTCCAAATTCGTTTCCGAAAGCGCCAATCGGCGAATATTGAAAGCAACGAATATCGTTGCCGCAGTTGTCGTTGGCCTGATTTTGACCAAACATTGGCTCCCCCTCGGTCCCGGTTCCGGTTTCGCCGCCAACGCGATCGTGGTCATGGGGCCGATTGCAGGCCTGTTAACCTTCTTTGTTTATTTCATCAAGGTGTATGGGAGCATCCTCCGTTGGTTCCTGAACCATAAAGGTCTCTTTCTCAGTATGCCGGCCATGATTATCGTCGCCGGGCTGTCGGTATGGCTCGGGTTCAGCACTGTCTTCGGGTGGGTCCCGGACGTTGTGAAAACCAGCGGCAGCTGGTCGAAGCTCAGTCATATGTTCCCCGGTCTGGGCAAAGAATTCATGCCGCCCCTGGACGAAGGATCCTACTTATACATGCCGACGACGATGCCGCACGCATCTATTGGCGAAGCGCTCGATGTGCTGCAGAAACAGGACATGATGTTCAACGCCATCCCCGAAGTCGATTTGGCGGTCGGCAAACTCGGACGGGCGGAGACGCCCCTGGATCCGGCGCCGATTTCCATGATTGAAACCGTCATCAACTACAAGCCCGAATACCTTGTCGACAAGGCCGGCAATCGCATCCGTTTCGCGTTCGATCCGGACGAGACGGACTATTTTCGCAATGAGTCGGGTGAGCCGGTAGCGGCGAACGACGGAACGCCGTATCTGGTTCGGGGCGCCTTTATTCGGGACGGCGATGGAAAATTGATCCCGGATGAAGGCGGCAGACCGTTTCGCCTATGGCGCCCCCCGCTCGATCCGGAACTCAATGATAATCGTGAGGCGTGGACGGGCATACGGAAGCCGGATGATATCTGGAAAGAGATTGTCAAAGCGGGCGAAATACCCGGAACGACATCGGCGCCGAAGCTACAGCCCATCGCGGCCCGGATCGTGATGCTGCAAAGCGGTATGCGCGCCCCGATGGGGATGAAGATCAAAGGGCCGGACCTGGACACCATCGAAAAAGTCGGGCTGCAAATCGAACGCTACCTCAAAGACGTGCCAAGTGTCGAAGCTGCTGCTGTTATTGCCGATCGGATCGTCGGCAAACCGTATCTTGAAATTGAGATCGACCGCGAGGCCATCGCGCGTTACGGCATTTCCGTCCGCAATGTCCAGGACGTCATCGAAGTAGGTATCGGCGGACGAAAAATCACAACAACAGTGGAAGGACGCGAACGCTACCCGGTGCGTGTGCGCTATATGCGTGGGCTGCGGGATCAGATCGAGACGATCGGTCGCATTCTGGTGCCGGCTCCCACCGGCGAGCAGATCCCCATCGAACAACTCGCGACGATCAATTATGTCCGCGGGCCCCAGGTTATCAAGAGCGAAGACACGTTCCTCATCGGCTATGTGCTGTTCGATATGAAATCCGGCCGTGCGGAAGTCGATGTTGTCGAAGACTGCAGTCGCTACCTTCAGCAGAAAATCGACAGTGGAGAATTCATCCTGCCCCCCGGAGTCTCATATACCTTTGCCGGCAACTACGAAAACCAGCTGCGAGCGCAGAAGACCCTTTCGCTGGTGCTGCCGCTGGCGCTTTTTATCATTTTCATGATCCTCTATTTCCAGTTCAAAACGGTTCCTACAACGATGCTGGTGTTCAGCGGTATCGCCGTCGCCTGGGCCGGCGGTTTTATCATGATCTGGCTCTATGGACAAAGCTGGTTTCTCGATATCGATATGTTCGGGATGAACATGAGGGATTTGTTTCAGATCAAAACGATCAATCTCAGCGTTGCCGTTTGGGTGGGATTTCTGGCGCTTTTTGGGATCGCCAGCGATGACGGCGTGATTATGGCGACCTACTTAAAGCAGAGTTTTGCGACAACCGCAGTGTCCTCCGTCCAGGACATTCGATCGACGGTCCTCGAGGGCGCCATGCGCCGGATTCGGCCGTGCTTGATGACCACGGCTACAACACTGTTGGCGCTGCTGCCGATACTGACATCCAGCGGCCGCGGTTCCGATATCATGATCCCCATGGCCATCCCGTCGTTCGGCGGCATGTTGATCGAGCTTATGACCATGTTCGTGGTGCCCGTCCTGTTCTGTGGAATCAAAGAATTTGATTTTCGGCATCGTCGCGATCCGGACTCCTGATTGTGCCGCCGAGGTTGCGATCGCAGATCGTGCCGGCGTCCCGTTGGCGTTCACACTTTAGTGTGGGTTTCACGCGATTCCCGCACCGGCTAACGCGACCCCGTCCGAAAAGGTTCTATCGGGGGAAATTCCAATTGGAGGGTCGCAGTCCCCTGCGACCGCACGCCGCGACGCATTTCGGACACAGAGGACTGTGTCCCTCCAGAACAGCTCAGGTCGGCGGTGTCTTGGAGGGTCGCAGTCCCCTGCGACCGCACGCCGCGACGCATTTCGGACACAGAGGACTGTGTCCCTCCAGAACAGCTCAGGTCGACGGTGTCTTGGAGGGTCGCAGT
>JAJFLQ010000118.1 GCA_021772615.1 Verrucomicrobiota bacterium | reverse complement strand
CTCAACCGTCTGTAAAGTTGAATGCCATCATCCTTGCACCGTTTAGCAGGGACGCGGCGTGTTGATAAAGGACGTTCAACGATACAGCTCTGTCCAACTCTGGTTAACGTTTGCCGGGGGATTATGCTTTCTTTTTTTCTTCGCGGCTTTGTGTCTCTGCGCGAGTTCAATGTCGTTACGGATTGATGTAGCCACGGCTCTGTGAGCCGTGCCACGCAACGCGAAGCAACGTAACGTACGACACGTCTCACCGAGACGTGGCTACACGCTGCCGCTTCCACCAGCGTTTGGCGTACAGACTTTTGACATGTAGCTGCAAGCGACGTTGGTTCCGGGGCATGTTTAAAAAATGGACGTTCAACCTTACAGCTCTGTCGAACTCTGGGTGACGATTTGCGTAACGAATGCCATCGATTGGTATATTGTAATGTAATAGTTCCATCGATCGTAAAAAGGCAAGCAAGGTTTCGTGGTGAATGATTGCATCACCCAACAGAATCCGTAAAGTCGAATCGCCGCGGATTAGTGGTTGTGGTGAATGCTCCGGAACTTACCTCCGCAACCTCCAGCCAATGACAACGTGAACCCCGCACAACTGAACCGTGTACTCCAAAATTCCGGCGAACATGATTTGCCGCGAGGTCCATTGGTGTGGGGCGATTTGAGTTGCGTCGCCACCATGTTGCTCAGTACGGCAGTTCATTCCATGCCCATTCTTTGCGCTGTTGGCATGGTGACCACATTCAGGATACGATACCCCGGGGCGATCACCTACACAGCGCTTTTACCTCGTTGTTGCACGTCGCGAAAACCGAAGGGATAAAATTGGTGCACCGTAACATGCCGCTCCTGCGCATTCATTGTGTCGACGTTTTGCCTCACCGGGAGCGTTAACGTCGGGGCACGAAGCGGCCGGTCGTTGTGATATAGTCGCGATAGTCTGCGCCGAATCGCTGAATCAATTGTTCTTCCTCGATTTGTGTCCTCAGCACAATCAGCGCAAAGCAGATACTGGCGGCGGCGCCGATAAATCCGTTCGCGGTGGCAAGGGTATTGGCGATGACGGCAAGGGCAAATGCGACGTAGAAGGGGTGGCGCACATATCGATATGGGCCTGATGTGACGAGAGTGTGGTGTTCGCGAGTCACCACCGTATCGGTGAGGTTGCCGCCGAGTGTCCGCATCGTAATGATAAACAGCATCGCCGAAACGGCGCCAATCGGTACGCCAATCCAGCGGGCTGCAGACGGAATATTGACCGCCGCCCATTTCATCAGTGCCGGATCATACAGCCATGTCAGAAATCCCAGCATTGCCGCAACGCCGGTGAGCCGTAGCCCGACGAGTATGAACAGGCCTTCGCGCCGACGGTCGAGGGACTCGCCGGTATGTGACCGAATGCGGAACCATGCCATAATTGGGATTAGTATAGCGGATCCTGCGATCAGGACGATTCGTATGGCTTTTTCGTGGTCCATAAGGTGTTTTGAAGCAAAATTAGATTACGCAGCCGGATTTGCAGATTGATATTCCAAACGTATTCTATCCACGGTAACCGTATTGGGCGCCGGCAATTGTAGTGAATGATGAAAACGTATGGTATATGGAGTTATCGCGGATGAGTATTCAATGTGAAATAGAAAATAAAATAGTTCTGGTAACGGGAGCGAATCGCGGCATTGGCGCGGCCATTGTTGACGCTTTCGTCGCCAATGACGCCGCCAAAGTATACGCGGCGGTACGGCGGGTTGATTCCGTGGCGCCGCTCAGGGAAAAGCACGGGGAAACGGTGGTGCCGGTACATATGGATCTGACAGATCCGGCATCGATCACAATTGCGGCCGCCGCCGCGAATGATGTCGAGATCGTGGTGAACAATGCGGGCGTCCTGCGTACGGCGTCGCCGTTGTCCGACGATGCCATTGACGCGCTGACCTTCGAATTCTCAGTCAACGTGTTTGGACTGCTGCACATGGCGCGTGTCTTTGCGCCGGTACTGCGGGAGAACGGCGGCGGCGCCTTTGTCCAGCTGAATTCTGTTGTGTCGATGAAGTGCTTCCCTCAAATCGCTACCTACAGTGCCTCGAAGGCAGCGGCGTATTCGCTCACCCAGGCCTTGCGTGAGGAGCTTGCCGATCAGGGAACATTGGTGGTGAGCGTGCATCCGGGACCCATTGCTACGGACATGTCCACTGCCGCGGGCGTCGCAGAGGGCGCCGAGCCGCCGGCCGTCGTCGCCGCTGCGCTTGTCGCTGCGCTTGTCGCTGCGCTGCGCGCCGGTGAATTTCATGTGTTTCCTGACGCGATGGCCAACCGGCTCGGAAAAGCGTATCGGTACTTTTCGCAAACCGTCATCGAAGCAGATGTCACAGAGGACGCAGGATGAGTCCGCGACGGCGTTTCGATACCTATGCGAGCAACACCGTCCCCAGTATGCCAGCTAAAAGGAATGACTTGAAGATGCCAATTCAACGGTTCGGTACTAGCGCGTTTAGCACATGTCTAATGGCCATTGTCGCATTGGCGATCGCGTCGAAGGCAGGCGCACAGGATCTTTTCGATTCTGGAACGACATATCTGGCCTATAACGTGTGGTTCGAAAAACCGGATGTAGTCTGGTCAATCAACTACAAGAAAGGACGCAGGATTCTTGCGGGCACGCAGGTGACGGACATCAGGATCAAATCGGGCCGCAAGCCCAAGATACGTTTCAGCGTTGATGAGTGGAACATGGATTTCACAATCCATATGCAGAAGAAATTTCACCCAGGTCTCACCGTCGTTGACCTGGCCAATCGATTGTTCACCGACAAACCGCTGGACACATTGACAAGCGGTTTCAGCAAGCTGGAGAAGGAATGTGTCGAACACGGTTATATACGTCCCGGCATCTCCAGGGAAGCCGTGCTTGTGGCAGCTGGCTATCCGCCCGAGCACTACACGCCGTCCCTGGAACTCACGCAATGGTACTATTGGACCAGCCGCATGGTCAAAAGCATTGTGGGCTTCGATAAACACGGGAAAACGAAAGACAGCTTGCTGTAATACTATGCGTCGTGGTCCGCGCTCAGGTCGCACGCAGGGAGGCACACATGCAGAGAATCAAGGATTATTTCACATTTTACATAGAGACCTGGATGCAGCGGGGCGCATTTTACCAGCTCCTCGCCATCGCGGTATCTATTGTATTCGTCGCGGTGTCGGGCGGGGTTTGTGCCTGGGCATTGACGGATAGCTTCACCGATCCTGTCGAAGGAGTGTGGTGGGCGTTTCTTCGCCTCACCGATCCAGGCTATCTTGGCGACGACGAAGGCGCCGTCCTGCGCCTGATATCAACGGTGGTGACAATCCTCGGCTACGTCCTCTTTATGGGGTCGCTGATCGCGATCATGACCCAGGCGCTCAACAAGGCCATGCGCCAACTGGAGAGTGGTCTTACGCCGATCGCAGTCCGCGGGCATGTGCTGATACTCGGCTGGAGCAATCGGACGCCATCGCTGGTACGTGAATTGGTGTTGTCGGAGGGCAGGGTCCGGCGATTCCTTGATCTCAGCGGCATAAAAAGACTGCGGATCGTGATTTTGGCCGACGATGTATCGTCAGCGTTGCGGCAGGATTTACAGGATTTCCTCGGTGCGGACTGGAACGAGCGCCAAGTCATATTTCGTTCCGGTACGTCGCTGCACATTGAACACCTTCAGCGCGTAAATTTCGAAAAAGCCGCTGTTGCAATCATTCCGGGCGCCGACTTCGCGCTTGGAGGTGCGAAGACCAATGACGCGCGGATCATCAAGACGTTGTTGTCGATTTGCAGCCGAAGTACTACCGGCGGACCGAAACCGCCGCCCGTGGTCGCCGAGATCTTCGATACCGGCAATGTGGGCACGGCTCGAGCCGCGTACGACGGAGATATTAACGTTATCGCAGGTGATGCGTTTCTCGGCCGACTAATCGCCCAAACCGTGCGCCATTCCGGGCTGTCACATGTGTATTCGGAACTGCTATCGCATACCCACGGAAACGAGGTGTACGTGCGTCCCAGTCCGGAACTCAGCGGGAAGACATTCCACGAGGCATCGGCGGCGTTTCCGCGTGCTATTCTGCTCGGCTCGATCCAGGTCGACGATAAGCGCACCAGGATCTTCCTGAATCCGTCTGCAACCCACGTGTTTGAATCCCACGATCGGTATATCCTACTAGCAGCCGATTATCTGGATACCGCACCAACGGCCATCAAACACGAAAGTGCAGGTGTTGCGTCGGCGTCTGAATCAACCGGTGAAAGGATCGCGATGGCTGTGCGTCCGCGTCGTCGTATCCTCGTGCTCGGCTGGAACCACAAGATCGTTGCCCTGGTATCAGAATTCAGCAGCTACAAGCGAGAACATTTCGACATTGTGGTGTTGTCGCTTGTCGAGCAGTCGAAACGTACGGACTTGCTTACGAAAGCGACCTGGGATAAGGAGCGTGTGTCCATAACTCACCTCTACGGCGACTACACCTATGATTCCGTAATTCGGGGAGCCGGTCCCGGAATGTTCGACAACATCATCATACTCGGCAGCGACTGGCTGACCTCCGAAGAGGAATCCGATGCGCGAACGATATTGGGCTACATGGTCTTGCGGTCGATACTAGGCGAAACGCAGGAATGCCCGAATATCCTGGTCGAGTTGATGGATCCCGCGAATGAGCGCCTGTTCCACGGTCGTGATGGCGAAGTGGTTATCAGCCCGATGGTATCGAGTCATATGATGGCGCATACGGCGCTACGGCCCGAGTTGAACGCCGTATTCGGAGAACTGTTCGGTCCTGGCGGCGCGGAGATATACTTCCTGGCCGCCGGCAGCATCGGCGCCTCCGGCAACGCCAGGACCTTAGGCGATATTCAGCAATTGATCGGTCGTCATTCGGGAATTGCTTTGGGCATACGTCTGCGGAAGCAGGCGGATGAACACCGGGGCGGCATCCACTTGAATCCGGATCGGGAAAAACGCTGGTCGCTCACGGACAACGACGAGATCATCGTCTTGTCGACCTATTCCGAAAAGACGGGTTGAGGCGGCGCCTCCGGCTGTCATATCAACCAGTCGCTGCAATCCCACGCCAGTTCACGTTCCAGCGCACGGACGTCGTATTCGTATTTATCCCTCAGGAAGTCCCGATCGGCCGCATCCATCGGGGCGCCATACGAACTCGCATGTACCGTTTGCGGCACCACGTCCGCCAGACGATCGATTGCGAGGAAGTCGCAGACTTGATCGAGTGTGGCGCCGGGGGCATGGCGGAGATCTTCCGATTTCAGCGCGAGGGTGCGTCGTCGTGGAAAAAAAGTCCATAATCTTCGCAGTTGTTCGAGGTAGAATCCGCGGCTGATGTACGAATACAGCCGATGTTGCAGGGGCAATGCCGACCGGCATCGCCGTTCCTCGTTTCGTATCGCGTTCCCAAACGTTGCGGTGTCCGCATGTCTGGCATGCTCCATCGTCCAGTGCGAGTACGCGCGTTCCGTCGGGTTTCGCAGCAGGACAATCAGTCGCATGTTCGGGTTGTATGCCCAGATTCTTTGTGGCGCAGCGTGCCACCACATATAGACCGGCGTTGCCTCGCCGAAGAGTCGATGAGACGGACCCGGATTGAATGCGGCATGGAATATGTCGTAATTCGGCGGTGCCGTAAACAACGGGTCGTTGTCGAAAAAGTGCACTTCTTTGTTGTTGGCCATGCACACGTGTGGATGTGCCGTAAGGTAGGCGGTGAGCGCGCTGGTGCCGCCTTTCTGGGTGCCGCAGATCAGGAAGTCTACCACCTTTTATTCTCTCGGTTTTAGCCGCTTCCGCGCCTCTGATCCAATTTCTTCTTGATCAGATTCAGGTAGTCATCGATACTGCGCGATGAACGATGCAGCGAAAAATTGTTTTCATGGAGGCGCCGAAATACCAGTACATCAGGAAGCAGGTCAATCTCGCAGTTGTGTTCCCGACACGTGAGAAACCAATCGGTATCGTGGCTGTGTCCGGCCGCGGCGTCGAAGCGTCCGATTCGATCAAAGACA
>JAJFLQ010000117.1 GCA_021772615.1 Verrucomicrobiota bacterium | reverse complement strand
GCGGCCACGGCCGTGGCCGCCCGTGTAGGCGCGACCGGCCGCGGTCGCCGACGACACGACGACGCAGCAATGCTGACTTGCGCCGGAATCGACGCCGTATGGAGTGGTTCCGTTTTCCTGCTTCGCACCGTCGGTGCGGTGATGACTCGTGGTCCGCCCGACCGGGCCACGGCAAATCTTTTCCCACTCCAACTCGGTGAGAGGCCGCAGGCCTGACCATACGGCAAATGCCGTGCTGTCTTCCAGGCCCAGACCGGCGCATATTCGGCTCGGCGCATGTGTGGTGTGGCGTCCCTTTGAAAGTGATATGGCGCCGTCTTGTTCGGCACGCAGGAAGTCCGGGAGTCGCGCGAGCGCATGCGTCGCGTTTATCGTATTCAAAAAGTTCACGTAGTCTCCGTATAACACTGGCCTTGCCATTACATAAAATGCGTTATAACCGTTGGGCCAACTGGAATTATCCGGCATCGGCCGGCTCGGTGGAAAACCTCCGCCCTGGCTGCCGCGGTACCCGGCTGAAGGCGCCGGCGGATTTCGTGAATCGGCGGTGATTATTGTGGTTGCGGTCTCGTTTGTCTCGGCAGCTATGACGAAACGGCCTGTCGGAATATGTACCGTCTCGATGGCAATGACTTCGATCGTGGCACTCGCGTAGGCCTTGTCGGCGGCATACTGCCATTGCAACCGATTGTCACGCCAGGTCGCGGCGCCGCGGCCATCGTCGGCCCGATAAAGAAATACGCCTATGCCTTCTGCGGTACGAATCTCGGCATCCAGATGTGGCCGATGATCATGCTTGTTTTCGCTGAGCGTGGCATGCGTCCAGTTGCCGTCGGGCGGTCTGTATTTTACAAATACCCAAGCCGCATTCCAGTTTGCTTGTGCATCCGATGTCCGCCATGCGTCGTCCCAGTGCAGGTCAAATTGAACTTGTGCCGTGCCCGCCTCGATGTCGGTGGATACCAAGTTGGCGTTCGATATACGAATATGCTGAGCGCTGACAGGCATCGCGAGCGCACCAAGACAAGCCAGGGCGACCACAGTCAGCCGGCAGCGTAGTGTGCCGTGTGCAACAGGCACTTGCGTAACAGGCCGGCGGCCGGGCATCGTCGGACACCAGGGCTTCGCCGGGTGCGCCGCCGCGTGATGGGTGAGCAGTTTATTCATGTAGTGTGCAACTCGGTATTATTCGCTTTGTGGGTTCTGACTGGCAGCATATCCGGCAAACACCATCTATCAACTCGCAGCGGACATATGGCCGCCGCTCTCGCAACACGCCGCCGCGCTGGCCGATTACTATATCCGGCGCGGGCCTGGTGACAAGACGTGTCCTGCAATGCCTATTTACGGTGCTGGTTTAGTCTGCACGGCGTGGTACAGTGTGTGGCTGCAGTTGCCACAACCGTAATGTGTAGGAACCACATGGTGAGAGGTATGAAGCAACGTATCTACAGACTATTGGAATCGAGTGATTTGGATCATGCTGCGGTACGTCGCTTTCGGCTGGCCATCCTGTTGCTGATTGCACTGAACGTGCTCGTTGTTATTCTCGAAACCGTTGATTCCATCAATGCCGAATTCGGTGAGTGTTTTCATCTGTTCGAGATCGTGTCGGTTGTGATTTTTACTATAGAATACGGAGCACGATTGTGGGTCTGCACTTTGAAGGCGGGATACCGTCATCCCGTTACCGGCCGACTTCGGTTTGCCCTGACGCCGTTGGCTCTGATTGATCTTATTGCGATACTTCCGTATTTTCTCCCGCTTTTCTTCAATATTGACCTTCGATGTATACGCGCAATGCGCCTGTTTCGCATCTTCCGAATTCTTAAAATTGGGCGTTATTCCGAGTCTATGAAGGTATTCGTGCGTGTTTTCAGGGCAAAAAAAGAGGAACTTCTTATAACATTGTTCACCGTCTTCGTGATGTTAGTCATTTCCTCGAGCGTCATGTATGCGGTTGAAAACGAGGTTCAGCCGGAAAAATTCTCCAGTATACCGGCAACCATGTGGTGGGCCCTGATCACGTTAACTACGGTTGGGTATGGCGATGTCTTTCCGGTGACAATTGCCGGCAAGATTCTTGGCGGTGTCCTTGCGCTCTTAGGGGTCGGTCTGTTTGCATTGCCCGCCGCGATTCTCGCTTCGGCGTTCTCGCAGGAGATCCGTCGCAGCCAACCGCCTGGTATCGCGTGTCCGCATTGCGGCAAGATGGTCGCGGATGATCCGCTACGTGTCGAGCAGGACAGAGGCGCGGCCGTTTTCCGGAAGTCACCTCGGTAAGGTCGAGCGACCGTCGATTACACGTTCATGAATACCTGGATTTTTCTTGAATAACATGCAACCATGATGAGAAGTCATGTTGTCGTGCCGCCAGATCCAGTCCGCTGGGAACGGGGCATCGTTAAGCTTCAAAGGATCACATATGCGCAAAATTATCGTGTTGATAGCATTGATTTCCGGTTCGCAATTTGGGGCGGCGAACGAATCGGAACCTGTGGGAACCGGGCACGCGGCGATGACCCGCAGCGTACTCCACACTGTCATTGCGCGCTACGGCACCGGCATGAAAGAGGATCGCGGCCTTGTGCAATTCATCTACAACGATGCGCCGCTGCTGTGTATCTGCGATCCCGAACATGATCGTATGCGCCTCGTCAGTCCGGTGTTGGAACTAAAAGACGTCAGAACGGGACAGATGGCAAAAATGATGGAAGCTAATTTTCACACCGCATTGGATGCTCGATACGCGACATCCAACGGCATCGTGTACGCTGTTTATGTGCATCCGTTGTCGACCCTTACTGAGAAAATGGTCCACTCGGCGATGGCGCAGGTCAGCATCCTGAGGAATACCTTCGGCAGTTCCTACCACAGTGGCAACCTCGCATTTCCTAAGAAATAGAAGCAGTGGCATGAATTTTGCTCAGTGAACAGCCGAAATATGGTGTGGTACCTGGCGCGTTCCGGTGGGCGCGGGGACGGCACGGTGCGGCGTTAGCTGACGCGATCTGGGCGCACCTGCCAAAATCGAAATCGAATTCGACAGAACCTGTCTTAAAGTTGATAGTTGCGTTCGTAAGTCGACGACCTTGGAATTCCCTGAAATCTTGCCGATGCGGTGCTTGAAAATCCTACCGTATGAACGTATCCTACCAGTTGCGGCAGCAAATGGGTATGTCACCCGTCGCATATAGGTGGATCGTCGTCGGCTGGCATGGCGATGGCCAGGATTACAGTTATGAACACCATAGAGCAGGTACCTCTAAACGAATTGTCACCAAGCCAATGCGGTGTCGTTTGCCGGATTACGGCGCTTGACGATGAGATCGAGCGGTTGATGGCTATGGGGGTATGTGTTGATCGGGTGATCGAGCTGGTGCAGTGCGGCGATCCGCTGATACTCAGAGTTTTCGGCACAAGGATCGGCGTCTCCGCTCGGCTTGCGGACCGCATACTCGTGCATCCGTGTCGCCCGACACACTGTTACTCACGTTGAACCACATTCGAGACACGTACCATCATGCCGTGTTATGACGTAGATATCGATACGCTGAGATCGCCCGGCAGGAATTCATCGGCCGCCACAGGCACGTTTTCTGTGGTGATGATGGGGAACCCGAATGTCGGCAAGACCTCACTTTTCAACGCACTGACCGGCCTGAACGGTCGTACGGCGAACTTTCCCGGCACCACCGTGGAGCGCAAATTCGGGCGGCTCAAGACTGGGGCACGGCCGGTAGAAATTGTCGATCTTCCTGGAATTTACAGCCTTCAGGCGGCGACGCCCGAGGAGCGTGTCGCTTCCGCGGCAATTTTGGGCAAGGCACCCGGCCTGTCGCGACCCGACCTGGTGCTCGTGGTGGCCGATGCGACGAACATCGAGCGCAGCCTGTTTCTTGTGAGCCAGATACTCGAGCATGACCTGCCTGTGGTTATCGTCTTAAACATGATTGACATCGCCGCTGCCCGCGGAATCACCGTTGATGTCGCCGCCCTCGAGCACGAAATCGGATGTCCGGTGATCCCGACAGTTGCCCGTTATGGTCGGGGGCTTGATGCCGTCACCACCAGACTCGTCGAGTGGAGCCAGTCGCCGGCCGAGACTATGCTCGCGTTACCACCCCGGAACGGGGGATGTACGGCGTGTGGCGGTTGCCCATTTCAGTCACGGTATACGTGGTCCGAGAATGTGGCCGCGCGGTGTGTACAGGCACCGGCGACAGCGTGGGGGCAGAAAACCGAGATGATCGATCGGGTTTTGACGCACCCCGTCGCCGGCATCGGCGTTTTTGCTCTGGTCATGTTAACCGTATTTTACCTAATATTCAGCGTTGCGAATGTTCCGATGGACCTTATCGACACGTTGTTCGCGCACGTTGGCGCCTGGATTGCGACGTGGATACCGGCCGGAAAATTACAGAGCCTTGTGGTCGACGGTATTATTGGCGGCGTCGGCGGGATGCTGGTCTTTTTGCCGCAGATTTGTATTCTCTTTCTCTTTTTGGCGCTGCTTGAAGACAGCGGGTACCTCGCCCGTGCTGCGTTCGTCATGGACCGCCTGATGCGCAAGGTGGGATTACCCGGCACAGCGTTTGTCCCGCTGTTGTCGGCGCATGCCTGCGCAATCCCCGCGATCATGGCAACACGGGTGATCCGCGATCCGCGGGACCGACTGGTTACCATTCTGATAGCGCCGCTGATGACGTGTTCTGCGAGGATCCCGGTCTATGCCATGCTTACAGCCTTGCTCTTTCCACACAGTCCGGCGAAAGCAGCACTGGTGTTCACAGCGGCCTACATTCTTGGCATCGTCGCAGCGATTACCATGGCATTCGTATTGAAGCGCACGCTGTTACCCGGCGACAGCAAGCCGCTGGTGTTGGAACTGCCTGAATACCGCGTACCGTGTCTGAAAACAGCGCTGCGGTACACCTGGGATCGCGGCGCCGTATTTATTCGCCAGGCGGGTACGATTATCCTCGCCATTTCGATAACGCTGTGGGCGCTGGCGACATTTCCCGAGACAGCGCCGCCTGCGGCTACGACCGATCTGCGCGTACAGGCCGCCGCGGCTGAAGACCGTGGTGATGTGGAGACCGCAGAGGCGCTACGACGCGAGGCAGTGAATGTGTCCAGCCGGCACGCGCTGGCGAATTCCTACGCCGGGCGATTGGGTAAATTCATCGAACCTGTAGTAGAGCCGCTCGGGTTCGACTGGCAGATAGGCATTGGCATCGTCAGTTCGTTGGCCGCACGCGAGGTGATCGTCTCGACGCTTGCCGTCGTCTACGGCGTCGGCGAGGATTCGCTGGAGCACGATCAGGCCGGTCTGTATGCCACGCTGCGGCAGGCACGGCGAAGTGACGGCAGCCCGGTGTTTACAATGGCAACCAGCCTGAGCCTGCTCGTCTTTTACGTTCTCGCCATGCAGTGTCTCCCAACCCAGGCCGTCACGAAACGGGAAACAAACAGCTGGAAATGGGCTGCGTTTCAGTTCGCATACATGACCGGCCTGGCTTACGGCGCATCCCTCATCACGTACCGCGTGGTGAGCAAATTGATGATGTTATAGCAGAATGCATCTTGTCTGCGCGTTGTCCTTGGGCCGCCGTGGCACCTCGAAATGCCGCTCCTGTCTCCGCGACGGGATATGGCGTAGGATCGCCTTTTTTGACGTCCGGACGACCGTCTCCATCACCTTACCGACAATTGCGGCTAGTCTCACGCAGCGTTTGCTTATTCGCGGCTTGAGGCGTCGTAAAACAGGACTATGTTACCCATTCGACAGGCGAGCATTCGTGTTCGTCGTGCGACTGGAGTCGTCGGGCATCACACAGGTTGCGGGTTCCTGGGCATCGCGTGGCGCCGGCACTCCTGCTCGCGGTGCGGCCAGGGAGTTGGGAAGACGGAGGTGTGTAAAATGGACAAGGCGAAAAGCGCACAGATACTCCTGATATCGAATCAGGACGAACAGTGCCGGGAAATTCGCTCGGCGTTGAAGTCGACAGATTGCGATTGTCTCGCGGCGCGTAGCGTTGATGACGGTCTTGAATTGGTCACCGGACCGTGTATGGCGCTTGTTATAGCTAATGTTGATGACGCCGCCGATTTTCGCGCGATCCGCCGCTTTCGACATTCAGAATTTGTCCCGGACCTGCCGATCATTTTTCTGGTATCCGAGAGCCTTGCCATCAGCGACGCATTCGACGCCGAACTTTACGGAAATGTCGATTGCCTCACCAAGCCGTTGCATCACAAACTCCTGCTGTGCAAGGTGCAAAATTTCCTGAAGACTCACGAATTGAATCACGAACTCGAACAAGAAATGCGTGAGCGCCAGGAGGCAATCGCGCTGCTGTCTGACGAGAAACGTTACGTTGAGAGCCTGATTAACAGTTCGACGGATATGATCATATCCGTGGATCTCAAGCGGCGTATATTCGAATTCAACCACCGCGCACAGGAGGTCTTCGGATATACAAAGGAGGAAGTTCTCGGCAAGCCAATCGACATGCTATATGCGTATCTCGATCAATCATGGTGCGTATACGAGAATACCGTGAAACGCAAACAGTACACGGCAGAGGTTATCAATCGCAAGAAGAATGGCGACTTGTTTCAGTCAATGATCTCGACGTCGGTACTGGTCGAACGGGGCGGGAAGTTGTTGGGGACAATGGGCATTTCCCGTGATATTACAGAAGAGAAACGGGTGTTGAAGCAGTTGAAAGACGCCAAGGATCAGGCAGAGGCGGCGAATCGCGCCAAAGGCGAATTCCTGACCCACATGTCCCACGAACTTCGAACGCCGATGTACGGCATCGTGGGATATGCTGAGTTGTTGAAGGACGTGCTTGCAAACCAGCCCGAGTATATCGATCTGGTCGAAACGGTGGAGCGCAATGGCCAGCATTTGCTGCGAATAATTAATGAGATTCTCGATCTCTCGCGTGCTGAAAGCGGCAAACTCACGGTCGAGCACGGACAGTGCCAACCGTATGTCCTCGTCAACGATGTCGTGAATTTCATGCTTGCCCGAAGCGAGGAACAAGGTGTTACATTGCGGACAGAGATCGAGGGGATGATACCGGAGACAATCTACTCGGATCGGACGCGGGTCATGCAGTGTCTGCTCAATCTCGTCGGTAACGCGGTAAAATTTACGTCTCGTGGAGGCGAGGTTGTCATCTGCGTACGGTATCTCATGAATGCCGGGACGCCTACGCTCGCATTCGCCGTCAGCGACACAGGCATTGGCATTCCTGCGGACCAATTGGCGCTTATCATGGAGCCGTTCGAGCAAGGTGACCCATCGATATCCGTAAAGTACGGTGGAACCGGATTAGGGCTTACGATTACCAAGCGCATGGCGGCGCTTCTGGGCGGCGATCTGGTAGTGGAAAGCGAGGTTGACGAGGGAAGCACGTTCACACTCACGATCGATTGTGGACTCGACGCCACCGGCATAACGCTGCGCGACGCCGACACGTTGCAAAAGATGACGGCCGAGTTGAATCGGCGCCTTCGAACCGAACGGTCGCAAAGCGTACCGAAACTGCGCGGCAAGATCATCGTTGCCGAGGATAATCCCGACATTCAGAAACTGTTGCGTCACTTTATTACCGGCGCCGGTGCGGAAGTAGAAATTGTCGAGACTGGGCCGGCCGCGCTTCAGACCGCCCTCAATCATGAATCAGATTTGTTGATTCTCGATATGAGACTACCGGAAATGAGTGGTATCGAAGTCGTAAAACATCTACGACTTAATGGCTATATTCGACCAATCGTCGGTCTGACCGCCGCCGGCACCGACAAAGAGATTCGTCGTTTTCTCGAATCCGGTTGTGACGATTGCGCGATTAAGCCTATATCTCGTATCGATTTGATTCGCCTACTCCGCAAATGGTTGCGCCAGGTTAAATCGACCTTTACGCTCAGCGGTACGTTGCCGGACGGGGCAACCGGTGTCGAGACCAGCGAGATCCGTCGTTCGGTTGAGAATAATAGTCCCATATTTTCAGCGTTTCACAATGATCCGAATATGTCTGAAATTATCGAAGGATATGTCCTCGCATTGCCTGAAAAACACGATACGCTGATGCGGGCGCTGAAAGCCGGCGACGTCGCGCGTTTCAAAACCGTGGTACACGGTCTTCACGGGTCCGGCGGCGGATTCGGCTTTCAAATTCTGAGTGACATTGGCGAAGAATTGGAGAACGCTATCGCAGATGGCATTCAGAGCAAAGACCTTGTGAAGACCATGCGGAAGCTTCGAAGAACAATCGACCGAATTTCACGCGCATACAGCGGCCGGAATTAGCGGTCTTAAAATCCGTCGGAAACGATCGCATTCGTCCTCTCCAGCATATTGTCGATTCCGAGGTTAACGACGCTGGTGAGTGCTACAAAGATGTAGATTGCATTGAGATTTGCATCTTTTCTGGATGCTTCACGGAGCCGGAGCATCAACTGAGCGTTCACGGCTTCGAGCTCCTGATACATCTCTGTGAGTCCGTCGAGCTGCCAATCGGGCTGTCCGCGATTCTCCAGGCACAACAAGCGCTGCTTGAGCAAATACGTTCCGACCACGCGGTGGATAGTTTCCTCCATTGTCGCGAACGGCAGGTGATAATGGGCAAGCGGTTTGAGCCGAGACAAGGAAGGGCAGCGCGAGGTGGCGAGTATCAATCCCAACAGCGATCGTATGGCGTCCTGCATGTCGCAGTTTTTTTGATAGGATCGTTGCGCAGTCTCAACTGTCATATCGACTCGGTCGATTGACAAAATATCGGAAAATGTCTCGACGACGCCCTGGATATCTACGGCTGCCGGGCAGTGGGGGTGATTGTCTGAAGTCAATGGGCAGTCACTACATTTCTGGTAGCTGAGCTTGGTCCAGAATGGTAACGACTCTTGCGTCGTTGCGGACACCGCGCCTGATCGATCGATGTCTACGACGAAGGTATATGTTCTACCGTCTGCAAGCTTAAAATGGTACGATATCGTGTTCACTTGCGCGTCCTCGTGTGGGCTAAGCTATGGCGCTCGATAGTAGTGCATCCGCTTCGTCTCGCGTCTGAAGGAATTCTATTTTGTTGAACGGGACGTCTGCGGACGAATGTGTCTGGTGTGAGTGACGGAATCAAAAGACCCGATCTTAAATGTAGCGCAAATATTCTGCAGTCAAAGCCGAAGATTTATATGATGATACTAGCGTGCCGGTCTTTTTTTGGCCCGGCGATCTGGACTATTCGCGCAGCGGCAATAGGGTTAGTGCGTGTGCCGCCTACTTGGCAGATTCAGAGTACATCGGAATGTTGCTTTCGCCTGAGCAGCCATGACAAAAGGAGCCAGAACGATGGCGTATGTAGTAACAGAGCCGTGTCTGAAGTGTAAGTATACCGATTGCGTCGAGGTGTGTCCTGTCGATTGTTTTCACGAAGACGAAACGATTCTATATATCGATCCTGACGAGTGCATCGACTGCGCGGCCTGTGTGCCGGAATGTCCGGTAGAGGCGATATTCGAAGAAGACGACGTCCCGGAAAAGTGGCGTGACTACATACAGTTAAATGCCGAGAAGGCGCCGGGGTTGCCAGTGATCATGGAGCGTAAAGAGCCGCTGGTGAAGGATTGATACCTGTGCGTACCGGCGTGAACCGATTTGTAACATCCCTGCGACAAATCGCGACGGCCCACAAATCACCTTTTTGCGTTCGTGCGTTTTGGGGATCATTTTCCGAATGCGCTGCGTGTGTCGCCGCGTAACTCTCTCTCTCTCTCTCTCTCTCTCTCTCTCTCTCTCTCGATTTATCGGGACGACTAACCCACCACCGTGTACTTGCGCTTGAGTGTGCGGCCAAGTTCCTTCCGCAAGAAAGTTCGATTGGTCAAAAATGTACAATGTCGTGCCCACTTCAGGACTATTACGCCCAAAAATCGCTCTGCCGACAATTAGATAAATTTGTCTTATTGTCATGATTGGAAGCGGTTATCAATTATTATCTGTTATTGGCCTGAAACATGTTGCCGTTACACGATTCGCCAATTTTGACACGACGCAACACAAGGTTCGTATGGTGAAGCTTCACCGGCTTGCGTCTGATGTCGGTGCATGTAACGACATTGAACATGATCATTCCAACGGGAGGCGGCAAATGCGCAGAACATATCCAATCACGAACGCTGCCGCTGCGGATGCGCGCGATAATGATGATACGAATATACTCATTGTAGATGACGACAGGGATTCTCGGCGGCTTCTCAGTGAGCACGTGAAATTACTCGGCTACAGGCCCTTGATCGCGTCGGACGGCGATTGCGGACTGCGTGTCACAAACGAAATAAGACCGAAATTGATCATTCTGGATCTGTCGATGCCGGTTTTGAATGGACATCAGGTGATCCGGCAACTGAAATCAGGAAAGATCACGCGTGACATCCCGGTTATCGTGATATCAGCAAATTCCGATATCGAGAGCATCGTGAGTTGTGTAAGGGACGGTGTTGATGATTACCTTACAAAACCGGTGAACTTTCAATTGCTCGCTGCCAGGATAGATGCATGTTTGCAGAAAAAGAGGCGGCATGAATTGCGCCTTCACTCACACCGCCGTCTCAAAGATGCGCACAGGCTGATCCGACGCCAGAACAAGGAATTGCAACATGCCAATAAAATGATCAATCGGCATCTTCGCATGTGTTCACATGAACTACGCAATCATCTTTGCGCAGTGGGGGTGAATTGCGAGATCTTTCTGCGGCAGGCATCGGAGGGGCGACCACTAAAATCGATGGTCCGCAATCGCATTAAGACGATATTGGACTCGACACGGCACATGGGCAAGGTGGTAAATAACTCGCTCGATTATCAAAAGATTTTACACGGCCAGGTACAGCTCAATCAAACCCGGCTTCAGCTCAATTGGCTGGTTGCGGATACTGCATCGGTGTATACCGATATCGCACGTGAAAAGTCAATCGAAATTGCCTGTGAACTCGACAAGACATTACCCAATGGCGTCGGCGATGCGATTCGCATGCGGCAGGCAATAGGAAACTATGTGAGCAATGGCATAAAATATAGTCCGGCAGGAACCGTGATCACGTTACGAACCCGCCGCCGCGACACGATGATTCGTTTTGAGATCCAGGATAACGGTCCAGGTGTGGCAGAGGATGAACGGCACCTCCTGTTTCACGAATTTGCCAATATTTCAACGACGCCGACCGGTAACGAGAGTAGCACAGGGCTCGGGCTTTCGATCGTCGCGAGGCTGGTTCGCGAGCAGGGTGGGAATGTGGGGGCAGATTTTCCAGCCGGCGCCGGCTCTGTTTTCTGGCTCGAAATTCCGGCGTACAGGGATGCCTGACTCACGCGTGAACGCGCGGTCTGGTCGCCGTCACCCATTTCCGTGACGCCAGAGAATTCGACACTCCCCTGTCCCATCGGCTTGTGAATCGGTACGGACTCACTATATTACCAAACTTTAATCACAGCGTCGGCCGGTGCCGCGTGGTCCGTCCAGTGTAGCAGACGTTGTCAGCCCGCAGCATGCCATTCGAAACGTTCACCGCGGAGGAGTTAGTTGATGAAAGGTGTATGTCTACCTGTTGTTGTTGCCGTTCTGCTGGGGTGTTGCCCTTGGCAATCCCATGCACAAACCGACATCACGGATTTTCAGCTGTCGATATTCCGACCTTTTCAATTGTTCGAGCCGGATGTCGAGGTTCGCGGCCTGCGTCTGAATATCATTCAGGGGCGGAGCCATGCCGTGACCGGCCTTGATATAGGATTCTGGAATCATATCACAACCGATTTCTGCGGGCTTTCCGTCAGTGGCATTCATTTTATTGAAGGCGACGGGCGGGGGTATCAACTCGGTTTTTTGCACTACACAGCAGGCAGCTATACGGGCTTGCAGAACGCCTGGCTGAATGTCACAGAAGGCGATTTTAGCGGTCTGCAAACTGGTGTTGCAAACCTTTGCGAGGGCCATGTTCACGGTACGCAGATCGGGCTTTATAACGCCGCTGAATCTGTTCGTGGATTGCAGGTTGGTCTCGTCAACTACACGCCTATGCTGGATGGCCTCCAGGTCGGCATTATCAACGCTGCGTTGAACAAAGAATCCCTACGGGTGTTGCCACTGGCAAATTGGGTATTCTGATTGGCCTGCGATGACGAAGGTCGATCACGGCGTCACCTTGAAGGTGCGATGTCCCCACTGCCACGACGTTGCCTGCTTCCGACTGATCGAGGAGAGACCCCTTTGGACTTTGTTTGGCTCCGATACCACTGCGATGTGGTATCTGCGTTGTGCCGGCTGTACCTACCCAGTGCCCGTTACGCCTGCGGAAATCGATGAAATCCAACAGTTGAACCGCGACGCACAGCGGTTTGAAAGCGGCGAAATTTCCGGCATCGCACTGCGGGAAAAGCTGGCGCGTTCCCGTGCGCCCTGCATAAGTTTCCTCCTGGCCGCTGCCGAGATTCAGCCATGTTCACGCTGTGGCGAAGATGTACCCCCGTCCTTTGCCGTATGCTGGAATTGCGGCGAAGCGAGTCGTGTTTCCAGTGTCACGGCAACGTGTGAGCAGCCGTCAGTTCCTTCCTGCACTCTTGATCCTGTAACCGGATCCAGCCACCCTTTAATTGTCCATAGCCATTCCGACGATTCGGTGCACTAATACGGAGCTACCGCAGGTGTCACTGCTGCCTCTTCCTGGCATAAATCATGCGCTGAGTGCCGAGAGCATTTCCCCGTGTCGCACGGCGCTGCTACCCCTCGGCCCAGAGACTTTAGCCGCCGCTTAGTGGCTCACGCTCAATTGTCGCGTTATTTGGATTCGTCAATTATGTCGCATTCGGCATATTTTCTGATATGGTCGTGCCTGATGCAGGTCAGATCGTTCCGAAAACCCAATTTGGAGAAGCAAGAATGACAGTATGCTCTATTTCGGTGGCGTGCCGTGTCTGCTGCGGCCGGCTGATTCCGTGGTTGCTCTGCTGTGCCTTGATGCCGATCTCGCCAGCGCATTCAGAGGAATCCCTTGATATGTCTGAATTGATTGGACTGGATCTTGTAGATTTACTGAATGTATCGGTCACGACCGTCACGCGGACACCGGAGACGCTTTCGCGGACTTCCGCCGCGGTCCATGTGATTAGCAACGAGGACATTCGCCGATCCGGCATGACGACTATCCCGGAGATTTTGCGTACCGTTCCTGGGGTTCAGGTCCAGCAAATCGATGCAAACGAATGGGCGATTTCGATTCGCGGTTTCAATAGTGTTTTTTCGGACAAACTCCTGGTAATGATCGATGGTCGTACGGTCTACACGCCCTTGTTCGCCGGTGTGAACTGGGACGTTCAGGACGTCGTGCTCGATGATGTCGAGCGAATCGAAGTTGTCCTGGGACCCGGCGGTACACTATGGGGCTCCAACGCGGTCAACGGCATAATCAGTATTGTGACGAAGGCTGCGAGCGATACACAAGGTGGATTACTTACAATTGGCACTGATACCGACGAGCCGTGGTCGGCCAATTGGCGATTTGGCGGCGAGCTGGCGGAGAACGCCCATTATCGCTGGTATGCGAAGCTCTTCAGTCGCGACGACTACGTCGACGCCACCGGCGATGACGCCGGCGACGAATGGTCGATGGGGCGCGGCGGATTTCGGATCGATTGGGGCGTAAATAGTACGGATAATGTGGTTGTTCAGGGAGACGTTTACGCGGGGAAGGAAGACGACTTGACCGCGGTTACGGACCCGAATGTGATCGGTACAACCTTTGTCAACGACGAGAGCAAATTGCGCGGTGCCAATCTGCTGGCGCGCTGGACCCGGCAACTCTCCGATGCTGGTGATCTGTCGCTACAGGTCTACTACGACCGAACCGATCGGGACACGGCGATATTCGAAGAGAACCGCGATACGGTTGATATCGACTTTCAACATCGATTCGCGTTGGCTGACGGCCATGAGTTAACATGGGGCGCCGGGTATCGCTACACGCGGAAGGATCTGGACGGATCGTTTACGCTTCAATTTGATCCATCCGAAACGGAACGCCATCTCGGCAGCGTTTTTGTTCAGGATAAATTCGATATCATTGACAACCGAGTCCAGTGTATCGTTGGATCGAAACTTGAGCATAATGAGTTTTCCGGCTTCGAGTTTCAGCCCGGTATCAGGCTGTTGTGGACGCCCAACTCGCGGCATTCCATATGGGGATCCGTGGCACGCGCCGTCGTGACGCCGTCTGAGGCTGTCACCGAGATTCGCATTAATACCGCAACGGTGCCCGTCTTCACGCCACCGGGTGGATTCCAGCTCCGACAGGTAAGGGTGATCGGTGATGACGATGTTGGCGCGCAGGACCTGGTGGCCTACGAGATGGGGCACCGGGCAACGCTGACGACGTCGCTAACAGTCGAAACGGCCGTGTTCGTGAACGACTATCGTCGGCTGAGCGACACTACGGTTTCCGCGGACGGACTAATTTCTACGTTCACGAATGATGCGCGTGCGACGGCGTATGGCGGAGAGATCATCGCCCGCTACAAGGTGAACGAAGATTGGTTGTGCTCGCTGTCCTACGCCGGGCATCGCATCGACTACGACAGAGATCGCAGGGGCCGCGCCTCGGTGCAGCAGGCAACGGCAAACGAAGTGCCCAGTCACCAGATTAAGGCTCGTTCATTGATTGATCTGCCGTGGAATCTCGAACTCGATACGTCGCTCTACTACGATGAAAATCTTTCCAGTCCGGATGTGCCCGCTTTTTTCAGGCTTGACATACGTGTCGGTTGGCGTCCGATCGAAACGATCGATATGAGCTTCGGTGTCCGCAACGCCCTGGATGATCGGCATCCTGAGTTTGTCGATTCATTGGGATTTCGCCAGTCCAGCGAAATAGAGCGGAGCGTCTATGGTCGGATTTCCTGGAGATTCTAACCGGACTCGCGGAGCTGCCGTTGCGGGAGTGGACGTCCGCTCTTCCGTTGCGCCGCACGTCACGTATTCGCCCCGTGCTCTGCCGGCGGCGCGTTGCGTGGACGTGACAGTCTGGAGTTGCTTGTTCGTGATGGACGCAGTTGTCTCACGATAGCCGGTTTCAATTTACGTCTGGCAACGATGTACCAGATGCATCGCCCTGGCAGGCGGTCGGGACGTCAAAATGTTGGCATACTCATGAAGAATCGACTCATACCGAAGTCACCGGTTCCGGGGCAGCTGCAGGTGCCGGAACGTGGCGCAATGACTACATTGTTGGTCACGTTGGCGGTCATGACGACTTTTGCATTCGTCGGCGCTGCGGACGTATGGCGGGCTGCGTCGGCCGACCGCATAAAGGCGACCTATCTTTATCAGTTTTCCAAATATGTTCAATGGTCCGCCGACAGGGCGTCAACGCAGCAGAGCGGACGCCTTGTAATCGGCGTGCTTGGTGAAAATCGATTTGGCGAGGCAATTGACTACTTCAAACAAAACCCACTGCCGAATCAGCGGGTCGACTTCCGTGATATTCACGCGGATGACGATTGGCATGATGTGCACATCGTATTCGTGAGTTCATCGGAAGCCGATAATATTGCCGAAATTCTCGATCGACTTGAGGGCAACGGTATCCTCACTGTGGGAGAAAGTGCTGGTTTTGCAGAGAAGGGAGGCATTGTCGAGTTTGTGTTCGACGCGAATAATATCCGCTTCAATATCAATATTTCTGCTGCCCGTCGTGAAGGCTTGATGATTAGTTCGAAATTGCTCAGAATCGCAGCAAAAATCATTGATAAATAGTGTTATGAAGATTTCAAGTTTCTCGAGAAAGTTGCCGATTCAGCAAAAGATGATGTTGGTCACGTTATTGACAATCGGGCCTGTTCTTGTCCTCATTTACACATCCGTCCTCTTCACCGTTTACGTGAACTACCACATGAGTCTCGAAAAAAAGCTCGAGGCGCTGGCAAATGTTATCGGCAAAAATACGGTTGCCGCGCTGATGTTCGATGATCCTCAGACAGCGGAGGAGACGCTGGCTGCGTTGCAGATCGAAGGCTACGTCGTTGCCGCCGCAGTGTACAAGGGAGCCGATCGGCTCTTTGCCCGTTATCCGAGCGATTTGCCGAACGATGTGTTTCCCGCACATCGGTCGATAGGGGAGCCGTTTGAACGTGGTGACGGGTATCTGGCTATTTTTCATCCGATTTACAGCCAGAATGCGGTTATGGGGCAGGTGTACATTCGGTATGATATGGGCGAACTGCACAACCAGATCACGCGGTTTGCGCTCACTGCGTTACTGGTATTGTTTGTTGCAGTCTTTGCCACGGTCCTGATATCTTCAAAACTCCAGAAAATCATCACCGCGCCGATCATGACGATGGTGGAAGCCACGCAAAAGGTTCGCGACCACAAAGATTATTCCGTTCGCACCGAATACCTCGGCGATGACGAATTGGCAATTTTAGCAGATGGCTTTAATGGAATGCTGGAACAGATCCAGTCACGTGACACCGCGTTGCGGCAGACCAACGACAATCTGGAACGTCGCGTTGACGAACGGACGTGGGAACTGGTTCGGGAGAAGGAGCGGGCGGAGGCAGCCAACACGGCGAAGAGTGAATTCCTCGCGAATATGAGTCATGAGTTGCGGACGCCGTTGCACCACATCCTTAGCTTTTCCGGCTTCGGGATAAAGAAGTCCGGTCGGCTGACCGTGGAAAAACAACGTGATTACTTTCTGAGAATTCAGGCCAGCGGCAAGACTTTGTTGAATCTGTTGAACGATCTGCTGGATCTGGCAAAACTCGAATCCGGCAAGATGTCGTTTGATTTCAAGCCGGGCAATATAGCGCGGATCATGGACCAGATAGCGGACGAGTTTTCGTCCGCAGTTGCGCACCGCAACCTCCGTATTGTTACCAACGATGCGAGTGACGATTGTAGAATCGTTCATGACTCGGAACGTATTAAGCAGGTATTGCGCAATCTCATCAGTAACGCAGTTAAATTTTCACCGGATGAGGGTACAATACGCGTCGAAGTCACGCGGTCTGACAGGTCTGTCCGTGTGGCTGTTTTTGACGAGGGCATTGGCATTCCAGGCGATGAACTTGAGGCCATATTCGATAAGTTCATCCAATCCAGCATGAGTAAGACCGGAGCCGGCGGAACCGGGCTTGGGCTCTCGATTTCTCGCGAGATCATTGAGTCGCACGGAGGCCGAATCTGGGCAGAACACAATCCTGACGGCGGAGCAGTTTTCTCATTCGAGATCCCGTTTGGCCATCGTGCAGGATCGACATGATTCAACAGGTTGCAACAATTACAGGGAGATGTTTTTTTATGAAAAAATTCGTATCGGGTACATGGCTGTTGACGATTGTATGTGTAGCGACTTTATCTGCCGCGGACGTCGAGATGGATGTCCTGGTGAAATCTGATAAGATGTGGGATGGCACGTCGCTACCCGATTGTTCGGACGAGGAAACGGAAGTTAGTATAATAAAGATTACAATCCCACCGCACACTGCGTTACCAGTGCATAAGCATCCGGTAATAAATGCCGGTTATCTGATTTCCGGTTCGTTGACTGTGCATTCAGAGGCCGGCGGCGAAAAGCACCTCAAGAGCGGTGACGGATTAATCGAACTGGTAGACAAGTGGCATTACGGCCGCAACGATGGCGACGAACCCGCCGTGATCGTTGTCGTTTATGTCGGCGCCGTGGGACAGCCGCTCACGATTAAGAAAGAGTAGGGCGACGATCGCCGCCGGAAGACGGCAATAAACCCGTGAACGAAAGCTGAGAATGGAGCAGATCTGTGCGCAGCTTGACACAGGGTATGTCGTGGGCCTTTGGCCACGGCGAATACCGGTTTCTGACGTCGGTTGCATGTGTCGCTGTCGCAGACGACGGCTAGTCCTCCGGTGCCAACAGGCGAATAATCAGGCCGTAGAAGACATCGTTGCCTCCGGCGAACCGCCACCCGATATGTACCGCGCATCCGGCGCAGATCGCGTTGGTCCAGGCGTAGCCGGGAAACCAGGTCCACTGAAACGATGAAGCGCCGACAACCCGAACACCAGGAGCCTGCCGAAAACAGCCGATGCGAAAGCGCACATCGTTCGGGTTCGTCACGTCATGAGTGCGGTTTCCGTCCTTCATAAACCAGTGGTGATCCGAGGTGATCGGATGCCGGCACGACGCGCAGACGAGGCGGTGTTTTTCGGCGTTGGTCGTGACAGCTTCGATATCCGTATGCGTGAAGCGGCAGCGCTGTTCTCCGGCGTCAAGCCGTAACCACATAGGGTTGGCCAATCCCACAGGCGTACTCCTTGCCGGATTGCGGATCAATAGTCTTGATCGATGACACCGCGTCGGCGACGAGTTCATCGACCGGCAGCCACGATTCATTTTTAACGATCCGCGGCATTGAGGCGCGGGTCGAAGGCGAGCGAGGGGCAAAGACAGTGCAGCTATCCGGGTATGCCTCCTCGGATATAGCCAGTGTACCGATTTGTCGTGCAATCGCCATTGTCTCCTGCTTGTCCATTGCCTTCAACGGGCGCATTATGGCGAGGTCTGTAACGTCGCCGATAACTCGGAGATTGCGGATTGTCTGACTCGCAACCTGGCCGATCGCGTCGCCGGTGACTAGTGCTTCGACACCGCGATCATGTGCGAGAGCCGTTGCGATGCGCATCATGAATCGGCGATACAGAACCGTACGCAAGCGCTCGTCGCAACCGTCTCGAATGGCCTTTTGAATTGGCACCAGATTGCACCCAAAGAGGTCGCCGCGTCTCTGGTACCGGTTCAGCTTCTGAACGATACGGCAAACCTTCGATACGCTGTCATCGGTTGTGTACGGATAGCTGTGAAACGTGAGGTAGTGAAGAGCGACACCACGTTTCATCGTCAAATAACAGGCTACAGGAGAGTCGATCCCGCCCGACAATAATGCTACCGCGGCATCGTTGCTGCCGATCGGAAGTCCGCCGGGACCCGACACCGAATCGTAATAGACAAACACCCACTCCCGTCTGACTTCGACGCCGATCGATAGATCCGCGTTATTGAGATCCAGGACAAGATCCGGGTACGTCGGGAGAATCCGCTCGGCAAAATGCATTTCCAATTCAGTGGATGTCACAGGAAAGGATTTATCACTTCGTCGTGCGCGCATTCGGTAGCGGATGCGCCGCCCGTCTTTTTGGTTGCCGACCGCTTGTTCATATCTCTCCGGGAACGTCTTGTCGATACAGGTTTCGATGGCTTGCAAATTGTGTGATACGACATAACCGGGCGAGAACGACACCAAACCGAAGACATGCGTCAATCCCGTACGAATGTGACCGAGCTGCGCTGCTGTAAAAGACTCGAAATCCGGCAGGTGCGCCATCACCCTTCCACGGTCATTCAGGAATCGAAGTCGGTTGATCTCCGGCAGGGATCGTACAATCGATTCCTGAAACAGTCGCTCAAATCGACCGCGATTTCCGCCTTTAAGCGCGATCTCGTTGTACCGGCACATGACCACATTGCAGGTGTCCGGCACGGTTGCGGCGTCTCGTGATGTTGGCATTTCGGGCATACGGTAATCGGGGGCGGTGAACAGGTTAACGAGGGAGACAAGATACGCATTCGTCGACTCGGATATTACCCCGCTAGGACTCGAACCTAGACAAACAGTACCAAAAACTGTTGTGCTACCATTACACCACGGGGTATCGACGAATCTGTAGATCGACTTCGCAACGCCGGACGCGACAACGTCCGCGACAATCAGTACAAGCAGCGCGGCGTGTCGTCTTACGGCATCAGTCAGCGAGTTTGGATCGCTTTCACAGCTTTGTAAATATTATCGAAAAGTTGCTCCAGACGATCATACGGCGTTGACGAAAACGCAACACGTACAACACCATTGGCGACAATGATTCCGGTGGAGTAGTCGCTCAGCAGCGTCTGCCGAACGGATTCGGCATCGGCGTCCAGGGTTTCGAGACACATGAAGTAGCCGGAGTTAAATGGCAATGCCCGGAATGCCTCCTGGTAGTCTGTCCGCTGCGCAAGAATGTCCCGTATCTTGTCGTATCGGCGGCGAAGCGTCTGGTACTTTTCATTCTTCTGCACGTTATAGTCAGGAGATGTGAATGCCATGTTCAGTAGCGACTGCGAAATGTTGGGGCTGTTCGATACATTTCCTCTTATGGCGCCCCCTGTCTTGGCTTCCAGTGCCGCGTACAGGTCTGTTGTCGCTCCCTTCACGCCGAACGTGAGAAATCCGACGCGGAATCCCCACGCATAGTCCTCTTTAGTCGCGCCATCGATTTTCACCGCCAGAATTCCGCTATGCGCATCGGCAAGGAGAGAGAAGATCGACTGCTTCATGATGCCGTCCTCGTACACCAGACCGAAATAGGCGTCATCAATCAGGGCCACGATCTTGTTGCCGCGTTCCGCCGCCTCGATTAGAACATCGCGCAGTTGTTGGGCTTCCGCTTCCGTCGGTGTGTAGCCGGTCGGGTTGTTGGGAAAATTCAACGATACCAGCTTCTTTCCCGGCGGACCGTCAAGAAGTGCCTCCTGCAAGCCCTCGACGTTCAAACCGTCGCGAGCGAACGTTGTATATGTATTGAGCCGAACACCGTAGGCGTTGCAGAATACCAACCGATAATTACCCCAGAATAAGTCAGGTATGATCATCGCATCGCCTTCATCGGCGAACAGGTATCCACACATACTCAACCCGTGAGTCAGTGCGCTCGTAACCACGGGTTGACTTATCTCAATGCCCGCCAGCGACGGATTTTTCCGATAGATCATCTCGCGCCACGTAGCCCGGAGATCGGGTCGTCCAAAGCTGGGAGCATAGGGGAAGACCTCGCCCGGAGCAAGTTCGACACGTTCCGCAATGCAATCCAGGCACAATGGCGTGCCGTCGTCTTCCAGCGCTATCCCGATCGTCGCATTGATATCCTTTCCCTTCGCCGCCGCAGCCTGCGCAAGTATACCTTTCTTCGGGAAAAAGATGCCGTGTCCCCGTTTCGACAGCATATCAAGAACACACGGGTTGACCTGGCCGATTGATTCATTCAGTTCAATAGCTTGTGGGTTGAGTGGCGACATCGTCTGAACTCCTGAAAAATACGTTATGAATTTAGGATCGATATTATTGACTAAAGCAGGTGTGTTGTCAAGCATCGTGGCCGGTGTTTGTTTTGCCGTTTGCAGGAAAAAAATTCCCGGAAGAATGTTCCGGATATGTGTTTTGCTGTCTGTAGATGCACGATCTAGTAGATTGTAAACGCTTTTATTGGAACGAGTTGATGGTTTTCTGTGTTGGTCTTTTTTGAGTTTGGCATCGCAGTTGCTCAAGGGGTTGTCAAGCATGCTGCACCAAACATTAGTGAGTTCGCAAAAACAACGTTAAAGGATAAACATTAGCAACGCCAACACGGAGGTTCAATATCATGCAGGTTCATAATAACTCAACAGCATTTAACATCTGGTCGAATTTCACGAAGAACACGATGGGCGTACAGAAGTCTATGGGGCGCCTGTCCACAGGTATCAAGACAGTTGAGGACGATCCTTCGGGCGTCGGCATCAGCGAGCGGCTTCGGGCACAGGCACGGAACACTGCTACCGCACGTCAAAATGTGGACAACGGCATCTCACTGACGCAGACAGCCGACGCATGGCTACAGAAGATGAATGACATTCTGGCGAGAATGTCAGAACTTACGATCGCCGCCAACGACGGTACCAAGACCGAGACCGACAAAGACAATATCCGCGTGGAATTCTCGCAGATGCAGTCGGAGCTGGCGCGAATCACCTCGAAAAGCACAGCAGCCGCGAAGTACAACGGCCTCTACCTCTTCCGCGGTGGCAATGGTGTAGCGGTCGCCACGGGCGACGGCGTGAAGCAGGGGTCGCTTACAATACAGATCGGCGCCGATACCGGACAGACCATCGACCTCGACATCCGCGACCTGCAGATTACCAACACGGACTCGATCGGTACCGTCATAGGTTATAGTTACGACGCCACTCATGCGGTAATCGGATCGTCACGAACCGCAGTGCAGTGGGGAAGCATCATCGATAGCGCCAAATTCAGCGTGACCTCAGCGAGTGCTATCGGCAAGGTGGCAAAGGCAATCGATCATGTTGCGAACGCAAGGGCATCGATCGGTGCTCAGCAGGAACAGCTCGATCATGCGCGTACCGGTCTGCTGGCGTACGAAGACAATATACGTGCTGCAGAAAGCAAGATCCGCGACATCGATGTGGCCCGCGAAGCGACGAATCTTGCCAATAAGCAGATTCTCAGCCAGGTTGGTAATGCGATGCTGGCTCAGGCAAATCAGCTGCCAAGTCAGGTACTGCAGCTGCTTGGATAAACCCACACACCAAAATCTGAACAGTTGGTGCGCAGAAAGAGGCAATCTTCGGATTGCCTCTTTTTTTTTGCAGTCTTGAATCCCTCGGTTCAGGTACGGAAACGGGCGATAATGTTCTTAGCTCGGGTTGGGGACACAACGCGCTGAACATGTGACATGCGTAGTGGCTTCGGTCGCCATCAGTCTTTGCGTAATACGGCCAACACGTCACGATCGTGCCGTTCTTCAAGCTTCCTGTAAAGTTCAATCTCCGGTCCAAAATAGCGTTCGACGGCGCGCCGGTCGCGTTGGGTTAGTGCCGCAGTTTGCCGTTCGGTGTGTCCCACATTTCGACGCTCGTATTCCGGACGTGCACGGCGGTACGTTAAACTTAAATAGTCGATGGCATCGTCGAAATACTCTTTCAGAAAAATATGATTTAATTTTTCGATGTTCTTTAGCCCACGTTCAAGTTGCGCAGCCGGCGAAAGTCGCGCTGCGTCGGCGTACGAAACGAACCTGGCGATCTGCGAGCCGCGGTTATCCTGCATCAGATATTCAAGAAATGTCGGTAAATCCCATGATTCGGTTAGAATACCCTCCTGCTCGCGCGAAGGCGTGGGGTGGCGCCGGTACTTATAATGATAGTACAGCGAGAGCGCCCGTTCATACGGGTCGCGGAAGAATGCCATGTATCGCACGGGATAGGGGAGGTCTATGGGGAGATCATAGACGCCGTTGCCGTAGATAAACCTTAGATTACGTAACTCGCAGGATCTGATTCGGTCGAGACTGTTCTTCATCGCGATCTTATCGCTGTATCGCCCCTCAAAATGAAAGCGTTCGGACGCAGTAAACATCAATGGCCATACCTGTTCAACCAACGTTGTGCCAGCGGTTTTTGGGACGCGAACATGTATCAAGTGCATGGGGTCTTCGTGCATCCTTGCAGGTCCTTTATTCGGTTCTCGTGGAAATTGCCAGCCTAATAACAGAGGATGTGGTCGATCGCGGCTCAGGGCGTAGTTGCGAATGGACATGTCATCGTTAAGATTCTGGCTAATAATGACAACGTCAAGGGCGATTCCGCAAGGCAACTTGCGAACAACTCAGGCGTACCAAAGATGTAATCGCCGGAAACATCACCGAGCAAAGCATCACCGTCGCGGCACGTCATGCATCCGTCCGAGTCCAGTATTCGAGCCTCATAATCCCGTTATGCTGGTGTAACTGCATCACTCTGCCGGTATATTCCGAAGTATGACGCCCGAACGCCCAGACCACACGAGCGACAGTCCCGAATTGACACGGCCGGCCGGGGAGTGCGAGCTGTCGGCCGCAGACGTCACCGCGACGGAGGCCCTGGCAACGGATGGCAGTGGCCGGGGTTTGGCCAGTGTGGATCACATTCCACCCGGCATTGTCAGGATCCCCGACGAGAAATACCATCTGATTGCGCGCTGCGGCGCCGGCGGCATGGGCGACGTTTACATTGCCGTCGACAACAACTGTCGGCGTCAGGTCGCCTATAAGGTTATGAAAACCGGAGCTGCAGGCAAGGTTGCTGCCTTCCGGTTTATTACCGAAGCGCAGATCACGGCGCAATTGGAGCATCCCAATATCGTTCCTGTCCATGATCTGAGCATGGACGAAAGCGGCCGACTTTTTTACGCGATGAAGAAGGTGGAGGGTATTACCCTGAAGAGGATTCTCTTCGGCCTGGCAAACGGAGAGCAGGCAACGGTCGATGCATATCCCCTCGGGCGTCTGATGGAGATCTTTCTTCATGTGTGCGATGCGGTCGCCTATGCCCATTCCAAAGGCGTTATCCACCGCGACCTGAAGCCTGAAAATATCATGGTCGGGGCCTACGGTGAGGTTCTGGTACTGGACTGGGGCATCGCCAAGGTGCTTGACTCGTCGCCGTATCGCAGCGACGCAGATTGGGTAACCACCGTGGTCGATCTGGTCGGCGACGACCACGCAGAGAACCAGCGGGGATTTGCCTCGGTTCTGGATGAAGACGACTGCGACGACATCGCGACGGATGGCGTCGCCGAACCCTTGTCTGAAGCGCAACCGATTGAAGGCCGACATGCCTGCGGCGATGCAGAGGCGGCAAGGCGCGAGTATGTCGACCGCTCCTATATGACTTACGCAGGCGATGTATTGGGCACAGTTGGTTACATGTCTCCGGAACAGGCGTCTGGCCGGGTGTGGGAGATTGATGCGCGAAGCGACGTTTTCTCGCTGGGGCTGATTCTCTACTATATGCTTTGTCTGAAGCGGCCGTTTCCCGTTAAAGACCCCAAACAACTATACGCGATGTTGCAGAACAACGCGATCCTCGCACCATCTGAAGTGCCACGAAGCGGTGCGACCGGATCCGACGGCGTGCCGGCGCCGATCCCGGTCCATTGTCCCGGACACCGTGTTCCGGAGTCGTTGTCGGCTGTTGCCATGAAGGCAATTGCGGTCGACAGAGACGCCCGTTACGGCAGCGTTGGCGCGCTTCAGGAGGAGATACGCAAGTATCAGGGGGGATTCGCGACCACCGCGGAGGATGCAGGTGCATTGAAGCTGCTATATCTTCTGGTCAAGCGTCATGTCGTCTTGGCTTCTTGCATGATTGCCATGGTCGTTGTGTCGGGTGTATTTGTCGTGCAGTTGGTTAAAAGCGAAAAGATCGCGCGTTATCAGCAGCGCCTTGCCGAACGGCACGCTGCCGCCGAGAAGGCGCAAGCTCTACGGGCGCGGCGGGGCCTCGCGTCAAGCCTGATCGCGGAAGGAAATGCGTTGACTGCATTACGCCGCTGGTCGGGTGCCGGGGACACGTACCATAGCGCGTGGTCTATTCTGGCGAAGCTTGGCGACGATACATTCCTGCCCCAGGTCGGTTTGTGGAATGTCTACCGGAATGCACCGCCGCCGCTCAATACGTTTGTCGGCCACCACGGTGTCGTGCTGGCGGTTGCGATCTCGGCGGATGACCGACTCGGTGTCACGGGCGGCGAAGCCGGGCGCACCTGCGTGTGGGACTTGCAGTCGGGTCGCATGATGGCCGGTCTATTTCGCGACGATGTCCAGGAACCAATTCTTTGTGTGGCGATAACCAATGATAACCGGCGGGTGCTGACCGGAAGATACGACGGTATGGTTGATTGCTGGAACACCGAAACCGGCATGCTGGAGCAGCGCCTTCAGGGACATGATCGGTGGGTCCATGACATCGACATTGCGCCCTCGGGCGAGGTCGCCGCTTCCGCCGGTGCCGACGGTCGAGTGATGTTGTGGGACTTGCATGGCGCGTTGGGGTTCCATGAATTCGGCGTGCATCCGGGGGCGGTGTCAGCGCTGGCGTTTTCACGCGACAGCAAGCAGCTGCTCACCGCGTCCAGCGATTTCGCCATACGATTGTGGGATGTCGCCGACGCTCGGCTGGTTCAAACGTATGCGGGCAGCGACAGTGCGGTCACGACACTGACATATGGTCCTCGAAGCGATACCGTCATTGCCGGCAACGCAGTCGGCGAGATTCACATCTGGGATAGCGCGACCGGGAGCGTTCGTTCCGTGCTCAAGGCGTCGGATGCATCCGTTCTCCACGTCATCACTCGGGAATCGGGAAACTTTTTGCACGTTGCACAAAAGGATCTTACACTGTCTGTCTGGGACTTGGACAACGACCGCGTCACGCATCGTTTCTACGCGCCTGCACAGTCGATCGTTGCTGCCGGCATGTCGCCGCGCGGCGGCTTTGCCGTCACCAACGGGCAGGGGCACGATGTCCATCTCATTTCGCTGCGGGAACCATCCGAGAGTATGGTATTTACGGGCCACACTGGGGCGCTGTCGTGCGCCGCGTTGTCTTCGGACGGGCGTATGGCGGCATCTGCAAGCTGGGATAAATCGGTGAGGTTGTGGGACATCGCTACGGGACGTTCGTTGGGTGCGCTTCACGGTCATGAACGCACAGTGACCGGTCTTGCCTTCGCGGGCAACAATCGCTTTGTGTATTCCAGTAGTCTCGACGGCACGATCCGTAAGAACGATATCATTACGCTTGAACAGACTGTTGCTATTGCCGATGTCGGACCGATTGTTGCGGCGATCGACATTCCGGCGAAGGATATTCTGATAACAGCGAACCGAGACGGTGTCATATCGCAGTGGCAGTTGTCCGAAGTTCCGGTGCGCACGGACCTCGCCTCGCTGGAATCGAATGTGGCTGCAATATCGTCTTCCCGCAACGGCGCCAGATTGGCCGTGACAACGCGTGGTGATCGTGTTGAATTGCTCTCCACGCGGGGAGCCGCGTCGGTGTCGATCGCCGTAGCGGATATCAGATGCACCGCAGTGTCGCCCGAAGGTGACGCCGTCGCGATCGCGCTGCGAGGCGGCGCGATTGCTGTATATGATGTTGACAACGCAGAGGAATCTTGCAGGATTCGCCCGTTACAGGATGTGGATACCATCACACTCGCCTACGCCGCGAACGAAAATTTTATTTACTCCGCCGGGCGCGATGGGATGCTGCGTATCTGGGATGTCGCGGCAGGTCGTCAGGCTGCGGTATTCCCGGGGCACGAACGGGCGATCACGGCGATGCACGTGGACGATACCGGTGAGCAGGTGGTTACCGCAAGCCGAGACAAGACCCTCCGTTTCTGGAATTTTGCGACACCACGACAGTATCGAAAGACCGAGCCGGACGTGGCGGCAGCATTCGTTCGTATGAAGACGACTGTAACGCAGACCGGCGATCCGGCAATTGTCGGCAGTTGGTACGCCAGTCGCCGTCATTACAAGTGGGCGGCCGAGCTCATGCCGGCGTCCCGCGGTCGTGCCGATGCGTATCATGCTGCCGAGCGGGGCCAGGTGTATTGGCAGGCGGGCCGTCTCGCGGCTGCACGGGACACGTTTCGGTACGCAGCAGAATCCGTGTCACCGGAACTCGCCGTGTACGCCGCCACATGTTTGCGTATGATATCGGGCGAACGCGAGGATCGGTAAGAGCGATCGGTGTATGTTCAATGTTGTAGAATCCGGGTTTCGTGGGAGTGCAGCTCCTGCTGAAATCCGCGTGATATTACCGGGCCTACGGTCTTGATTAACCGAAGGCGCGGGATAGGTTACGTCGACTTTGAAAACACAGGAGGATAGCGATGGCATGTGACGATGAGATAAAGCATAGAATGAACGTTGTCGAAGAGAAAATCGCCGAGAGAAACCTCGAGAACCGCGAAATATTCCTTTGGGGCGGCGTAGACGACAAGAAAGCGGAGATGGTGATAAAGCGAATTCTTTACCTGGACTCGCTGGAACATAAGGATATCAAAATGTACGTCAACAGCCCGGGCGGTGTGATTTCTTCCGGTCTCGCCATAATCGACGTCATGAATGCCGTGGCATCAGACATCTCAACGATTTGCCTGGGGCAGGCGGCGAGTATGGGCGCCGTCATCCTGGCGCTGGGCGCGAAGGGTAAGCGCTGTATCTACGAGAATGCCAGGGTGATGATCCATCAGCCGTTGATCTCCGGCCAGATATTCGGCCCCGCGTCGGATATACAGATACAGGCAGACGAAATCTTGAGAATTCGACAAAAGCTGAACGAATTGTTTGCCGGTGCGACTGGAAAGCAACTGCGCCAGCTTGAAGATGACACGGATCGCGACTATTTCATGAGCGCTCAGGAATCGATCGATTACGGCATCGCGGACAAATTGATGGCATGAAGCGCATTCTCTTAGTCGACGATGATGATTTTTTCCGCGACACAGTGCGTAATTTCCTTGTTCTGAGCGGTTACGACGTGATCGACTCTCACGACGCCAAGGAAGCGTTGAAGCTATTCGACGACAGGATTGATCTCGTTGCTACTGATCTTGTTATGCCCGAAGTCAGCGGTGTCGAATTCATTGAGATGATTCGTAAGAAATCGGCGACCGTGAAGATCATTGCCATGTCAGGCTACGGGTTCTTCAGCGACGCACCGATCGCGAATGACACGGCGGTGAAGCTCACGGTAGACGCGTCGTACACCAAAGGTGGACCGATTGAGGATCTGGTCGAAATCATTAAGCGTACCCTCGCTGGCACATCCGATCCAGTCGGGGACGCCGATTGAGGTCGGGTGAACCGGGTCGCCAGTGTTGTTGAATCAAGCCCCTCGTCGTTCGCGGCCTTCCATGTGTTCATTACGCTGGCAATGCCAGGTCGGAAGCTGTGGAATCTAACGAGGCGCGCGTTCGTATGTCTTTCCGAAAGAGCCTTAACGCAACGATATTGACTGGGGCGCCGGTTCAATAACCCAAAGGTTTGAGTACATGCTTTTGCCCGATGTCGTATAGTGGAGAGTATGGATCCCGCATCGCGGTGATCTATGTTGCCGGCCTTTTCGACTGACGGCATTTGGCTTTAGCCTGCGGACGGCTACTTCTGCGTCGACACAATTCCGCTGCCACGTGCGGCGTGTAGCTGAACGAACTTTCCCCGGTCGCCGGCCTGCACCATTCACGCCAGGTATACCAGATGCGATGTATTATTATGATGCTCGGCCGACTGTTGCGCGTGCTGCCTCACCCGCTGTTTGCAAGCCTGGGGTGCGCGATTGGCTGGTGCCTGCAGCATGTGATTCGATTCAGACGCACGGTCATTCTGACGCAGATGCAGTGGGTATTCGGCCACGCAGATGGTACGCGTGACACGGCGACGTTGTTGCGGCAACACTATCGGCACCTTGGGCTTTTGTTGATAGAAATCCTGCAGCTTCCGGGAATATCACAGCGACGCATCGCCGACCGCGGCACGATTCACGGCCTCGACAACATTGAGCGCGCTACGGCCGCCGGTAAAGGCGCCCTGTTGCTCACCGGCCACATCGGCAGTTGGGAACTCGGTGGTGCAATTTGCGCTGCGGCAGGGTACAAGCTCAACGCGATCGGCAAGGAGATGAAATCGGGTCCCGGCAATGTGATGATACAGTTGATGCGGGACGACAATGGCATTCACACTATCACCCGTCGTAATTCCATGAAAGAGATCCTCTCAACGCTTAAACGCAATGAAGCCATCATCGTCATGCTCGATCAGAATATGACCAGCAAGGAAGGCGTTTTCGTTGACTTCTTCGGAATGCCGGCTTGCACCATGCCTGCTCTTGCTGTACTCGCGGCGAAATCCGAAGCGACGATTCTCCCGGTCTGCACCTTTCGCGATCCCTGCGACAGCCGCCGTCACCATCTGGTAGTGCGGGAGCCGGTCAGTCTCGAGAGCCCCCATCGGCGGTCAATGGACAACATCATTCACAATACGTCCCGGTTTACGAAGATTCTCGAAAGCATGATCCTTGAACACCCCGAGCAATGGTTGTGGATACACAAACGATGGAAAACACGGCCACGGGGCGAGACGGTGCCGGCGATTCCGTATTAAGGTCGTAATTCAATCCCTTGATTGAACGCATTTGGCTGGTAAATTATCGGGCATAGTCTGTCCGGCACATACTGGCGCTGCCAATTGTGTCCGGCCGGGGCGGCATGCGAAGCATTTAACAGTCTCAGGGGCGACGAAAATGGAAGCTGACCATACCGATGTTATGCCGACAGCATCGCCTTGTAGTAGGTACCTGTTTCGCTTCGGCAAAACGCTGTATACCTGGGGTGATGTGTTGGGTTGGGCGGAGTTTTCCGGGTGCCTGGACCCTGCTTTGAACACATTGTTCCGCGGCGCAGAGGCCTTTGATCTGGCGGAGAGCGGTGAGATCGACTTCGACCAGGACGACTTGCAGCACGCCGCCAATCGACTTCGCTATGATTTGAATCTTATCACTGCGGAGGAAACCGAGACATGGCTGCAAACGCGCGGTCTTTCGCTGGACGATCTCAATGCCTACCTTTTTCGTCAGGTGTGTCGTCAACATGTTCAGACATTCAATGCCGAGTGGATCGTAAATGCTGAGATCGACATTGACTGGATCTGTGCCGAATTATGGAGCGAGATCGTTTTCTCCCAGGAGCTGCCGGCCTTCGTATCGTCGTTTATATGGCGGCTTGCGGTGCACGAGAGCGCTGGTGCGGCGGTTATCGCACCGCCAAAGCTGGTCGAAGCCGAGAATCGATTTCATGAACGTCATGCGCTTTGCAGAAATTGGCCGGTATATCGTGAGACCGAGTATCTCTTCATCGGCGAACGTTTGCGCCAATTTCTGGAGCTGGATGCTGCATACCTCAATTATTGCGACGCCAATATTCCGAAATTGAAATGTGAATTGTTGTTGAAGACCTATCGGATACCATTCATTCGCGTCAGATTCGAGAAGATTGCTTTCGAATCCCATGAACTCGCCAAAGAGGCCTTGTTTTGCGTAACCATGGACGGCGACTCCCTTTCGGCGGTTGCAGCAAAGTCCAGTGGCGACTACGCCGTGGAGACTGTGTTCATGGATGACATTCCGGAGAATCTTAAACCAAGATTCTTATCCGCTACGGTTGGTGAGCCGGTCGTGCCGCAGGCCGACGAAGATGACGACGTGTTCACCATCTACCGGGTTCTGGAAAAGACGGAGCCGGACCCAAACGATCCGGACGTTCACGCCCGGCTTTGCCAAAAATGGATTGCCGACAATCTTCGGCCCTTTGTTGCACGTCAAATTGCTTGGGAAATGTGGCCGCTGGATCTGTTACATGGTTGAATCGGTCCAACAGTTCCTCGATGACATTCCTTTTTTGCGTTTTCTTCCCGACGCGGCAAGAACCGAAATCCAGGAGCGTTTTCAGCACCAGCACTTTACGTTCGGCGACATCATTGTGCGCGAAGGCGAGGGTGCAGATTCGTTTTTTCTTATCGTTGCCGGCAATGCGCGTGTACTCAGTACGTCGGAGGACGGCACGGATATTCCTGTGAATACACTGCACGTCGGTGATTTTTTCGGCGAAATGGGGTTGCTCACTGCCGGCGTACGTACCAAGACCGTGCGTGCCAGCGGCAACGTTGACGTCGTCAGCCTTGGTCAGGCTGACTTCAAAGCCATCATATCGCGGTATCCCGATTCGCGCGAGTACATTGAGCTCCAGGTCAAACACCGAAATCTCCAGAATTTTCTCCGGCAGTATTCGTTTCTGGGCTCCGCATCCTCCGCTGTCGTCCAGGCAATCCTCCGGGCGCTCACGCCTGTTGAAGTCTGCGCCGGTGCGCGAATCATCCAGGAAGGCGACAGCTCCGGGCCCATGTATATCATTGAGGACGGGCGTTGTCGCGTGTTTCGGAATGTGGCCGGTTCGGAAGTCAACCTGGCCTATCTCCGTCAGGGAGATTTCTTTGGCGAATTATCTCTGCTGCAGCAAACGCGGCGCGGTGCATCCGTGCAGGCCGCCAGCAATTGCCGACTTCTCAGCCTCGAGCCGGGTGCTTTCCACGCGCTTATCGGCACGTATCCGGAACTCGAGATACTCATACAGAGGCGAATCTCGACGTACAACTCGGGATCCGGTCCGGATCGTATTCCGCTCGATTTCGCCCAGCTCCTGAAAAAGACGGACTCTGATACGGTTCACGAACTATCTGAGAGTGATCCACGTGTTATTCAATCCTCGACGGCTGCGGACAATTCCGTACCTGCACCCCACGCCAACGGCGCCACCGCGAAACGCCGGAAGATCAAGCGCCGCCGCCATGTCCCGTTTGTTCAGCAAATAGACGAAGCCGATTGCGGCGCCGCGGCATTTGCGATGATTTGCCGATACTTCGGCTGCAACATCAGCCTGCCCTACGTTCGTGAGCTTACCTGTACGGGCATCGACGGCACGACGCTGCGCGATCTTGCTCGGGCGGGCGAAGAGATCGGGCTGCACACGCAGTCGGTGAAAATGTCCGCCCGCAACCTCGATCAGATTTCGATGCCGGCCGTAATCCATTGGCAGAATGACCACTGGGTTGTGTTGATTGCACGTAAAGGCGACAAGCTCAGAATTGCCGACCCCGCACGACAGATTCACTGGATTTCACGAGAAGCATTTGAGCAGAACTGGACCGGTTACGCGATCCTGTTCGACACACCCGACGATCTCATAGCCGTGCCCGAAACCCGAGGCCTGGTCGCATGGATTCTGCCGTTTTTACGGCCCCTGCGAAAGTCAATCGCCATCACCGTGTTCCTGACGGTCGTGATCTCATTGCTGCAGCTCAGCTTCCCGATTCTCACTCAGACCATTGTCGACAAGGTTCTTGCGCAGCGCGACCCCAGAAACCTGAATCTCTTTATCATGGCGTTGGGCGGCAGCCTTGCGGGCACACTGTTGCTCACGATCTTTCAACGGCATACCCTAAGTTACGCCGCCGCAAGGTTGGACGGTATGCTCATGAACGTCATCATCGACAAAATGCTGTCGCTGCCGATGTCGTACTTTATCAATCGCAGTCAAGACGATATCCAGCGACGTCTCGAAGGTGCCACCGAGATTCGGCACTTCATTGTGCAGAGTGCCGTCGGCGGGCTTATCGCCGGCATACAACTCATTGCTTATGTCTGTTTGATGGCCGTATACAGCCTGCGCATGACACAGATTTTTCTGCTTCTGGTGCCGATTTATTTCGGACTTATGTTCTTCTCCGCCAAGATCCTCAAGCCCGCATTCGACGACATCCAGAACAACGAGGCGCGTTACCGGTCGTTGCAGAAGGACATCGTCAAGGGCATCCAGACCGTAAAGGCCGCCGGCGCGGAAAATTTCTACAAGGAAAATGTGATCTCCGATTTTTCCAAACTTTTGAAGAGTCAGAGCCAGAGCAAATTCAATATCTACTGTTACGACGGTACCATCCAGACGCTGGGGTTTCTCTCCACAATCCTGTTTCTATGGATTGGTGCGTTGCTCGTTCTTCATGATCAGCTCACGATGGGCGGATTCATCGCCTTCCAGATGCTTACGGCGATGAGTTATTTTCCCATCTTCACGCTGCTCAATATGTGGGAAGAGCTGCAGTTGTCATCCGTACTTCTGAACCGGCTCAACGACATCATCGAGTGCGCACCGGAGCAGGATTACAGCCACCACACCATTCCGGTCACAACGCTTCAGGGTAAAATTGAGTTTCGCAATGTCGGATTTTCGTACGGCGGATCTCGGGCGCACCAAGCCTTGAAAGGGATCAACTTCACTGCGTTGCCGGGGCAGGTGATCGGCATTGTCGGCAAGAGCGGTTCCGGCAAGACGACACTTGTAAAATGCATTGCTGCGCTGCTCGAACCCACCGAGGGTACGATGTCATACGATGACGTCGAGGTAAGCAAACTCAAACTCACCAGTCTCCGGCGGTTCGTCGGGCTGGTCGTGAAGAACGATCACATCTTCTCCGGCACGGTCATGGAAAACATCGCGCTCGGCGATGCAGAACCAAATATCGACCGCGTTGTACGCGCCGCCAAGCTGGCAAACGCTCATAGCCTTATTACCAATCTCGCGCATCACTATGACACGCACATCAGCGATCTGGATCTCACGCTTTCGCCGGCCGACAAACAGAACATTTCGATCGCCCGCGTCATCTATCGCGATCCCTCGTTCTTTGTGTTTGATGAGGCGACCGACTCTCTCGATCTCGACAACGAACGGCGCGTGCTCGCCAACCTCGAGTCGATACGGCAGGGGCGCACGCTCATCATCGTTACGCACCGTCTCGAAAGTATCCGCCACGCCGACCGAATCCTGGTCATGAACCGCGGCGCCATCGTCGAGCACGGCACCCACGACGAACTGGTGAGCCGCCACGGGCTCTACTTCGAACTGGTTAACGAGTAGCGTCTAAGTACACCGGGACTGCGCGCTAAATTCGCGAAGTCAGGGAAGCCGTCCAACCATCGCACTGGCAAGATCATGGAATCTATAGAAGCGCAGTTCAATGAGGAATTCGCTGCTGCCGGAATTCGTCTGCCGCCCGAGCATGTCGCGGGGCGAAAACGCGGGAAGATTGTCCATAAAAGTTGGGTGATCTGGTATCTGTTCGGCAGCAATGCCAACGGGGAGTATCTCGACTACTACGCTTCGAACCGTTTCACTACGGATTCGCACACCCGCATCTACGCGGACGGCGTCGAGGAAGTGCTTCCGAGCTATCGATCGATGTACATAAAGACGGAGGACCCGGCGGAGAACGCCCGTCGGGAGGAGGAGGTGTACGCAGAAAATCACGAGGTGTCCCGGATGCTTGCAGCGAAAGGGTTTTGCGTCGAAGGCGACGAACCCGGCGCATTGCTTATCAACCGATTACTTTGTACCGAAAAGGTAAGCAAGGACGGGCACGCAGGACGAACGGGTGAAGTCCACGAAACATCCGCCTTCGCAAAGAGGCTACGGCGAGACAGGCGCGAATGACACGAAAAACTACACGTTGACGGAGTTGCCCACGAAACACACGAAAATTTTCACAGCCGTCCCGTAACTGCCGAAATTATGGGATGGCCTCTCGGTATCCAAATCGAAATCGGTATCGAAATCGTCCTGTATTTTTTTTGATCTATTCGTGTTTCAGCCGAAGATGCAAGGAACCGATTCCGATTCCGATAGCGATTTCGATTTGGAAAGCGCTTTGCAACCGTTCGGCTTTCTCACTATTATCGTGTCAAAAATGCAAAATGGGTGTTTTCGAAAGATCCCGGATCTGAGGCCAATGGTTTGCAGCATTGTGCGATTTCCTGGGCCTACGGGATCACTGTGGAAATTTTTTTCCTTCTCCTTTCCCTTTTCGTGTTTTAGTGTGTTTCGTGGGCAGACATAATCCGTACGGTTTATTCCGAATGTCGGGTGAGGTCCACGAAACATCCGAATGACACAAAACGGTATCTAATGATAGGGTCGGAGAATCGGTGCACAAATGCTGCGGCCGAAAAGGGATTGGGATGGTATTCTCTGCATCTCGTTGAAATGACGCCCTTAGCCGCCATATTATTGGCGCGTCTCTGACGGCTTCGATTACTAATCACATATTCCCTCGATCAGCACTGGCCCGGCAATGATAAAGACTGTCCGAAAAGTAAACATTAATGATCAGAAGAACGACTTCGCATATTGGTCAAAACAATCACCACGTGCCCGTTTGCAGGCATTGGAGCAAATAAGGCAGGAGTATAATGCCTGGAAATATCCTGATGAACAAGGATTTCAGGGAGTTTATACAATCACTAAACGTACATAGTGTACGGTATTTGATTATTGGCGGGTACGCGGTTGCTTTTCACGGCCATCCTCGATACACGAAAGACCTGGATATCTGGATCGATCAGAGTGTTGAAAATGCGGGCAACGTAGCCGCAGCTATTACCACTTTCGGCTTTGGCTCGTCGGGGCTCAATGCCTCTGATTTCCTCGAACCGGACACCGTCGTACAGCTCGGTCAGCCTCCCAATCGGATTGATATTATCACGTCGCTGAAATGCGTCAATTTTCAATCGTGTTACGAGCACCGGATTAACACTGAAATTGACGGTGTAGATTTTTCGTTCATCGATCTCGACCATCTCAAGGTAACCAAACACGCGGCCGGCCGGCATCAGGATCTGGCGGATCTTGAGAATCTGGAATAGCAAGGGATAGGGGTGCCGTGAGGTGATAATCGTTATCTGAAATGAAAAGTGATGTCTCGCAGCGAACCGGAAAGCCAGGACGGGCACGCGGGAAGAAAGGGTAGGGTGAGGCCCACGAAACACACGAAACACACGAAAAATTATTTTTCCTTTTCCTTCTCCTTCTCTCTTTTCGTGTTTTTAGCGTGTTTCGGTTACACCAGCTATGCTGGACTGTTCTATTCAATTGAAAGGAATTGAAACTGGTAATTGTTTATGCACCAGTTAGTCGCGCTTTGGCGTGCGGAGGCAACGAAACACACGAAACATAGCGGTATCGGTAGTATTAATCCACACCGATGCGTAGAGAGGTTGATTCGCTATACAGACGACTTTGTCGTCATGGCCCGCTACATGGGGACACGGATCACCGACTGGCTAATCGGTACAATTGAAGATCAGTTGCAGCTGAGTATAAATCGTGAGAAGACAAAAGTGGTGAAAATGAATCATCCAGGGGCCTCACTTGACTTTCTGGGATTTACAATGCGTGAGGATAATGATCTTCACGGACGTAACAGAAAGTATCTGAATACGTTTCCTTCCACCCAGGCAGCGTCCAGATATCGTGAGAGATTGCGCTCGGTCACCGCCAGTGGCTACAAGCGCTCGCTACGCGATACAATCGCTACGGTTAACGACATTAATCGTGGATGGAAGAACTACTTCAAATTAGGGTATCCCCGACAATGTTTCAGAGAGCTGAACTGGTTCGTGCTGAACCGCTTCAAGTCTTTCATAAACCATCGAAGGCAACGACGATGCCGACCTATCAAAGATGGAGAAAGTCTCTACTCAGGCCTGCGTAGACTGGGCTATGAGCCTCTTTGACAACAGCAGAATCGGGCTTCCCTGTGCATGCCTTGCAACGAGAATAGCGGGAGAGCCGTATAGTGGAAATCTCTATCTGCGGTTCGACGAGGACCTCGGGCTTAAACCCCCGAGGTTACTCTACTGTATTTCGTGGGCAGACTTAGACATCGGTCTGGGCGCTGCATGAAACGAAAACCAAATCAATGGTTGATATCATTTAGCAATGATGGTAAATTGCAACTATGATTAAAACGCAGATTCAAATCCCCGACGAGCTTTACACGAAGGTCAAAGCGATTGCAGCCGAGAGAGAGATGTCCATGGCAGAAGTGGTGCGTCGCGGTCTGGAGTATATCGTAAGTGTCTATCCAACATCGCCGGACCCCGATTGGGGGCCGCCAACGCTGCCCAAAGGCTGCGTCCGGTCAGATATCGACCATATGGATCTCAAGGCTGTTTTGGACCACGAAGTGGGCCGGGTATGACATCAATTGACACGAACATACTCTTTTACGCGCTTGCCCCGGAGTCGTCACGTCATGCTGTAGCCAATGGATATCTTTGTGCGTTGGCCGATGGATCGGAACAGGTGTTGATTTGCGAACTGGTGCTCGCCGAACTCTATGTTTTGCTGCGCAACCCAAAGGTTATGGCGAAACCGCTTTCAGCCGGCAAAGCATGTGACATCATTCAGTCCTATCGACGGCACCCGCGGTGGCGACTGGTCGAAAACGCGCCGGTCATGGTCGAGGTTTGGAAGCGCGTGCACCGGCGTCAGTTCGCTCGCCGCCGACTCTTTGATATCCGGTTGGCGTTAACGCTTCAACACCATGGCGTCGATGTATTTGCGACCGCTAACCCGAAAGACTTCCATGATCTCGGGTTCAGTAAAATCGTAAACCCGGTTGATCTGTCCTAATCGGGCGCTTTCTCCAGATACGGCAAGGAAACCGAATATCACAAGTCGGCGTTCCGCGTTATGGAAATGGCAATGACGGGGGCAGCAGAATCTAAATTAAGGGCATCCGCCCTGCTCCTACAAAAAGTGGTGGCAAAAAAGTGCGAATATAAATTAAAGTCGTATTTTAAAAGCAAAAATTAACTTCGATTGTGTCATCCAGCGTACAATTTTAAAGCAGCTCAATTCATGCAAGAACCGCTCGAAGCGGAAACCGCTCGTGTTGAGAGGTGCGCGCCAAGTTGGTAAGACTTACATTCTCAAACGCTTCGGAAAATCGTCTTTCAAGGACTATTACTATTTCAACTTTGAGGAAGATGAAAAATTAGCCAAGGTATTTGAACCTGATTTAAGACCCGATAGAATCCTTCAGGACTTATGTTCTTATCTGGATACTCCGATCCAGGAACACGATCCAGGAACACGATACACTTATTGTTCTTGACGAAATACAAGAGTGTTCCCGAGCTTTAACGAGTCTGAAATATTTCAATGAAGAATACCCCCATATGGCGATCTGCGCCGCCGGTTCACATTTGGGCATTGAACTCAATCGCGGGTCATTTCCAGTTGGCAACGTCGATTTTCTGAATATCTATCCGATGTCATTCGTAGAATTTCTGACCGCGTCCGATGAAACGCGATCGGTTGAGATCCTACACAATTTGAGCGAGGCTAAGAGTCTGCGCGTTTTCGACAACAAATATTCGCCCCCCTATCGAGCAATCATGAGTGCTGGAAATTTGAATATTGACACGGTAAACCGGGTTCACCGCTATCCCCTATATTTGGCTTCCATTTTCCCACTACCCCAATGAACGGCGCCTTGATTTTTGATTGGGGTTGCCCACGAAACACACGAATAACACGAAAAACAGCTCTCTGATTTTTTTTCGTTCGTGATTTTAGTTCCGAATTTTCGCCGGTGGCCGAAGGACACATCGTGATCATCACCGTGTTTCGGCGCCAGGAACCGGTAGAGAAACTGAGGTTTATTGATCACGTCGTCGCCGACCACCAGAAACAATTTTATCGTAAGCGTTATGGCCTATATTTTAGGTGTTGAAGAACCGTCCTGTATACGTGCACGGGCTTTCAAGCCGTCTTCGAGAAGAATCAGAATTTCGCTATTCATGCTTCGCCGTTCGGCTACCGCCCGACATTTTATTTTATTAAAAACGCTTGCTGAAATATTGCGTACGGTCAAATTAGCCATCATCGCTCCGCAGTTATATTTTGATATCACTACAGTCTCATATTAGTTCGCAAAGGGAAGCTGTCAAGCAATGCGGAACCGGGCGGCAGTGTCATGAGCGACGAGCCGGCAGCCTCGTGTATCAATCGCGTGCTTGCCACCGAAAAAATTCCGAAGCGCCAAGCGACAACATTGATAATTCCTGCAGCCTGTTCGTTATGGTGGCAGTCTGCAATACGGAGACATTACGGCGATTCTGCTGCGAAACAGCGGCGCGCGCCACCTGACGAATGCTTCCGAGAGTGGATCAACAGAGAGGCTGTGTCTTCAAGAGCTTTCGCTAACTCCGTTCGATTTTAATCCCACTAGTGGGTTTAATTCCCCGACGCTTGCGTCGTAGCAATGATTTAGATGTTTTTCAAACCTCGTGGGCTTGCCCCGAGGCAGTTGATTGGGCAGCGGCCGCTGCCCGGACTATCCAGGTCTTGCGCTACTGGTCGCTGTCGAGCTAATGAGCCGATGGAATGCGGTATTCAAATGATGGAGCGCGTCACTGGTGAGACGAGACAGCTCATAGCGCGAAAGAACCTCTCGATACAGCTCTTCTTTGCCGAGCCATTGGTCTTCTTTATTGATCAATCGCATCAATAACGCGATTTCCGACGGGGGAATTTCTTCAAGGGATCGAGGTCCGCGCGTTCGAAGTATCGCTTCGGGTTGTGTGGACAAACATAGGACAGGATTATCATCATCCGGGTTCTCGAGTTCATCGTGAGCAACAACCATTCGCTTGGTGATTAAATGGTTTAGAGCCTGCTCCAGCGAAATGCGAACATTTCGTCCAACCCGTCCGAGTCCCGCCGCTCGCGAATAGATCTGAAACAATCGCGTGCGAAAAATCGGCCCCTCGACAGCAATAATTCCATTCAGAAACTGTGCTACCTCATCGCTGAAATCCCCTCTTGGATCGATAGTGCTCGCTCCATCCCATTCGCAATACTCGGCTATCATTTCATTGAATTCATGAGTTCCATCAGTTTTGTCGAGGGGATCGGAGGTCGCCGTATGAACGGGCTGTTGTAAATTGCCATATTTCACTGATTCGTCCGTTGATCGGTCAGCGTTGAACTCGCTTTTAATTAACCGGTTGATTTTGATGTGACGCGGTTCGCCATCGACATAGTAGACACATTCCTCGCCCTCGGATACACCCAGCGCACACTGTGCGAGAGGTGCGCTAACGCCGATCTCACCGTCTGCAACGGCGACCGATGAGGAGACAATAGTGCGTTTCTCGGGAACCCAGTCAGAACTTAGATATTCAATCTCGATAGTATCGCCGATCTCGACAACCGGAACGCTGTGCGTATGAGTCCCGGCATCGGTCGACGCATTGTCGGGTGGATCCAAGTCGTCGGATTCGTCACCCGCGACGGTCGGCGGCTTGTCGTCGCCGTCGATATCCTGAGGTCCGGAATCAGCGACGTTTGGTATCGCAGCAGCGACAGGACGTGCCGCATAGTTTTCGGCACAATCCTCGATCTTGCGGACGAGAAGTTTCAACTCGCGTTGAGGGTCCGCAAACCAGTCTGTTGACCAGACCCGATAAATCGTCCACCCCCTGCCTTCCAGGACTTCCTGGCGGAGCCTGTCCCGGTCTCTGGCGGATTTCGACGAATGGTAGGTGGCACCATCGCATTCGATACCGACAAGATATCCATGATGGGTCGGGTGCTTGACACCAAGATCGATGAAATATCCGGCAACGCCGATCTGGGTGTGGACTTCATAGCCCTGAGCGAACAAGGCATCCCGAACAAACTCCTCAAATTCGGAATCCGGCTCGCGCTGAGACCGGCAACCATAATCGAGCCGCCCGGTAAATGCATACTGCAGATACGCCGCAAGTTTCCGGACACCGGCAGATCCAGACTCAGCGTTAGTAATATCGCCGGCTCGGAGTGAGGTGAATAGGCGAACCTGATGTTTTGCACGTGTAAAAAGTACGTTTAACCGACGATGGCCGTATTTGCTGTTGATCGGGCCAAAGCGTTGCATCACGCGCCCATCTCCGTCAGGGCCATAGACGGTTGAAATAAAAATGGCGTCTCTCTCGTCCCCTTGAACGTTTTCCAGGTTTTTTTACAAAAAATGACTCAATCTGATTGTCCCAGTCTTCCCGATATCGGGCCAACACCATCGACTCGAGCGTCAGTTTATCCACCTCCGCGGCGATCAGGTCACGCTGCTTCTGATTCATGGCGATGACGCCGAGGCTGCACTTCGGGTGATCACCGGCAAATCGCTCGACCGCCGCGGCGACCAGCGCCGCTTCGTCGACATTCAGTCCCGATTTATAGGTGCCGCGAAACATCTCATCCTCAACAATGACGCCTGTTTGAAGACCCACATCGGAAATCGTTCCGGAACTCGGAAAAATGATCAGTTTCTCATCGTAGAATTCCCGGTTCGAGAAGGAAATCAGGTTCTCATCGCGAGAACGGTAATGCCAACGCAAATCGCGAGCAGGTCGAAACACCCCGAGAGCGATATCGAGAATAGATTCGTCATGCGGAAGGTCATCGTCATCCTCATCATCGATGTCGCCTGCTCGGTCAAAAAACGAAGAAGGCGGCAACTGCATTGGATCTCCAACCACGACCACCTGACGCCCACGTAATATTGCAGAGATCGCGTCTTCCGGCCTCATTTGCGAGGCTTCATCAATGACGACCATATCGAATGTGAGCGTTCCCGGCTTAAGGTATTGGGCGACGGACAAGGGCGACATCATGAAGCAGGGCTTCAACTGCTGCAGGGCCGTTCCTGCACGCTGCACCAGTTCTCGGATCGGGATGAGGCGCCGCGATTTTCCGACCTCGTTCAGGATCAGTTTGTAATCGGTGTATTCGCTTTTGCGGCCGACCCCGACACCCTGTTTGATCGGGCGTGTGCACAATTCGGCAGCGAGTTTCAGCTGTGACAACCCCAGAACCTTGCGATCAAGATTCTGAAATCGTGATCGAAGTTCGCTTAAGTGAATACCGTCAAATTTACCCAGGTCCGGGTTCTGGCTGTACGCATCACGCGCAAGGGTGCGATAAAAGACATACTCGCAGGCGCTGACCAGGTCCGGCCTTGCGCTTCGCGGATGCTTGTTAAATGCCTCCAGTAACGAGCTCGCCGCCGTCTTGTCTACCTCGTTTCGTAAGTAATTTCGCTGAATCCACGGACGAAGTGCTTCGGCATTCTCACACGCATGTGTCAGCCTCAGAGCCAGTGCATGAATCGAGCGATGCATCCAGTTGCCTTCGAAAAACTGCTCCGTCTTGATAAGCGGCTCGGAGCCGGCCGATTCAATCCGGTGACGAAGGGATGAAATGTGTTGGTCCAGCCCGCTACAAACCGCCTTTAATGTCGGTATTTCCAGGCTTGCGGTGGGTGACAGCAGTTTTTCGTGCAATTCCCGTATACCTGATACGGCATCGCAATGCTGCCGGTAATCGATTGCGGCCTGAATCATGTCGACGGCGATATCTGCGTCGTCGTCAATGCCGAATATACGCCGTGCGTGGTGTTGATCCGCTAAGTGATTCTGTATACGCCCCTGTTCTGCGAACAGTTTCGCGCATTTCTCTATATCGCTCAACGTCGCAGTGTCGCTAAAGGCGATCCTCTCGGCCAGTAGGCGCGTCGACTCCAGAGTGTTCACGAGCAATTCCCGATCTTTAATAATCCAATCAATTGAATCGCTCCCCTCTTTTATCCCCGATGAAAAGCTGCGTATGAATTCCTCGTGACCATCGGTATGCATGGTAGCCAGCTCGAGCACACGGTCGGTCTCGGACTCAAGAAGAAAGGATCGTATTAAAGGTTCAAATTCGTCGAAGCCGGAGATCTGCTCGCGTACCGTACGTGCGTAGTCTACTACGGCCTGAAGCTGTTGAAAGTCAGTATTCATTCCCTTGAAGGCCGATCCCAACCTTACTGAAAAGATGGAATCACACAAGAAGGCTTCTTCCGCCTCCAGCTGGTCTGCAATTTGTTCCAGACTACGAATCGCAGACGTCTTCTCAAATTTCTGATTCTGCGTGCATGCGGCCAGGTATGTTCTTCTTGCCGCACGATAGTTTGGAAAGAGAAAAGAATAGACTCCGGATCTTTTAATCACCTGAGCTGATTCTCTATATTTCCCCGCCGTCCCCTGACATCCTTCTGACGGAAAATTGAAATCCGACTCCAGCGCCGCTCTATCTGCCTTCAGTACCGTTGCGCGCGCCGCCGCAGCGTCCAATTCCGGCTGTATTCCACGTGACATGAGGCCTGCCGATCGCTGGTTCAAAATACGCACATCGGTTTGCGATGCGACGCGTATCGCAGCCAGCAGCTTTTCTACACGCGAAATCGTTGCATCACCTTCGATACCCAGCAATCGACACGCCGCAGCGTCAACTGCCATGCATCGGTCAAGATACTCCAGTTCCTGTCCGTATTTTGCGATAGTGGATTCGACATCCCGAACCGCTGACTCCCGTGTGGTTTTGCAAAGATCGCGCCGACACAGCTCTTCGCCATGCTGGGCGATCGTCTCAAATTGCACGTCTGCGACCTGGGATGCCGCCAGGATTGACGTCAGTGATTCCATTACTCGCCGAAGCTTATTCCGTGTCTCCACGTAGGTGCGAGCGATGTCGACGTCATCAGGTCCTGCAAAATTCGAGACAATCCGGGTGACGTCGTCAGGGACCCGATCTGGACTACCATTAATAATTGGGACTATTTCACTGAGTTCGCGTACCGTCGGTGCGTCGGGTCCTATCGGTATATCGATTTGTGCTGCAAGCTCAATAGATGAACGGAGATGCGATAGAGTCTGTTGCGCCCATGCTTACAGTTCCCCGAGCTTGAAGGGATTGGAGCTGCCACAGCACACGCCGCGCCACGGATGGCCGTCCTGATCATCAGCGTCGAAAGTAACCGCATCATCGGCAGTTGCGTACTTTTGGAGTAGTTGCCGGAGATCATCAAACTCCGCCGGCCCTATCCTTTGAGCGTCAGGCATCACGACGTTGCCGAAGCCCTCAAGATGGGGTGTCTTTCTGGCGAGATTTTGCGTGGTCCAAAGGATATCGAGCAGAGGCAACCCAATCGCATACGGCCGTGAATCCAATATGCGGTAATACTGATTCAATGAAGCTCGTATCCTTTTAAGTTCGGTCAGGCGTTCGTCATAGTTTGTGGGAGGATCGAGTCGGTGTTGACAATCCAGGCGTAGCTCCAATGATTTTTTCAATTCGCTTTTGGTAGATTTCGTAGAGTGCAGCTCAAGGCAAAACTGACCGAGCCGGGCATCGTCAAGACGCTTCTTGACGACCTGAAGAGCAGCATTTTTCTCGGCCACGAACAGAACGGATTTTCCTTCGGCAAGAACAGCGGCGATGATATTGGTAATCGTTTGCGATTTTCCGGTGCCGGGCGGCCCCTTCACGGCCATGTTCCTGCCGCTGACGACATCGATGATCGTACTGAGCTGTGAAGCATCCGCGTCGGCAATACATTGTGGTAACGCTTTCGCCTCGGAATAGTCGTCTATGTCATATTCCGCCGCAAAAAACGGGGCATCACTCTCGCTGCCAAGAAGCAGTTCCCGGATGACCGGATGAGCATCAGGCGTGACGCCGGTGCCGGCCCAGTTTTTCGGGTCAAGGTCGTGATACATCGCCAGCTTTGCGAACGAAAAATGACCAACTGTGATCCAACGGCGAACACGCCAATCACAATCAGCTTGCTTGATCTTACCCGATAACTTCTTCAGATAACTTTCCGGAGACTCCTCAAACGCAGGGACTTCAAAGCCGAATTCATATTTCAGTCGTTCACTCAATGCCAGGTTGATCATAACATCGTCATCGGCCTTGACGATCTTATAGCGAAACCGTCCTCTCGCCTTGGTTCTTTGCAAGTCAATCTGTTGCAGCATCAACGGTGCACACATCCGCCTTTTTACATCGTCCCGGGGTGCCCAATCAAGCCAGCCGAAACAGATAAACAGGGTATTGACCCCCAATTCCTGCAGCGCCAGTCGATAGAGATCGTAGACTCCCGAAAGCTTCCGATCCATTCGTTGCTGCCGCAACAGGGTCTGGAGCTTGTCGTCGTAGTGTTTCTGCGGTCCGGATTCGCGACCGATAGGTTCCGGTAGATCGTAGCTCGGGTCGATACCGACGGACTTGGCGAATTCTCGTAACGACATATCGTCAGGATCAATGCGGCGTGGCAAGCCAAGTTTGACTCGCAATCGATCCTTGAGTGCGCGTTCGATTTTCTCGACGGCGCCAATATTCTCTTGAGAATCCTCGAGTTGCTCCAACTCGCGCAGGTATTGGTCATCGGTTAATGTGGCTTCTTCCAGTGCCTTGAGAAATCGCGCGGTTTTCTCGTCTTCCGGGTCAGAGTCAGGATCCGGCAGCGCCAGGAATTCCATCGATTTGCCATCCAGCAGCAGCTCAAGGATGACATCCGGCAATTCGTCCACGATCCGGATATGTGTTCGGGAACGATCGCTGTGCTTGAAGTTCGTCAGTTTGTTACGGTTCGTAAGGTCAATTAATTTCTTGCGCAAAAAATCCAATTGACGAGCGACTAAGTCGTTATCGGTTTTCATTATTCAACGCTTTTTCCATTCTTCTTACGCACATTGAAGCGGGCGCGATCATAGCGGTTTGAAGTGGTAGCACACTTCTTAAGATTTCAAGGGCTAAGTTCGCTGGACGAAAGTCCGCGCTCTGCCAGTTAATGAGGAACGTTCTATCTTAATTTTCACGGAGCGTGATGTGGCAAAGGAATCCAACAATCAAAGTTACGTCAACTCGCCGGCATGTTACTTCCGAAAATACACGGTGCGACTCTATTGCCTAGTTAGTCCGGGTTCATGTCGCTCCGTTAATTCTCACAGCCTGCCATACGCTGCGGTCCGAGCATGCGGTGGTCCAAAACTGATCGATACATCGGAAATCGGCGTTGGAGATAGGGGTGATTGCGAAAGGATTATGATAAAAACAGGTTTCCCCGAGTAAATCGTATTTTGCTGAAAAGAAATTCGCGGTACTTAGCAAGACTCCCGAAATGTGAGTGTATTCTTCCATCAAAAAGGGGATCGTCGCAACTGGACTCTTATTATGCTTGATAATTTCTCCCCGGAAGTGAACACCTTCTTTCTGCGCCTCTGAATCGTTACGATCGAATATTACATAAGGATTGCCATACCCCAAGAAAGCCTGTAGGCCAAGCGGCGGATACAGTCCTGACGCACCGATCATCTTCATCGTACCGATAGCAATTATCAGCGGCACGCCTGGCGAAATGTAAATAACTGTCGAACTTTCGCGCCTTATCTTCGAACGCTGATCTGATGCGCAATACATATCTCTCAGTCGGGACCCAACCCGCCATCACCGTATTCGGTATCGATTTCGGTTCAGGCACTGAGTCAGGACGATCTGGATCGCCTGGCGATGGCGCAATCGATTCCACATACATTATCAATCTTCCGCTTTTTGTAATCGTGAAGTCTGGACCATCTGATTCGCTCGCCAGATCAAACCCCTCGTTGTTAAGAACAGAAGCTGTCATCATTTCCCACAAGCGTGATTTCGGATCATTGTCGATTTCGATCCAAAAATGCGGATCTTCCAGGCCTTCGAAAGTTTTCCAGAGATCTGTAAACCGCCGTCCGAAATCGCACGACGGTGGGGCCTTCAACAGTCCACGAATGAACTCCAAATGTGAATGCTTGTGCAGGATATTCATCGGGTGCCTGTCGCAAGGTCTGTCAATACTTCACTCAATAATATTCCCGGATGTAGCCGTAGGCGCGGTCGAATAGATCCTGGTCCTGGTGCAGCATGTATCGGAACAGGGTCTTGCGCAACGCCTTCTTCACTTCGCGTTCACCCGCATGCGTATCCTGCCAGCCGTCGAAACGTACGTAGCGCACGATCTCATCAACGTGGTTCACCACGCGTTCGACCATGATCGGTGAGAATGGATGATCCAGGCCGGACAGATCGAGTTTTAGCATGCATCATTCCGCATTCATTTTCCCCTTTCATCATTCTCTACTCTCATTTTCCTGACTTCCCAATATCCGGTCTTCGTGGGTCCCACGTGGCAAATAATTCCGGCAGCCTTTAGTTTTTCCAAATGATACTTCACACCGTCAGGCGTGATGCCTATTTGGGCCGCAAGTTCATTTCGGGTACTTGCAGGACGCGTTTTCAGGATAGAAATTATTTTTTCTTGGGTAGTTTCTTGGGTAGTCTTTGGAGTAGTGGTTGGGGTAATGGTTGGGTCGAACCCCGATTCACTCACTTTTTTATCCAACCGATCTCCGACGTGTCGCAAATGCGCGGGGTTGGCGCGAAAGGTCAGCATGAGTCCCGACATACCGTAGTCGAACTCGGGTGACGGGATATCGTGCTCACGGCATTCGCGATTGATCTTTTCGATGCCGCGCCCCCACGATTCGATATAGCCGGCACGGAAAAAGGCGCCGGCGATGAGCGGGTTGTAGGGATTCGACGGGTGCTTGCCGAGAAGTCGCTCGATGGTCCAGTCATCGGGCAGCTGTCCGGAATTCCCCGGCACCGGCGCATCATCCCAATGCCTACCCAGTTTGCGCAGCAGAAATCGCTGTAACGCCGCCCCCTTTAGCTCCTGTTTGGTGCTTCCGCTGCGATAGTGGTATTCGCCCTTGTAGCTGATCGGACTTGGGTACGGCTCTACGTGGATTTCGATCAACTCCTTTTCTTCCTCCGTCATCAGGTTCACGGCGACCGTAATACCGAGAATGTCTCGGACCTTATTCGGCAGTTCTTGTAGTAATTTCCCGGCATTCTTCACACCCACTGCTTCGCCGCGATCGTCCCGGCCGATTACCAGCACACCGCCCTCAGCATTGGCGAATCCGCAGATCCACTTAAGATACTCATCCCGCCAGGACAATTTCCATTCAGTATTCTGGTCTTCTTTCATCATTCATCATCCGGCTACATATTGCGCCGAAAATAATAACTTACCTGGAATCTCGCAAGCGGGGCGGAATCAGGACTTTACCAGTCCTGTTCGAAAATGGATTCTTAGTTCTCGAGCTCATAGAGTTCGGACAGTCTGGAAAGTTGCTTGACCGGGGCGATGAATGGCGTCAGCGACTGCGCGGCCCATCTTTTGGCGACCCGCTCTGTCGTTGTTTTTTTATCGTTAAAGTTTAATATCTCAATGACCCGATTGAAAGGTGTGATGTGAATAATACGTCACTGGCGACAGCATCAGCCCAATAGCGGGTTGCCGAGCGGGGCAAAATACATTTGGGTGGGCGATAATAAGCAGATCGCTGTTATCATATCGATTACATCTTCACGAATCGGCCCGAAACGATCGAATCGGTCGAGGTCGGTGATTCAGAGTTCGACAGAGCTGTAAGGTTGAACGCCCATTTTTTCAACATGCCGCGTCCGGGGTGTAGGCGACCGCTTTACAGTTCGCGCAGATTTTGAGGTTACCCGGCCGAGTAACTGTAAAGCGGTCGC
>JAJFLQ010000116.1 GCA_021772615.1 Verrucomicrobiota bacterium | reverse complement strand
GCCGCAAGCAACTCCCTGCCTTTGTGACATCGTTCCGGACTGTTCCTGAAAAAGCAGTGGGCGAAAAACAACGGTATGGCGACATTTACGACAATATCGCGGATGCGACTCGCGCCGATAAGAGCGATTGGCTTTTCAAGCTTCCGACCGAAGTGGAGAAAGTGACGGTAGTCTGCGTCGGCTGTCACGGTCAGGCATGCCGAAAGCTTGCGTAGCGTTGCGCGCGGAGTGTCATCAGCTTCTATGGACTCGAGTATGCTCTTGCCCAGCTCACACGAATGCTGCTGGAATATCAGGTGTGCTGCAAGAATCCGCCGCTCCGGTACATTCAGGGGCCGCAGACCATGGCGCGTCCACCGAATATCGCGGTATGCCTTGCGTCGGGGCCACCATTCCGACCACATTTGCTGTAGCCATGGTTTGTATTCTTCGAGGATCGAATCTTTCGACGGGTCCGGCAGCAATCCTGCCGCGCCCAGCATGACCGAGAGTGCGACGGAGCGCTCGCATGCGGCCAACTCGGAGATTGGCAGCTGCTCTGCCAACTCGGCGAACGGCTCCCGGTTTTTCTTGTATCCCATCGCATCGAGAAACGCACGGTAACAGGCTTCTTCCAGGCCATGACGCTCGATCGACTCGGCGATTCGTTCGGCCTTCTTCAGGGTTCGGCTGATCCCATAGGATTGCAGGAGGGCGGAAAGTTCGGCGTCCGGAACGCCCGCGATCCATTGGGCGTGTTGCTCCGGCTGCACTTGTTGCGCGTATGGGTATGCGGTCGCATCATACTGCTCGATGACGTCTTTGATCGAGCAACTAAGATGACCTGCAATGTCAAATAACGGCACGCCGCTGGGAAACTCCCTGTCACTGTTGGGATTACTCCAGATTGCATGCAGTACCACGGCATCGTATGCGCTATTCGTATGATGCTGGTGATGCAACCAGTCCCCCGGTCGAAAATGAATTTCAACCGCGCCGCGGCGAATCTTACCGTCAAATGCGATTACCGCATCGTGGAAGTCCGGCCCGGACTCGACATTCCAGATCCCTTTCTGGATAACCTCGATGTGTTCACCGCACGCTGTGTGCAGTGGCAGGCGAAATAATTGTTCATTCCAGATGATCTGCAGTAATCGTTCCTGAAAGTACGGCTCGGCCTGTTCCGTCACAAACAGTTCGCGTGAAAACAGACGATCGTAAAAATGTTGGACTTTGGTGCTGCTGGCAGTGTTCATGGAACCGTCGATGCATTAAGGTAGGCGCATGCGCTCATCGGAGGACCATAAACGTGTCCACGATGCCGTGCTGCCCGTGCCGAAAACGAAATTTCCTAAATTTACGGAAACCCATTGCGAATCGCAACGTCCAACATAACATGAAAATCGAGATCCGTCCCATCCTGATTCGCTTTGTTCCCATCTTTATTGTTGTAATAATTCTCGCCGTGCCCGACATTCACGCCCAGCGTGACGACACTACTGCGCGGACGACGCGCATATCTCCTGTAGTTGCCGCTGTCTCGATCACGCTGCCGTCGGTCGTCAATATCAGCACCGAGCGCATCGTCAATCGGCGATTCGCGAAGAGCCGACAGGGGGATCCGTTCGCGGAATTGATCAACCGTTTCTTCGCTCGCCAGCAGCGTCTGTACAAGACGACATCATTGGGCAGCGGCGTCATTGTCGATACCGAAGGCCTGATTCTTACCAATAATCACGTGATCCAACGCGCCTCGAAAATCATCGTAACGCTAGCCGATGGAACCGATTATGTCGCCAAGCCTATCGCTACCGACGAGGCAAACGACCTTGCGCTGATCATGCTGGAGGAACTTGACAGCCTCACGCCGCTGGTGCCGATCGAGTTCGCGGCCCCAGATGACTTGTATCTCGGCGAGACGGTTATCACCGTAGGCAATCCTTACGGACTGGGGCACAGCGTTGCTGCCGGCGTACTGAGTGCCAAAGGTCGACGGTTTATCTATGACGACAATGTCCTGTTCGAAGATATTATTCAGACGGACACTGCGATCAATCCAGGCAACAGCGGCGGTCCGTTGATTAATACGGACGGGCAACTTATCGGGATTAATCTTGCCATTCATGATGAAGCGGAAGGGATTGGATTCGCCATCCCGTTAAAGCGGATCGAGCAGGTCTTGAGTCAGTGGTTGGTTCCGGCCCGATTCGGCATGAACAGTTTGGGCGTGATTCCAGGTACAAGAATCTCGGGGGACGGAGGGTTGCATGCTGTGGTGCAACGTGTTGTGGATGCCAGCCCGGCGCAGACAGCCGGGATCCTGGCCGGTGACACGATACTGTCGGTAAATGGAATCGAGGTATTCCAGGCGGTCGATGTGAGTCGGATGCTCTGGCGCTTGCAGGCGGGCGACAACGTCGATCTGGTGCTGAAAGCAGGCGGCGCTGTGACGATTGAGGTTGCGCGAATCACGGGTGCCGATGAGGCCGAAACCGCGAAGCGTCAGCTAAAGGTCGAGTTTCAGCAACTCACGGACCGGCTTGCCGACGCCCTTGGATTGCCATATTCGCGCGGGCTCGTCGTGAGTGCCGTTGAGGCTGCCGGCGTTCTCGGGCGTCGGGGCGTACAGCGCGGCGACGTACTGATCCAGGTCGGCGAGGCGCCGATTGCGGACTTCACCGACTTATATCGCGCGCTCTCCGGTATCCAGCAGGGCGAGGTGGTGGCGTTTGTCGTCGACCGTATCAATTCCGTCGGCGGTCATATTATTCTGCATCGGCATATCGTCGATATACCCTTCTGAATTGAAGTCACTCATTTTGTTGTGAATTTTTGCGGATTAACAGGAAATTTTTTTGGTAAATGCAGCACCTCCTGTTACGGTTACTATTGACCCCTTATGGCGGCGGCAAAATTTCCGTGTTTCAAGCGGGGATTGCGTTCGCCGGAACGATTCAATAATAACTGCTGCTCCTGAAATGACATTGCGATATTACGCTGGTTGGTTTTCTGTGATTGTTTCTTTCGTATGGTCGCTATATATGCTGGTGCCTTCGTACGCAGAGTACAGCCAGACGCGAAAGACGTTGCACGAGGAAGAAGTGAAGATTCTCAATCAGGAGGGGGAAAACGAGTTTTTGCGTGAGCAGAATCATCGTTTGCAGCATGATCCGCGCGCTATCGAGCGGGTGGCGAGAGAAAAATTCGGATGGAGCGAGAAGGGCGAGAAAATCTACGATTACAGTCGTTGATGTGAACGTATGCCATGCAGTCTCTGACAGTCTGGCCGGGCAGCAGCGCCTTATTCTGACTTGTCCTTCTTTTTCTGGAAGCAGTCTGTGATCGATTCCTGATACTTCGTCGGGATCTTGATTGTAAACGTGGTTCCGGTGGCGGTCGAGCTTTCGACCACAATCGTGCCGCGATGGTTTTCTATGATTCGTTTTGAGACCGCGAGGCCCAAGCCTGTGCCGCGTTCGCCTTTGCCGGTGTGAAACATTTCGAAAATCTTGCTGGTTTGTGCCGCCGGAATGCCGATGCCGTTGTCGCCGACCTTGAGTACCATTATCTGGCCTTCGTTCTCAAATTTCAACGCCATCTCGATCTGTCCTTTTCCGGTGTCGCCGTGTTTCTCTTTTACCGCGTCGACCGCGTTATTCAGTAGATTCAGCAACACGCGGTGGAATCCGCGGCTGTCGATCTCTGCGAATTTCTGCGCCGCCCGTAGTCCGGGATCAAGGATAAATTCTATATTTTGGTCGTGGACCTGTGCCCTGATCAGGTCGACCGTTTCGATGATCATGTCGGCGACATTGTACATGCCGAGTTCTACTGGATTCTCCTTGGCGAGGTTTAACAGGTCCATCACCAGCGTCGACATGAGCTTGTGATTTTTCGATAGAATCTCCCAGGCATCGTTCATGAGATTTTCGTCAGAACTGTCGATGCCCAGACGTAGTAGTGACACACTGCCTTCGAGGCCGTTCAAAATATTTTTTACGTAATGGGACAGACCCGCTGCGGTCAGGCCGATAGCAGCCATACGTTCGGCACGGATGTTGTCTTCTATAAGGCGGTTGTTTTCAATCGCCATGCCGGCGGAGTGGGCAATCATCGAGAGAAGTTTCAGGTCCTCGATCTCGTATTCGCGATCAGACTTTTTCGCCGAGAGGTATATCAAGCCGCGAAGCTGCTGTTTACCGAGCATCGGTACACACATGACGCTCTGAATGTTGAAGCCGCAGAGTGAGTGGCTGTGGAAACGTTCGTCGTTCGGCGCGTCAACGGAGAGTATGCCTTCGTTCCGTTGTTTCACGTATTCGACGATCGACCGGCTGATGTAATTTTCCCGCGCAAGATCCAGGCGGCCCGCAAGGTTGCGGCCCGCGACCGGCTCGAATATTTCTTCGTCTTCGCTGTACGTGAGAAGATAGGAGTTGTTTGACGGGACGACATCGTCGACGAGTTCGAGAATCTTGTGGAAAAGCTCGGTGTCGTCTGTCACGCTCGTCAACAGACTCTGCACCTCATAAATCGCCTTAAGTTTCTTTTTTTCACGATGAACCTGGAACTGCGTCTCTCCGGATTCAAGCTGGAGCAGGCTGTCGGCGGTGACCGGGTTTACGCGAAAGGAAATCAGCGATTCATCGAGAGAAGTGGGCTCTTCGACGCGTTGTACTTCATACAGTTCGAACAGCGTGTTGCCGATACGAACCGGGGTGTTCATTGGCAGCTCGGTTTCACCCTTGATCTTGTCGCCGCTGACCCAAGTACCGTTGGTGCTGCCGAGATCCGAAATCTTCCAGATCTTGCCGCGTTTCGAGATCGCGACATGGACGCGGGAGATGACCGTATCCGGTATAGAAATATCGGCCGAGACGGCGCGACCGATCGTGACACGTTTGCTCCGGATCGGATACTCACGACCCGCGGCGGGGCCACCAACCACTCTTAGTGTGATTTCTTCAGAGGATCGGGCCGTTTCCGCAGTCTTGGTTTCATCAATTTCTAGCGACGACACGGGACCACCTTGGCAGTTATAAAAAAATGAAGATGTAATGTACCGAAAGAAAGAACGGTTTTCAAGATCTTGCGCACTACCTAATCGTCATTATTATGCCGTTGATGTTGGCGAACGATGTCCGGATCGCTGCCGCTGCATCACGTCGCAGCGCTGTTGCCACGGTCGCTGTGGCGTCCGGGTATGCATCCGCGGGAACGTCCAGGTGAAGAATAAAGCGGATGTCTTCTGAGGACGGTATGGTGGCGGCCGACCGGATGCGGTCAGCTATCACATCGACCAGGCGGTGGAGATCGGCGCAGATATCCGGTAATGCGGTCAGAATATCAAGATCAAGCAATGTCGATGTTGTCTGCGACTTTGCAACCGCCGCCAGATGGAGCCGCAGGTCGACCGCGGGTATTGTTGCACTTACAGGGCTTGCCGAGAGTATGCCGGACCGAAACAGATTATCTCCGCATTCGCGCGACCACCGTTCGATGTCACAGGCTGTGTAAAGCCACGGTGTCTGTTGTTCCGTCGCCTGCTGTGCGACCGACTCCTTGATATACGTGCTGCGCCAAATGGAACGCGCCAGTTCCCGTACCAGTGCCTGAGATGCCGCGGCGATGTTGAGCGCATCAAGTTTACTTTCGACGTCAGGCCAAATGCTGTCCACGTCTTTGTTTGTGAAAAAGTCGTCCGCCGCAATAATTTGCCGTATTTCTTCCGGGTCGTGTCGGTGAATCGATGACCGTATAGTCGCATCCTTCAGGTCGTGGCGGCGGCGAAACAGATCGGCGGCATCGTGCCGACCGATGCCAAGAAGAATGTCATTGATAAGCGTGTAGACGTCGTTCAATGAGCAGGGCTCGTTGTCGTTTATGCGGTTTTCGACAAAACGCTCAATGGTATGTGTGATATCTTTAACCAGGATCGGGTCGGTGCCTCCCGCGCGCGTTAGTGTGTCGGCAAGATTACCCTCGATCTGGTCCATGTTCACAATATCGTGGCTGCTGCCGGCCGTTGCTGTGATCAACGTTCGCGAGGCGACTTTTATCATGGCGTAGCATCCTTGAGCTGCTTTATTTCGTCCATGAACTGATCGATATCCTTGAATTGCCGGTAGACTGAAGCGAAACGGACATAAGCAATATCGTCAACGTTCTTAAGCTCCTCCATGACGAAGCGGCCAATTTTTTCCGAAGGCACTTCACGGTCGCTCAGATGCTCGACCTGACTATGGACCTCAAGGTAGATTTGTTCGAGTTTTTCCGCGTTGACCGGGCGTTTCCAGCAGGCGCGGTGAATGCCATCACGTATTTTCTTTGGATCGTAGTCTTCACGGCGCTCATCTCTCTTGACAACAACGATCTCGGTCGGAACGATTTCTTCCAGCGTGGTGAAACGATGGGCGCAGCGAACGCATTCTCTGCGGCGTCTGACCGATTGACCTTCCCGCGATACCCGGCTGTCAACTACGCGGTCCTCATCGAATTCGCACCTCGGGCATTTCATGTCATATTACCCCTCAACGCGCAAGACGCCGGCACATCCTACGCGACGTCGTACGTCTGGTAAACTCTCTCGATATGTTTCGCTCGGCCCGTGGTCGGGTCAAACTCCACCACGGCGCCGTTCAATTCAATGTCTTTGTCGATTACTTTGAAACGAGCAGGCATGCCGGTTTTAAACGACGCGACGACGGAATTGATATCCCTGCCGATGATCGACTGCCGACTGCCGACCATTCCCAGGTCGCACTGGAAAGCAGTTCCTCCGGGGAAGACGCGGCTGTCGGCGGTTGGAACGTGCGTATGGGTGCCGAAAACGGCAGTCACTCGGCCATCGAGATGGCGGCCCATGGCAATTTTTTCGCTGGTCGCTTCCCCGTGGAAATCGACAAAGATGATCTTTGTGCGATGATTCATCTCATCAAGTATGCGGTCGACGGCATCAAACGGATTGTCACTGCTGCGACCAATAAAGACACGGCCGATCACGTTGATTACGCAGATCGTACCGCCGATCGGAATGTTGTAGATGCCGTAGCCACGTCCGGGTTGCTGGAGACTGAAATTGGCCGGCCTGAGTACATAAGGGTAGCGTTTGACGTCGTTTACGAAATCTTTCTGGTCCCAAATGTGATCGCCGGTGGTGATCGTGTCGACACCGTTACTCTTGAGTTCTTCGACACACTTTGCTGTTAGCCCGGCGCCGCCCGCGACGTTTTCCCCATTGGCGATGCAGTAGCAGCAACCCAGTTCCGTCCGCAATCGCGGGATAAGTTTGCATGCCGCGCGGCGACCGCCCTTGCCGACGATGTCTCCTACGAGTAAAATCTTCATTGGCTTCGATGTACTCTCTCTCTTGATCTCTGCGGCTGATTCGTAACGGTTGTGGGCCCGCACCTGATCGTCGATGGTACGCAGCGATGCGTCACAGGTGCAGTCGCGTACCGAACGTCATGCGAATTGGGACACACCGGGGCCGGGGCAGTGCGTCTGGTTTGTGCGGCGCACGTTCACAGGCCCGTCCAGGTAAGGTCATAATGTACCGGTTATTGGACAAATGTCCATCAGATCGCATTGGGCATTCGGCGTCATTGCGTCGTCGTGCGGATTCCGCCGGAATTGCCAATTCGGTTTGACACGATCCCAGTTCGAATTACTGTCGTACAGGCCGAATCGGAAGGGACCAGTTGGATTGCGGATCGCCGATTTACCGGCACCAGACTACAATGGGGAGACGACAGTCATGACTGACACGACAATTTCAGCAATTATTACCGAAAATGCGCCTGCTGCGATCGGTCCGTACTCGCAGGCCGTCGTCGCGGGAAATCTGGTATATCTATCGGGGCAAATTCCGCTTGACCCGAATTCGGGTCAACTCGTGTCCGGCGGAATTCGTGCGCAGACGGAACAGGTTTTGCACAATATCGATGCAATTCTGCATGCGTGTGGACTGACATCAGCGCGCATCGTCAAGACGGAGGTCTACCTCACGGACATGGGTGATTTCGCCGTCGTCAATGAACTCTATGCGAATTGGCTCGATACCGAGGTGATGCCGGCACGGCATGTTGTCGAGGTGAGCGCGTTGCCCAGGCAGGTTTCAATAGAAATTGCCTGTGTTGCGATGCGGTGAAGGCGAGTCAGATGATCTGCGATGTTGCGTACTTTAAGGTATCTCCGGCGTCGCGATCATCATCGCATCTCGCTTGAGTGCACGCTCCCGCATTGCGGAAATGTGTTTTCCGGACGCCGTCGCGGCACAACCGAAGCCGTGATGTCCAACCATAATCTTAGGTATGCAGCTTTGAGGCGATCCGGCTATTCAGGATCGGGGCCGCTTGTCGGCAGCGTATCGTCTCCGACCAGATCCTTTACGGCGGCAAATAGATCAGCGGACTTAACCGGTTTGGGAAGACAGTGATTGGCACCGAGCCCGCGGGCCGAGCGAAGAACGGATTCTTCATCAATGAGGCCGCCGCCGGACAGCGCAATTATCTTCACCTCCGGAAAATCGGCCCGAAGTTCGGTAATTATTTCGAGACCGTCTTTTTTAGGCAGAAATATGTCGGTGATAACCAGTTCAACCGGATCTTTGCGGAATTTTTCAACTCCGACCTCGCCGTTTTCTGCTACATCGACGTCGTGCCCTTTTACTCGCAGCAATCGACTTACCGAGGTGCGGATCAGGTCGTCATCATCAATTATAAGAATGCGCGCCATATATCGCCTGGGGTTGGTAATCCGACAGACTGCCAATGCCGGTGTTGAGCTTCACTTTGATCTGTAAACCGGGCAACCTGCCCGATTGCGTAATAAAACACAACGTTTGGCGATGACAAAACCTAAACGGAAAAAAAACCGTACGGCAACCAGTGATCCACCGCAAAAAGCGAGTCGCGAAAGCAAGCCGCCGTCGCCGTCGTCCCATACACGCCCATCTGTCGCAACGGGTGTCTGTGGCTGGCGCGCCGTCGGCATATTGGCGATCATACATGTAGCACTGGCCGTGTCCAGCGCCGTCCACAAGTCGCCAACGTTCGACGAGATGGCGCATTTCACAGGCGGTCATCACTATTGGCTCTACAATGACTATCGACTGAACCCGGAGAATGGAAATCTGTCGCAGCGACTGGCCGCGTTTCTGCCCGCGTTGACCGGCAATTTTAGTTTTCCGGAGGCCGGAAATCGCGTTTGGGAGCGTGCCGACGTTTGGATGATCGGATACCCGTTTTTTTACCAGTTGGGCAACGATCCTGAACGCATGTTGATGCTCGGGCGCGTTGTCATTGTTCTCCTCGGTGTTGGTATACTTGTTCTGGTCTTTGCATGGTCGCGGGACCTTTTCGGCCGTAGAGGCGGCATGATCTCGCTCATCGTCGCTGCGTTCAGTCCCACACTGCTTGCCCATGACCGGTTAACGACATCGGATGTGTGCCTGTCGCTGACATTCCTAATCGCGCTCTATTGCCTGTGGACCGCACTGCACCGAATAAGTATCGGCTCGCTCGCAGCCTCGACATTGGCAATGGCCGCTGTCATTCTTGCAAAGATGTCCGGCGTGTTGATAGTACCGATCGCATTTCTGCTGCTTGCACTTATCGGCTGGCGGCGCCCTGCGCCAGAAGTCTCAATAGGCGTCCTGGCGACTTTGCAGAAACGTCGCGGAAATTTGGCGCTGTGGCTGGCATTTGTGTGTGTCCACGCAGCCGTGGTGTTCGTCGTTATCTGGGCAGCCTACGGATTTCGCTACAATGGATTGAATCGGCAAGCGATACCGATCGGCAGTTATCAAAGCACCTGGGAAGACGTGACCGAAAGAGGGGAGGGCGTTGTACCCCGCATTCTAACCGTGGTCAAGAACGCAAAGCTGCTGCCGGAAGCGTTCCTGTTCGGTTTCGCTCATGTGGCTACGGAAACGCAGGGGCGGCCGGCATTCGTCAACGGCCGCCATAGTCACGACGGCTTCTGGTACTTTTTCCCGTACTGCTTTCTGGTGAAGACGCCGACGCCGATACTGGCCCTTCTTTTTCTGAGTCTTGTCGGGTTGTGTAGTCGACTGCGTTCACGGGACCAGTCCGGTTCCGGCGAAGCGGATGTTCAGGAGCCGTTTTGGCTTCGGACCGCGCCGCTGTGGCTGTTCGTCGTGATGTACGGCGCCGTTTCCCTGGCATCGAATCTTAACATCGGCCATCGTCACATTCTTCCGCTCTATCCGCCGTTGTTTATACTCGTCGGCGCGGCCGCCTGGTTCTGCGATGGCTTTCCGCGAACAGGAAAACCGCTGGTTGCATTGTGCGCAGCCGGGCTGCTTGCGGGGAATCTCATGGTCTGGCCGAACTATTTGGCGTACTTCAATGTCCTGGCAGGCGGTCCGGCGAACGGGTACAAGCGGCTTGTGGACAGCTCATTGGATTGGGGCCAGGATCTTGCGCAACTGAAAGACTGGCTGCGGCGTCACCATGACATGGACGATGACAACAGCGATCAGAACGTTTATCTGGCGTATTTCGGTACGGGCAGCCCGGAATATTATCGCATCGAAGCCACAAATCTGCCCGGTTATTTCGACTTCGGCCGCGAGCGGTCATTCGGACAATTGGCGGGCGGGGTGTATTGCATCAGTGCGACGATCCTGCAGTCCATGTACACGTCGGCATTCGGTCCGTGGACCGATGCCTACGAGGCGCAATATCAGGAGCTTCTGGTCGTCTCCTCGGAATTCGAAGCAACAGCTGACGATCCGGCGGAGCGAAATCGGCTACTGCGGCAACGGGGGCCCGCTTTTTGGAATCAGACACTTGATCTTTTCGAACGATTTCGGCTTGCCCGCGTTTGTGCGCATCTCCGACGACGCGAGCCCGACGACCACGTGGGATACTCTATCCTGATATATCGCGTTTCCCACAGTGACGCGGCGGCTTTTGTATCCGGGCCGGCGCCGTTATAGAAGCACGTCGACGGGGCAACCAGTCGCTATCGCAGTACACCGCATTCGTTCGGCGAGGTGTAAGTGTCACGAATGAACAGGGAACCGCCAATGGACGCGAATACACGCTAATGACTCATTTTGCGGTGTTGCCTGCATCAGACATCAGCGCCCGCATGGCGGACGAAGCAGCGAGGTTTGCAGGGGATTTCCCGGCACGATTCCGTATCATGGGGTCGGCTCCTTCGGTCAACAACACGCGCGCTGCGCCCTCCTGATTGCGTTCCGATGCATAGTGCAGCGGCGTGCTCCCGACATTGTTTGTCACATCGACAATTGCGCCCTCACCGAGCAGCAGCGTAACACTGTCTGCCGCGCCGCTGAATGCGGTCCAGTGCAGCGCAGTCCAACCAAATTCGTCGCGCAGAAAGATGTCTGCCCCGCTCCGTACCAACACGTCCGCGACATCAACTGCTCCGTGACGCGCTGCCTGCATCAGTGGCGTGTAGGCATTTTCCATGCGAGCGTCCACGTTGGCGCCGCTGTCGATGAGAAGCCTTGCGATCGTGGCATTGCCATTGATCGCTGCGAGATGGAGCGGCGTTCCGTGGCGATTGTCCGTAAACGTTTCCGCACCCGCCTCAATCAGAAGACGCGCGACGGCGAGATGGTCGTTCATCACGGCCGTTTGCAATGGTGTGCCGACCTCCGAGTCGAGGTTCACGTCGGCGCCGGCGTCGATGAGATTTTTGGCAATGATCCCGTGATTGTTCATCGCCGCCTGATGCAGAGCCGCGCCAGCGTCGGATACCGCATTGACATCGACGCCGGAACGTAATAGCAGCGCCGTACCATCGGCGGCACCTACGCTGGCCGCAACGATGAGCGGCGTGCGTCCGTCGCTATCACGTGCGTCCACCTCGGCGCGGGCGCTTATCAGGCCGCGCACGACATCCGCGGAGCCGGCAAGTGTGTGTTCATCCAGCAGCCGGTCCGTGTTCGTCCGGCGAATCTGATAATAACAGGATAGTGTCACTGTCGCGACCGCCAGAAGCACCGGGATTAGCATGATCTTCTTTATTCGTATTGCTTTGCGCATACCGTTAGTCCAGCGATTCTTCGCGCTTTGTGCGCAGGTATTCCGACCAGCGCTCAGCGAGGTTTACAAGCCGCTTGTACGGGCCCTCGACAACCTTGTCCAGAAGAAGCACAACGACGTTGTTATCTGAAAAGACCTTTGAAATCTGTCTTCCCACCGCGATCACGGGTATATAAAATTGATCCGCAATGAAGGAAAAGACGGTTGCTTTTGGCGTTGCAACCTGATATTCCCGTGCGATTTTCTGCAGATTGACGCCGAGAAAATTGATAATTGTTATGAAGACAATAAAGATAGCGATACTTACCCATGTGCAGCCAATGTGGTAGAGACACAACCCCACTATTGATAACGATGTAATGGATAGTATTGCAAAAACGCCGAAAAACAGGACGTCGATGTTCTTGTCTTCTTTCGGATAGCTCAATTTTACGAGTTGATCATCGGATTTTCGACCATAAACGATCTCCGCGATACCGTTAAAGATGTGCCGCGAGTTGGCCGTTCCCGGCACCGCGGTGAACACCGCCATGAGGAGCAGAAGCAAGGGCGGAAAAATAATGTTCACACCCAGTGAAAACAGCTTCACGTTTGCCGGCATGTCCGGTGTCAGCAGATTCGTCAATGGCGCCTCAAGGAGCAGTACAAGAACCATCTTGGTGAGGAACACGTACGTCATGCATTTTAGTGCGTTCACAAACAATTGCTTCTGGCAGTCGGCGTAGCGCCTTTCACAGATTTCGTGGATCCATTTCTCGAATTTCGGAGGCTCCCGGTTGATTCGTTTTACGTTTAGCGGCGGATCATCCTCGAATGAGTCCTTCAGGATCGAAAAACATGTCGCGTAGCGTGTCGCCACCGGTTGCAACTGGCGGCCGAACGGATGATGTACATGCCGGTCTATTTCCGATCTCAAACTGGAATAGTTCTTGGCAATGTCGTGCCATGCGTCATCGCTCAATTCGGACCCTGACGAGGTAAGTCGTCGCAGCAGCACAAATTCGAGCATTGCCTGGCTGTAATTGAAGAGCTTGCGGTAGATACTTACATAGATCTGGATCTCCTTTTCCCGGGTGAATGCATCATCATCAGCGGGATCATAGACATTGCTGTCGAGCAATCGGTGTAGATGTGCCGTGATGACGCTGCCCGTGTCGGCCGACCAGGTTTTTGTGCCGAAGATCGGCCGCGCTGCCAACACGTCGCGGTCATCGTTTTCGATATTTTCTGAAAGGTTGGTTGCAGCCAGGTTAATGATCCACTTTCGTAGTGAATTGAGGTCGCACGCGGCGTTGGCGGGTTCCTTTGCGATCTCCGATTCGAGGGTGACGTACCGTTCGATAATGGCGCCGATCTCCGTCAACTTCGCTTCGGGAAAACGCCCATTTGCCAGGTAACCTGCCCGTATTAGTTCGACGACCAGTGTCCGAGCCACGTCCGGGGCGTCGGGCAGTGTCTGCGCGGCTTGCTGCTTCGCGACCTGCGGCTGTGTGTTCGCGGCAGCAATCAAGCGCGCCAAGATCCGCTCGATCGCGTTCTTGAACCGTAGGTGATCATCCTGGTAGTCGAGCGTGTTTCGCAGCTTTTCGTAGAGATGCGCAAGTTTGCTGACGACGCCGTCGACATGAATGGTAAGCGATCGCTCGTCACGGCACTCGCTGCGTCGACGCTGTCGTTGTTGATGTTCGGTTACAGCTTTATATATTTCGTTAACGACAGGTGTTACGGAATCCGTGCCCTCGATGGCAGGTGGCGGGACATTGGCCGTGGGCAATGTATCGGCTGTCGGCGCCTTTGCACTCGTTGTCGGGTCGACCTGAGGCGATTCACTCGTCGGCGTGTCGTTTCCGGATCCTAGCGGGCGAATTGACATGTGTTGTGTTCGCTGGACGGCGCCGTCTGTTTTCGGCAGCGCCTGAGCGATCTCCTGGCATAATTGACGATTGCGTGAGCAGCAGAGAGCATTCGTTTCTGCGACTGCGGCTAAGATAGCGTTTCGTCAGACGAATAATACCGCGAATTACTGTAAAATGTTTCAATTCACCCACCACTGGCGACGCAAGCGATACGCACTATACGCAGCGCCGTACGATGTCCTCGCGATTCCTTATACTGCGGCGCGCCGCCGGGCCGCCGAGGTAGCGGCCGTTTCTTCACATCACCGTGTGCTGGTGATCGGCGCTGGTACCGGCCTGGATCTGGAGTGGCTGCCGCCTGCCGCCACGGTGCATGTAGTGGATGTTTCGCGGACGATGTTGCGTCGTGCCGGAAAGCGCGCAGAGCGGCTTGGCGCCGCCACATTTGCGACGGTGATGGACGCCGGCAGTCTCGGTTATCCGGATAGTGTATTCGACCGCGTTATTCTTCATCTCGTGCTCACGGTCGTGCCGAACCCGGAAGACGTAATTGCCGAATCGTGTCGGGTCGTCAGGCCCGACGGATTGGTGTCGATAATGGATAAGTTTATTCCGGACGCAACGCGACCAACTGCATGTCGTGTTGCCGCCAACGCAGTCATCAGTTTTGTATTATCCGATATAACCCTCCGGCTACAGCCGTTGGCAGCGGGTGCGGGCCTCAGGGTGCGTATGCGAGAACGTTATCTCTGGGGGCACTGCGATGTGGTCTTGCTCGAACCGGTTTAGGCTGTCCAGTGAGGCCGCGTCAGCGGTATACGATGCCGTTCAATACCAGGTACTTAACGATCAAGCGCCGTTACGAACCGGACTTTTCTGGTTGTACACAGGGGCACCAAATCCGAAATCCTGTCGCATGTGCGGGATTACAGCAATGCATTCACATTGGCGATCACGTCATCCAGCACCGCCTCTCGCTGCCGGGCTGCATCGATAACCACGATATTGTCATCGAGCAATTCCGGCAACTGTTGGTAGTTCGCCCGAATTTTTTCCATGATATGCAGATGCTCGAATTTTTCTTTGCTGCGGTCGGCAATGCGATCCAGCGCAATCTTCGGGTCGATATCGAGAAAAAACGCAATATCAGGTTTCAAGAATACGGCGTTTTTGGCGATCAGATCATGAATGTCGAGACCCTGCGCCGCCTGAAACGCTACCGTTGAGTAATAGTACCGGTCGCACAGCACCACGTTCAATTCGCCTTCGCTGCTCTGGTCGAGGAAAGGGTGTATTGTCTTGTCCACATGCTCGCGGCGGTCCTTCACAAAGAGGTCAAGCAAGTGCAAATGGTTGCTCTGGGGATCGCTGTCCTCGACCAGCAGACGCCGGATCTCGGTACCGTATTGTCCGCCCGTAGGTTCACGTGTCGTGAGGATACGATAGCTCTTATGGCGAGAGAAGAGATAGTTGTGCAGCCCTTTGACCGTCTCACTCTTGCCGCTGCCGTCAATGCCTTCTATGACTACAAATAACGTATTTCTCATACCGCCTTATCGCGACGCTGTTGGTTCTGCACGTATTCGGTTTAGTATCGATTGGTGTGTCTATTATCGCAGACCGGCACGGGAATGTCAACCCTGAATAAGGATACAGCGTCAGGCCGGTAAGGATACATGACCCGTTCGGGAATTGAACGTGACCTACGTGATGCCATTGGCGGAGTTATCTATTCGGGTACGTCGGATATCCAGCGTTCTGGAGGACGTGCGGTGTGCCATCGCGCTTATTCTGAGCGATCACTATCAATTTGCAGTTGATTCTCGGCACCTTCTGGAGAACTCTCAAGTCGTCCATTTCCCAGTTCTACCAAGCGTTGGTACAGTATTTTACGTTTCGGGTCCACCTCATTTTCTGCGGCTGCTTCCATGGCTTCAATAGATTCCTGACCAAGGGGCAACCAACCTAGATGGAACATGATCGCATCTTTGTACGGTTCGCCTTCAGGTGCGTTGAGCAGAGCGCAAAGGTCTTTTATTGTGCTCTCACCGCCGGCGGACAATGCGTCCATGGAAAGATCCTTGTCTATGCCCCCTCTGCAACTGATCCGTACTAGTTCAAGTGTCGTGTAAGTCTTGTTCTCATCAAAGCGGGGCCACATACGCCATATCGCCAAGATTGCCACTCCGGCGATTCCCAACGCCAGTAGAGCAACGCACCCCAACCCCATTGTCTTCGACGTCGACATCAAATCGGTAATATTCCTGTTTTCAAGATGGCAACGCCCCGATTCCGATAGCGTTCCTGATTCTCCAAGCTGACCGTCTCCAAAAAACCTAAGCCGGTGATACCGTTTGGCCCGGTAAAATCCGCCGGGTTGGCTGTGACAATATTCCAATCGGCGGTGTTGAAAGAACCATCAGAAATCCAGGCGTTAGCTTGCCCTGTTCGAATGTCTGCACCACCGCCGAAGAGTTGATAGGAGCGAGATATCGGAAGCTCCACAGGTGAATCGACACGGGGATTTGTAGCACCAGCGATCACTGAGAGTTTAACCGATTTCAAAATGTATTGCGACGATTTCCAACCGAACCTCGGCCGCCGATTCATGAGTACGCGAGATGAATTCGCCGATCAGCGAGTTCGTTATGGTGGGTAACGTTCAGCCTCGACTTCAGCAGACCATTTGTCGTCGGACTTCGTACCAGCGAGGTTGCCGAGGAAAGTCAACCAGAGCTCGGTTTATGTTGCGCGCAACATAAACCGAGCTCTGGTCAAGACAAGGGCATTCCATATTCAATGTCGTTGGATTAAGACCCTTTTTAGCAAGACATTGCCTTATAATTACGCAGAAGCGTGTACGCAAAAATACCGGCAGACAGGATCACGAATAGGCGGCATGTCAATAGGCGTGAAGTCGGTGTTTGTCAACGTTAATAGGTAAACAGATCGGTTGGGCTGTAAGTTTTTCCTGCAACGGTATTGATCGCGCGCACAATCTTTGATTGCACGCGAGGCGTTAATCTCTTGCCTTTGCAGGCGCGGGATACCATCTTGTGCGTGATCTGTTCGGTAGAAGCCTTTACGAGATCACGGGCGCCGATGTTGTGGGCAAGCAGGATCTCGGCGATCGGTTGAGTGCCGAGGTCGCGCGCGTCGGAATGCGTCATGGCTATTCAGTCTTTTAGGTCGACGACAAGGCTGCCTTTCATTAGTTGCTCGATAAGGTCGCGAAGGCGTACGTTGGTTTCGCTGTTGTCCTTGAGTTCTTCGAGGATCCCGGCGATGGATTCAAGTATTTCCGTTTGTCGAGCGGCTATGGCTGTTGCGTTGTCGTTTGGTGATGTAGCTGCCGTGCTTTCCGGTGTTGGCGCAAGCGCCTTCACCGCGTCGATGAGCGGCGTGATATCCGGACGATCCGTTGCCGCAGCCGCCGACCGCATAGCGACGGCTTCGAGCACGTTTTTAAGCCCCGTATTAAGCCCCTTGTCGAGGACGTCGCGAACCTTTCCGACACTTGCGGTGAATCCGGAAAGCTGCGCCAGAATCTTTCCCAGATCGTCGCTGTCGTCGATGCCGGATAACGCCTGACGCCGGTTGAATTCGCCCTTGATTTCATTCCAACGCGCCAGGTCGTTGTCAGCGAGCTTGCCGGTGATCTCACGGAATTTGAGGATATTGCTTTCTGCACCGGCTGTGAGTGTCTGGGCCTCGTTGTAGTAATGATCGGTGATGATTTGCTCGACTTCCGCATCGGTCATGACCGGGAAAACCTTCTCTGCCATACGGTTCATGTTGCGATAGGAACCCTGGAGTTTGAAAGGTGGCTCGGTGCGGTAGTCGTCCTGCTGCGCCGCCGAGTAAATGTACTGCCGGTTTACTTCGAGCACGACGTCACGCACCTTACACAGCTTTCGGAGCACATTGAGTATCTCGTCAACTTCGGCAACTGAGTATCCGTAGTCGAATGTAATGCCGTCGGCGGAACCCCGGTCGACCGCATCAAGAAACCGGTAGACGTCATCATGCCCATGGCTGCTGATCTTGTTAAGTACCGGATTTGAGGTCATCGCATTTTCTATGAAACTCATGGCAAATACATCCGCGGCACTCGTTGAGATATCGCCGAGGTTGTACGTGTCGGCGCGGTTGCTGAGCATGTCCGGGATCTGAAACGTATCGCCGCTCTCGGTGTAAGGATTTCCTGCCATCACTACGGCTACCTTTTTTCCGCGCAGATCATATGTGCGAGTGACCCCGCGATACACGCCTTCGATCTTCCGTTGGGCGTCACAAAGCGAGATGAACTTCTGCAGAAATTCGGGGTTCACGTGCTGGATATCGTCGAGATAGATCATGACGTTATTGCCCATCTCCAGGGACAGGTTCAGCTTGTCCAGCTCGACGCGTGCTGTGGCATTGGGCGCCTCGGCGGGATCGAGCGACGTGACTTTGTGACCGATCGCGGGCCCGTTAATCTTCATGAACGTGAGCCCGAGGCGGTTGGCCATGTATTCCATGAGGGTCGTCTTGCCATAGCCGGGCGGCGAGATCAACAACAACAGGCCCATGAGATCGGTGCGCTTGTTTTCGCCGGCAGCGCCCATCTGTTTGGCGAAGTTCGCGCCCACCAGGTTCAGGTAGACGTCATTGATCAGCTTGTTGCGTACAAAGGATCCCATGACACGGGGCTGGAATTCGGACAGTCGCATGGACTCCCGCCGATTCTCGATAAACGCCGTCCGCATATGGATAAACCGTCGGTAGAGCGGTACCTGCACCTCGCAATATGTCTTGAGGCGGAGCAGGAAACGGTCGAGATGCATCGGCATAGAACTGCCCTCGATACGCGGGTGCCGTCCCAGCAGGTCCGTGACGGTTGCAGACGTCACGACCGACGTAGTATCGACCACGAAACGGTCGCCGGCAACAATCAGTGTAACGACCTCGTCAATCAGGAACGCGGCGTCATCGTTTTCGCACGTGCGCACGTAGGCGGCGACCCAGTCATGTACGAGGCTAAGTGTATTTTTCAGGTCGGACGCCATTGCCCGGATGTCGTCCGTGAATTTGCGGTACACCGTCTTATCCTTGAGATATGTTGTGAACCGCTCACGTAGGGTCTTTGTCTCCTGACTGATGGTGATCTCAAGATCGCTTGCATCCTGAAGCTCGTGGTACAGATACTCGGATGCATTGGTCAGGATCGTTGCGTCTGGAATGCGTCCGAGATCGGTGAAAAATGCGGCCATGGCCTCACGTATCTCTTCGACATAGGGTGGGTACGTATCGGTGTAGCCGAATACCGCCGGCAGGGCGCCGATGCTGCGCAGTTTGCTGCGCAGCCGTTCCTTGGCCGGTCCGTCCGGCGAATAGCACCAGAACAGGATCGCATGTGCGCGCGACACAGAGTCGTACCGTAGCAGCTGCGCCTCGTGTAGCAACGTGACCAGGGCCTTCAGGATGCGGGCAGCATCGTGATCGTGAACGCCTTTTTCGTAGCCCTCATCGTATCGGTCCGCGCAAAAATGTTGCACGCATTCGAGCAACTTCGCGTCGTTGACTGCCAGAGTCTTCAATGATTCGTTAGTAAGGTTCTTATCGTTGTTCTCGGCGGCCATTAGAATCTGGTAGGCCAGAAATTCGCCGCGGAATACCTCTTGATTTTCGCTTACCAATTCCTGCGTCCACAGGTTCCGCGTCTCCAGAAACTCAGGATCGTTTATCGCCTCGTAGAAATCGGTTCCGTTAAGGTGAAATGCCATGTCGCCGTCCCGCATCACCGTCGTGAGTTCGAGTGGCTGCGTGTTTACCGTAAAGCGGTAATCGCCAAGTTTAATGACATTGTCGCCTTCATCAAACAACTCCAACTTGTCCCGCAACCGGCGGACGATTTCATCTTTGGCGGTCTTTATCTGGCCGCTAAGGTCATCCGCTTTTACCGAATCCCCCATGTCGTGCAATGTCTCGACAATACCTCGTAGTTTCGATACCATGAGGTCCGAGGCGAAGTAGGCGTTGACCTCGTCGACGCTCTTGAATGTCTCCGCACGGTTGACCGCGCCTTTCAGGATTCGGTTGGCAGATGATGCCAATGACCCGATCCGGCGCTTCTTCTCGTCATCAAGGATCTGTTTGCGACTCGAGAACGCTGTATAGGCTTCTTCCCGTTTCTCGTGCAGCTGCATTACGTAGTCTTCGAAATCGGCGAATCTTCCTTCCAGCTCCTCGATGTGAATCATGACCTTGGTGAGGAATTCATCGCATTTTGTCGTGGTGTCGCACATGCCGATGTAGTTGCTGATACTCTGGCTCAGCAGCTTGTATTGCGCTGCAAATTCGGCCTTGGCTTCGGACTTTCCCAGCTCCGTGCGCGCATTGCGAACCAGGGCGCGCGTCCGATTGACGCCGGCATAAATGTCCGTGATCTTATCGACGATTTCGGTGGTCTTGGTGGCGTCGTCGATGTTCAGATTGTTAATGACATCGGTGAGCAGGTCGAGTTGTGCCGCGAGCGTCTCGAGAGATTCTGCCTGTGGTTTGAGATCGGCGATCTTGTGGATACTGTCGATACCCGCCTCGATCTCGCGGTTACGTACTTCGTACGGCGCGAGCGCATCATCGCGCATCAGAAAATCGACGCAGGCCACGGAGATGTCCTGGTTCATCACCTCAAGCTGTTTGTCGAGATCATTGATCAGGGCAAGGTCGGCATAGCGCAACTCGCGTAGTGAGATCACATGACCGCGCAGCGTCCGCACCTCGCTCAGAGCGGTAACGAAGTTGTCGATAGTGAGCAATCGGTCCGTGGCGTAGTCCAGCCGGCAGCGCTTGACCGATGCCACACTTTCGGTGATGCGTGTCGCAGTATTCTCGCGGATGCGGACAACTTTCTCGTACTCGTCGATCGCTGCCGATGCCGCAGTTTTCATCTCCTTTACCAGCGACTGCAGGTTGAACACCTCGTCGTGATCAAGCCAATGGTAGCCGTCGATCATATTGGTACAGGATTGGATCAGGTCCTGGTAGATCACCAGCGTTACCCGTTCACTTCCCGCCAGGCGACTGATGGCGTAGCCTTCGGAGATGCCGCGCACAAGATCACGATTGCCGATCTTGGTGAGGAATGAGTCTGTTTTGTGTTCGATCTCGAACGAGTCGGCGTAGAACGGTGTTTGCCAGATCTGCATCGGATGCACCCGGCGCGGGTCGTCGTTCTCCGCCGTGAACATCATCATCTTGCCGTCATCGTAGTGCGAATAACCATGGCAGATTATGGGATTCGAGATTTCCTTGGAGATGAGATTGTAGCGAATCAGGATGTGACGGCCGTGCTCGCGATGATAAAAAATATAGAGGAAGTCCTCGCCATTAGGGGAGCGGACGCAATCATGGTACAGCATACCCGCCACATCTTCGTCGAATTGTCGTGCACCGCCGCCATGCAGGAAGTAGCCTTTGGGAAAAATAAGCCCGTGTCCTTCCGGCAGTTTGATACAGGCCTCGCCAATGGAATCGATACGGGTGACCGTCTGGTCCTTTGGATTAAAGACGAGGTAGCGCGTGACGTTCTCACGGTAGGGCCGGATTTTTAGCAGCACCAGGCCATCCACCAGTGCGTAGCGAATATAAGCGTCGTCAAGGGTCTGATCCGGATTCTCGACCGCTTCCTCATAAATGCCGTCGCCGCTCTCGGTGTTGTTCTCTACCTTTATCGTGAGATCGCCGCCGACGCATTCGACAAAAACAATATCCCGGATGGATATGTGCGGATACATGCCCGCCACGTGATCGTCACGCGACGGCGATTCCCATTCGAAATCATGTTGCGGCGGCGGCGTGTATTCGAGATCGCCGCGGTCGTCGACATATTCCAGCGTGTGGTCGCGATGGAGCTTGAATCGAAACATCTTGCGGTCGCCGACGGTTTCGCCGACCTGAAAGATCATCAGCAGGCGCCCGGGAGACTTGATGAATTGCAGGAACCGTGCGTTCTTATAGTACTTGTACAGTTCGCTGAAGTCGCGCAGAAAATTCGGATCGCCGAGCACGTCCGCGTCGGGAAGGTGGAGATCGACGCCGTCGAAGCGATGCACGCTGAACACGTCGCTGACCGCGGTTTCGGACTTGAGGCCGATAAACACGTTGTAGCCGAAGATCAGATGGCTGCCGACGCCGATGATATCCCTGGGGACGCAGTTGTTCTCGGTCTTGATGCGGGCGTTGCCCAGGATCGCCAGCTCCTGGCCGCCGAACACGTCTTTGCGCCGGACGTTGAGTTGTTCGAGTTTCTTCAGGAGGCTACGATTGAGCGTACTCAGGCGTTTTCGCAGTACTTCGTAGGCGCCGCCTTCCAGCGTCTCTCCACTCTGGTCTTCGGTGGCAGCGGCTTGTGGTGCATCGGGATTGGTTGGTGATGATTCTTCGGACATGATAAGGAGGTACAGATACGCTTGTGATTGGAGTGCGAGCTTGCGACAATGCTGGTGTAACGTTTAGCCGCGACAACTTGCGTCGGTACGTTGTACCGTTCAACTATTTTCAGGGTTTCTAAATCCAGGTGCCGGCGACCGAATCGACGATATCTTATGCCTTCCTTGGAGCTGTTCACACTTTCGTGTGGGTTTCACGCAACGTCACAACACGCGTAGCGATTCGTACGGGGAGGCGCAAGCACGCTGAAGCGCGAACTCCAACAGACCGCCGATGTGTTTTTACGTGTGGCGTTCACAGCTTTGGATGTGTTCGGTACGCTCTGGTACGGCGCTGAAAACCCACATCTGAAGCTGTGAACGCCAACGAAGGGCGTCACCACCGTGCAGCCTTTGGGGGGCAGCAATCAGTCCCGGTGGGGGCAATTTCAACGGCGGAACCTCTGGCCCGGATCGTTTGCTTAATATACCATGTTCTCGGTCCCATGTTAAACGTAGCCATATCATCGTGCCTGCGGCGACGCAGTTGACTTATTTCGCGAGCCACAGGGCGAGGACGTCGTCCAGACCGAGGTTTTTAACGACACCCTGCAGTCCGGCGGCTTCGGCCTTTATGCCGTCATCCTTCCCTTTCAACGCCAGTCGCGCGAGCAGTGCTGACACCGTCAAATTCTTGATATCTTCGGGAGACAGGCCTTCGCGGCCGATCAGTGCCTTGATTTTTTCCCCGATCTTCGAATGGTCGCCGTTGGTCAGGGCGCGTGTTAGGTCGCTCTTGTCGACGAAGCCGTCGATTGACTTTGCCAGACTAATCGACTTGAAGAACGTATTCAGAAATTCGCCGTCGCCGCCGACAATGTCGATGTTTGCGGTCTTCATGGCCTCGCCAAGGACCATTGCCTGCGCCTCTGCGACCTGACGGTTTACGTCTATCGCCGCAATTTCGACGCGCTCGACCTTGGCCAGGTTGAGTTTGAATTCTTCATGCTCCCGCCCGACACCATCGAACTTCTTCATTGCGGCCGCTTTCTGGTCGATACCGTCGGCCTCGGCCTTGTACTTCGCCGCCATGGACTTGGCCTCGGCGGTGCCGGTGATCTCTGTGCCTGTGGCTTCTGCCGTATACGATGCGGTTGCCGCTTTCGCTTTGGCGTCGCCAATGGATTCAGTACCAAACGCTTCGGCCTTGTGCCTCTCTATCATTGCGTTGGCTTCCGCTCTTCCGTGGAGTTCGATCGCGTTGGCGTCTGCTTCGCGCACCTTGACATCGGCGAGGCCGGCAGCGGAACGCTCGGCGATCACGCCCTCGGCCATCACCTTCTTCGCATGTGCGTATTTTTCCGCACTTACGCGTTCGGCCTCGGCCATGGTTACGGCCTCTTCGTACAGACTCTTGGCTGCCTGTTCCTTCGCCTCCGCAGCCTTGGTCTCGGTCACAAGTTTTTCTTCGGCCTCGCGCTGCGCCGCAATGAGCTGCACCTGCTGTTCGCGTTTGGCGCCTGCCAGTTCGACGGTGTCTTTGATCTTTTCCTGTTCTTCCGCTACGGTCTTTTCGACCATCACGCGTTCCCGAATGACATCCTGAATCTTCTTCTTCTCGATCTCGACCGCCTTTTCCTTCTCGATGTCCTTGATGGCAACGAGACGTTCGCGCTCCACTGCCTCAAGCTGTTGATCGCGTTGGACGCGTTCCGTCTCGACGGCGATTGTTCGCTCTTTCGCCTTTAGAGCGATCTCGACCTGACGCTGTTTATTCTCCTCGGCAACAGCGATCTCTTCTGCCGTGCGAATGCGTGCATGTTCGGCCTTTAGCTTTTCTTCGGAACCTACCTTATCGATCTCTGCCTGTTCGCGTGCCTGAATCGTTTGAATTTCGCGGCGCTGCCGGGCCTCCGCATCGGCCTGCTGCTTTTCGAGTTCGAGGATTTTCTCCTGGGCCTCGACGTCTTGCTGCGTGATTACCTTCTCCTTGTTCCGCCTGAATTCGTTGGTAGAGATCGCCTCCCTTGCCGTGAGGTCAGTGATCTTGCGAATCCCCTGTGCGTCAAGGATATTGTCCGGATCGAGGCTTTCGAGCGGTGTCTGTTCGAGATAATCAATGGCGACGTCTTCCAGCTTGTAACCGTTGAGGTCTTCCCCGATCACACGTATGATGCGTTCCTTGAATTGCTCGCGTTCCGTGAACAACGTCATGAACTCCATCTGTTTTCCGACCGTCTTGAGCGCTTCCGAGAACTTGGCCTGAAACAGCTCTTTCAGTGTGTCCAGAGTCGATGCGCGCTCGCAGCCTACGGCCTGAGCTACTTTGAGGACATCGTCTTCGGTCTTATTGACGCGGACATAGAATGTTACGTTGATGTCGGCGCGAATGTTGTCTTCGCAGATCAGCCCGTTCTTGCCGCTGCGTTCGACCTCCATTGCCTTTACGGCGATGTCCATGACCTCTGCCTTGTGGAAAATCGGAAAGACCAAGCCACCACTGAATGATACAGGAACCTTTCGGTCACTCTTGTTGATGATCAAGGCTTCGCCTTGATCAACTTTACGGTACATCTTCTTTGCCAGGAACAGGATTCCTGTCCCGACGACCAGTGCAATGGCTAAGAGAAACGCAGAACCAACAATAAAACTGCCCATTTCGACCCCTCCTATTCTTTGAAATGCTTCATAATTTCCGGATTTCGTAAACGTCTTTTTCCTGATCGTAGCCCACGACTACAGCTTGATCGCCTTTTTCAAACTCAGTCGCCTCACTGCAGCGCGCTGAAATGAGGACAAACGATTGATCGATCTTTACTTCTGCCTGGCCGAAGTCGTGTGTCACCGATGTTGTTTTTACACGGCATTCGCGGCCGACCAGATGCTGCCGGCCGCGCGTCGGCTTGTGCTCGAACACGTCGGCCAGGGGGCGGGTGGTGTAACCGGTTAGAAATGTTGCAGTGAAAAACGCCACTGCAAACAAAATAATCCCCACAACGACGGGAGGCAATGGCACCGATATGTTCGGCGCCAGGTACATGTAGTACAAACATGCGATTATCCACATCTTGATGATCAGGAAACTCAGTATAATCGTGAGCGGGACTTTGTCGGCATTGACAAAGCCTACAATGTAACGGAACGCACCGGCATCAGGCGCATCGGCATCAGCGTCCATATCACCGTCCACGTCGAAATCAGGGCCATCAATAATGTCTATATCCATCGCACCGATTATCACCGTGATCCAGTAGAGTATCACCAGCCCCAGCATGACCGTGTACGGCAACATGCCTGGTGTCACAATCACCTGAAAGAATTCAATTATCGCGTTCATCATTCTAAACCACGTGCGTTGCCGCCCGGCATCCGATGGTGTCAGGCTTTAGTGTTTACTGTGCAGGCTGCGTACATTCCGCGGTATTGCTTATACGTTCTTCCGGGAGGGCACAATTGTGCCCGGGGTTTAGCTGGAATAGTAGAACGTCCCGCGAACGTACCGGCGCTCGCGGAGGTTGCTGTCCGCCAGTCGTGTTACCACTCAGTGCGGCCCGGCGGAATGCCGGAAAATTGCGTGTCTGATAGAACCTAACGCGGATGCCGCATAATGATACTGGTGGAAACCCACGGCGAAAGAATGAAGAGGCGTGCCACCGGCATCGCCGACGTGTTTTCGTCCATGCAGCCGTGAATCAAGGCGTCTGCCGTCGTTCCAACGCGCAAACAACCGTGTTTCTACTATTGATACGTAAGACGGTATGGAATATTAGCCCCCCACGGGCAGAATCCGAACATCAGCAGTCAGGCGCAGTGGCCGAACAACTCCTGTGCTTCAGCGTTATGGTCAAGGGCATCCTCGACCCATTTTTCGATCCGTTCCTCGACCTCGTCGTCGATATTGAGCATCGCACACAGGTGCTGGATGAACTTGTTTTCTTCCGGGACGACCATGTCGTCTGCGTATGCGAGGAGAAAACAGTCCTTTAGCAGACAACGCTTGAACGATTCGTCTGTCACGTCTGCAAGGATCGCCTCGACGACATCGAGCGTTCGCGGCGTTTCCCACATCAGGTCTGTGATCTTCAAATCGAGGTCCATATCCTTGAACACACCGTTCAGGAACTCCCGTTCGCGCCCATCGACATGGTCGTCGCAATGTGCCAGCGCGATAAGGATATCAGCATACACATATTTTGGATCATTAGGTATCTGTGCCATTGTTTTTTCTTCGGTTAATCGTTGCCTGTTGACTTCACTCCCAACTATCTCTGCAGTTGCCTCTGCAGCGTATTAATTTCCTCCTGAACCTCCACTTTTGATGCCGATCGCAATGTGTCCGGCAACAGCGATCGGCGGGAACAGTGCATCACCGCCTGGAGGGTCTGCAGGCGGCGCTGAACTGTTATTTCTCCGGGGATAAAATCCTGCAGCACATCAAGGCATATAGCCATTGTAACCGGCGACTTGCGGACTATAGCCTCCATCTTGAATTCTGCAATTAATTCCCGGAAATCGGCAGGGCTGTATCCGGCGGACATTTTTAACAGCTTGCGGCGCCTTGCCGCCGACACGGAATCGGCGCTGACGCCGCTGCGTTTGAGGACGTAGTCAAGGAACGCCTCGCGATCTGCGCCTTCCGGGTCGAAGACGGGCAGGTGCAGGCCGCATCGCCCGCTGCGTTTGAAATCCGGCGCAAGATTGTCGGGCCGCGCCGTCATGAGCACCCACAGTATTCGCGACCGGTTGCGGCGGTCACTCATCATGCTTATGACATTGCCGAACAATCGCTGTTCTGTCGCGTGGGTTTGATGCCCGGGCTTGGCAAATACCGTGTCGGCCTCGTCGACGATAATCATGACATTTCCCAATACCGACAACACGTTGCGAATCTTTTCGAATATCTGATCGGTCTCGCCGAACCACGAACTTCGCAGGTTCTTCAGAATCAGCACGATCCGGTTGCATTCTCCCGCCCATGCCATGGTAATAAAGGTCTTGCCGACGCCGTTCGGGCCCGTAATGAGTACGCCGGTTGGCGCCGCATCGGCGTCGCCGCGCTGCAATACGGTCTTCAGCCGCGTCAGATGTTGCTTGAGTTCGGTATTTCCGACCACGGCGTCAAGCGCGTAGTCCGGGCGCACGATCTCCACATAATCGCCGATCTTGCTGATCAGCAAGCGGTTGAGATAGCCGATGAAATCCTGACGCCGCAATTTGCCGCGCCGGTGACAGGCGAGACGCATGATCTGTTGAATGTCGAGCAGTGTCATTCCGGCGCTGAGTTCCGCAAATGCCGTCTGTGTACCGCTCAGGCGGACATCGGACTGAGTGCGCAGGCACCAGCGGATAAAGCGCCTGCGTTCCGACGTGTCCGGGAGCGGCACATTGATGGGGACCATGTGCGGCAGCGAGCGTATCGATTCATTCACGGCTCCGGCTGCGTCGGCACAGAGAATGGCGAGGTGTTTGGAGGCAATGAACGCCGGATCTCGAAACCATTCCTTGAAGAAGATCAGGCGCCGGCGGTCTGCGTCCGACATACGATCAGCCGGAGCGTTCGGTAGAATAGAATCCGCGAACTCGAAAATGATCGCGATCGATCCTTTGCCGGGCGCACCGTTCTGTGCCAGTGAACACAGTTTTCGCAGCAGCACCAATGACGGGAAGACATAGGCCGCGCTCTTGCCGATGACCTCGTCGAAGTTGCTAAGACCTATCTTGCGTTCATTGGCCGTGAATATCGAATCGTAAAGGGCGTGAGCGCGGGTGCGGTCGGCGTCCGTACGAAAGCGAATGCCGCGGGCGATATTGTAGCGTATGACCATCCGGTCGGTCATAGACAGGCGGTCGGTGAGGTACGCGCTCAGGCTACTGTAGCCGGCGTTTGTAAAGACGTCGCCACCGCGTAACCACGGGCAGCGAAACACGTCACTCACGTTGCCGCTTATCAAGAACTGATTGGACTGGTGCGAGACATATGCCTCGCGCAACCGCTGCATGAACGGCAGATCAGCAACGGACGTCGACGCAACGACCTTCATACGGCAGGATATCCCATTTTCAGAGCGCACAGTATTAAACGGTTTTGAAATTGCCGCCGGGAGATCTGATTGCCGGCTCCGGAGGGGCACGGTATTGACGCCTTTCGTTGGCGTTCATCCCGTTCCGCGGGATGGCTTTCCAGCGCCTGAGGCCTAATGTCACTAAATCAAGGATGTGGAACCCAGAACAAGAAATGTTGAATGCTGAAGTTTTACCCTTCGAAATTCAGAATTTCTTGTTCGATATTCGGCGGTCTTATTGCATGTTTCCTTAGCTTGGTGACATTGTGCCAGAGGCCCCGGGCTTGTTCGTGACACTAAAGCTCGCGGCCTTCCGCTGCGGCCTTTTCCGTTGCGGTCGCCGGCGTCTTATCCTCTTCGGCTAGCATTGCAGCAAAAATGTCGGCTGCTTCCGATTTCATGCCTGCTGCCATCAGTTCCTGATCAATGTTCGGGGCGTCTTCTACCGCCGCCAATTCTCCGGACAGTTTCGCTTGGGCGCCGAGGTTCTGGCGGCGCTCTTCGATTGCCTGAAGATTGCGGTCATCAAGATCCGTGCTCAAGTGATTGAGACGGTCGTTCAGCTTGATAATCTGCTGGCTGCTGACAATGTCCGCGATCGCCGAAGCTTCCTTCTTCTTGAGGTCGGTGATGCGCTTCTGCATATCGTTCAGCTTGACCTTGTAGGTGTCGACCTTGGCGTGGAGTTCCTGAACGTCTTTGTCGAGTTGTTCCTGTTCTACCCCGATCGCCTGGTCCCGGGTGTACAGCTCGTTGAATGCCTGCTGGTAACGTGTGTCGTTCGTTTCTTTGAACTTGCCGACTGCACCCTTGAGTTTGATCTTGACCTGATCCGCTTCGGCCTTGAGTTCGTTCACGCGTTTGCGTTTCTGTTCCAGCACCATCATCAGGTGCGCCACGGCCTCACGGACTTCACTGTATTGCTGCGTCCAGTTTTCGCGGGTTTTCTGATAGCTGGCCTTGATCCCGGACGGTGTGGACAGCAGGTCGTCGGTACTGCCGTCGATCCCGCTCTCGATCAGTCCGCCGAGCGTAATGATGTATCGGTAAATCGATCTGAAAATTCCCATAATGTCCTCCCGGTTGGATTTTCCTCTCGCTTTGGAACGGTCTGGTCGTTACCTGACCAGACCGCCAGTTTGTTCAGATTTGCCGATACAGTAACGAGCCGCCCCACCGAAATCAACTGCAGCCTTGATGTCGTGTTGGCGGGAATCGCACTACCGTTTTTCGGTCGACTTCGACATTTCAGGACTGGATTTACTGAGTTGGCTCTACTGAGCGGCGCCGCGGTCGTTGCGATTAACTACGAACGTACTCCAGATGGAAAAGATCGGCTGATATTTTCGGAGCCGCTAAATGCAGGCTCTACAGCATCCACGCAGGAGGAGCGAATAAGATCGCTGGTTCAACAGTATGCCCGTCTGCTGGAACAAGCATGGTATGATTGCCCATGCGATGTGCTATGGTCGCGCATGAGAGGGCACACCTTACTTCCTCTGATCGAACACGCAAGATTGATATGCTAACTGAACGTCCCACCAGCGCAACCACGCGCAGCGCTATGCGGGCTACCCGCGGGCACAGTCAATGCAGCGGATCGCATAGGGGACAGCCTCCAGGCGCTCCGCGGAAATCGCACGCCCACACGACGAACATTTACCATAGGTCCCCGATTTTACTCGCTCCAGAGCGAGGACAATTTGCTTGACTTCGTCTTCCGTCGCATGGCCTACGGCTTCAAGGGTCTCGTCATTCTCCGATTCTGTAGCCATTTCTGCGAAATCATCATCGCTCGTAGCGCCGAGGCTGTCGTCGATGTCTTCCATTCGTTTGGTCAGTGCAACCAGGCGGTCTTCTAATGTTTGTTCAATTGCCTTAAAATCATGCATAATACATGCCTCCCTGTTTCAGAAATCCGTTAACTCCAACGCGATCATAGTATATGTAGCGTATTTGACACCGGCCACGCACAAAATGCAATTCTAAACAAGGCCGAAGGACTTGAGATCATCATAGTTCTCGCTATCTTTGCGTCCTCAGTTAGAACACCCCCACACCACACCATTCGCAAAGAAAGGACAGCATGCAATTACTGGCCTACGTCGTCATATCATTCGTCTGCGGCGTCGGGTATATCTTTTATATCCGCGAGAAAGATACGTTCGAGAAAGAGCCGATCTCGCTGATGCTGTACTGCACGTTTGTTGGCGGGCTGTTGTCCATCATTTTCGCGACCGTCTTTTATTCCTTCGTTGATGGCCCCGCAACCACAGCCGGTGCTTTTCTTGTCATTGCGCCCGTCGAAGAGCTGTCGAAGCTTATGGCGCTGGCTGCCGTGTACGCGCGGATCAGGCATGATATGAACGAGCTGGTCGACGGCGTGGTGTACATGTCATGCGTCGCGCTTGGATTTTCGACGTACGAGGATGTCATGTACGTTGTGAATGCCGAGGCGCCTTTGGCGACGCTGATCAGTCGAACGATTTTGACAATTCCCGGTCATATCGCGTTCAGCGCTCCGATGGGGATGGCATTTTATCAGTTCAAGAAAAAGGGCATTGGTTACGGGTTGCTGCCGGCATTCATTGTCGCCTGTTGCCTTCACGGACTTTGGAACGCGAATGTGTTTGGCGAATGGGGACTTTTCATGTACATCGTGCTGCTTACGCTTGTGATTCTGCGGATCGTATCACGGTATGGACTGCTTAATTCTGCATTCCGGCCGAGCCTTCAATCGTTGGCGGAAAAAGCAGCGCGGCGGGAACGTGTCGCCTATTGCGCCGGCTGCGACGAGAGATTCGAGGAAAGGCCGCAGCAAACGCGATTCTTTCGCTATACACGTTGTCCGCGATGTGAGCTGCATATTTTTCACCACCGGGATCTGGCAAGATTGATGAGACGATTGTTTCCGTTCAGTCCACCGTCGAAGTCGCAAACGAAGGTACACATGCTGGATCTTCAAGAGCGGCATCGTTTTCGTGTCGACAAGAACGTGGAGTGGATAAGTGGCGATGTCAGGCATCTTGATGATTTCGTGGCCGAGTTGCGTGACCGCAAAGAGACGGACATGTTGAACACGCCGATACGGGTGTTTCTTGGTTGTATCGGAATTCGGATCGATTCGCAATCGCGGGATGGTCATATCGTGAATCGCATTGGAGAACCTGAAGCATCGCATGATGAGCGGAAACTCTGATGGCGGAGATCGAAGAGGCGTTAAAGCCATTTATCGAAAAGATGCTGGACCTCGAGTGTCGGCAGCCAGAGAACGAATTGACGGAGGCGCGACTGAAGCAGATTGCGCTCGATGTCGGGCTCACAGAGTTGGAGTATCAAGCCGCGCTGGACAAGGCCGATACCTACCTCGATCAGGGCCGGGCCTATCTCGAATCCTATAATTGGCATGATGCCGCAACCGCGCTCGAACACGCTGTCGCGCTGCAGCCGTTGTCTGTTGAAGCGAATGCCCTGCTGGCGAAGGCGTGGATGAATCGGGCGGAGGCCGATGTTCAACCGAATCTGTTTGACACATCACAGCGTTACCTCGAACGGTGTTTGACGCTGCAACCGGACTATCGGCCCGGGCTCGAACTTAAAGGCGCCTTACGAAAGAAACGACGTCGGCACCGCGACCGAACGGCCTCCGCCGGTCGTCGCTCGATGCAACTGGTCACCGGCGTTGCCGCAGCTGCCGTTATCGGCGTCGCGATCGTGTTTTTTAGCGTATACAATGGTCTGATCGACCATGAGGAACAGGTCAACGCGGCGTGGTCGCAGGTTGAGAATGTGTACCAGCGGCGCGCGGATCTGGTGCCGCAACTCGTCGCAATGGTGAACGCGGCTGCGGACATCGAGCGTACCGCGCTTGACGATCTGCTTGCGGCGCATGCCGCAGTGGCCGACGAGTCAATCGCCCCAGAGTCTCTCGATGACGCCGCGCTAACCGCGTTTCAGGAGAAGCAGGAACGCCTGTCCGCAGGATTGGCGGATGTATTGACGCGTTACGGTGCGCGATCGCAGGAAGTCGTGACCGAGAATTTTCTTGCGCTGCAGGCGCAGCTCGAAGGTTCGGAAAATCGAATAACGGTCGAGCGGAAGCGCTATAACGACGCCGTCCGCCGTTACAATGGGGCCTGCCGGCGTTTTCCCGGTAATCTCCTGGGATTCAAATCGAGCCCGTATCTGCAAGCCCGTGACGCGCTTGCGCCGCCGGCCATAAAAATTGATTGATTGCTATGTCTAAACTGTTATTATCCGAATTGGAACGTCGCGAGATCCACGCGGCCGTGCAGGCTGCCGAATCGCGGATTAATGCCGAAATCGTGCCGATATTTGCCCGTGCTTCGGCTGCCTACGAATCCGTCTATTGGCGAGGTGGATTCATCGCGGCTGCGATTGCGGGCCTTGTACTTACACTCGCGCACAGGGCGGTGGATGTGGTCATTTTCATGCCGCCGTGGTTGTGGCTTATGATCTGTCTTACATCCGGGCTCGCGGGAGCCTGGCTTGTCGGCGCAGCGCCGGCCTTCCGTCGACTACTTGCAGGACGCGAGACGATGTATCGCAGCGTCTATCGCGCGGCTAGGGTACATTTTGTAGATCATGATGTCACCCACACAACTCAGCGTACAGGGATCATGATTTACGTGAGTTTTTTCGAGCGGCGCGCGATCATTCTATGTGACTGCGGGATCGAGGAATTGGTGCCGGCGCAGAAGTGGCAGGAAATCGTGGATGCTCTCGCCGCCGGCATCCGGGCGGGCGACGTCTGCACCAGTGTCTGCACCGCGATTGCCGCATGCGCTGCTCTGGTCGAGGCGAGTGGTATACGGAACACGGCCGATGACGACAATGAGCTCGGCGATGAGCCGCGGGGTGAGCCATGAAATCGGGTATGACAGGAACATGTGTCGTATGGTTGGTAGTCGGTATTGTGATCGCAATGTCGGCGGCGGCGAAAGACGTCCCGCACCTCTACGCGCGGGTCAACGACTACGGTGGGGTATTTTCTGACGATCTTGCGAAAACGATCGAAACGCAGTTGGCGGTACACGAAAACGCCACGGGAAACCAGGTGGTGGTGCTGACCGTCCCGAGCCTGGAGGGCGAACGCCTCGAGCGCTATGCCAACGAGGTTTTCAACACTTGGGGGCTTGGACAGAAGGGCCTCGACAACGGGGTGTTGTTGTTATTGGCATTGCAGGATCGAAAAGTCCGAATCGAAGTCGGCTATGGACTGGAAGGTATTCTGACCGACGCCGCGGCCAGTCGGATCATCCGTGAGATTATGATCCCATACTTTCGCAAGAGCGAGTACGGGAAGGGTGTGCATGAAGGAGCAAAAGCCGTCATTGACGTGTTGAAAGGCGGATCTGTCGACATAGCAGTACGCGGGAGTTCGCTACGTCGCATGCTCGATCGCGACTACACGATCCTCTGGTGGATCCTCCTGGTGATTTCAATCATCATCTGGATCAGTCTGTTCCGGCGCTATCGGCGGAACCGGCCGCGCGTCAGCAAGAAGAGTGGGCTGACAATGTACAAATTGCCCGAGGAACACGAAGATAAACACCTCAACAAAGGGCAACAGAAAGAAGAACAAATCGGATCCGTCGATTATGATGTCTGGGTATCCGATGAAGCAGGGGATATCAAGGTAATTGCGTATCGCAATTACTGGAGTTGGAAATTTAAGAAGTGCATGAAATGTGACCACCTCTCCTATCGCAAAACGCGCACGTACATTAAAAAGGCGCCGACGTATTCCAGAAGCGGTTACGGCTTCCGCGAATACAAATGTGTAGTTTGCGGCTTTACGAAGGAGGAGCGCTATACAATTGACATGCTGGTGCGTGCCAGCCGTTCCAGCGGTGGTGGTTTCTCATCTGGGGGCGGATTTTCATCATCATCCGGCGGTGGCGGGTTCTCTGGCGGCGGTGGCTCGTCCGGCGGCGGCGGTGCGTCCGGGTCGTGGTAGCAGTGTTGTGATCAACGATCTTTGATTGCCGGTATTTTGGAGTGCAGGCTTTAGCCTGATTTTCCGCGGTTCTGCGATTAGAATAAAGCTGTGTGATTTGCGTCCTATTAGTTGGAGTTCACACTTTAGTGTGGGTTTCGCGCCTTGCTCGCAACGCCGCGGCACACCAAAGCATCCGGGGCCAAAGGCATCGGGTGTCTACGTTTCACTAAAGTGCGAATGCCATCGCATATACGCTGTCAGGCTGAAGCCTGCACTCCCCAACACCGGCAAGCAATGTCCGTTTGTCGCAAGCGACAACAGCAGACCGCACAGTGTCGTTATTCGGCTCCCGGCGTCACTCGTGTCAACACTGTCTTGGGTTGAACGGTGAAGCCCATGTCCTCGGCTGTCCGGCAAATGCGCCGACGGCTGCGCGGAAGCAGCCGTCCCCACGGGTCGTCGCTATTGAACAACGTCGAATGCAGGGTCACTTCCCGGAGCGTTGCCAACCTGGCGTCGCCGTTATCCAGACCCTCACGAACCCATTGCAGCAACTCTAATCCCGCCTTCCTTCCGCGCAGTCCCGTACCGTTCCGACTCAGGTCGAGATCGGTCACGAGCTGCGTTATCGGCCTCTTCAGCAATATCGCTTTTGCCTCTTCCACGGTCGCTGTCTGTACCACCGTGTAGCCTTGAGTTTCGAGTGACCGCGTGATGGCGTCGCGTTCGAGTTTTCTGTCGTCGACGACAAGCGCTGCAGGTTGTTGCTCCTGTATGCGCTCGATTTGCGCGTAGCGATGCATCCAGTAGGCGAGGAGGTAGTCCACGCCGGAGTAGCGAAACGTGCTCTCCGAGACCGGTTCGGCGGTGATCGCGTACGGATTCGCCTTCCAATTGTGCGCACGCAATTGACGGCGGTAGATCGGCAATGGATCTCTTGCCTCGACAAACCATTCGGACTTCACCAGCCTGGGTACGATGCGGCGGGGCACGTCGCGATTGTAGACCGGCCGATTGTTGAGTGTAAGCGGAAAGGTATCGAGCAGGATATTGGTAGCGGCGGACGCTGAACCCGAAATGATCGCCGACATACTGTTGAAAAGCGGGTTCATCTCCTTGCGTTGCGTCCGGTACAGCTTCGACAGCGCAATGCGATACTCCGGGCTGCCGGAAGCCTGCGCCAGTGTGAATAACCTAAGAACATTCAACCAGTCGGTTGCATGTGACGGAAGCTTGACATTGAGAAAGCTGACATGAAGCCGCTTTATCGAACCGAGATAGCCGGCACGCACCGCTTTTTTCTGTAGCTGGAGTATGTGCTCGCGAATCGTCTCGTCATCAACGAATAGCAGTGCCGTCTCCTGGAACACCAGCGAATCGAGACGGCGGCTGCGTGACGCCTGCCACCGCGTTGCCCTTACGTCGCTGTACGGCAACGCGTGTCCGGACGGGGCCTTCAGGATAAAGCCGTCGTCGATGTATCGTTGTGCGATCAATGTTACATGACTCTGAATTGTTTCGCGGATTCGGGGGTCATGGATCATACGCCAGGCCGTGACGTAGCCGAAGAAGAGCTGTGTATGCCCGTTTGCCGTCAGTGTCCCGCCCGGTTTTGGCAACCCATCCGTGATGTCGCAGTATGCCGACAGCCGACCGTCGAGACCGTCAAGCGCATCTGCCGCGATGATATCCTCAATAATCTCAAGCGCGAGCTGAGCGGTCTCCGGGGTCGGCAATACGCCGTATTTCATACTTATGGCGGCGAGGAAATGAGCGGTCGTCTGGATATCGCGAATGTCGGGCCCGTCGGTTCGCAGTTTGGCGACCAGGCGACAGTCAGGCGATGAGAACTCCGCCAGGACGTGCTGTTCGAACCACGCCGCCTTTTCCTCTTCGGTGAGCGATGCCGCTTCAACCCGCCGGTCCGCGACCGACGCGTAGTCTGTGGCCGCGAACCCGCTCGACACGAGCAGCACGCCCAGGAAAAAAATCGCACGCGCTGTTGCCGGGCGCCGAAACGTCCGCGTTGGCGTCGCACTGCCGGAACTACCGGTGCCGCCGACAGCGGCGTGCTTGGGGGACCGTCCATGCCGGTCCCGCCAACCTCGTGATCGCGGGTGATTTTGGCGTACAGGCCTTAGCCTGCCTCGTCGGTGATTTCTTACATGCAACCTCATCATCGCGTTGGCTCTAATCTCGGCATGATGAAAGAGAATGACTAATGAATTGACAAGGTTGTCCACGTTGACCACGTTGACCATAATGACGGTATTGACGGCAGGCCGGCGTATGCATAGGTGTCTCAGTACGCTGGTTGATCCAGTTGACCATAATGACGGAGTTGACGACAGGCCGGCGTCGTCCGCAGATTAGCCCAGAGCTTTTTTTAACGCGCGAGTGAATGTCTGTACAACCTGGACGCGGGCACTGCGTTTGTCATTGCCGCCAACCAATGTCCAAGGCGCGTAATCGGTGCTGGTCCGCTCGACCATTTCGGTCACGGCAAGCTCGTATGCGTCCCACTGCTCGCGATTGCGCCAGTCTTCGTCTGTAATCTTGTGACGCTTGTAGGCGACATCCTTACGGGCCTCGAAGCGTTGCAGCTGCTCGTCCTTACTGATATGCAGCCAGAACTTGAGCAGCACGATGCCGTGGTCTGTCAGTTCCTCTTCGAATGCATTGATCTCCTGGTAGGCGCGTTGCCATTCGTCTGCTTGCGCAAATCCTTCCACGCGTTCGACCAGTACTCGGCCGTACCAGGAGCGGTCGAATAGTGTCATCTTCCCGGCCCGCGGCAGCTGGCGCCAGAAACGCCATAGGTAGTGCTGCGCGCGCTCCTCGTCGTTTGGCGCGGCAATTGGGACCACCCGAAAGAGCCGCGGGTCCATGGCGTGCGTGACGCGGCGGATCGCACCGCCTTTCCCTGCTGCGTCCCATCCTTCGAACACGCCAACCACCGATACCTTCTTCCGGCGCGCCTTCCAGGCAAGACGCGAAAGCTTTCCCTGGTGCCGCCGCAACGTCTGTTTCAGTGTTTGTGGCGGCGCCAACGGCGACAGGTCAATAGCGTCAAGTACCGCGTTCCGCTGAATCGCTGGTATCCTTTCGGCTGGTGCGGTTGCCTTCGTCGGTGGCCTTTGCAACCGCTCCTGCAGCGCCTTCAACACGACACGGCCGGTCTCGATTTCCCGGTAATTCGCATCAACCGCCTCAATGAGTGTCCACGGCGCATGCGCCGCGTCCGTGCGCCGGATGGCGTGCTCGGAAATGCGTAGAAACCGATCGTACATCTTGTGGTGCTTCCAGTCCGTCGGGGTCACTTTGCCCCGGGTGTGCCTGTCCTTTTCGAGCTGACGCAGCCGCTGGTACTGCGCCTCCTTGGACATGTGAAACCAGAGTTTGATAAGCAATGCACCGTCGTCCGTGAGCATGCGCTCAAACGCGGTGATATGGTCGAGGCGACGGTCCAGTACGCCTGTATCGATAGTGCGGCGAACCCGCAGTATAATCGGATTCGTGTACCACGAGCCGAAGAGAATGCCGATTTGGCCCTTGGGCGGCATCGCCCGCCAGAATCGCCAGTATTCCGGACGTTCCCGCTCTTCGTCCGACGTTTCCCAGAATGCGTGCGTTTCGACGCCTCGCGGATCGAGCCATTCGGTGAGATGATGGACAACATCGCCCTTGCCGGCGCCGTCCACGCCGGATACCAGTATGATCACCGGGAAACCGGCGTTTTTCAGATCAAACTGTACGTTCAACAGCTCTGCCCGTAGAGCGGGCACTGCTGCTTTATACTCGGCTCTTGACAACGACGTTCCTTTTTCGGCGTCTTCAAACATGGCGCTCCCGATGCAACGTGGTTAAAGGCTGGTAAATAGATGGTCGCTATTAAATCTCTTTTGGGAAGAATGAAATTATGCTGCAGCGGTTTGTTATAACTCCCACTCTACTAGATATTAATGTCATGCTGATTTTTTTGTTTTTGGACAAGCCGCAGGGTGACATTTGGGAGCCGGTGACTCCGGCAGGACTGGTTGTTAACGCGGCGACTCAAAAAATGGGAAAAGTTTAGTAGTATATGCTTGCGCGCGGAAAAAGAAAGCGGTGCGGCATCACCGCCGGCATTCCGCGGATGTCTGGTCCGATGTTGTTGAATTGAACGTTCGTCATATCAAGATTGCACATGAGACTATTCAGAAAAGCCGACGACATATTCGTCAAGACGCTGAGTCGTTTGGCGTATTGCAATCCGTTCGATACGGAGCGTATCGATCTCGAGCGTGAAGCGCTGGGACCAGATTTTCAGTATGACGCTCCAGTCTGGAGTCTACGCAATGATCCGGCTCGAGGCCGGCCCAATATTACCTTGCTGGCCAATCGCGCCGAGACCGTGCTGCGGCCTGCAAGGAAGCGGCTTGCGCATATGAAAGCTGTTGGCGACGACGAATGGCAGCTGTATGTCGATGCGGTCCTTTTCCTGTTGTACCATCGATACGCCGATCGTTTCATTCGCTGCGTGGACGACGTGATTGGCGGCAGCCAGACGTCGCAAACCATTCCATTTTATGCGGCGTTCGAGCGGGATTTTGATTTTTATCTGGCTGTGCCGGAGCGTCATACGGACGATGCCGTCACGGCCGACCATGTGTTTGCCTGTTGTTTTCAGCTCGCACGCGCTTTTTATTTTATTTACAGATTCATTGTCGGTTCCACGATGCCTGCTGCACGTCTGCGTGCCGCGGTGTGGCAATCTATCTTTACCTGTGACCGACGACGCTATTTATTTGTCCTTCACGATCGTATGGCAGATATGAGTACGCTCATTACCGGGCCCTCTGGAACGGGCAAGGAGCTGGTCGCCCGTGCCATCGGTATGGCGCGTTATATCCCCTTCGACAGCACGACGCGAACCTTCGCTGTCGACTTCGTCGCATCATTCCATGCGTTGAACATGTCGGCGTTGTCACCGACGTTGATTGAATCCGAGTTGTTCGGCCACCGACGCGGCGCATTCACTGGGGCGGCCGACGATCGTGTCGGCTGGTTGGAAATGTCGGGAAGGCTGGGAACGGTGTTCCTGGATGAGATCGGCGAGGTATCAACGACGATTCAGGTGAAACTACTACGCGTACTGCAGACCCGCCGGCTGCAACGCATCGGTGAGGTGGAGGCGAGGGAATTTAGCGCGAAGGTGGTCGCCGCTACAAACCGTGACCTCGCAGTGGAGATACGGGAGGGCCGATTCCGACACGACCTCTACTACCGGTTGTGCTCCGACATTATCGCGACGCCGACGCTGCGCGAGCAGTTAGCGGCGTCTGACGACGAGCTGCCGCGGATTGTGCGAATCGTCGCCGGCCGCGTTGCCGGTGATCGCGATGCGGACACGATCGCCGCCGCCGCGGCGGCATGGATCCGGGAAAATCTCGGCTCCGACTACCCATGGCCCGGAAATTTTCGAGAGATGGAACAATGCATTCGCAGTTTCATAATCCGCAACGCGTACCGACCGCTTGCCGTCGATTCGCCGGAACCCGCTACGGCGCTGGCGTCGTTGTTCTATGATGGTGTGTTGACGGCGGACGATTTGCTATGCCGTTATTGCGCGCTGGTTTACGGACGTACACGGAATTACGAAGAAACCGCGCGCCTGCTCCAGCTCGACCGGCGTACGGTCAAAAAAAAGGTGGACCAGGAGGTGCAGCGCCTTACGGAAAATGAGAACGTGCTGTGACGAAAACGGTGGCGTGCGAGAAGTCCGTCTACCGATGACCTGGCCGCTATCGTTTTGCCACGGGTTGATTGTGTCGATTGATAACGGTCGCTGGACAAAAAGGGAACCGCGAATGGACGCGAATAAACGCTAATAAATAAATGGATTCGCGTCCATTGGCGTCGATTCGCGGTTCCTCCATGGTCTTTACCGGATACCAATTTGGTCGGCCCGATGTCGAGGCTTGAATGAAGTCGGCGTCACTGATCTTGCGGGCGCCCTGCTGGAGTTCACACTTCAGTGTGGGTTTCACGCTCCGATCATGGCGGCTATGGCACAACACGCGGCTCCGATGGTGCGAACGCCAACTGCTGCTGAATGCGCTCGTCGCGGTTCGACCGCATCCGGGCCCGTCTTCCACAGTAAGTCGACATTGGTGTACAAGCTGAGCGTCTCGATCGAGTAGCAGACGGGCACCCCGGGCACCCGTAAAATCAATGATCCGACGACAGGTTTTCGTCGATATCGATCATGTAGTCGTCGCCGCCTTGCAGAATGCGTTCGAGAAAGCCCGCAATACGACGATAGGCCTTGATGCGGTTTGAAAGCTTCTGGATGCCATGGCCTTCATCCTGGAAACGGAGATAATGAACGCGGCCGCCGTGGTCGCGTATCGCCTCGACGAACTTGTCGGATTCGCAAACGGGGTTTCGCGGATCATTCACGCCGTGAACCACCATCATTGGCGCCTTGACATTCGCCACGTGCGTGATCGGTGAGATGCGTCGGAAAAACTCGCGGTCGGCAAGGTTGTCGATGTCGCCGTATTCAATGCGGTCGCTGGCCCGCAGCTGCGGCGACGTACCTTCAAGTGCCGTGATCCAATTCGACACGCCGACAAACGCGACTCCGGCACGAAAATGATCCGGCAGACGCGTCATCGCGTACATGGTGAGATAGCCGCCGTAGGATGCCCCCATGAGCGCGGCGCGGCTGGTGTCGACCGGGCGTTCGCGCGCCAGCCACGTGACTGCCCCGGAAATATCGAGGATCTCGTTTTCGCGCAGCCGTCCGTCATTCAGCCGGGCATAGTGTTTGCCGAATCCGGTAGAACCGCGATAGTTAAGGTCGAAAACTGCGATTCCGTGGTGCAAAAAGTACTGATGCACAGGATTAAAACACGGCCTGGCCTGCATCGTCGGGCCGCCGTGCACCTCGATTAGCACCGGTACCTTTTTACCCTGCGTTGCGCCGGGCGGCAGATACAACAGTCCATGAACCGTCGTGCCATCCTCGACATCGAAACGGCATGCTTCCGGCTCGACCAGTCGTTTCAAGTCGAATCCGACCACGGCCGACCGCGTCGAACGGTGCAATTGCCCGGGGGTAACGTGCCAGGTCCAGATGTCGCCCGGCAACTGCGGGCCGGACACAGTGATCGCGAGTACGGATGCGTGCGTTGCCCACTGGATTCTGTACACGCCGCGCGGCGGCTCCGGCGGGGCGATTGCCTCGCCGGAGTGGATGTTGCGAAAATACAGCTTCGAGTATCCCTCTTCATTAATAGACCAGGCGAGGATTTCACCGTCGGGGGACAAGGCAACCTGTTCGAAATCGCAATCACTCGTCTCGACATACGAGAGAGAACCGGCCTTGATGTCGTAATACGCCACCCCGATGTAGTCGCGGTTCTGGTTTGTTGCCATATAAAATCCACTGCTGTCTGGCGACCAGGAGAAGCTCCCGTAATACGACGCCTCGTGCGGCTCGAACAACGTTTCGATCGTACCGGTCGCGATTTCCAGCAGGTGCACATCATTGGCGTCTTCACCACGTTCTTCGGTGAGAATGAGGTGGCGGCCGTCTGGAGACCAGGACACCGCGTACATGCCGGCGCGCCCGTGGAATACCAGGCGATTCTCACCGCTGTCGATGTCGAGTACATAGATATCGAAATCCGAACCATTTCGTTCCGTGCCGGCGTAGGCAACACAACTTCCATCGTGATTGAAGCCGCCAAATACGCGAAACGCATCCGATGGCGGCAGCAGCTCACGGCCTGCATCGCCGGAAGCAGAGATCAGGAAGAATCCCTCGCGTTCATTGCCGGCATCGTCCTTGCCGTAGACAATCCAGTCGCCCCGCGGCGACCACTGGTGAAAGCGCAGCGGCCGGCCGAAGGTGTATTGAATCGGCCAGCCGCCGGCCGCATCCACTACCCATAGCTGTGACTTGCCGGTGATCTGTGTGATAAATGATACCCGTTGCCCGTCTGGAGAAAGCGACGGTCGCTGTGCCTTACGTACATTCAGGTATCGGGAAATATCGCCGCCGATCGGCGCGAGTTCGCCGGAAACGAGACCCGAGAGATCGTCCGGTCGTTCAGGTGAGTCGCTGACGGAACGAATCCGGGTGGCGAGTGGACCTTCATTGGAGAAATTTATATCGCTCATGACTATGACCTCAATCGTATGTCAGTGTGATCCGCCGGAACGGCTGCGGTATTAATGTCGTTGTGCCGTTGCGTCGGTGCTGTTTCAAGTGGGATTGTAAAAAATCTTGGCACACAGGGTCCGGCTTTGGAATTGCCCCGAGCCCCAGAGGGCATGGGGTGGCGCCACTCGCTGGCGTTCATCCCGCTCTGCGGCATGGCTTTCCCAGCGTCTCGCAAAGGCAGCGAACTCAGTCCTGCATGCGGTGACTGTGAACAATCACACAAATTCTGCAGGCTGTTGTAAGTTCGCGCTTTAGCGTGCTTGCGCCACCCGATGCGGGGTATGGTGCGCCACGTGAAATCCGCACTAAAGTGCGACCTTCAACTAAGGGCGTAGTATACTGCCGATTCATGCCATTCACCATCTCGCGGGAATACGGCAAGGCCTTGTGGTCGTGACCGGTTTTCCACCCCACACTAAACGGCGATACGGCCGAATTCGCAACCGGAAATTCGGAATAATCCGAACAAACCATGTTTGCCGCCGGACATGCCGCGCGCGGCATGTCCGGGACCTAGGATTCGGGGGGCGTAGCGGCGGACGCGATCAGCCGCGCTTCTTCGCAGCGGATGATTTCGCGGCCTTGGGCGGGAGGCTGTCGAGGATGTCGGCCAAATCTTCGATCTGAAAGGGTTTGCTGATTCGCGCGTCAAATCCATGGGCCCGGTAATGGGCCAGCACCGGATCGTTCGAGTACCCACTGGCGACAATCGTGTGGAGGTCGGCCAACTTGGCTTTCAGCAGGCGGTTCGCGTCTTTGCCCCCGAGTCCGTTCGGTACGGTGAGATCCAGGATCGCAGCCCGGTACGGCGCGCCGGAAGCAGCTGCCGAATCCGCCATGCGACAGGCCTCATATCCGTCGCCGGCAACATCACTCTCGTAGCCGAGTTGCCGCAGCATTTCCTGCACGACGACACGTATGCTTTCGTCGTCATCCATCACCAGAATACGGCCGCTACCGGTCTTGAGAGGTTTGTCGAAGCGCGGCGTTTCGGCAGTTTTAGAGCGGGCCGCGGTCGGAAGATAAATCTGGAACGTCGTGCCTTGTCCGGGTTTTGATTGTACCGCAATATGACCGCCGTGCCGGTGCACGATTGCGTACACCACCGACAAACCGAGTCCGCTGCCTTTCTGTTTCGTCGTGAAGAACGGGTCGAAAATGCGCTCAATATGCTCTGTCGTGATACCGATGCCGGCGTCCTTGATCGTCAACCGGATATAGCGTCCCGGCGGAAGCGGTACAGTTGTCTTTTTTTTGATCACCGTATTCCGCGCTGCGAGCGTGATGACGCCGCCAACCGGCATGGCCTGGTTCGCGTTGGAAATTAGATTTTGGATTACTTGTGAAATCTGTCCCGGATCCGCGTCGAGACGCCACAGCTTCGGCGAGAATGTACTGTCCAGGCGGCAATTCGATCCGTGGATGGCAAAGTCAGCAGCTTCTCGCAGCATCTCGGCTGTATCAACGGATTCTTTGCTCGGCGTACCGCCTGACGCAAAGGTCAGGAGCTGTTGGGTGAGCCGTTGCGCCTGATCACATGCGACTTCGGCTCGTTCGAGTCGGGCCGCGAGTCGCGGCTCGTTCCGGACATCAAGTTTTATGATCGAGATGGTGCCCATGAGCACCATCAGAAGATTATTAAAGTCGTGGGCAATGCCGCCTGCAAAGACGCCCAGCGACTCGAGTTTCTGGGCCTTCTGCATTTCCCTGTCCATCCTGCAGCGGTCTGTGATGTCGGTAAATATCAAAATGACGCCGATAAGATCACCGTGTGCATCGTGTATCGGTGCGGCACTGTCGGCAATAATGCGTTCATCACCATCACGGGTGATAAGTATCGTATCGTTTGCCAGACCAACAATCTTCCCGGTCGCCAGCACCCGGTCCACCGGATTTTCGACGATGTCCCCGGTGCGCTCATTGATAATGCGAAACACCATGGGTAACGGCAGGCCTCTTGCATCGGCCAGCGGCCAGGCGGTTAGCCGTTCGGCGACGGGATTCATCGTCTCGATCCTGCCGCCTACATCCGTCGTAATGGCGCCATCGCCAATCGAATGCAGCGTTATTTTGAGGCGTTCGGTTTCGTGCGCCAGCGCATCTTCGGCCTGTTTTCTGCGCGTGATATCATTCTGTATGCCGATAAAGTTGACGATATGGCCACTCGTATCCGTCACCGGCGTGACCGTAAGTTCGTTCCAGAATGGTTCGCCGTCGCGGCGTACGTTGCGAAGCACACCGTGGAAGCCCACGCCCTTGCCGATTGCGTCACGGAGTTCATCGAGTTGTGGCTGGTCGCGATTGTCCCCCTGTAGAAAGCGGCAGTTTCTGCCGATAATCTCATCCGCGGTATAGCCCGTGATTCGCTCGAAAGCAGGATTGTTGTAGATGATCGGATTCTCCGGCGAGGTCGCGTCGGTAATCAGGATGCCGTTGGCACACGCGGCCATGGCGCGGTCCTTCACGCGGAGCGCATCTTCATCTGCCCTGTGCCGGGTGCGGTCTGTCATCGTCCCCACAAAGCCGTGCAGCGACCGTCCCGATCGATCTTTCGCCACTTGTACATATACCCAGCGTTCGGCCCCGCCCGGCTGCCGAATCCGAAAAGAGCTGGAAAATACGTCGGCCTGGTTACGCCAAGTGGAGATCCAGTCCGCTACTGTTTGCCGATCATTCGGATGGATGCACGTCAACCAATCGGTGTTCTCACGCCATGGTATTCCTGTTATTTCCATCCATCTCGCGTTGGCGTATGTCAACCGCCCGTCCGGGTTGGCACGGAAGATGCCCGCAGGCGACGCCTCGCACAGTGTCCGATGCAGGCACTCGCTGGCCTTCAACGCCTCCTGCTGATGCCTGTGGCGCAAGGCGATGTGCAGCACAGTCGCCACCGATTGCAGATATCCCAGGTCTTCGCCAGTGAATACGGCGCTCGGGTCGTCGTTAAACACCGCGACGCCACCGTAGAAGATGTCATCCGTTTGCACGGGAATGCACAGGCCGGGGCCCAATGTGTTGCGGTGTTTCGCGACCAGGTCGGCAACAATCTTCGCGTTTCGTCCAGCGTCGCCGATCGTCGCGGGTTCGGCGACGAAACGATCGGCAAAGGTGCGGTAGTCGCCGTGCTTCACGCGCGTTCTGAGCCGTTCTTTTTCCGATCCATACCGGGCACGAACAACCACGTCGCCTGCATCCGGAGGGGCCTCGTAGCAGATGCTGAGATTGAAGCCTGAGTTTGCAGTGACGAGGTCACTGACGCAGCGGTTGAACAGCCCGGAACGCTTTTCACAGGTCATGGAGAATTTGGTGAAAGAAGCAAGCGCTGCCTGCATGTCCGCCCGCTGTTGCGCGAGATCCTGGATTTGTTTCAGGCGTATCATCGCGTCGATCCGGGCCTGCAGCTCACGGTTCCGAATCGGCCGCGCGACATAGCTGTCGGCGCCGGCGTTCATCGCCTCGGTCTGAACCTCGGACGAACGGTGATGACTCGATATTAGAATGACGACAGTCCGACGCAGAGCCGGATCTGATTTTATCCGATTGCAAACTTCCGTTCCGGCTAAGTCAGGCAGGGAGACATCCAAGATCACCAGATCCGGTCGCTCCGTTGCCATGGCCTGGAGGCCGCCCTTTCCGGACTCGGCTTCCACCACGTCATAGTGACGGTCGCGCAGCAGCCGTATGATGATCTTCCGCTGCTCGCTACTGTCATCCACGACTAAAATCTTAGGTGTCGGTGTCATGATTCACCACGACGATGCTTAATGAGACAGGTTGCTTGCGACAACAATGGTTCGCGTGACCATTTGCCTATCTCACAGTCCCTTTGGTATCCGACGGTGCGGACGATGCAACCGGTATCCAACGTCGCTGATTCTCGGATTTTAGTTTGGTGTTCACGTTACATGCTGAGTGAAAAATCCTAAGCCAACAACTGCCGTACCGGCATCCGGAATAACAACACAATTCCAATGGGTGTACCATAAAAGACGCACCGCGATATTTCAAGCGCGCTACCCTCGGCGTGTTGTTGGAATTTGTGAAATTAAGTTCACGTTTGGTGCATGTTCCAATTGGTTGATGACTGTTCACGCTTGTAAAGACGGAACTCCCGGGGTAGATAATGGTCCACTCATTCAAACGTTTGTTTTAATCTTGCGGGAAGACGTCGGCAGCGCTCATGCATCGTTGCCGGATGCAGCGGCCTTACGGTCGAAGACACCGAATCGGATAATTTTATGACGACTGACACCAGCACCAGGATCATGCGCGAGGCGGAGGCGTTGTTCGCCGAGAAGGGCTATGCTGCCACGTCGATCCGGGATATCATCGCTGCTGCCGACGCAAATCTTGGTGCGGTCCACTATCACTTCGGATCCAAGGAGGAGCTGTTCCTCTGCATTTTGAAGAACCGGCTGCAGCAGCTGAACGAGGATCGTTGTCGTCGCCTCAACAGCGCACGGCAAGGGAGATCAGGGCGACTGGCTGCACGTTCCGTTGTCGATGCATTTCTGCTGCCGATTATCGATTTGCATCGGACCACCGGTGACTCGCGCCAACTCGCAGCGATACTCGGGCGTACTTTCTCTGAGAGCCCGGAGTTGAAACACAAAGTTTTCGATGTGTTCTTTCGCGAAACATGTGACGCATTCCTGAATGCATTTTCCGAAGCGATGCCGCAACTCGATCGGACGGAGATCTACTGGCGCTTCCACTTCATGCTCGGTGCGATGATCGGTGCTTTGACGGCACAGGACCGACTCGCGATGATCTCCGGCGGTCACTGCACCTCGGATAAAATAGATGAGATGATACCGCGACTTGTTCAATTCGTAACGGCGGGAATCGAAACGTGAGCAGGTTCGTATCCTTTGCATTCCTTGTCGTAAGCCTTGCTGCATTTTCCGGGTGCGTGGGTGCGCTCGATCGTACCGGCCGTCCCCGTGTAGCGGCTATGCCGCCGGAATCGTGGACCGCCGCGCGGAATTCGGCAGCGCCGTACCGGCCCGATGCCTGGCTTGACGATTTCAGGGACGCAACGCTACGTGGCCTGATTGAGGAAGCGTTGCAGTACAACCACAACCTGGCGGCGGCGAGGGCACGGATGGAAGCTGTCTTCGCGGGGATTCGCCTGCAGACAGCGAGTCGTTTGCCGCAGATCGACGCGAATGCCAACGCATCGCGAACACAGCGTACGTCCTCGTCGGGTTTTCAGATCACCGGCAGCCGAACGAACAACTACAATGTCGGTGTTGCCGTCAATTGGGAGCTGGATGTCTGGGGGCGTCGTCGACACCGCGTCAACGCTGCAGTTGCCGATTTCCTGTCTACCCGTGCCGGCTTCGAGGCCGCGCAGCTGTCGTTGGCTGCCGCCGTCGCGAGATTGTGGTACACCGCGGTTGAGTCGCGGCTTCAAATTGAGCTGGCCGAACGGCGTGTCTCAAGTTTCAAAAACAGCCTGGATATCATCGAAACGGGCCAGCGCGCCGGTACTTCTTCCGCCCTCGACGTGCATCTTGCACGGGCCGATGTCGCCAATGCGCAGAGCGATCTGATTGTCCGCCGGCGCGTGATGGACGACAACCTGCGATCGCTTGAGGTGTTGCTGGGACGCTACCCCGCCGCTGAAATCTCTGCCGACACGGTCTTGCCGGAGATCACATCGGTTGTGCCGGCCGGCCTTCCGTCTGAATTGTTATCACGGCGGCCCGATCTCATTGCTGCGCACCAGACGCTCGAGGCAGCTCTCGAACGGCAGGAAGACGAATCACGTAATTATCTCCCGGACATTCGGCTGACCGGCAATGGCGGTACCAGCGGCGACGCGTTGCGGAACCTGTTGAATTGGAACTTTCTGGTGTGGAACATCGCCGGTGGCCTTGTGCAACCCGTATTCCGCGGCGGAACGCTTGCGGCCCGGCGAACGGTATCGCACGCAGCATACGACGCGGCGGTCGCCGACTACGCCCACGCGGTGCTCGTTGCATTCAGTGAAGTCGAACGCGCCCTCGTTGCCGGCGCGACGCTGGAAGAACAGCGATCGGCGCTTGACGCCGCCCGTACCGAACTAACGCAGGCCGAAGTGTTGGCGCTGGAGCGATACCGGAAGGGGCTCGAGGATGTAAACACGGTGCTCTCAACGCAGCGTCAGACATTTGCCGCCGAGAGCGCTGTTATCGCTTTACGAAACAGTCAGTTACAACGTCGGTTGGATCTGTACCTGGCGCTGGGCGGACCCTTTCTGCCGTCGTCCGATGACGCCGCGGCCCCTGTCGGCTCCACGAAACCCGAATAATAACGACAATGGTGGTTTTATGATGAACGAGACAAATGGATTTGCCGTACCCGTGGTCATTATCGCAGTATGCGCCGCTGCTGCGTACTGGATGATTGCGAACAAACCCGAGCCGGACCGTCGACCGCCGCCGCGTCCCGAGGTCACCGTAGATGCAAAACGCCTCGAACCGCAGGGTTTTCAGGTGAAAATTGTTTCGCGCGGTACGGTCGAACCGTCCACCAAAACGACGTTGGTTGCCGAGGTGTCCGGGCAGATTGTGGCCGTATCGGCCAACGCGCGGGCGGGCAGTTTTTTCGCAGCAGGCGAGGTATTGATGTCGATCGACCGACGTGACTACGAGTCGGCCGCGATCGCGGCCGACTCGGATCTCATTCAGGCAACGTATCAATTCAGCAGGGAACAGATTTTGGTGCAGAATCTCGATACCGACATTGCGACGGCGGAAGCAACTGTCGCGCAGGCAGCGTTGCGATTAGCCGAAGAGCGGGCGCGAGCAGCGCAGGCGGACGCCGATTGGCGCCGCCTGAATCCGGATGTTACGGCGGATCCGCTCGTCTTACGCGTGCCCCACATTACCGCCGCGGAGGCGGATCTGGCAGCAGCGCGAGCGGATCTGGCGAAAAGGCGTCGCGATGTCACGCTCTCCGAATCGCGGCTCGCCGCTGCCTCGGCCGCGGTGCGCTCGGCCGAGGCGCGTGTTATGGATACGCAGGTTGCCCTTGAACGCACCGTTATCAAGGCGCCGTATGCCGGGCGCGTCATGGAGCAAACCGCCGATATTGGGCAATTCGTCTCTCCTGGAACCGGTGTGCTGCGGATCTACGCCGCGGACTACGCCGAGGTTCGCCTGCCGCTTTCGGATCACGATCTCGCCCATCTCGAGCTGCCGGACCATGGCGGTAATGCCGATCCGGCGACTTTTCCGTACGTTGTCCTTACCCGCGGGATCGGGCGCAACACACACGCGTGGTCCGGTCGCGTTGTGAGAACGGACGGCGCCTATGACACCAAGACCAGACAGCTATTCGTAACCGTACGCATCGACGACCCCTACGCCGCGAATGATGGCGGGACGACACCGCTCATTGTCGGACAATTCGTAAATGCAGAAATCGAAGGTCGCGTCCTGCATGACGTCTTTGTCCTGCCGCTGTCGGCGGTACGCCAGGACAACGAGATTTTGATTATCGATGCAGCGGGCACCTTGCGTCGGCGTTCGATCGATCCGATTTGGACGGAAGGTGGAGTCGTCGTGGTAAAGGATAATATCAGCGCCGGTGAACAGTTGTGTTTGACGGCGTTGCCGTTTGCTGTTGAAGGCGCTTCGGTAACCGTGCGTGTGGAGACCGGAACGCCGCTGCCGTCATCGACTGCTGAAAATGGCGATCCCGCTGTCTCAGGCAAAGACGGGAACGCAGACGCGGGAGAGTTGCCGTGAGCGGGGCTATCAGCTGGTTTGCGCGGAATCATGTTGCCGCGAATTTGTTGATGATCCTGATCGTGGCCGTGGGACTGCGCACGCTGGCCGGGAAGCTGGTACTGGAAGTGTTTCCGGATATCGCAGCAGATAAAGTGGTCGTCGAAGTAAGTTACCGGGGCGCCACGCCGTCCGAGGTAGAAGACGGCGTGGTAATTCGGATCGAGGAAGCGATTCAGGACCTGGTTGGAATCGAAGAGATTATTTCCACAGCCGCTGAAGGTCAGGGCACCGTGACCGTCGAGGTTGCAAAGGGTTTTGAACCGCGGGACTTGCTTGACGACATCAAAAATCGTGTGGACGCGATCACGACGTTCCCAGACGAAATCGAGCGTCCTTCGTACCGCTACTCGCAGCGGCGAATGGAGGTGATCAGCGTGGTTGTGTCCGGCGCGCTGCCGGAGGACGAGTTACGTCGCGTTAGCGAACGGGTGCGCGATGATATACTCGATTTGCCCGGTATCACACAGGCCGCCTTGACCGGGGTTCGACCGTACGAAATCTCAATCGATATTGATGAGGAGACGTTGCAGCGGCATCAGTTGACATTCGATGATATTGCCGTTGCCGTTCGCCGTTCCTCGCTGGATCTGCCTGCCGGTTCTATCAAAACTGATGGAGGCGAGATCCTGCTGCGTACAAAGGAACAGAGCTATACCAGCGCCGAGTTTGCCCGCATCCCGATTATCGTCAATACGGATGGCGTTCGCCTTACGCTGGGGGACATCGCGACGATTCATGACGGATTCGAAGAAGAGCCGCTTTTCGCATGGTTCGACGGGCAGCCCTGCGTGGTTATTGACATTCAGCGTGTCGGCGATCAAAATGCCATTACGATTGCGAATACGGTAAAGGATTACATCGACCATGCCGAGTCGATTTTGCCACCGGGAGTGAAGCTGGATTACTGGCGGGACCGGTCGAAGATTGTGAAATCACGATTGCGTACACTGATTGTCAGTGCGGCCCAAGGCGGCGTTCTTGTCTTTCTTCTGCTGGCAATGTTTCTGCGTTTCACGGTTGCTCTGTGGGTATGTATCGGCATTCCGGTTGCCTTCATGGGCGCCATCATCACGATGCCGTTTACCGGCGTTACAATCAATATCATCAGCCTGTTCGCGTTTATTCTCGTGCTCGGCATCGTTGTTGACGATGCTATCGTCACGGGGGAAAACATCTATACGCGCTTGCGGGCCGGCAGCGAGTCACCGACCGATGCCGCGATCCTGGGGACTCAGGAAGTGTCGGTGCCGGTTACGTTCGGCGTTCTCACGACAGTAGCCGCGTTCCTTCCGCTGTTGATGATGGGCGGCGAACGAGGCGCGATCATGGCGCAGATTCCGATGATCGTGATCCCGGTGCTTATTTTTTCCCTCATCGAATCGAAGCTGATCCTGCCGGCGCACCTCAAACACATGCGCGTCGAACCCGGGGCGTCGTCGAACCCGTTTCGTCGTTTTCAGCGGCGGATCGCCGACGGCCTGGAAGCGGTCATTCGCACCTATTATCAGCCGTTGTTATCGGGATCACTGCGCCGCCGTTACGTCGTCTTTGCCATATTCGTCGGCTTCGGAATCCTGGTTATCTCGACGGTGATCAGCGGACGCATGCGATTTCTTCCGTTTCCCCGGGTGCAGAGTGAAATGGCTCAGGCGACGTTGGAAATGCCGCTGGGAACGCCGTTTGCGACGACACGTGCGCATGTCGAACGCATCACCGCAGCCGCGGCGGAACTACAGCAGCGCCACATCGATCCCGGCACCGGTGAGAGTATCATAACCGGCATGATGTCGTTGTTTGGTACCACCGGTCCCGGCAGCGGCCAATCCCACCTTGGCTCCGTCCTCATGGAGATCATGCCCCCGGAGTCGCGGCGTCTCACGGTCACCAGCTCCGAACTTGTGCGTGAGTGGAGGGAGTTGATCGGCGTCATACCGGGCGCGGGCGAGGTGTCGTTTCGTGCAGAGATCGGGCATGGCGGGCAACCGATTGACGTACAGCTTACCGGGACCCATTTCGAGCATCTCGTCAATATGTCGGACGAGGTGAAGGTGCGCATGGGCGGGTATGCCGGTGTATATGATATATCCGATTCGTTCCAGGGGGGTAAGGAGGAAATCAAGCTCACCCTGAAGCCAAAGGCGGAGCTGCTGGGTGTCTCTGCCGAAATGATGGCGAAAACCGTACGGGATGCGTTTTTCGGCCGGGAGGTGCAGCGTATACAACGCGGGCGAAACGACGTTCGCGTGATGGTACGTTATCCCAGGCATCACCGCGAGTCGTTGGCGAATCTCGCGTCGATGCGGATATTGACGCCGGCCGGAGACATGGTTCCGTTCAATGAGATTGCCACGCTTGATATCGGGCGCAGCTACTCGACAATTCGCCGCGTCGATCGCAATCGTACCGTGAACGTGACGGCCGATGTGAATAAGGACGCTGTCGATATACGAGATATTAATCGCGATATGACGACGTTCCTCCACGAACTGAAGAGTAAATATCCGGATGTGCATTCAACGCTGGAGGGTGAAGCCAAAGACCAGCGAAATCAGTTTGCGAGCCTCTTTGCCGGGCTGTTTTTCACTCTTTTTGCCGTATATGCATTGCTCGCGATTCCGTTTCGATCCTACAGCCAGCCGGCAATCGTCATGTCGGTCATTCCGTTCGGCCTGATTGGCGCTATTCTGGGACATTTTATCATGGGGATGCCTCTGAGCATGATGAGTATATTTGGTATCCTGGCGTTGTCCGGTATCGTTGTGAATGACAGTCTTGTGCTGGTCGATTATATCAATCGTCGACGCCGCGAGGGTATGGCTCTCGCCGACGCTGTTAGCGCTGCCGGCGTTGCCAGGTTTCGGGCGATTCTCCTGACATCTTTGACGACGTTCTGCGGGTTAATGCCGCTGATATTCGAAAAGAGCACGCAGGCTCAGTTTCTGATACCGATGGCGGTCTCGCTTGGTTTCGGCATTCTGTTTGCCACCGCGATCACGCTGCTGCTTATCCCGATAAACTACATGATACTTGACGACATACGCCGATGGGTGGGATGGCAGGATAGTATTACCGGCGTGCCGTTCGCAGGGGACGAGAACGCGGCGCTCGCGCCGGCGGAAAAGCGCATTGCACGTTCGGAATAGTCGGTCGGACCGGTCGGACCAGTCTGACGTCGCAGACGGCGCGCCACAGATTAACTCTGCGGATCGCTGCAAAACCTCGCATCTTGATGGTATCTTGTGCGACGTCACCGTCCTGCTTTGACAGCACCGTCGCGGCCGACGCGGCCCCAACGTCGTTGATTTAAGTCCTTATTCGCAAGATATGGAAATGCGATCCTCGTTGGAGTTCATCCCGCTCAGCGGGATGGCTTTTCCAGCGCCTCGCAAGCGGAATGAGCACATCTGACGCTGTGAATGCCAACGAAGATGGTTAATTGAACGACATTGGATGCGGACCGGACGGTCGTGTTCCTACGCTTACGAAAGGTATCCGAATGTTGAGTATACCCATAATCAGGTTTTTCCGATGGTCGCGAACGTGGGCCACATTCCTGTCTGCGGCATGTCTGCTACTCGGCGGTTGCCGGACCACAGATAACGATCGCCGCGAGCGTGTTATGACGTATTTTCCGGAAACGCTGTTTGGCGACGATGCTACGGCGTTGCCGCAGCGTACGCGACCGAAGGATCGATTGGCGCAACCCGTGCCGGCTACCAGACTGTCGCCGCCCGGATCCACGGTGGCGCCGGCCGGTATGTCGGCAGGGCACCAGAACGGACGGGTCACGCTGACGTTTAACTGGCCGCCGGATATCGCGGCAGATGTCTCATTTCGCCAGCGCCGTTACCGGTCGCAGAACGACCTCACAAACGCAAAAACGGTTACGGGCCGGTATCGCCTTGCCGCCACGCAGGAAGGAAATACGTTCTTGATCCGTCAGAACGACCTCGATGTAGCCGTGGACTACGATCAGGACCATGCGCTCACGGGTTACCATTTGGCGCTGCAGGTACTGATGATGCGAATCGAGAACGCATCGCCGCCGTTCCGCGTGACCGCAGACGGCCGATACGCCGGCCTTGTCGATTTTCCGACCTATCGTAGCGACGCTGTGAAGGCAGTTACGTCGACCTTTGCGCAATTCGAACGCGAAAATCTCGCGGAGGCGGAAGCGGTCGCCGACTATTTCTATTCTGCGGATCTTATGTCGCGAACGGTTGCTGAACGCTGGCAGCGCGATGTCGGCGTGTGGTGCGGGATGACGCTCACCCCCGGCGAACCCGTAGCCGCCGAATACGATCACGTCTTTCCGGAATTCGGAAACCTGACCGTACCCATGACTGCGACGTATACATTGCTCGATCATACGCCGTGTATCGGCGCCGGCGCCGCCGATGCATGCGTGCGGCTGTCTTTTCGCTCACAGCCGACGTCCACGGAATCGCGAGAGGCTGCGATTGTTGCACTCAATCGATCCTTGACAGCCGATTCCGGACAGTCTCATCTTGTCGCCTTCGACGTCACCCACACCGCAGACTTTGTGGTTGACCCGCACACGATGCTGCCGTACCGGGTCGAAATCGGCAGGGAGATTGACGCGACTTTCACAGATGATGCCGGCGAGTACAGTGAGAATAATCGATTTGACACCATAACCGAGTATCGGTATCATGAATGACACGTACGCGCGTCGCATAACGTTAATTTCGCGTACGCGACTCGCGGTGCACGTAATGCCTAAATGGTCGCGTTGATACGCCGCAAGATTTCGCGGATTCGGGAAATATTCATGAATGGATCAGAATAGGGCTGTCAGCCATTATGTCCGTCCAGAAGTCCAACATTTTGATTGTCGATGACACCCGGATCTACCAGAGTATCCTGGCAGACTTTGTCGACACCCTGGGACATGAATCCGTCGTTGCAAACGACGGTAACTGTGCGCTGGAGCTGCTCGATGGCGGACATCACCCCGACCTGATTCTGCTGGACCTCACCATGCCGAATATGGACGGGCTCACGTTGTTGTCGCGGCTAAAGAACGATCCACGGCGGGCCGGTGTACCGGTGATCATGCTGTCCGGAAACGAGGCGATCGAGAAAGTTGTAGAATGCATTCGTATCGGTGCCGACGACTATCTTACGAAGCCATTCAATCCCACCTTGCTTGAGGCGCGAATAAACCACTGTCTCGAACGCAGTCAGGCCCTGTCCCAGGTCAAGAAGCTCGGACAGTACACGCTTCACCGGCAGATCGGTACCGGTGGCATGGCCGAAGTCTATGTCGCCCGTCACGCGATGTTGCGGCGGCCAACGGCTGTGAAGCTCCTGAAACCCAGGAAAGTGAACGAGCAGATTCTCGATTACTTCGAGCAGGAGGTGCAGCTCACGAGTCAACTGTCGCATCCGAACACGATCGTGGTCTACGACTACGGTCGGACGCCTGAAGGGATTTTTTATTATGCAATGGAGTATCTGCCGGGACTCAATCTAAAGGAACTGGTGGAACGCTTCGGCGCGCTGCCGGAGGCACGGGTGATTTATATACTCGCGCAGGTCGTCTCATCGTTGGAAGAAGCGCACGAATGCGGATTGATCCATCGCGACATCAAGCCGGCGAATGTCATGATCTGCAAGCGCGGCGGGATATTCGGGTTCGCCAAGCTGCTTGACTTCGGGATTGTCAAGAATATCGATGAAAACAATCCCTTCGAGGCACCCTCGACCGGCTCCGAACTGGCGGGGACACCGCCATACATGTCGCCCGAAAGCATTATAACACCCGACTGTGTCGACGAATTGAGCGACATCTATTCGTTGGGAGCATTAGCGTATTTTCTGGTAACCGGAACGAATGTGTTCGAGGAAAAAAGTGCATACGAAACGTTTCAGGCTCATCTCAGCAATACGCCGGAAGCACCGTCCAAACGGTGCAGCAATCGCATCTCGGCAGACTTCGAATCAGTGATACTGCATTGTCTCGAAAAGCAGCCGGAACGGCGTCCACAATCTACGACCGAGCTTTTGATCGCACTCGATCGATGTGACCATGCGGATGCGTGGACTCAGGACGAGGCTCGTCGTCGCTGGCTCATAGAGGCAAGCGAGGATGCAGAGGACCTTGTCGAACTGACCGGAACCTCTACCAGGCACCCGGCAAGAACAATGGCGATCGACGTTGCCGATCGAATGGAAACGCAACACTAAAGAATCCTCTGAGTACCGACTTCAGTCGGAAGCCTTTACCCGGCTTCAGCCGGGACATGTCCGTCAGTGTTTCCGGTTTTTTACTTGCCGCTCAGCCGGGTTCTGCACCGTTCGAACCGAAGAGCGACTCAGGCTGCCAGATCGGGCGCGCCACCTGGAGCCGGTACATACAATGTCGGTATTCGGCGTTATACATTGATCATCGCAGTCGGCAATATCGTACGCACTTCCTTGGACCTCAAAGCTTTAGCTGGTGCTTTTTCCGCGTCATGAACACAAAACCGACGTATTGGCCCCGATTCATTGCCCGCCGGGTTCCGCACCGACGTCCGCAGAATCACAATGTCCAGGTTCGTACGTCCATACCCTCGGCCATCAGGCGTCGTCCCGCTTGTCGGCCTCGTACTGCTTGTCGAGACGATTCATCAAAAAGACATACGTGAAAATGATCGCGACGAAGGCGTAGATCGATCCTTGCTGTGCAAACCAGAAGCCGAGCTTGAATCCACCAATCTCGAAGCGATCCAGAGTGTCAATAAAGAGAATCCCGCACCCCAGCGACACACCGAACCACAGGCATAACAGTACCGCCAGGTACTGCAGGTTCTTACGCCAGTATGTTGTGTTTCTATGTTCAGTGTTTATGTGTAGGCTCCTGCTCGGCGTCAAGTTGGATTGCGTGACCCGGAGATATATCGTCGTTACTTCGGATTCACACCGTGCAGCAAATTTTTGTCTGTTCGACTGAGAATTTTGTCGATTTTCCGTTGTGTATCGTCAATATCTTCAACGAGAATCCGAAATACCTTGTCCTGATTCAGGTTATTCTCCGTCGTGATAATCAGATATGGATTGTCCTTAATAACGTCAAGTTCCATCGAAACGATTGCACTCGGTCGTATATACGTCACCTTGCGAATTTTCTGGCCATATTTCCTGTTATTGCTCGGGTTGTACTCAGTAAACTTGAAAATACCGTTTTCTTCGGAGAATACGACCTTATCAATAGTTACCGATTCTTCAGGCGCATTCTGTTCCTTATCACCGCCTCTTGGCGGCCTGTCCCTCGACCACGCCGATTGCTGCATGAATGAAATGAGAACGGCTGTCGCTACAGCCATGGTTCGAAAGCTCGTGATGATGTTGTGCATGTTATGGCTCCTGATTGTTGTTTGGGCGTTTTAGCGACTCTGCACCGAAAAACGCGGGGTGGGCTGCGTTCAATTCGTTTCCAAAATATCGTGTTCCAGAACAAATCGTCGCAGGTAAAGACATGGTCGTGTACTCATGCAATGACGTTGAATAATGACCGTCCTTTGCAAGACATGACGTTGGAGTTCACACTTCAGTGTGGGTTTCACGCCGCGGCGCCAATGATTCCTTGTTAAGAATACGGCGACGGTGGTTCGCATGCGTTATCGTATCGCACAAGATCATCCGCTGCGTCAGACGCATACTACTATGCCCTTGGTGATACGCCGCGACAAGTCTATGTCGTTCCTGGAATTGGCTGGGTCTCGTTGCTTTTATTTCGTGAGGCCCGGCGTACTGTATCGCCTTTGCATCGACCGCTCCTGAGGCATCAATCGCGAACGCCATGTCTGCCGCGTCGATGTATCGGACCGGGTCGAAGATTGGGGAAACGGGAATGACGCGAACACTTACAATCGATTCTTGCGACATAGACGACGGTAGTGATGCGTATGTTATCGCCGAAATCGGTCACAATCATCAAGGCGATATCACAATCGCCAAGGCCATGTTCAAGGCGGCTGCCGAGTGTGGCGCCAATGCCGTGAAGCTGCAGAAGCGAGACAATCGATCGCTTTTTACGCGCGCCTATTACGACCGGCCGTATGACAACGAGAACAGCTATGGCGCTACGTATGGTAAGCACCGTGAGCATCTCGAGTTTAGTGAAGCCGAATATCGTGTCCTCCAGGTCTATGCTGACTCCATAGGAATCACGTTTTTTGCCACAGCTTTCGACATACCGAGCGCGGACTTTCTTTACCGCCTCGATATGCCGGCATACAAGTTTGCATCGGCCGACCTGGTCAATATTCCCCTCCTCACCCACGTCGCGGCGTTCGGGAAGCCAATGCTTATCAGTACCGGTGGCGGGACGATCGAGGACGTCGACCGCGCGGTCGACGCGGTTCGATCGCTAAACAATCGGATCTGCCTGCTGCAGAGCACGGCCGGATATCCACCTGCCTATGAGGAGCTGAATCTTCGTGTGATCTCGACCTATCGCGAGCGCTATCCAGACACCGTTATCGGATATTCCGGGCATGACAGCGGCATCGCCATGGGGCTTGTCTCGTATGTACTCGGTGCGCGTGTGATCGAGAAACACTTCACCCTCGATCGTGCGTCAAAGGGCACTGACCACGCATTTTCGCTCGAGCGACCGGGGCTGCGCAAGCTGGTCCGTGATCTGCGCCGCGCCCGTGCCGCCCTGGGCGACGGCGTCAAAAGGCCGTATCCTTCTGAAGCGGCTGCCGTTCGTAAGCTGGGCAAGCAACTGGTCGCGTCGCGTGGTCTTGCTGTCGGTCATGTTGTCACTGCTGCCGACGTCGCCATCAAGTCACCCGGAGAAGGCTTACCGCCGTACGCGATCGACGCAGTAATCGGCGGGACGCTTTCGCGCACTCTGGAGGCCGATGAGGCATTCACATTGGAGTGTCTCTCATGAACACTGCCGGGATGGATTATCAATTATCGTCCGAATTGACGGAGCGTATACTCGCTATTCGCCTGGTGGCCTTTGATTTCGACGGTGTGTTCACCGACAACACTGTTTTTGTGGATCAACACGGCGTAGAGTCGATAAGGTGCTGGCGCGGCGACGGCATTGGGACCGCGCGCCTTGAGCGACTCGGTGTGGCGACAGTGGTTATTTCGAGTGAGACCAATCCGGTTGTTGAGGCACGCTGCCGGAAGCTCGGCATCGCATGGGTGCAAGGTTGTCTCGACAAAAGCAGTGCGCTGGAGACGCATCTGGATATGGTTGGTTGCCGCAGCCTGGACGAGGTCGCATTCGTCGGCAACGATATCAATGACGCATGCTGTCTGCGCTGTGTGGGACTGCCGATCGTGGTGTGCGACGCGCACCCGGACGTGGCTGCGCTCGGCGTGTACACGACCCGCGCTGCCGGTGGTCACGGGGCCGTGCGTGAGGTATGTGATCTCATAAGATACGTGTGGATCGAAGACGGTCGGCCCGATGGCGCGTGATTGTTTTGATATTAAGGATAAGATCGTGATCGTCACCGGCGGATTGGGGCGGTTGGGCCGCGGATACGTCCTCGCTCTGATCGCGAGGGGCGCGAATGTGGCGGTGTTTGACATTTGCTGTAATCCGGAAGTTGTTCAAGCTCGATTCGGCGATCAGGCGCACCAATCGAATGTATGTTTCCTTGAAGTCGATATCACCGACAAAGCTGCCATCCTCGACGCGTTGTCCCTGGTCGAAGCAAGGTGGGGTACCCCGGACGCTCTGGTGAATAACGCGGGGTTGGACGCCCCTCCGGATGCCTCGACGGCGGAAAACGGTGCATTCGAGAATTACCCCGAGATGGCGTGGGACGCCGTGTTCGATGTGAACATAAAAGGTCCGTTTTTGTGCTGCCAGGTTGTGGGAGCGTCGATGGCACGAGCCGGCCGAGGATCGATTATCAATATCAGCTCAATCTATGGCATCGTATCACCGGACCAGCGGATCTATGACTACCGTCGGGAATCCGGGCCGCCGTTTTATAAGCCGGTAGCCTACTCGGCGTCGAAGTCGGCAATATTGAATCTCACACGGTACGTAGCCACCTACTGGGGACACCAGAATGTTCGCGCCAACACCATCACATTCGGCGGTGTGTTCGACAATCAGGACAATGCCTTTCTCGAAGCGTATTGCAGCCGCACGCCGCTGAGCCGGATGGCGCGGGTCGGCGAGTACGACGGCGTGATCGTTTTTCTGATCTCGGATGCATCATCGTATATGACAGGTGCGAATCTGGTTGTGGACGGTGGCTGGACGGCATGGTGAGAGGACGGCATGAACAAGTGAAGAGGACTCTTGGACGATGACAATTCCGGCCGTAATTTTGAACACCATTAATGGCTGTGAGGCCCCAGCTGAATCTGGTGATGTGTTAAGCAAGCGCAATCCTCACGACGGCAGTGAGATCTGCACATTTGCGCGCTCACGTACAGGCGATGTGGAGGCCGCGATCGCTGCTTCGTGTGCGGCACAGCCGGGGTGGGCGGACCTTACGCCGGTGCGCCGGGGCGATATCCTGCGGGATGTTGCGCTGGCGCTTCGTGACCGCCAGGAAGAGGTGGCAGCGATTGTCGCTCTCGAAACCGGTAAGTGCCCGCGGGACGCTCTCGGTGAAACCGGCGGCGCAGTCGAACTCGGTATGTTCATGGCCGGCGAGGGACGCAGACTATATGGTCGGACCACAACCAGCGCGGTGCCGAATAAATCGGCGATGACCATCCGCGGTCCTGTCGGTGTGGCGGGTTTGATCATTGCTGCCAATACGCCGATAGCCAACGTGGCATGGAAGGTTTTCCCGGCATTGATCTGCGGTAACACCGCAGTGTTAAAGGCCGCCGAGGACACGCCGGCAACGGCCTGGGCCTTCAGCCGCATCGCGGCGGATGCAGGGCTTCCGCCCGGTGTATTGAATGTGGTGCATGGGCTTGGGCCGGAGGCCGGAGGCCCGCTGGTGGCGCATCCTGCTGTTGATCTTATCAGTTTTACCGGATCAACGGAGGTCGGCCGACGGATCGCGGCACTGGCGGGGCAGCGTCTGGCGCGGGTGTCGCTGGAGCTTGGAGGCAAGAATCCTCTCGTGGTCTGCGACGATGCTGACATGGAGAAAGCTGTTGAGTGGACACTGCTTTCGGCGTTCAGTAATGCCGGCCAGCGATGCGCGGCGGCCAGTCGCATCATTATATTCGACGCGATTTACGACGCGTTTTGCGAGCGCCTGATCGAAAGGACCCGGAAACTCACGCTCGGACCGACCGACCAGAACGATCTCGGACCGGTGATTAATCTCAAACAGCTCGAGCGCATGGTGGCTGTCGTCTCTCGCGCAAACGACAATGGAGCGACGATACTCACCGGCGGCTCGCGACTCCTCGATTCGGAGCATCGCGACGGGTTTTATATGGCGCCGACGCTCATCGAGAAAGCTGGACCGCGCAGTGAGATCTCGACGCACGAGTTGTTCGGACCGGTCGCATGCCTGTACCGTGTCAAGGGATTCCGGCAGGCGCTGGCCATGGCGAATGACTCGCCCTACGGCCTGACGGCGTGTATTCATACGGCAAGTCTGCACCGAGCACAGGTGTTTACACAGAAAGTCGAGGCCGGCGCCGTGGTTGTGAACGCCGGTACATATGGCAGCGAACCACACATGCCGTTCGGCGGACCGAAGCATTCCGGAAACGGTTGGCGCGAACCCGGAACGGAGGCGCTCGATGTGTACTCCGAGTTGAAAGACGTCTACATCAATGTCGACCCCAAGGCGCTCTAGCGCGGCGATGCGGTTGGGACTGATTGGAGTGGCGAGGCCGATCAGACTGATCCGACCGATCCGTCCTATCCCTCCCGTAACCAACGTTCATAACCATGCCTGACACGCCAAGCATTATTGCATTGATCCCGGCGCGAGCCGGCTCGAACCGGCTTCCCGGCAAGAATGTCCGCAAGCTGAATGGTCATCCTTTGCTTGCCTACAGCATCGTCGCGGCGCAGGAAAGCGGTATTTTTAAAAGCGTGGTGGTATCCACAGACTCCGAGTCCTATGCAGCTATCGCACGCGACTACGGCGCCGAGACGCCGTTCCTGCGGCCTGCGGCCATGGCCGCAGGCGGTTCACCGGACATCGACTGGGTGTACTACACCCTAAGCCGACTGCGCGCCGATGGCTGTCTATACGATTGCTTCGCGATTCTGCGACCGACAAGTCCGTTTCGCCGGGCGGCGACGATTCGTCGGGCCTGGTCGGTGTTTCTGGCCGAGTGCGATGTGGATTCGCTACGTGCGGTCGAGAGGTGCCGCGAGCATCCGGGCAAGATGTGGGTGGTGCGCGCCGGCAAAATGCTGCCGCTGTTGCCGTTCGAACACAGCGGTCGCCCCTGGCACAGCAGCCCGTACCAAGCCCTGCCCGAAGTCTATGTGCAGAACGCGTCGCTGGAGATCGCGTGGACTCGTATCGTCCTCGCCGGCCGTTCTATTGCCGGCAGCGTTGTGATGCCGTTCGAAACCGTCGACTACGAAGGCGTCGATATCAACGTGCCGGCGGACTGGTCGTACGTCGAGTATCTGCTTGCAACGGGACTGGTAACGCTTCCAGAGATCCAGCCTGTGACAACCCCGGACACCCGCCATGACTGATCTGCAATACGTGTCGCAGGACGTGTTTCACGGCGTTGTCGCAGCGGATGTTGCTGCGACGGAGCGGGTGCGTGCCTTCGCCGCCCTCGCGCGGATCAATACGTTGTACATGATCATGCGGGCGGGTTCCGGCCATATCGGCAGCAGTTTCAGCAGTCTTGATATCGTGAGCTGGCTGTATCTTGACACATTGCGGAGCTTCCGGCCCGATGGCGCCTGCGAGGACGTGTATTTTTCGTCCAAGGGGCACGATGCTCCCGGACTTTACGCAGTACTTACCGGGATTGGTCGTCTTGATTTCGATCTCATCCATCGACTCCGGCGTATGGACGGGTTGCCGGGGCACCCGGATATTGCGATACCCGGTATCGCTGCTAATACCGGCTCGCTGGGGATGGGCATATCGAAAGCCAAAGGCATGGTCCTGGCCGATCGTATTGTGGGACGACGACGGCACATCTACGTCATGACCGGCGACGGCGAACTGCAGGAAGGGCAGATATGGGAATCACTGGCGTCGGCCGCCAATCTCGGTATGTGTGAGATAACCGTGATTGTCGATCACAACAAAGTGCAGTCCGACACCCTGGTGTCTCGTGTCAGCGACTTGGGTGCGATCGAAGCGAAATGTGCGGCATTCGGCTGGCATGTCGCGCGCTGCGACGGTCATGATGTAGCTGCATTCGGCGGTGTCATTGCAGCGAATCGCGCCGTAGACGACCGCCCGAAAGTGATCATCGCCGATACGGTGAAAGGGCGCGGCGTCTCCTTTATGGAACACACGGCGATGGCGCCGGATCAGGCATTGTATGCGTATCACAGCGGCGCGCCCGACACCGATGTTTACCGCTGCGCGATGGATGAGTTGGCGGCGGAAGCCGATCGCCTTGTGCGGGCGGTCGGCGGCGCAGGGCTGGCGCTGCAGCGCGCGCCGGATGAATCCGGGAACCGCTGCGCGTCCGCACAGCCGTCGGAGCTGCAGCCCCAACGCCTCATTCCTGCTTACGGTGACGCGCTGTTGAGGCAGGCGCGCAACCATTCCGAAATCGTCGTGCTCGACGCCGATCTGGTGCTGGACTGCGGGCTGATTCCGTTTCGTGATGCATACCCTGAGCGCTTCGTCGAGTGCGGCATCGCCGAACAGGACATGGTCTCGCAGGCGAGTGGCCTGGCGCTGAGCGGGCTGTTGCCGGTGGTGCATTCCTTTGCCTGTTTTCTGTCGGCAAGACCCAACGAACAGATCTACAACAACGCGACCGAGAAAACGAAGATCATTTACACCGGTTCACTGGCGGGCTTGTTGCCTGCCGGGCCCGGGCACTCGCACCAGTGCGTTCGCGACATCGCTGCGCTCGCAGCGATTCCCAACCTTGAACTGATCGAGCCATGCCACACCGACGAGGTTGCTGCCGTCGTCGATTATTGTATCAACCAGGCCCAGGGTAGCTGTTATATCCGGCTGGTTTCGATTCCGGTTGCGGTCCCGTTCTCGCTTCCTTCCGGGTACATGATGCAGCCGGGACGCGGGGTCGCGATTATCGATGGTGCGGATGCCGTGGTGATTGCGTACGGGCCGGTGATGCTCACGGAGGCGTGGCATGCGGCTGCGATCCTGCGCGCCAGCCACGGTATACGCGTACGGGTCGTCAACCTCCCCTGGCTCAATCGTATTGACCCCAAATGGTTACGTGAGGAGACAGTGGGAATGCGATGGGTGTTTACGGTTGATAACCACTATGTTTCCGGAGGGCAGGGCAGTATGATTGCGGATTGCCTGGCAGAACATTTTCCGCGCGGTGGTCTGCGACTGCGCAAGTTCGGTGTCCGTGAGATTCCCCGTTGCGGCCGAAACGACGTTGTGCTTCGCTCGCATCGTCTCGATGCCGCAAGTCTGGCTGCGGAGATCGCACGGTCCTTCGGGAACGATACGGGGACCAACCCATCCCAATGAAGATCATGTTTGTTACGTATCCGCTTCACCTGCGTTATTTTCAGTCGGCCCTGTCCGAACTCGCGGCGCGCGGTCACGATGTGCACCTCTATCTCACGACGACCAAAATATCGCCGCTTAAATGCGATACCGCATATGCCGACGATCTCGCTGCAAAACACGGGATCACTTACGAGCTGGCGTCGGGGCGTACGGGATTCTGGTGGATATTTGCCCTGTACCTTCGCAAGGTGGTCGATTACAGCCGGTACTTCGATCCCGTATACGATAATGCGCCGAAACTGAAGGCTCGTTTCGCTGCCCGTATCCCGACTTTCAGCCGTCTGGTGATGCACCTCGTGCATCGTATGCCGGGGCTCGACATCGCTGCATCCGCCCCGCGATTCTTGACACCGGTCGAGCGTGCGATACCGTGCGATCGCGCGGTTGAGTCGGCGATTGCCATTGCCGACCCTGACATCCTGTTGGTAGCGCCGCTGGTGAACTGCGGTTCAGAGCAGGTGGACGTTGTAAAAGTCGCCCGTCGCCGGGGTATTCCGTGTGCCCTGTGCGTCGAAAGCTGGGACAACCTCAGTAACAAAGGGTTGATTCGAATCGCACCGGATGCGGTGTTGTTGTGGAACCGTTTTCAGGAACGTGAGGCGATCGCGATGCATGGGATCCGGGCCGACACGATTCATGTTACGGGTGCGCAGTGCTTCGACTGCTGGTTCGAGAAAACGCCTGCGATTTCGCGGGCGTCGTTTTGCCAGACTGCCGGGATCGGCAGCGACCAACCGTTCTTACTTTACGCCTGTTCGTCGTCGTTCATCGCGTATCATGATCGCGAGATCGATTTGGTTGAGCGTTGGATTGATGCCGTACGAAGCCACGCGCCGCCACCGTGGAATAAAGCGGGCATCCTGATCCGGCCGCATCCGCAGAACGCGGCATCGTGGCGTCGCGTCGATTTCTCGCAGTACGAGAATGTTGCCATCTGGGAGACTGTAAGCACTGGGTTCGTACTCGATGAGCAGGCGCAGGAAGACTATTTCCATTCGCTGTATTTCTGCAGTGGCGTGGTAGGCCTGAACACCAGCGTGTTTATCGAGGCAGGTATCCTTGGGCGCCCCGTATTTACATTTGCCACGCCGGAATTCGGGGACACTCAGGCGGGTACGCTACATTTTCACTATCTGTTGGAGGAAGGCCTGCTCCATCACAGCGAGTCTCTGTTTGCTCATGTGGATCTTCTGGCGTCTGTCCTGGACGATTCCAGTGCGAGCGGCTTGCGCTCACAACGATTCGTGAGCGAATTCGTTCGACCGTTGGGCGTGGATCGGCCATGTACGCCTCGATTCGCTGATGTTATCGAAGAGATCGGCGCGGTGCCGGCGCCGGCAGAACGGTCGTCATTCTCGCTGGTGCTGCTGCGGATCGTTGTTCTGCCTTTTGCGATCATGGCATCTGTTTCGTTGTTCATTCGCCGCATGGTCGGACACGGACGTCTCGTTGTTTCACGCGACAGGGGCCGCGATCCCATTCCGGAGATTCCTTGATGCCGACGTCGACTTTGGAACGGGTGGCGCAGCTAAAACGGGCCATTGAACAAAGCGAATATTTTCGCGGCCAGCCGCTGTTGCGTCGGGCAGCGCGCATTCGTAGTTACCACCGAAATCACCCCAGATGGGAACGGCTCCTGGGCAAAGACTTCGCACGGTGGCAGGCAAGGCGTGCGCAGGTCGTCGATGGGACGCCGATCCTGGTGGCGACGAGCGTGGGGTCGCAGCTCGGCGGGACGACGATGGAGAGCATGCTTGCGGTTGCACTGACGTTGCGTGGGGCGAACGTGGAGATCCTGCTTTGCGATGAAACGTTGCCTGCGTGTTCGGCCTGCTGGTATGATATCTTCCCGGATCTGGACGCATTCTCCAAGTTCGGCCCGAAAAAGGATTGCCGCCACTGCTATCCGCCCGCGCGGAAGATGTACGAAGCCCTCGGGTTTACGGTCCATGCGTTCGGCGATCATATGCCGGACGCGGACCTGGCCGCTGCCCGTCGGCTGGTGAAAACCACGCCGTCGGCTGAGATCCCGATGTATACCGCCGACGGCATCGCGGTTGGCGAGCATGCTCATGCCGGGGCGCTGCGGTTTTTTGCACGCGGCGATCTCGCCGGCGAGGCGTTCGCCGATTCCATTCTACGGCGCTATTTTCTTGCGGCCGTGCTCGCGGCTGGTGCTGTCGGTCGGCTGCTCGCACAGCACCGTTTCGAGACCGCCGTGTTTCACCATGGCATTTACGTGCCTCAGGGACTCGTCGGTGAAGTGTGCCGGCGGCACGGCGTAAATGTAGCCAACTGGAACCCAGCCTGGAAGACGAAGTGCTTTATCTTCAGTCATGGCGATACCTATCATCGCACGATGATTTCGGAGCCGGTATCAAACTGGCAAGACCTGGTGTGGACGCGTGAACGTGAGTCGCGGTTGAAATCCTACCTCAGCAGCCGTTGGTATGGCAGCGAAGACTGGATCTGGTTTCAACATGAGAGTCCGTCCGTCGACCTTGACGAGATTGCGCGTACATTCGGCATCGACTTTGACCGGCCCTGTGTCGGACTGCTGACAAGTGTGATGTGGGATGCGGCGTTGCACTACGAGTCGAACGCGTTTTCCACGATGCTCGAGTGGATCCTTTACAGCATTCAGTATTTTTGTGATCGACCGGGTGTCCAGCTGCTGATCCGGATTCACCCGGCAGAGATTCGTGGCGGCCTGCCGTCGCGGCAGCTGGTCGCGGAAGAAATTGCCGGTGCATTCCGGGAGCTGCCGCCTAACATCATCGTCATTCCGCCGGAACATTCCGTGAGTACCTATGCGGTGATGGCGCGGTGCAATGCCGTAGCGATCTACAATACGAAGATGGGGATCGAACTGGCCGCAGCCGGCATACCGGTAATTGTGGCAGGCGAAGCCTGGATCCGCAACAAGGGCTTCGCAATAGATGTCGAGTCTCCCGATGCGTACAGGCGAATACTTGATGCACTGCCTTGTGGTGACGTGACACCGTCGACGGCAACCCTGGACGCGATGAAGTATGCCTATCATTTTTTCTTCCGTCGGATGATCCCGGTGACCTCGATCGAACCTGTACCCGGCAACACGGGATTTCGCGTTGCGATTGCGGGTCTCGACGATCTCGAGCCGGGCCAATGCGCCGGCCTCGATACCATTTGCCGCGGCATCGCCGACGGCTCGCCGTTCATCTATGACGGTGATTGAGATTGCAACAAGATCTGGAACTGGACATAACAGTCTATGCGCTATCATGATGCAGTACGACGTGTGAGTGTGTTGTCGGCGAGAATAATCATTGGGCTTCGCAAGGTAAGAGACGACCTTACCGGTCACCGTGAAGCCAGGCGTCTTGAACGCCGGCGCCTGCGGAAGCTGCAGCGCACCCGAATGCGACGGGAACAGCGGCGGCAACGACGTGCAGAAGCACGCAACGCCCGGCGTTTGTCGACCACAACCGAACGCCGATTCGAACTGGACAATGTCGAGCTTACTAACCGATGTCCGTTCCGATGCGTGATGTGTCCGCGTACGGAGCACATGACACGGGCGCAGGGTAACATGTCGTTTGAGGTATTTCGTCAGGCGATCGATCAGTATGTCGAAGAAAATCCGGAACGCGCCGCCACGGGCGGTGTGGATCTGCACCACTTTGGTGAAAGCCTACTGCATCCTGAGTTCGACAGATTTATCGCCTACGCGAATGAGGTCGGCGCGGCAACGCGCATGTCGGTTAACCCGCTGATGTTGAAGCCCCGGATTGCCGAACGCCTTCTTGCAGCGCCGCCGACGTGGATCATGTTCTCCCTGGACGGCCACGACGATGCGTCGTTCGAGCGCATTCGCGGCGTGAAGGCGGCTTATGACGTATCCGTGCGGCGCCTTGAGGCGTTCCTGGCGCAAAGGCAGGCATTAGCCGCCACCACCTTCATTGAGCTGTCGATGATCGATTTCGATGAGAACCGGGAGAGCATTGCCCGGCAACAGGCATATTGGCGGGCGCATCCCGGGATTGACCGCTTTTTGATCAAGCGTTTCGTCACCTGGGACGGCAGTGCAGCCGAGATAAACGACTACGCAGCGCAATTGGTCGACAATACGATACGCCGTGGGGAACACGCCGTACCGACGTGCCGGCGGCCCTGGCGCAAATTGTCCGTCACGTGGGACGGCAACGTCGTGCCGTGCTGCTACGATTTCGACAAGAAAATCGTGCTCGGTAATATTCTCGATGTGTCGTTGAAATCGATGTGGAACGGCGAACGCATGCAGGCACTGAGGAATGAGTTTCTTTCCAATCACGTAGAGAATCCGTTGTGCCGCAACTGTGCGTCCCTGTACCGAAGCGTTTCGACAGCGAAGGCACAACCATGATGGGAGCATTATGAAAATCCTGTTTTCGATGCGGCATCTGGGGTTTCTGCGTAATTTTCACGCGGCGATTGTCGCGGCGGCAAAACGGCAACACGCGATTCTGGTGGTATACGAAGGCCCCGGAAAGTTTGGCGAGGAGAAACTCGCATCGAGGATTCACGGTGAATACCCGAACGTACAGTTTCGCCTGTTGCAGAAGGCCGTCGCCGACCATCCGTGGCACGCCGGTGTCTACGTTTTACGGCTGTGGCTGGACTATTTGCGTTATCTGTCGCCCATGTATGCCCGTGATTCGCTGCTGAGGGAGCGAGTGGAGCGACATACACCGTGTTTTTTTCCGCAGGTCATGCGGTTGCCGCTGTTGCGATCGACACTTGGCCGCCGCATCGCGGCGCGGACGATAGGGGTGTTGGAATCGTCGTTGCCGCCGCATCCGGATATCGGCACATTGGTAGCGGACGAAAAGCCGGACCTGGTTGTCGTTACACCTCTGTTGTGGTTCGGGTCCGACCAGGTTGACTATGTGCGGGTGTCCCGGCGGCAGGGAATTCCGTCCGTGTTGGCGGTCGGCAGCTGGGACCACCTTACATCGAAAGGGACCCTGTACGACCATCCCGACTGGACAAACGTCTGGAATGAGGCGCAGAAGCAGGAGGCGATCGCGCATCATGCCGTGCCGGAGCCTTCGATAACGGTCACCGGTGCGCACACGTATGACCATTGGTTTACCTGGTCCGCACGATCACGGGATGAATTTTGCCATGCAATCGGCATCGCGAAGGAGCGCCCGATTCTGTTGTACGTTGGTTCTTCCAAGTTTATTGCACCGCGTGAGGTAGAATTCGTCGAGCGCTGGGTCGACGCGATTCGCGGTTGCGGGGATGCGGTGATCCGGGACGCCGGCATCATTTTGCGGCCGCATCCTCAAAATGCTCGTATCTGGGCAAAGGCGGATTTCAGCCGCTACCGCGATGTCCTCGTTTTTCCCCGGGGCGGCGCCAACCCGATCGAGGAAAGCGACAGACAGGATTACTACGATTCCCTGTACCACTGCGTCGCGGTTATCGGTATCAATACGAGCGCACAGATCGAAGCTGCGATCGTCGGTCGGCCGGTATTTACGGTGAAGGATCCGATGTTTCGCCGCACGCAGACCGGCACCCTTCACTATCATCATTTGTCACCGGACCAGGGTGGTTTTCTGTTCGAAGCCGACAGCCTCGATGACCATCTTGCCCAACTCTGCCGGCATGGTCTGGGACAGGATGTCGAGGACGCCAACCGTTCGTTCCTGGAATCATTCGTTAGGCCACACGGCCTGAACAAACCCGGCGCGGAGGTTTTCGCCGATCAACTCGATACGGTTGCGGCGCGGCCGCCCCGTGTGCCGTCATCTTCATCCTCGTCGTCCTCGTCGCCGATGTGGCGCACGCTTGCGTTGCGTGCGGCATGGTGGCCGTGTGCGAGACTGGCTGACTGCATACACAGCCGCCGTTCACGGACGAATCGGCGGTCGGCGGATAAGATTGTAACTGAAAAACATCGGATTGACCGTGATATTACAGAATTCGTTCGGAGCAAGAAACGTCAGGACCTGGATCCGAAACTGCGGGCAATTGCTTCTGGTGACAATCCGATTGTGTTCGGGCCATGGCTGGGTGAGGTGGGGTTCGAGGTGCTCTACTGGATTCCGTTTCTGCACTGGGTAGTCGAGACGTACAACATCGATCCGGACCGCGTGCATATCGTCTCGCGTGGCGGCGTGAAGCCGTGGTACCGGGGGATCGGCGGCCACTACCATGAGATTTTCGAGGTGCTGACGGTGCCGGAGTTTCGTGAATTTTGTGACGAGATTGTTCGTGCACAGCACGGCAACTACAGCAAACAAATGGAGGAGTCGGAATCGGAGCGCAGGCTTTTGGAGCGTTTTCAGCTCTACAGCGCGGAGTCACGCTCGATCAGCCGGCTGCACCCGGCGTTGATGTTCGACGTCATCTGGCCGTTTATTCGGGAGCAGGCGCCACGTCGATATCTGCACAATTTTATGCGTTTTCGTCCATTCGAACCCGATCGTGCTTCCGTTCCAGAGCGTTTGCCACGGGATTATATTGCCGTAAAATTCTATTTCAGCAACGCGTTCCCCGAGACCGAGGATAATATCGCATTTGTGCGCGACTGCTTGCGATCGTTATCTGCGCGGCGTCCCGTGGTGTTGCTCGGCACGGGACTGACGGTGGATGATCACAAAGAGTGGTCCGCCGGGTCTGGCGATCGTGTGATTTCGCTGGAAGAATACATAACCGCAGCGAACAATCTTGCCGTGCAATCGGCGGTAATCGCCAACGCTTCGGCGTTCGTCGGTACCTACGGCGGCATGTCCTACATACCGGGGTTTCATCACACGCCGACCGTCACCTTTTATTCGCATCCGCGGAAGTTTGTCCGTTCGCATTTGGAACTGGCTGCGAGCATCTTCCATGAGTTCCAGGTTGCACCCTATCTCGCGCTCCACACTCGCGACGCCGCGTTGCTGGCATCTCTGGGCCTGGTCGAGGCTAAGCTGCCTGCGATGGAATCGCCGTGAAGGTTTTGTTTGTCATGCGGACGGCCGAGTATCTGCGCTTTTACGATTCGACCCTGTGGTCGCTGGCGGAACGCGGACACGATGTGTTGGTAGCGCTGAACCGCGACAGCCGAACCAAGCAGGTAGATCCAGCCCGATTCGCTGCGCTTCATCGATCGATTACTTTTGCGGGTTTCGTTCCGCTGGACAAAACGTTTCGCTGGCGCAGGCGGCAGAAGACCGTGCGCGGGCTGGTCGATTTTCTGCGTTACCTCCATCCGGATTACCGCAATGCACCGGCCTTGAGGGCGCGAATGCAACGTCGTGGACTTCCTCGATCCCTCGGCTTTCTGGCCCGAATTCCCAGCCTTCCGCCGTGGCTGTTGAAGGTGATCCTGCATGGGCTCTTTGCTGTCGACCGCCTCACGCCGCTGTGCCCAGCGGTGTTGGAATTTGTAGCTCGGCAGGAGGCCGACTGCGTTGCAGTCACACCGATGGTGACCTGTGCGTCCGAGCAGGTGGATATTGTGAAGGCGGCCAGGAAACTGCGGGTGCCGACGGCCGTATGTGTGGCGAGTTGGGACAATCTTACCAACAAGGGACTGTTGCGTGTCAAGCCGGATCGTGTGATGGTGTGGAACGACTGGCAGCGGCGCGAGCTGCAGCGGTACCACTACATACCGTCTGATCGCGTCGACATGACCGGCGCCCAGAATTTTGATCATTGGTTCGGGCGCGTGCCGGATGAAGACCGGCGTGCGTTCCTCGACAAAATCGGATTGCCGGGAGGCGGCGACTACCTGCTCTACGTCTGTTCGTCATCTTTTATCGCCGGCGCCGACTCCGAGATGGTGTTTGTCCGCCGCTGGCTTGCCGCGTTGCACTGCTCTCAACATGCCCGGCTTCGTTCCATCAACGTATTGGTCCGTCCGCACCCGTATGACGTCGAGGCATGGCGGCACGCGCTGTTCACCGACCTGGGCAATGTCGCGATATGGCCAGTCGGGCCCCGCGATCCGACGGACGCTGAGGAACAAAGGGGATATTTCCACTCGCTGTACCATGCGACGGCTGTGGTGGGTATCAATACCAGCGCCATGATCGAGGCGGCGATCATCGGGCGAGCGGTGTTCGCGGTCGGTGACGACGATTTCAGTGACAAGCAGCAGGGCACGCTTCATTTTCAGTATTTGTTGCGGGAGAACGGTGGATTTCTGAACGTAGCGTTGTCGTTAGACGAGCATGTTGAGCAGCTGAACAGCGTGGTGGCGAACGAAGAGCACGCCGGTCACAAGCGCTTTCTACGCGATTTTCTCAGGCCTCACGGGCTGGATCAGTGCGCAGCACCGTTCCTGGCGGATGCCCTTGTGCGACTTGCAGATTGCAGGAAGAAGCCGCGATGAAAATCCTGTTTTTCATATTTCAGCCGTCGGATGTGCGCTGGGTCGAAACCGGGGTGAACGAGCTTGCGGCACGAGGTCACGACATTCATTTCATGATGGAACGCGACCGCGGGCAGTTGTCCACCGAAGTGCTGGATGTGATGCAAAGGCAATACGCCAATATTACGTACCAGTTGTTGCCGGAAGTTGGACCACGCTCCTGGATATCGACCGCACGTTATGTTCGTTCAGCCGTGGAGTACCTTCGTTATTTGCAGCAGGCATATCGGGACGCGCCTGCCCTTCTGGCGCGTATCGGGCGACGGACGCCGCTCGGTGTCGCCCGCCTTGCCCGATTGCCGGTATTTCGGTCGCGTGTCGGAGTGGCCATGTTGTCGGCGATCTACCGCGCGCTTGATGCGGCGGCGCCGTGCCACTCCGAGATCGTCGAGTTGTTGCAGTCGCAGGCGCCCGACATCGTGTTGTTCACGCCGCTGGTCGTGCTGAACTCTGTACAGCCTTATTATCTCGCGACCGCCCGGCAGGCCGGACTGCGCACCGGCTATTGCGTCGGCAGTTGGGACCACCTGTCGAGCAAGGCACTCCTGCGCGACATCCCGGACCGCGTGTTCGTGTGGAACGATATACAGCGGGATGAGGCGCAGCGCATGCACCGCGTTCCGGCCAGTCGCATTGTCGTGACTGGCGCGCAGGTGTTCGATTTTTGGTTCGACCTGCGGCCGACGTCGCGGGAGGTGTTCTGCAGGCGGCTTGACATTGATTCGGCGAAGCCATATATCCTGTACGTATGTTCGTCGCCGTTTCTTCGATCCATGGCGGAGTCGCGGTATGTGATGCGTTGGATCACAGGCCTTCGATCGTCTGGCAATCCGGTGCTGAGGGACGTCACTGTGGTCATACGGCCGCACCCGAAACGGGCGCACGAATGGCGCGAGGTGCCGTGGCGCCGTCGGCCGAACGTCGTGTTGTGGCCGGTAGGGGGCACCTTGCCGTTTCATAAGGATGAAAAGGCCGATTACTTCGATTCGCTGTATCACGCTCGCGTTGTCGTCGGGTTGAACACCAGTGCGATGGTGGAAAGTGCGGTATTGAACAAGCCGGTACTCACGATCCTCGCGCCGGAATTTCAGGAGTCACAAACCGGGACTTTACATTTTCGCTACTTGATGAACGCTGACTACGGCTTGCTGCATGTTGCCAAAAGCGTAGCGGAGCATCACGGACATCTTATTGCGGCGCTTCAGCACCCCGAAAACATGGCGGCGCGGAGTGGGCAATTTGTAAACCATTTCATCCGTCCGCGGGGGCGTGATGTGACCGCCGGCCAGGTTTTTGCCGACGAAATCGAATCTTTCGGCCGCAACGACGCCGTTGAGGCCGAGAGACAATCGATTGCATCCGATATGGCTCTGTGTATCGCGAGGCCGGTTTTCGCCGCGATCGTCGCGATGCGCGGCAGGCGTGCCAGGGGCGATGACAACCGCTTGCGGCGTGTATGAGCGGACGTTTCTATGTAAATTGATAAACAGAATGTGATGCGAATATCGAACACGGAATACTGAATGTCGACGTTACATTCACTGTCGTGTTCTCATGCAATGTCGTTGAATTAGGACCATATTTCGCCGGAAATGCACGCGCCCTGCGTTGGCGTTCATCCCGCTCGGCGAGATGGCTTTTCCCGCGCCGTGCAAACGCAGCGACCACATTCAAAGTCAGATGCCGGGTAGTACAACAAACACCGGCCCAAAGCAGGATTCCATGTATGCCGCACAACGGTCGTAACAGCCGTATCAGCCGCGTTGATTTTGATTATGACGTCCAGCCCACAACGGACGTGATCGTATGCAACCTCTGCGGTTCCGGAGATTCGGCCCACGTCGCGTCGCTGGACCGCTACGGCTACGCAGCGCCTTCACGGAAATGTGGAGATTGTGGTCTGATATTTCTGAGCCGGGTGATGACGTTGCCTGCGTACCAGAAATTTTATGATTGCGTCTATCGGCCTTTGGTGAGTGCCTACCATGGACGGACGATCGACGCGCAGACGATCCAGAGGGAGCAGGCTGATTATGCGCAACAGCTCCGCTCATTTGTGTGGCCGGAGCTGGACAAGGACCTCGGCCGGTTTCTCGATATCGGCGGATCGACCGGAGTAGTCGCAGCGACGTTGCTCAAGCATTTTTCCGGGCAAGCGACGCTGCTCGACCCGGCCGGTGCGGAAGTCGCCGTGGCCCGATCATACGGCCTTGCTGTCCGCCAGGAATTCCTGGAGACCGCGGCGTTGGAAAAGGAGACCTATGACACGGTCCTTCTGTGCCAGACGATCGATCACCTGCTGGACATTCGCTTGTCGCTGGAGAAGATACACCACACCCTCCGCAGCGATGGTCTACTGTATCTTGACATCGTCGATACGGATGTGTTGTTGCATGCCGCGCCGGATATCGAGGACATTCTGAAAATCGATCATCCCTTTTATCTCACCGACAGCACGATGCGCAGATACCTTGAAGCTACTGGTTTTCAGGTCATCAAGTCGAATACCCTTGATGATGGCTTTCACGTAGCCTATCTCGCCGGAAAGGCGGCCAATGAACAGTAAGATTCTCGGCCTGGTTCCTGCCCGTCACGGCTCTAGAGGGATCGTACGCAAGAACCTGCGTCCACTGCGCGGCCGTTCATTGATGGAGCGACTGGCAGGCTGTGTTGCGAGCACTGCCGGTATCGACCGGCTTGTGGTATCAACGGAGTCGGCGGAGATAGCGGCAGCCGCGCAGCGGCACGGTTTCGACGTACCATTCATGCGTCCGGCCGCACTGGCGCAGGACGATACGCCAATGTCGGCCGTCATTGGCCACGCTCTCGCCGAGTTGGAGCGACAACACTGGATACCGGACATCGTGATTCTGCTGCAACTCACCGCGCCGCTGCGTAAGCCGGAGCACATCGAGACTGCGATTCAACTCATTGAAACCGGCGAATTCGACTCGGTCGTAAGTGTTTATCCGCTGCCGGCCACGCATTCACCGGACTACGTGATGCGTGTCGACGATGGCTATCTCAGGCCGTTCCTGGAGGCGGGTTCGCAGTGCAGCCGCCGACAGGACGTGCAAACAGCGTACGTCCGCGATGGGACGATTTACGCCTTTCGCGCCGAAACATTTAGCAAAACCGGGACGATCTACGGCGCCCGCTGCAGGCCGATGATCCTGGACGCTGCCGACGTTGTTTGTCTCGATACCGAAGCCGATTGGCAGCGTGCGGAAGCACGGTTGGGTTAAGCGGCGGTCAATGTTCGGGTGTTCGCGGCCGTTAGCGTGGCGCGGCGTGGCGTATCGGCGCCAGAGGCCATCCGCCCTCCAGGTGTTGGTTCTCCCACGACGCGTCGTGGGCGCATTCGGGGCCGGTATTGAGATCTTGCGCCGGAGGCGCTTTGGAGTGCGCCGGCTTGACGGCGCTTTGGATCGGCGCGCAGCGCCGGCACCGCTGGTTTCGATGCTGTAATTGACTGAAAATATGGCACGGCAATGCGCAGGCAACCCGGCGTTTTCCCTTCCCCTCCTGCGAATTCCAATGCGGCGTCCAGCCGCCGTACGCTAGGGACGCGTCCCACAGCGGGTGATGATGTACAATTCATGAATCACACGGCCCTACGATACGGTGCATACCCGTAATATTTCGGACGGTCGTCGAGGCGCACATGGAGCCACGCGACGCCGGTGCCGGCTGTGCTTAGCCACACCGGCTGCGTGCTCAGTCGTCGTCGCATCATCAGGCCAACCTGCTTCCATAACGCGGTTCGCTGTACCTCAGGGCCATCCCGCATGAAAACAGCGAGGTGGCTATAGACGGAATGCTGTGCGGTGGGGCAGGGTGCCACCAACACCGCATCATTGCCGAGGTTGGCAAACGTCGTGACGCCGGCGGTTCCGCCGGCGGAAAAATGCTCAGCGAATGCGTGCGTGTCTGCGTGTCGTTTCAGATCCGGGCTATCCAGTAAAACGAACTCAAAGGGTCGTGTCACTGTGTCGACGGTAACCGGCGGAGTCTCCCAACGAAACGCACGGAACGGTGCATCCGCGAGCAGGTCCGCGAAAAACACGCGAAAATCGGGATGCCGTTGCCAACCGTCAATCGCATCCAAGTATGACATTGGTGACGCCCCACGCGCGATCGTAACTCGAATCGCGTGGCCGGCATGCAACGTTGCAATGTGTGGCGTCCACATGCGATTTCCTGTTTTCAAGGTTATGGTGTTGTTATCATGCTCGAGCCAATGGGCGAAAAGGACCCATCGCTGTAATGACCATCACGACTCCGGAATCTCGACCTCTTGTATCGGTCTGTATTCAGACTTACCAGCACGTTGACTTTATCCGTCAATGCCTGGATGGCGTGGTTTGTCAAAAAACATCGTTCCCGTATGAAATTTTACTGGGAGAGGATGCTTCGAATGATAATACCCGTGAGATTTGCATGCAGTATGCAGCGACGTATCCCGACAAGATCAGGCTTTATTTGAATGATCGTAAAAATGTCATCTATTTGAACGGTATCCCCACAGGCTGTTTTAATCTGATTCAGAATCTGAACAATACTCGAGGAAAATACATTGCGCTCTGTGAAGGTGACGATTACTGGACCGACGAGTCGAAACTTGAGTCGCAGGTGCGCTACATGGAAAAGCACTCTGATTGCTCGTTGACATTTCATGATGTTCACATCGAGGATTGCACGGGGACATTCAGCTGGGACACGATGCATGGTGTCAATGCATGGAAACCATTGGACAGAAAAGACTTTTACATTGAAGATCTGATACGATCTCGCTGGTTCATGGCAACCGCTTCACTTTGTTTCCGGAGGTCCGCGATTATGCCGTTACCGGATTGGCTGCGTACTGTATACAGTGCCGATTATGCGTTACAGCTGCTTGCATTGCGCCGGGGCTGTGCCAGGTATCTTGATGCAGAGATGGCGGCTTATCGTATTCACGACGGCGGTCTCTCCCGTCAGTTTGACGACTTGACAGTATTGAATCACAGGTTGCACGAAATTGCATGCTATAACGTGTCCACGCAAGGACGTTACGACGCTATGTTCCGCGATCAAAGACATAAATTCCAACGGACCATTGCACTGAAGTATGCTCAGGATGGCAGATTTCTGAGAGCGGCGCGACATGTGGCCGAATTGCTGCTTTATCGCCCGAAGGCGACGTTGAACTGGATCGTCTACTCAATGAAGAACCGGCGAGCACATTGATAAGACACTAACACAACTCGCAACGTTCCACGGACGCGCCGGCTGCAAGGCGACCGAGCATGGATGGTTTTGTGAGAGTACGAAAAACGCATGTGCGGCGGATATCAGTGCTTTGGACATCATCCGTCGCGTACGAATGTATGGAACAGAAGCGTCATATGCGAGATTTGAGGATTTTGGTATTTCCCTGTGGATCGGAAATCGGTCTGGAGTTACACCGGTCGCTGTGTTTTGCCAAGGAAATTCAGCTCTACGGCGCCGGCAGTATTCCGGATCATGGTCGATTTGTGTATGATCACTATATCGGTGACGTCCCTTACGTAACCGAACCACGATTTTCCGCGGCGATTAACAAGATAATCGCAGATCACGGTATCGATTACGTAATTCCAGCTCACGATTCTGCCGTGTACAGGCTTGCACAGATGCAGGATTGCGGTGCGATCGGCTGCTGTGTCGTCACCTCGACTTTCGAAACATGTCGTATCCTGAGATCGAAGCGTCAAACCATGGAATGGTTCAGCCATGACGTCCGCACACCTGAGCTTTATGACGATATACATGCGGTGCCGAATTTCCCGGCTTTCCTGAAACCCGATGTGGGACAGGGATCAAGAGGCACTGCAATTGCCCGCAGTAAGGACGAAGCGCAGTTTTATCTCGCCGGTAATCCGGATTTGCTTGTGATGGAATACCTGCCGGGCGATGAATATACCGTTGATTGTTATACGAATAAGGTCGGAGATCTTATTTTTGCCGGTTGTCGCCGGCGGTGCCGTATATCTAACGGGATAAGCGTAAATGCTGTACCGGTCGACGATTCTCGCATTAAAAACATTGTGTCGACAATAAACTGCCTGTTGGAGATTAGCGGAATGTGGTTTTGTCAATTCAAGGAATCCTGTGACGGGCGTCCTGTGTTAATGGAGGCTGCACCTCGTATTGCGGGGACTGCCGGGCTTCATCGAAGTCTTGGCGTAAATCTCGCGCTTATGAATATCTATGAATTAGAGGGATACGATGTGGCAGCTATGCCAAATACATTTGGTATCGAAATGGACAGGGCATTGTGCTCGAGGTTCAAATTGACAGTTTCCTATCGGCATGTATACGTTGACCTCGACGATTGCCTTGTCATCAATCGGAACGTTCATACAGCGCTGGTTGCGTTCTTGTATCAATGTGTCAACGACGGTGTGCAACTCCATCTCATTACTCGTCATCAAGATGCCGTGCAGCCATTGATCGACCAGATGCGATTGTCCGGTCTCTTCGATTCACTGATCCATCTGCGGCATGGCGAGAAGAAATCAGATTACGTTCGACACCGAGAATCGATATTTATCGACGATTCCTTCTCCGAACGGGCTGACGTGCATACCGCATGCAAGATCCCCGTATTCGCGCCAGACGCCGTTGAATGTCTGATCAGGTGACGAACTATAGCCCGGTGCAAATCGATTTTGTTGACAGTCACTTCTTCTACGACAATGCGCCGCAGGGCAACGCGTGGTGCGACTCTGAACATCGATCGACACCGAAAACCGCGAGCCACGCAGCCGTTTTCATACACGCAGCCGCTATGGCCACAAATTCCCGTTGGATTGTCAGGGTAGCGCGGCCATTCTTGGCTGCGTCGGGGATGCTCAGGCAGGAATGCCCGAGCTACTTTCCGCCTATGCAGTCGATCTCACGAGGATCCGACGGGATCATGTGGCCATAGCGCAGCCGTACCGGGAGTCCCTTCGTATGGTGGCAATATGAAAAACGCGTATAGCACAACGCTACAAGTATGCCCCGATCAGAAACTTCAGAACGTCAAAACAATAAGGACTCTCAACGCAGGATGAGATAATCATATGATTTTATTTTCAATACATCGCTTCAGAAAGCCAAGTCGTCAAGCCGGAGTTCGTTCTCACGCTTCGCGCTTCAGCCGTGCGGCCATAAGCGCTTCGGCAACGTCAAAGTCGTACGGCTCGTCGATGTCGACCGCCTCGCGTCGGTCGATCGGGAATAATAACGGGGACGTGCCAAACCTGACCCTGTGTCGATCGAATACGTCGCGGGAGAACAGGTAGATGCATGAATTTTCCTCATAGAGCGGTGGCAACTCCTGCGTGGGGATGAGGTGATCCGGGTCGTGATTTACCGGGCGGCCGTCGGCGAAGTAAAAACGCGTCTGCAGCGGTGTTACCGAGAAGAGTGAGTCATGCGAGTCTTGCACGAAAAACTTCTCAATCGCCCGATCAAGGGTGGCGGTGGTAAGCAGGGGATTGGTGCTGTGGGTCTGCAGGAACCAGTCGCCGGACGTCCGACTGAGGTCGTATTCGATAATCTGACTTGCCTCGTTGCTGCGAATATCGAGCAGGTGGGGCGGTCGCGTGTGAATCGTAACATCGAAATGTGAAGCAGCGTCGTCGGCGATCGCCCGGGAATCCGTGTTGATGATGATCTCGGCAATGTGGCCGCTGGCCGTAAGCGTGTCCAGTATCCAGTGAAACAACGGTCGGCCGCATAGTGGGCGGATATTCTTGTGCGGCACGCGCTCGGATCTCTCCTTCATGAAGATGAGCGCCTTGATCGGCGGAATCTCGGGTTTCATTGTTGACACGTTGTCCTTCAAAACGTTTGATCGAATTCGGGACGTCCGTTTCTGCTTTGTGAACATCTGTAAGGGGCAATATGCACCCGTTTGCACTATTCCAAGTCAACTTCCCGATGCAAACAAAGAACATTGGCGTACCCGATCCGGCACTTGCTGTACATCACAGCAAGTGCCGGATCGCGTCTGTTTCACCCTTGAGTTTGTCGGCGAAAAAGACCATGTCGACACCGTATGCGATGAATAAATAGCCCGCATCCAACCGCCTCTGCAATCCTGCCGGATCGCCGTGAACAACGTGGTAACCACCGACTTTGGAAGAAGCACGCATGATTTGCTCCGCAGCGCGAAGCTGTTCAACGACCGCGGGATGGTCAAGTTCGCCGGCCAGACCAAGTGACGCGGAGAGATCATAGGGGCCTATGATGAACCCGTCGACGCCCTCGACATCCAGGATGGCTTCGAGATTGTCGACACCAACATGATGCTCGATCTGGACGATCACGACGGTGTTGTTGTGTGCCCACTGCCGATACGCATCGAAGTCGAGGCCGTAGCCCTGGGCGCGGTGAAGGCCGACGCCGCGGATCCCCGTCGGCGGATAGTACGCTGCAGCGACAGCCTCTTGTGCCTGCTCCACGGTATTCACTTGCGGCACCAGAACGCCATGTGCACCGGCATCCATAACCCGCTTGATTATGAGCGGGTCGTTGGCGCCCACACGAACAAGCGGTGTGACGCCGGATAGCTCGATAATTCGGATCAGGTCGTGAGCATCGTTGTAGTCGGTCGGCGTATGTTCCATGTCGATCACGAGCCAGTCGAAACCGGCGCCGGCCATCAGCTCACAGACAGGCCCGAAATTAAACGACAGCCACGAGCCGATCGTCGGCTCCTTGTCATGCAGCTTTTGCTTGAGTGACGGTATATGTTTTCGGTGCTGCATCATCTGTCGTCTCAATGTTGAATGTCAGTTCAGAATTTAAGGCGTTTCACTGTAACGTGTTATAATACAGTGCGTGAATTTCTTGTCGAGACGCCTTCGGCTCGCGGGGCTGCTCGCCCTCCATGGCAGAAATATTTTTTTCCGACCAAAATGCCTTCGGTGCCAGCCAGGATATATGTAAATATTGCCTCACCGAATTTACTGAGATCCGGATCGATGGTGATGATCTGTCGACCGACGCCGGGCATGTTACACGATTGTAAAGCCGCCGTCGACGATGATGTTCTGACCGGTGATATAACGGTTCCTGTTGCTCGCAAGAAACAACACGACGTCGGCGATTTCGCATGGTTCCCCGAATCGGCCCAACGGTACCTGACCCGCCAGCGTTCGCTGTTCGTCCGGTGTAAGTGATGCGGCCGTAAGTTCGGTGCGCGTAAAGCCGGGAGACACGGCATTCACAAGAATATTCCGTGGCGCCAATTCGACGGCGACCGCCCGCGTCATCCCGATTAGTCCGGTTTTGGCGGTCGTATACAGCGACCGACCTGGCTTGGTAATATCACTCCAGATTGACGCGATATTCACGATTCTTCCGCACCCTCTCTCGGCCATCCCGCGGCTCACCGTCCGGATGATGGCATACGGAGCCTTGAGGTTTAGTGTATGGATATAATCGTAGTCGGCATCACTGCATTCATGAATTGGCTTGATCCGGTTCGCACCCGCGCAATTCACGCACACGTCGATCGGCAGTCCGGCAATCGTATCGAGACATGTCGACAACGATTCCGGAATGGTAAAATCCGCTGCGATGTACCGACGGTCCGGGTACGCAGCCGCCGGCGCGGCAATCGTTGTCGCCTTTGTTCCGGTGAGCACGAGGCGTGCGCCCGCCGTCTCGAAGGCCTCTGCGATGGCTTTGCCGATCCCGCGCGTAGCGCCGGTGACAAACACGGTTTTTCCGCTGAAGTCCATATTATTCCACGTCAAAGCCTGAGGTGACAAGGTGGTCCACGAAGGCTTGGTGATATGCTACGTCTGCGAAGCCAATGATCCAACCGACATTTTCGTTGGCGCCAAGTTTGGCGTGATCGCGCGTGAATCGCTGCCAGTTCAGTGGACCATTCGGATGTGTCGGCGCCTGCCATGCCGACACCAGGAGCCGATAGTCTACACGCTTCAATGCAGCTGCCACGGCGACCGCGTGCGGGCCGTCGCCGGCGCTTTCCGCGTCGTCAAACCGGCACAAGACTACAGCCGGCCGTGTCCGGCGCCAGGGAAACGCCTGTAGGATGTCAAGCGTACGTGCAGCAGCGCCGATTCTGAGGTATTCGATGTGGCGCACCCCGCTTGTCGGCAGGCACGGTCCGCGGACGTGCGAGGCCCCATCGTTCGTGGCTCCAACAGGAACATCGGCAACAGCCGGGTGCGGCGCGGTGTCTGCGGTAGCAGGTGTGTGTCCGATGATGTCATGAATATGGACGTAGGGATTGCGATTTCCAAATCGCTCCGACAGCAACCGACGATCGCGCTCGTCTACATGTACGGCGTGGACCTCCCAGTTGCCACGCACGAGCGCTGCCAGCTCGGGGACATCCGGCCGGTCGACCGTAAGACACGATCGCGAGGGCATGGCGTCCATAAAATCGCGTACGAGCTGATCCTCATTCGGCGGTGTGTGAATAACATAGACATTGCGGCATCCTCTGCCGACGGCATTGCTCCGCAACCGTGCCGCAACGGTGTCCGAGGCGATCACTACAGTATCGAATGGCGCGACATCCGCCACGTTATCAGGATTTCGTACCGCTGTGTCAAGTATCTTGCCTTCGAAGCCGTCGTCAAGAATGCACGCTACGCGGCCGTTGTCGGGAATCGCATCGGCCTGCATGAGGTTGTGCGTGAACAGACCACCGCCGTAGATGGCGATGTGGGTGAGTCCGCATGTTTCGAAGTGCCGAAACAGACTCTGGACATAGGCCACGCGATCCGGGTCTTGCTTCTGCCAACCATACAATGTAAAGACCGGATGCAGACCGCGGCTGACAGCCTGCCGCCAAAGCTTTGCCTCGATGGTGTCGCTGGATATCACGATCGCGTCGCATCCTGCCGCGGCGACCGCGGCGCAATCCGGTTTCACAACGGGAATGTCGCACACAGTGCCGGTGGCGTAGTCGTCGACCACAGCACGGACCTCGATATAATCCGGAATCTTTTGGCGTTCGATCAATTTTCGGGTGTGCGCGCCGGCGCCGTACAAGGCGATCGTACGGATCCCGCGCCGCCGCAGGCCGCTGAACGCGATGTCCAAAGGATCCGCTGTTTCGGCCGTGGATCGTGGTGGAGGAAATTGGGCTCGTGCGGCGCTGTCGCGGCATAGTGTTTCGGTGTCGAGGATCGAATGCGCCAGCGCCGACCATGAATTGTTTTTGAACCACGTCCGTGCCGCTGCGGTTGTGCGTTGCTGGAACGCGTCGAGATCGGCCAGAACAGTCTGAACGGCCTCGACAATCGCTGCCGGTGTGGCGGATTGCGCGACCACACCGCAGCCCAGATCCGCGACAGTGTCGGCAAGCCACGTGCCGGGCAGTGCCACGACCGGCAAGCCGAAGTAGATCGCGTCGATGAGAATGCCGGACGTGCGTTTGGCAAAGGCCTTCGGTAGATAAGGGATCACGGCGACGTGACTGTCCATGAACATGCGGTTGAATTCGTCGGTGGTTAGTTCGCCGCGAAAGGCGTCGATGTTGTCCGGGAGCGTCCCGGCGATATCATCCGCCAGCGCCTTGTTAATGGTTTGTGGTAGACGCAGCGCACAAACGACGTCCGGCGCAATGCGATGCAGCGATTGAATCGATTCGATCGTGAGATAGCGCCCTTTTTCGGTGCGCAACGATCCGGGAAACACTACACGTGCGGGCGCGGCAGCTGGTCGTTGCCGTCGTTGCAGGGCAGGGAAGTCGTCGTCGGTCACGGCCGTTCCCGGGTGTACGGCCACCGGCAGGCAAACCTTGAACGCACGGATCATGTCCTGCTGCACGTGAACGGTTGGTGCGGTGACGGTGAACCGATCGCGGTGATCATCAAGCCAGTGGATGAGAGCGGACCATTTACGCACAAACCGTGGCGCAGCGACATCGAGAAACGGCGCGCGAAAGAGGTTGATGTGCACGTACAAATCGAGCCCTTTTTCGAACAGCTCCCGGAAAATTTGCACAACCTCGAGCGTGCCGCAGTACATATAGACAACTGCGGGCGGTACTTGACCGCCGGCTCGTCGCGTCATGAAGATCTCCGTGAGTGTGCGTCGCGCGGCAACGAGATCCGGCCAGTCCTCTGCCTTGTCGTGGATCTCCCAGGTTCGGAACGAGAGGCGCGGATCAATCTCCGGGTGATCGGCGACGACAGCCTTATCGATTGCCGTATTCGCCAGTACGGTGACGTGCAGGCTTTGCTGTGCGAAAATTGCCGACAGCCTGGCATTATACGCCATGTAGTGCCCCATGTACGACGTGCAATCCGGGTCGATAAGGAACACCTCGGGAACACCCTGTGAATCGCCGCCGGCGGGTTGCGTGATGGCGACGTTCCGGACGTCTGACTGCATCGCGCCGCGCGGCTGCCCGTTCACCGTCGGTCCCAACAGCTTGTCCACGGCGCCGTGGACAAGGTATGTGTCCGGGAATCCATTGCGCAATGCGTCGAGCGACAGAAGATTTTCCGGCGCCCGGTCGTGGTCGTGCGAAAGATCGACAATGATATTTGCGTATCTCAGGAGCGGCAGCGTCCGCTTCCACTCGGCCAGGCGCTCATTGTCGGCGTCGCCGGTGTGGACACCGGCGAAATAGTCGTGCAACAGAATATCGTAGCACAGATGCGGCGCCGATTTCATGCGGTCATAGAAATACGGAAGGAACCGGGTCTTGAAGAAATTCCGGAAGCCGGGGTCACCGACATGATAGACCGCATTGCCGTTGATATGCGTCACCGCCTTGATCCGCGCGCGGCCCCGGTAGTGGCTGCCGCAGATCCAGAATCGCTCCGGTCCCGCGGCCAGATCGGCCAATGCCCGCAGCCAATCCGCGCGAATAGGGACCGCATCGGCCTCGATGACGGTGATATGCGACATCCCTTCGGAAAAGGTGTTGATGATATCGAAGAATTGATTGTTCGGACCCGCCATGTATCCCTCCGGTCCGCAGTCGCCGATGAAATCGCGGGTGTACAGATCGCGAAGCCCGTCGAGTTCGGAATAATGAAAGACGATCTCCGAAAAATAACGTGACAGCTTCGCCTGAGCGAAGATGTCGCGGATGCGGTCTTCCAGTGTCGTGTCGCGAAAACCGTTCATGGCGAGGTGCAATGCGACGCGCGGCGACGACGGCGGGAAGATATACGGTCTCTGCCCGGGACGCGCCCAGGTCCGAAGATTCGCAACAAGCTTTTCCACATCATCTGTGGTGAAGGGCATGAATACCGCGGACAGTGCGTGGTAATCGACGAAGGCATCCAGCGGCTTGTACGGAAAAACATGCTGGTCATATAACTCTGATGCCGTGGTACAGACACTCACAGTCATATCAATATTGTATTCGGCAATGTCGTCGCGCAGGGCCTCGAACGCCTGCAGGTGCAGGTTTCCCTGGTGTACCTCGGGGTTGGGTATATTGTATCGATCGCCCTTCTGCTGGTAATCGCTGAAGAAATAGTTCGGGTTGCTCGCCGGCGTTTCCTTCATCTCCAGCACCAATCCACCGACGCGCCCGCAACCCTGTATGTATTCGACATACCTGCAATCGATGCCGATGAGCCCGAGCCGGCGAAAGCCCAGGTACGCCGCGAATCGCAGGCTGTAGCTGCCGGTGGTGAGCTTGGAAGGATTGGTGGACTGAAATATCGGACTCGGCCGGTGCGCCAGGCCGAACTCGTCGCACAGCAACGCGCTGTTCTCGCCCGGACGCAGCTGGGGCAGAAAATACACATCATCCTGCTCCGCCAGATGCGGCTGCGCCGTCAGAATATTCTGGTGCAGAAAGAAAATCTTGCATTGACGTGTGCGGATGAGACGAGTGATCTCGTCGGCATGCGACAATACCAGTTGGTCGTCGAGGCAGCAGTAAAGGTCGGGATACCACGCGATCCGATCCCAATAGCGGTAGGCGGCGTTCATGCCGAGACATCGCACGCCGCTAAACTGTTCAAAGAATTCCGGCTTCAACGAGGGCCCGTTGCCCAGGACAAGCAGGTCTGTCGCACGAATTGACATCACGCCGCCTGCCCGGTCTTTCGGCAGCCGACGGCGAGGCTGCATGATTGCGAACGAGCGCGCACGTCCTTGAAGCCCGGCGAGAACTGATTCCAGCCGTGCAATGTCAAATCCGAATTCGAAGCATACCGTGCGGATGAGTAGGGATCGGTGGTTAACTCTGGTGGTTCGAGCCACGCAAACTTGCCGTTCAAGGTGTCTAATGCCTTGCGATATGCCCGTATGCGCTTGTGATACGCCGTGCACGGATCTGGATCGTCATGATCCGGCAGATAGAGGTCTATGGCATGGATCATAATGCCGCCGTCTTTTAGAATACGCAGACAGTCTGTAAAAGCATTGTCGAGGTCATGTGCAGAAATGTGCTCGATCACTGACACGGAAATAACGTAGTCGAAGTAGCTCGCCGGAATCTCTGTAGAGAAGTCCCCGATGTATTCTCTGATGAGCCGTATCTCAGTTCCGTTCAAATTCTCAAGTGGTCCATTTCCGGCACCCTCGAGCTTGTCGATATTCCAGCATTCGTTATCGGGTTTCAACTGCTTGAGCACACGACTGGTGCCCCCGCCGATCTCGCAGATCGTCGCGCCGGTGACGCCGATTAGCTGATTGAGAACGAACACGTCCTGGACATGCTTCAGCCCGTGTGATCCCTTCAGGTCGGGGAAGTTTGTGTGCCCCTCCCAATAATCGGTTTTTTTGATCATCCTGAACATGGTCGGCTCCTTGCCTGTGCTTTGAGTGTATCAAACGCTCTGGTTTCATTAACTGCGCCGCGCTTCACGTGCCAACGACGGCTCAAATTCTGTCCGTTTTTATTCCGCATCATGCAGATTCGAAATACCGGTGTTGTTCAGTAAGGTCGACACCAGCCTCGACAAGCAACGACGCTAGTTCCTTGAACGTGTCACGAAAGCATTGACCGCGCGATGCATCGAGATCCCACGTAAACTCAAGAAACTCACTGAACCGTTCCGGCGTGTATCGCGACTTCATGTCACGGAGCCGCTTGACCACGCCTTGCAAGGGGCCACGGGTGCGCGGTGACTGGTCGATAAACTGTTGTATTCTGTCCACCGCGCCATCAAGTACCGAACGTGGCAGCAATGATATCTGCAGAAACGTTGGAATTGACAGGTAATGCGCCGTAAACGTGATATCGAACTGGCTTATATAGTCGAATAACTCCGGTAGATACAGCACGTTGTAGATCTGCACAATTGGCACTGCGAACAAATTGACGTTTGGCAACGCGGCAAGTTTGCGGATGTTTCGATCGATCGATTTCCATTTTCCGGGAAATCGCATGTACTCATGATAAGGGCCGTAGGAGTCCAGGCTCAGCGCGATATTGACCTCCTGGAACTGCGCCAGCTTCTCCAGCATCGGCGCGCGGACAATGGTGCAGTTGGTGTTGAATTTCAGGCGAACTCTGTCCGCGACGCCGTGATCCAGAAGGTGCCCAATCATTTGCTCGACATTGGGTATGATAAATGGCTCGCCGCCCGTGAAATACAGCGATCGAATATCTTCCGGCGCACCGAGCAATTCACCAAACACAAAATCCGCCTGCCGATGCCACGGCTCCTCATTTTTAAAACGTGAACCGAATACGCGTCCTTCCTGTTTGGATGCGAGCGCCGGCACCGTGTGGTCTATCTGACGTTCAACGACAATATTCCGAATGTCGCAATCTCCCTCTATACGTACCGACAGCCACGGTGCATCCGGCAGCATGGTCAGATCAACCGCGGCAACTCCAGGTCTGCGCCGGGCCAGAACCTGCGCGTCGTTGATAAAGATGCGCACGGCTCGCAGCACGGTGATAATCTCCAGACTTAATTGACACAGGGCGACTGTTCCGGGCATGGCCACGGTCATTGTGCCTGATCCGGAAACGACCACCCGATCCGTTGACGGACATGAAATATCGCCTTCGATCCGCACACCTGCGACCCGGGGGGACAACACGGCGCGATTGTCTTTCCATAGCCGTTGTGCGCCAAGATAACGATGTGGCGCCCATTTGTTGTGTACATCATCTTCCTCGATCAGAGAACTGAACGTCGACGAGCACATGCGACATTTCACATTACAGAGATTTCCTGAATTTATCTGGTAATAGGACGGGCTTCCTGCGACATGGTGGCCGTCGCCTATTGATTGCGCAATGCGGGTGCGAAGTTCCCCGGCGTCCCATTGACGAATGGAATGGATTCTATAGCTGCTGCCCGTTTCCTTTTCCTGGCGGTAGCAATTCACACAATCAGCAACGCGCTTGCCGGCCAGTATCCGACTGCGGATGTCGCGCATATGCGTCGAGTTCCAGATATCGTCCATGGAGTGGTGGTAAATCGACATCTCATTACCATCTGCGGACTTTACGCAACCGGACCCGCGACAACACACCTTCACTGTGCCTTGCGGATTGATATCAAGATGCATCCATGGGAAGGGACAGAACACCGGATCCGCGACGAGATCCGCGGTCGTGGTGTCAGCATCGGGATCGGGCATGATTCACCTCGTGTTTCTCGTAGGGGCCATCCGGCAAGTCGGCGCTTAAGTTAATGGTCTTGACATGGCTGCCGTAACATGCAGCAACACGTGTCGACAGCTTCGCAAAGGCACTGTCGGTCGACAGTATAATCGCATCTATAGAATCAATTGGCGCGTGTTGCGGGCACACCACCGGTATTCCGTCGATGCAGCAACCGTCTGTCGGGCGATCGTCAATTATCGATACAATCCTTGGTCCCGGCACGTCATCGACCTGCTTCAGGAGCCAGCGAGTGTATTCGCCGGCGCCGAAAAGGGCAACGGTAGCGATAGCGGAGCCGTTCATGCACAGGCTCTTCCAGCGGTTGCGAATGATCTGGGCATAGAAGGCACATTCACGATTCTTGATTTCGCGGATGTATTGCCGGCACTGTCGCGTAACCGCCTTTTCCTGCGAAAGTTCGCGCTGCAGCCGTGCGTGTTCGTCCGTTAACCGGGTGTGCATATCCGCGATATAATTCTCGACATCGAGAATTCGCGATTGTGCGGCCTCGGCCATCGAGTATCTCGGCAGGTCGGGCGCATCAACGACCAGCAGGTCGAATATCTCCAGGCCCAGTGCGCGGATGCTCCGCGATTGGGTCACGTGCAGCGTGGCCGGATCCAAAAAATGCAGAATGAGATCGTTATCTCCGTCTTCGAGCGACCCCGTTCGCTGCCATTTGCCCAGACTATGCGAAATCTTGCGTCGGGTATTGGACGCGGCAATCAGCACACCGTCGTGTTCCGCAATGCCGCGAACATATCCACCGAGGTCGACCTTCACGCCGTCCTCGCGAATAAGTCTCCCGGCGCCGGATTCAGCAAACACAAGGCCAGCGGACGACGCAAATGCGGTATGCGGATTGCGCAGGTTAGAGAATATTGGTTCATCGACATCGTCGAGGGCGATCAGGCAACCCTGATTCGCATTCTGCCAGCTGCCATCAGTCTTACGGCCAAAGAGCGTAGCGCCTGCCCGGCCATTGCCGTCGAATGTCAATGAATTTAGATGAAACACGTCGCCTTCCGTTTTCGTTGCCCCGGGCATGGTCCAGTAGACCCGTTCGTCGATCACATCACCATCGTGACCGAGGTCGCATCGAACAATGGAATTCGAACCGGTGCTCACGACGTACAGGGCACGTCCGTGGTATTGAACCGAATGTGGCTCCTTTGCCAATTGCAGCGAATATATATGCTTGATCCCGAGGTGCCGGTCGAAGGTGACAAGCCCGGCATCCTGGTAGCAGACATAGATATTTTGACCGTCGCTGCACAGTCCCGTACATCCCTTTTGCTCCCACGGCAGGTTCGGCGTAAAAATCCATTCTGCGTTTCCGCTGACATCATCAAAGACGGCCAGCGTGTGCCGGGTGCTGAAGTACTGATTTACAAAACTCATTAGAATTTTCATCTTGCCGTGTATCCAGTGAACGCTATAGGGCTGGCAACCAGGTTGAAAAATCTCTACCCAGAAGGTCTTCAAGTTGGCGTATCGATGGGGCATAGCGGCAGGTTAATGCAACCCGCGTCGCCGGATCCATTGTACGGTTGGTCTGCGCGTTCAGACGTCGGTCTGGCCGCGTAAACGTAACGTCGGCATCGACCTCGACAAATTCGCAAAGGCGTCGCAGTACCGCGTGTGGATTCGAAATGAATTCATCCAGAGTATAGATAAAAAATGACTCCCGCGGGAACCGCTGGAAATACCATTGCAATTGATTCGCGTATAGTCCCTTGCTGTAATAACTGAGATGACGAATGTGGAATTCGCCGGATGCCAAACGCTCCGCCTCCTGCGCGATGGCGTCCTCGAAATTGAGATCCTCTATGGGATAACCAAGTGGCCTGTATTTCGGCTCCCACCAGTGGTTGATCGCGTGGCAATAGTGTGCAAATGCACGATCTACCGGGTTCCTCAGTGCGACGATAAAGCGAATATTGTCGCCAAGCGTATCGTGAATTCTGTCGCGGCACTCGGTGAGGTAGAGATAGCTCGGCGTGAATTCGCCGACTGCGATGTTCGCCGAGAACTGGCTGAAATACCATTCCGGCGAATGGGTTTCATACCTTTCATCGAAATAATGAACCTCTTTGGATCCGTTTCGCGGACCGCATACTTGTGGGTGTTCGCGAAGGATATCCGATACTGTTGTTGTCCCGGCCTTGGCCGCACCGATCAACAGGAATGTTGGCCGAGCCGGGATGGCAGCGTGCACATCGGTTTCGGCCGGCTCTTGACGTGTACTTAATGTGACGGGCATAGTTGTGCCTGTTTCATCGTGTTTCCACCGTGCGATCCGCGTTGTTCATGATTCAACGATCAAGTCGATCCAATGGTGCAGGAGCGCGGCGTGGGCCGTTTCGGTAAAGCCATACGTGTCGGCAGCGACGTAAAAGTTCAGCGTGCCCAATCGGCGTAACGGATTTTCCGGCTTGAGACCGGAAAGGGTGATGACTGTCAGGCCTATGTCGTTCGCCGTATTCACCGCTTTGAGGATGTTTGGCGACGAGCCGGAACTGCTTATTGCCACCAGCACATCGCCGGAGCGCCCCTGCTCCTGCAGCGGCACGGCGAACATGTCCTCGACGCCGCAATCGTTGGCCACAGCCGTGACCAGCGACAAATCTGTGAAAACGCGGGTTCGCACGTGACCGTTCTTGCAGAGATCCGCGGCAAAGTGACTCGCCATCGATGCGCTGGCCCCGTTCCCGATGAAAAAAATCTCTTTGCGTGTCCGTGTCACCGCGATGGTCATTGCCACAATGCGTTCAAATGCATCGTCCGCCGCCACTGTGCAGCCGTGGCTGTCCGTTACCTCCAACTCTGTGAGTATGCGATGCAACGCGGCCAACCACGAATTGTAAAGATCCGCCGTGCCGGAAACGGAATTCCCGGTACATGGCGTCGTTCCCCCGGCGCCGTCCTGTTCTGTCGCGTTCTCAGTCATCTTGATCTCCATGTTCAAGAAAAGGTTCTGGTGTATCGCAGCATCGGCGACGCGGTTATGCGATTACGGCGATAGATGCTGTAATAGATTTTCTACACATTGCATTTCCATGTTCAATCGTCCTTCCCTCGTATAGGACGCAGCATGTGGCGTAAGTAGGACCTGTTCGTACTGCGTGAGCGGCCCTTCATACGGTTCGCGCGGTAGCGAATCAAGCCAGGCCGCCGCGACCGTGCCGGATTCAAGCGCATCGACGAGTGCCTGCTCGTCGACGTTGCCGCCTCGCGCCGCATTGAGGACAAGTACCCCGGATCTCATTTTATTGAATGCCGAAGTGTCAAGAATGCATTGCTCACCGGATAAATGAAGTGAAATAACATCGGCAGTCTCTAATGCCTCATCCAGGCTGGTGCTGCGGCCGTGGCCGTTGGAAACATCAATGTACGGATCTACAACCATCACATCCACATCGAATGGCGCCAAAAGCGCGGCAAACCGCCGGCCGATACGACCGTACCCGACGATCGCCACGTTCTTGTCGGCCAGCTGCCCTCCGATGCGTTTGTCCCAGCGACCGTCATGCAGCGAGCGATTCATGATGTGCATGTGGCGCGAAATAGAAAGCAGCGCGCCCAGCGTCATTTCGGCGACGGCTTGCGTCGGTCCGTCAGGAGTGTTGCACACTACGATTCCCAGCTCTTCGGCGGCTTCCAGGTCGACGTTGGACACGCCCGAACCACAGCGGGACACAACCTTCAACTCTGAGCCCGAGAGCACTTCGCGGTCCAGCGGTTCCAACCCGGCAATCAAGCCGTCAATGCCGTCCAGAAGAGAGATGATCTCCGGCTTTGTATAGCGTCGGCCAACCGGATTCGGCACGATCTCGCAGCCGCGGTCCCGTAATTTGCGTAGCGGACGGTCGTCCAATGCGCCAAACGATGAAGGACCGATCAGGGTTCTGGGTGTCGTTGCCATAGTCTTGCAAATGCGGCGATCAAGAGACTTAGTTCGCCCGGATTAAATCAACGGTACAAACTCTGTTCGTGCGACGCGCGTCGCGACCCGCTCGATACTGGTGGCGGTACGATCGATCCTGGAGCACACACTGTTCCACGTATCATTCCTGTAAACCTTGTCGACCAGCATCATTAATTTTTCGGCATCGTCCAATGTACCGATGCGTATTGGCGTGTCGTTTTCCACGCAGTTCACGAACTCGGTCACCTCGCGAATGAAAGAGTAGTCCTTGTCATACATAAACCGTTCTTCACGACTGTGTTTTGCCATCGGCGCCATCGTTCTGTTCTTGGCAATCGTGAGTTCCTCCTTACCGAAATTATCGGTATAACTGCGGGTCGATGAGAGGATCCCGTTAATCACCATATAACCTTCTTCGAGAAAGATCTCCAGCGAGAACAAGTGGCGCCATTGCGTCATGGTGCTGTGCAGCGATGCCGTCTGACCCTTGCCATTGCGAAACATCGCAAACACGTTGTCTTCGATGTCCAGCCCCCAGTAATCCGAGGAACAGAACGATTTCACCTCGTCGAAATTTCCGGTGAACATGAGAAAGAGATCGAGCATATGGATGCCCTGATCCATCAGGATGCCGCCGCCGGCCAGCTCCTTCTTTGCGCGCCACGTGCGTATGAAATCGTTGGACACGCTCTTGCCATACCGGCCGCGCATCCACAAAATATCGCCGTAATTTCCTGAATCGACCTGCTCCTTCGCCTCCATGATGGCGTCGTGATAGCGGTGGTTGAATCCGAACTTCAGTTTGAGCGATGGATTGCGCTCAGCCGCACGTCGCATGTCGGCGACCTGGGCGACCGAAATCCCCGGCGGCTTCTCGCACAACACGTGCTTGCCGCGCTCAAGGCTGTCTACCACTAGATCACGTATCATGAAATTTGGTGTGCAGATACATACCGCATCAATATCCGCGTTCTGGAGTATGTTATTCGGATCTGTTGTGAAGGGCGCATTCGTCGCCGTCTCAACCGAATCGCAAATCATTCCGACGGTGCAATTTGGAAGATTGCCTATGATATCCTCCCGAATCTTTCCCATCTTTCCGTATCCGATGATGCCGAAGTTTATCATGGCAGTTCCTTTCACTGTTAGAAGGAAAAAAATTCCGGTTCACTACCTTTCATCGGCATTTTTTCCCATCGTTGCCGGCGGTATCGAGGGCGTGGCCCTGAATTGTGAACAGATTTCAAAAAACGTCGGTCGCACAGACTGTGCCAGAGGTGGAGGTGAGCGCAACATGCCAATAGGGCGATGCGGTAAGGATGATGGGATGTCAGCGCGTGCAGGTCAACTATGAATTGCTGACAGAAAAGTTATTGAATACCGAATTTTGTCTGCGTGGAGGCTCGCCAGGTGGGTGACGAGTCGGAGAACAGAGCGGTACGTGACCGAAAACACCAAAACATCTCCGTAAACGAGCGCAAGACAAAATGGTCGCCAGCGATCTGTTAGAGAATTGTTTGTCGAGTTACAGTTTCTGAATACCGTTCCCGTGGGTTTGCGTCATATGGCGCAAACTCAGCGGGACTTTGAACTCCAACGAACATCTAAAGTTGATGGCATTGACTTTTAGCCGATAGCGAGTGCATGCAAACGCTTTTGCAGTGCACCCGTCATATGCCTTGGTTTCGTGGCTGCTAGTCTATGGTCGCTTTGATCAGCCACTGGCTGTTGACCGACGGCTTTTCACCCGGTTCGCTCAGCGTACCGTCGGCGTTTACAAATTTTACCTGAAAGCGTCCGTCCGATACGTGACGCATGATCAGGTCACCGCGGGTGTCGCCATCGACATCATCTACCTTTATTATCACCCAGCTGGCATTGATCGCCGGCTTTTCGGCGGCATCGCTGAGCGTGCCGTTTGCGTTTACGAACTTGACCTGGAATCGGCCGTCGGATGCATGCCGCATCAAGAGGTCGGCACGTCCGTCGCCGTTCACGTCGCTGACTTCCTTGATGATCCAGTTCTTATTGATATACGGCTTCGATCCCGGATCGCTGAGGGTACCATTGGCATTGACGAATTTTACCTGGAAGCGACCGTCGGAAACGTGTCGCATGAGCAGGTCGGCACGTCCGTCGCCGTTGACGTCGCTGACTTTTTTTATGATCCAAGCTTTGTTGATGTACGGTTTCGAAGCCGGATCATTGAGGGTACCATTGGCATTGACAAATTTTACCTGAAACCGACCGTCCGAAACGTGACGCATGAGCAGGTCGCCGCGACCGTCGCCATTCACATCGCTGACGTCCTTGATGAGCCAATTTTTGTTGATATACGGCTTCGTTTCTGGTTCGGTCAGCGTGCCGTCTGCGTTGACGAATTTTACCTGAAACCTGCCGTCCGATATGTGCCGCATCAACAGATCGGGAATCGAATCGCCATCAACATCACTGACCTTTTTGATGATCCAGCTGCTGTTGATATACGGCTTCGTAGCCGCGTCGCTGAGGACACCGAACTTGTCCAGAAACTTTACCTGAAACCGACCGTCCGACTGATGTCTCATGAGAATATCGTCATAACCGTTGCTGTCGATGTCGGCGACGTCTTTGGTCAGCCAGGCGGCGTTGGTCGATTGTTTCGCTGATTCTCCCTTCACGCTGCCATCAGTCGCCAGGATTTTTACATTGAATCGGCTGTCGCCGGCGTGGCGAAAAAGCAGCTTGGCCTGGCCGCTGTCCGGCGTGGCGCTGATCTGGTAATTCGTTGCTGCATCGGCATAGGGTGAACCGTCATTCACCCAAATTCGGTAGTAATAGATCTGGCCGGGTGTGAGATCCGTGTCCTCGAAAGTCTGTGCCGTGCCGGTGTAGACTTCCGTTCCGTCACCGGAAGTCGCCGGGTAGCCGTTGGTACTGCGGCGTATATAAACGGTACTGTTCGGCATGAGTTCGTCCTGGGGATCGGTCCATCGCAGGCCCACACTGCTTTGCAGGGCGAAGGCGCCAAAGCTCATGTCCGGTCCGGTCGTGATCTCGGACAGGCAGTTCACGGAGTTTACAAACGATTTCATGGTATCGCTGACACGGGTATGAAAATTCAGCGAGATGTTGAACATGCCGCCGCAAAGGTGGCAATAACTCATGATTGTACCCTGGACGCAAGGACCGGTGCTATAGCACTCATTGTAGCAGCGGTCAATCGCGGGGTTGTAGCAGTGCGTGTGGCCGGAACCGTGGTTATGTCCCAGTTCATGCGCGACCACGACGATATCCCACATCCCGTTCGATGTTGCCGTATTGGTCGTGCCGTAAACACCCGACACTCCGTACGCAATCGACGAATTGCACAATGCGTTGAGGTACGCGCGCCCGCCGATGTTGTTGTGGCCGGAATACAAATGCACGACGTCACGGCTTACTGCGCCCTGATTCGCATTCCAGTACGTCCGCACTTGGCTCAGGAGTGTACTGGTTGTGGTGCCGGTATAGGGGTAGCTGCCTCCCGCCGTCGTCCATACATTCTGGTAGTTGATCTTCAGGTCGACATCGACGTCACGCTGGTAGATGGTGTTGATCGTATTGATTGAGGCGGCGTAGTAGCTGAAGACTGACGCGGCGTTGCTGCTGAATTGCGTATACAGGTCGTGGTCACCGTCGATCGCCAGCTCGACCTGGTCGTAGGTCTCGAACCCTGATGAGGGCGGTGGATTCTCACCGGAAGCCGTGCCGGATCCGTCGTCGCCCGATTCCGCTGGGAGATACTGATCGACAACCTCGGCGCCCATCGTACAGAACTCGCGATCGCCCCAGTCATAGGTGTTCATGTCCGCCATATTGAACGCCATATGGTCGGCGTTACCACCCGCATTTGGATCCTCGATGGGGCCGAATCGAAACTGTTTCCCTTCGTATTGCGCCGTCCCGATCAGGTAATCTTCGGACACGGTGAACTCGGCCCAGGAATCGTTGTCGCCGGCGATTGTACCGATGTAAAAGTTTAGGTTCGGACGTTCCACATCGACCGGGCCGTCGTCGGTCATAACCACCGTGCGTGCGTGCTCCGTGTAGATATCGCGACTGATAACCTCGGCTTCGACGGATGTATACGGATCCAGAACCAACTCAACCGCCATTACTCGGTTCCGGCGTGTCCTGTGAAGTGTCGACACGGCCTTCATGTCGAGATCCAACACAGCGTAATCGTTGACCGTCTCGGAAGACGCGGCGCCGCGCAGGAGGAACGGCTTCAACCTTGCGGGTTCCCGGGGTTCTCCCGGCTGTGCATCACGTGTGTCGCCACCGGTGGGGTGATTGGAACCGTCGCTGTCGGCGACGCCACTATCGGTGCCGGTTGCTGCTGATTCTGCCGCTGCGGTGCCGGTGGTCGCGGTCTCTTTTGCCCGTTTGTCGGTTGGTGTCTGGTCACTTGCAGCCAGGTGATGCGCGGCATGATCCGGATTGGCGACGTCCGGTGCAGCCGTTGTGTTGTCGGTACCTGCCGATTCGTTGTTATTTCCTCGGTCTGCGAGCTGATAGCAGAACATGCCGACGGCAAATGCGAGGGTGAGATATAGCTTGAATCGGGTGTTTTTCATACGTACAACACGCGCACTTTTCGCTTGTCGGGTTTCGGGACAACAGCGCTAAGGTCAAAGACAACCCTAAAAATTCAGCATATTGAGGGTTTTGACGGGGTACGGTTTGCGCTGCATCTCATTGAAATTTGCATATAGGTTGTCGATGCCGGCGCGATGCAGAACCGACACACTGCCTACATATATTCTTACGACAGGTGCGCGAAAAGATTTAGCGCATCACATGATTTTTTGGAGGCGAATCCTGCGAAAGGATCGTCGACTCGATCGCATCGGCCGTCTGCAGGCTGTGGATGTCCACGATGATGCCATTGCGCACACGTTGGTGTTCACGTCACGCAGAGCCATTGACGCGGCAAAGCGCAAGCACGCTAAAGCTCCAACGACGAGCGCCAGGAACACGAAGTAGAGGAGACTACGCAATACGTTGGCGTTCATACCGCTAGCGGGATGGCTTTTCTCGTGCAGAACGAGCTGGCGGAGTTCAAGTCCGATCGGCTGCTAACGTTCTGTGAACGTCTTTTCAATCGACTCAACCGTTTCCGCCATCTCTGTAGCGGTTGTGCAGGCTCGCAGCTCGTCGGCGAGGTCAGTCTTCTGTAGGAGCAGCGCAATGCGCGCGATCATGTGCAGATGCAGCTTGTCGTTGCTTGCGCAGGGCATCAGGAACAGATCAACCAGCTCACCGTCCTGCGAACCAAATGGAATGGGATCCGGCAAACGCGCGATCACCAGGAACGAATCAAGGATGAGATAATCCGAGTGACTGCGGCTATGCGGCATGGCAACGCCGCGAACCAGGCCGGTCGGGCACAGGGCTTCTCGTTCCTCGATTAACTCGAGCAACTCGACCTCGTCGGTGAGTAACTCGCTTTTTGCGGCCAGCTTTACCAATTCACGCAGCACGCTGCTTTTGGATTTCGCGTTCAATTCCGGGTCGATTGTGTAGGGCGTTATGAACTGGCTCAAAAAGAGAACGTCCTGCTCAGGCGCGGTGTCATCACCACGGTTTATTGCACTTTCGAAACGATCAATCGATTCCGCTTGGCCGCCTACCAATTTCTGGCTTAACCAGTCGTGCAGCACGCATTTCGAAAAGACCGGCCGGTCTTTAATATACTTGCTACAGAGATTTTCCTCACGCGCGAGTTTCTCCATCTGATCCGGACTGATATGGAGATAGGCGGCGGCTTCTTTCAAACTCAGTTGTGAATACGGCATGTTAGGGGTCCGTGGATAGATGTTGTTGCGGTGGGATGTTTGCATTGCCGCTTTCCTGCGTGGGAGACGCAAAGGCAGAACCACCATCACGCATACTATTCGCAGGTATTCGCCTGCCGTCAATATCGACACGTCAAATAGACGACGAATAGGGTATGGCCACAGGCCGTCGTATGCACCGGCCAGTCAGGTTTAACGCGGCAACGCCGCTTGCGGGTGCAAACATCGTAGCTAACCGCTTTCGACAATTCGGTCACTACCATTTTGCGTGCGTATTCGAATGTGCGGGTGTTCAGTAGTCCTCTACGGTAACCCGACAGGGTGAAACGCAATGCCGTAAATGTAAGAGATTCGTGGCTGCCGATCTTGCGGACATTTTGCTGGAGTTCACTCCAGCGCAGCTGCGGGATGTGGGTTTCACGGCATGCGCCGCAATAGCTCATGATATGGCGCAAGCACGCTGAAGCGCAACAACAGAGGGCACAAGCATTTTTGTTTCCGTACCGTGATCTCGCGTGAACAGTTCGCAATGATAACATCGATCATCGCGGGATGTCGCAGCAGCGTGGGGCATGCGGGGCGATCGCAATTCTCCTTTTTCGGTCTCACGCCTTGTCCAACCATCGAAAATCCCGTACATTGCCATCGCTTTAGGCAAAGGCATAGCTCAGTCCTTAGCTGCGGGCAAGCGGCACGCTTCTGAACGGTCTTACAGGACACCTGCACCATGTCTAAAGGTGAGCGAATCGACGTGCATCTGTCATTGCCTTTAATTGCAATCGTAGTTCATGGTAGCTAGGGTACGTGTGAGATCCTCGGATGGCATTCCGCTCGACGGGGACCCACACTGCAAGGCGGCGGACAACGAATGAAAACATACACAGTCACCAAAACAATACGCGCCGATCCTGCCCGAATCTGGGCGTTGCTTGTTGATGCGGCACGATACCCGGAGTGGAATCCGAGTGTGATCGGAATCGAGGGTTCTATTACCGAAGGCGGGATGATCAAGGTCTTTGCGGCGATCAGCCCGGACCGGGCGTTTCCGGTGCGAGTCGAGCAACTCCTGCCCGAACAAAAAATGGTCTGGCGCGGCGGGATGCCGCTGGGGTTGTTCAAGGGCATTCGTCAATTTATACTTACGCCGGAGGCGGCCGGGACCGTTCGTTTCGAGATGAGCGAGACATTCAGCGGATTGATGGCGCCGTTGATCACCCGTATGATGCCGGATTTAACCGAGTCTTTCGAACAGTTCGCTTCCGGACTCAAAGGTGCGGCGGAAGCGAGTTAAGCGTCGGCCGCCTGAGGGCGCCGACAGCACGTCCCTATTCGTCCGATGCCATTGGTAGATCACCTATTGTGAAAAAATCGTTTACGGCCGTCAATCAGCTCGCTAATTGCATTACGCTTACCCGTATCCTCGGGGTTGTCGGGATATTCTGGATTACCCCGTATAAGAACAACTTCTGGCAGCTCCTCGCGATCTTGCTTTTCATCATCGTATCATGCACCGACTTCCTCGACGGCTGGGTTGCCAGGAAGTTCAACATGGTATCGGACGCGGGCAAGATTCTGGACCCGCTTGCCGACAAGATCCTGGTATTGGTTTTCCTGCCGCTTCTGGAGATGCAGATAATTACGTCTTTTCCGGTATTTATCATCTTGAGCCGCGAATTCGCGATCATGGCGTTGCGCGTAGTCGGCGCGCGCGACCGGGAGATCATCGCAGCAAGTCTTTCCGGTAAGATCAAGACCGCGATCACGTTGCCGGTCTGCGGGATATTGCTGGCTCGTGTCGTAATGCCTGCGACAGAATCGATTCCATTCTGGCTACAGCCGCTTAACGCGGTGTTGTTGTGGGTGCAATCCTGGCCCGGCTGGTTTATCGCCATGCTGATCTGGACGACGGTCGCGGTGACAATCTGGTCGTTTCTCGATTACTTCGGCTCGTTTATCTGGAAGCGCTTTGTCCAGCGGGCGGGCGGTGACGAAGAAAAGGCGCGACGTTTGATTCGATCGTTGATTCCCAATCTCTTCTCGGCATTAAACCTTGGCTGCGGCATCGGCGCGACAATATTCGCGGCGCTCTTGCATGTGCCACTGGCGGCGTTGCTGATCCTACTCGGCAATCTTTTCGATTCATGCGACGGCATGCTCGCACGCAAGCTGGACGCATCATCGAAATTGGGTGAGTCCCTCGACTCGGTCGCCGATATGACCACGTTCGGCGTCGCGCCGGCTGTTGTGGTATACGCCATTTTTCGCGGACATACCGATTTGTCAGTGGTCTGTATCGCTCTTGCAGTACTGTATTTCGGTAGTGTGTTCTATCGCTTGAAACGATTTAGTGCGTCCGGGCACTCGAATTATTTCTCAGGCCTGCCCTCACCAATCGGCGCAGCGTGGTTGTCCCTGGCAGGCGTGTCGCATTATCTGTCGGATATTCGCGTATTTTCGGTGCTCTACGTACTTACGATGTACCTGATGGTGTCGAAACATCGCTACGTGCATTTGAATCATTCCGGCAAGTACCGCTTTCTCCGGTTTATCAAGGCGCCGACCTTCATCATTTATTGGCTGACGTTGTTCCAGATCTATAAGCTGGATCAGTACAGCCAATGGAAGACGGTGGAACTTTTGTTTGCATGCACCGGCTTGTATATCATTTCACCGCTGATCATCACCATCTTCGGCGCGCGTGAAGAATAATTTAGATTTCGGAGGACAGCGCTGTGTCCGACTCAATTGAGATTAAGTCCGTATTCAGGACGTACCACGTCGATTTCGTGTCGTCGTTTGCCGCGGCGATTGGCGGCGGCATGAAGGCAGGCGACACGATTATTATCGATAAGCGCGTCGCAGCCCTGCGCGCCGACGATCTCGCCACGCTCGCCGTCGACGACCGCATCATTCATGTCGAAGCGGACGAGACCGCGAAGAGTTATAAGGCGTTGGCTCCGTTTATCTCGCGGTTGATCGAGATCGGTTTTCGCAAGAATCATCGTCTGATCGTGATTGGCGGGGGCGTCACGCAGGATATTGGTGGATTTATCGCTTCAGTTCTGTATCGCGGGGTTGAATGGATTTTCGTGCCTACAACGTTGCTGGCGCAATGTGACAGCTGTATTGGAAGCAAAACCTCGATTAATTTTGGCGACTATAAGAATCAAATCGGCACCTTTTTCCCGCCAAGCTGCGTCATCATAGATCGGTCTTTCCTCAAATCTCTCGGCACGGCGGATATCCGATCGGGTTTGGGCGAGATGATGCATTATTTTCTTATCGCCGGCGAGCAGGACTTTGAGAGGTTACAGGCAGAGTACAATGCGGCATTTACCGATCCCGAAATAATGCAGGGATTGATTCGTCGTAGCCTCGAGATCAAGCACGGATACATTGAACGCGACGAGTTCGACCGGCACGAACGCCGAATTTTCAACTACGGCCATTCGTTCGGTCATGCTATTGAATCATTGACGCGGTACGCGGTTCCTCATGGCATCGCGGTTTCGATAGGTATGGATATTGCGAACTACTTCTCCGTGCACCTGAAGCTCATCCCGGCCGAGCTCAGACTGCGCATCCGAGCGCTTCTGAAACGAAACTGGGAAGGGATCACATTGCCGAACCTCGACAGCGCTGCGTTTTATCGTTGTCTGAAGAAGGACAAGAAAAACGTGGATGCGGAAATACGCGTCATTCTTACGCGTGGGTTCGGCAAAATGTTTGTCGCATCGCTCACCGATGGCGACGAGGTACAAAACCTGTTGCGGAGTTATTTTGATGCCTTCAACGCAGCCCCTGATTTATGAGCCGGCTTTTAGTTCGTGCGGTCCGGCGACCTACGAAATGACGCCGTCGCCGGAACGGATGGCGTTCGAGCTGGTGGAGAAAACGTTTCTTCAGGTTATCGGGCGAGTACCGCCGGATGCGCGCGTCGCAATCTGCGGCGCCGGGACGGCGGGGCGGTTGCTGGCACTATTCTGTCGCCGCCGGTCGCAGCAGATTCTCGTATTTCTTGATGATTTTTGCGAGGACGAAACGATCGACGGCATACCCGTACAACGTATCGATCGGGGGCTTGAGGACTATTCCCCGAATTTGGTGATCCTCGCAACGCTTACCGCTGCTGAGAGGATGAAGAAAAATCTTGTGAACGCCGGCTTCGACGGTACTATCCTTGTGCCCGCCGATGATCATCACGACCTTGAATTCAACTATGCCAAGCACGTCCGGTCTCCACCCGAAGCGATCCGTACGTTTCACAATATCCATGCCGGCCGGCGAGCGTTTATTGTGTGCAACGGTCCCAGTCTGTTGAAAACATCGCCGGAACGCCTGAACAACGAGATCACGCTGGCAAGTAACAATATCTACCTGATCGAAGGATTTCAGCCAACTTATTATTTCGTGACCGACTCGCTGCTGGCGAAAGACAGAGCCGACGAGATCAACCGTTTGCCGTGGACCAAGTTCTATCAATATCGCTTATCCGAGTGGCTCGACAATGGCTATTTCATCGACATTACCGGGGTGCCGCCAGCCTCGGATTTTTCCACAGATTTTTCGGTTGGCGCCGAATTGGGCGGTACCGTTACCTATTTCATGCTGCAGGCGGCGTACTATTTCGGCTGCGACCCGGTGTATATCATTGGCGCAGATCATTCGTATGTGCTCAAGAAAGACCAGCACCGTGCGGATGGCGCCGTGCTTACTTCGATCGACGATGACCCCAATCATTTTCATCCCGGCTACTTCGGCAGGGGCTACCGGTGGCACGACCCGCAGATGGACAATATAGAGCGGGCGTACCAGGTGGCACGTGAGGCATATGGGAAGAACGGCCGGCGTATATACAACGCCGGTGTCGGCGGCCAACTCGAGATTTTCGACCGTATCGACTTTGACCGGCTTTTGGGCCGGCCCGAACGATGAAACACATTGTATTCGAGGAAATCTGCGGTGGCCTTACGGAGCACGCGCTGCCCGTTATGCGCGCTTGCTGCGAGGTTGGTCTTCCCGCGATCGTTGGGACGTTTCCAGCAGAGATACAGCGGGTTGGGTCCGTGCTTGCCGCAGGCGGTGTGACCGTCGATTTACGGTCGTTCGATGACGCACCACCTTCCGACGTCGTCGGCGCGCTGTATTCCTCTGTCCCGAATTGTCCCGGGCCGTGGTTATGCTCGGCGGCATACGCCGCAGCGGTACCCCGAATTGCTGCAACCCATGGCTTGACTGACAAGAAGACGAAATATCCGGCCGACGATTCTACCGATCCGTTGGGGTATTTCAACACCGTTTTCGCGACCGGTCCGTCGATGTTTCAGGGGTCTTGGAATCGTTACTGCAAGCGCTATCCCGAAACAATGGCTGCGATGACCGTGGTCGAGGTCGGCGCGCCGAAGACGGATGTGTTATGCGTCGGCGGTTCAGGCCGTGACGGACTGTTGCGACGCCTCGGACTTGATCCTGCGTTAAAGACCGTGCTGTATAGTCCTACGTATCAGCGCGAAGCATCACTTGAGCAATTCGGATGCGAAATCATCGAGGTGCTGTGTGCATTGGCGATCAACGTCATTGTCCGGCTGCATCACTGCTCGACCGATTTGCAGAACGAACACGCGGCACGATTTGGCCATCGTGGCAAAGACTGGCGCAGCACGCTTGCAGCGATGCAGCGGAATCACGGCAATCTGCGTCACGTGGAAGGAGACTCGAACCCCTATTTTCTTGCGGCCGACTTGCTGGTGGGCGATGTAAGCGGCGCTTGTTACGAGTTCCTGCTCACAAATAAACCCATCGTGTTCATGGATGTTCCGGCATTCTTCGATAGCCATGGTCGCGACGGCATCGGCTGCTGGGGACGGCGGTGCGGCGTCATCGCTGCGACGCCGTCGGAGCTGCCACTTCTGGTACAGGCGCAACTCGACCATCCCGATCAAAGGCGGCAGGCCCGGGACACACTGATCCGCAAACTCGTGTACAACCCGGGACGCGCCGCAGAGACGGCTGCGTCGACGATACGAGAGCTGGTGCGCGGATCCATTGCCGTTGACCCCAGTGCGGTCGATGAACATCTGAATCGGATGTCGTCGCGATTCGACCTGCCGAAGTCCGTTTTGGAACGATTGCAGGACCGACGCCTGGCCGTGTACGGAGCCGGTCAGCACAGCCACATGTTGTTTAATGCCCTTGCCGACACCGACCTGCTCAACAGTCTTGAGATCGTTGCGTTCGTCGACGATTTTCCTGGATCAGGCAAAAATCGTTTCAGAGGAATCCCGGTTGTCACCGTTGGTGAACTCGACCCGGATGTCGTCGACTGCATCGTTTTGTCAACCGACAGGTTCCAGGCCGATATGGCAATCAACTGCCGCCGCGTCCTTGGTCCGGACGTGCCCGTCGTCGATCTTTATGCCGGAGTCGATGCTTTATGACCACCGGCACAGTGTATGTCATTGGCGTATTCGACCTCTTCCATCGCGGTCATGTTGCGTTACTAAAAACGAGCAGGGATCTTGGTGACCGGCTGTTGGTTGCCGTAAACAGCGATCGCATCGTGGCTGCATACAAGGCCTCGCCAATCATGAAAGAAGGCGATCGGCTGGCGGTCGTGCAGGCGTGCCGACACGTCGATGAGGCATTCATCATCGATGACTTGGGCAACAAGTCGGTTCTGGCGCGTCGTCCGGATATCACCACCATCGTCCACGGCGACGATTGGCCGCGGGCGTCGTATCTGCAACAACTGCGACTAACGGAAGCCGATCTGGCAGAGTTTGGCGTGACGCTAATGATGGTGCCTTATACCGAGGGCATAAGCACGTCGTCAATTATCCGGACAATACGCGAGTCGAAATGATTTACGCGCAACAGATCAACCTGCCTGTGATCGTCGAATACATGGCTATCGCAGAGCTGGATTTGTCTGCGCTTTTCCACAAGTATAACCTGAATTTTCGCAGACTTCTGGTGTATACCGGTGTCGAGAAGTCGAGGAAATACGCGTGCGAACTCGTTGCCGCCAACGATCATCTGCAGCTTGACCTTGTCAGTCGAACCGTGAATTCGCTGTCGTTTATCGAACAGCAGCGCCGGAAGCTCCTCGACGGCAACTACGATCTTATCGTCGGGGTTGGCGGAGGGCGGGTGTTGGACGCCGCGAAATACCTTGCCGCAGTGTCGAATAGGAATTTTTTGGCGATCCCGACACAGATATCAACCGACTCGGTGGCATCACCGATCGCCGTGCTTCGCGGCGAGCACGGGGAGAATACATATTCCGCAAAAGTTCCAATGGGTATCGTGATCGATGTCGAAGCGTTGCGGCGGTCGGCACGCAGCTACATTGCCGCCGGCATCGGCGATTTGATCTCGAATCGATCCGCCCTTCTTGACTGGGACTTGGCAATTGCAGCCGGCTACGAACGGGCAAACTACTTTGCGCGAGCACTGTCCACATTCTCGTTCACGAACGTCGCACCGGACTCATTATCGCATGTGACGGATACAACATTTCTGCGGCGATACGCCGATTCGATCGTAATGGCGGGCATCGCGATGGCCGTGTCAGGGAATACCCGGCCGTGCAGCGGCGCCGAGCACTTATTGTGTCACGCGGTGAATGATATGCTCGACTGTCCCTATAGTCACGGCTTTCTCGTGGGCAGCGCAACGCCGTTTTGTCTGCATTTGCACGGGCAGGGCGACCCCGGTGTGATCGCGCTCTGTTGTGAGTTGGGATTTCGCCTGGATTTCATGGACGCATTCGCACCGGACATACGGGTGCGTGATGTATTCGAGCGTGCGCGCACGATTCGTGAGGATCGCTATACGATCCTCAGCTCCATGTCCTGTGCAGAGCTGGTCGTGCGCTACGGTGAATTTGTGGATTCACTGTCGACGCTGGACACCGCATCCGGCAGCTGATACGAAAATGTATCGGCAGTTTCCCAAATCGCGAACGGATGGTTTGCTATAGCGCCAATTATGTCCATATTCTGACATAGTCCAGTGATCGAAATGGTGAAAGGGCAACGGGAGGAGACCATGTGCCGAACGATATTGATAATCGATGACGACGTACACATACGTACGGTAATCCAGGAGGCGCTGGAGATGGTCGGGTATACGGTGTACAGCGCGGCAAACGGTGTTGAGGGGCTTCATTCGCTGCGCGACAACCAGCCGATCGACCTGGTTATCACCGATATATTTATGGACAAGGCGGACGGCATCGAGGTCATCACGCAAATTCGAAAGAACTATGAGGGAACGCGCGTTATCGCAATTTCCGGGAGGCAGTACTCGAAGTACTTTGACATGCTCAACACGGCCGCATCGTTGGGCGCCGATAAAACGCTGATGAAACCCTTCAGACTCGATGCAATAATCGAAGCGGTGGATGAGGTGTTGGGGAAGTAGGCTTCGTGTCTCTTAGGCTTCGTGTCTCTTTGGAGGCGCGCTATTGCACGCCCAATCTAATCCAGCGCCTGTTCAGAAAGGTCGCTGATACCCGGCATTCACGGCAGCAAGGTAGCTTAGACCACCGCCATGCGGTGTCTGAGCAACTGCCTGCCCGAGTGCACCGATTTCGCGTTGCGGTGATCCATGCTGCATACCTTTTCGAACAGAGTCGACATCGTTGTACTCTGCCCGCTTTGCGTCGTCCGCCTTGGCGTCTACATCTAATTCCTCGAAGCTTAATACCTGCATTGTTCACGTTCTCCTATAATCATTCCACCTCTCCTGGCATTTCCGCCCTGGTGCACGTATGGCGCTGTGCGGCGGGTCAGGAGGAATTGGCGTGAAAAAAATAAATAGTTGATTTACATGTACCGTATTCCGCCTACTATATGCTGAGATTCAGGGCGAAACCGATTCGGAGTGTGATCCATGAGAAAACGCAGACTTGTATGTGGCGTGTTGTTGTCGCTGTTGCTGGCAAACCTGGTTGTCGGGTATCGTGTACATTCGGCAATCGAGAAAGATACCGGTGAAGACAAAGGATACCGAGTCATTCGTCAGTTTGCGAGTGTCCTCAAACTTGTCCGCAAGAACTACGTCGATCAGACGCGGGTAGACTACGAGGAACTGGTTTACGGTGCGCTACAGGGAATGCTTACGTCACTGGACCGGTTCAGTTCCTTTATCAAACCGGAGGAATACGATGAAATGCTGGAGGAAACCGAAGGTGAATTCGGCGGCATCGGCATTGTGATTTCGATCAAAGATGATTTTCTCACGGTTGTGGCTCCTATGGAAGACACACCCGGAATGCGCGCCGGGCTTATAGCCAACGACCGGATCATAAAAGTCGGTGACGAGGAAACATCCACGTTGTCCCTGGCACAGGCCGTGAATCTGATAAAAGGGGAACCCGGCACGACCGTAGACATCACGATTTACAGACCGTCCACTGATGAAACCAGGACGATGACGATTGAACGCGCCATCATCGAAATCGTGACAGTCAAGGATACGGCGATGATCGAGGAGGGAATAGGATACGTCAGAGTTACGCAATTCAACGAGAAGACCTCATCGGCGCTGGGTGACGCCCTCGACCAATTGTCCGATAAAGGGCTCAAGGCGTTGGTTCTCGATCTGAGGGGCAACCCCGGAGGGCTGCTGTCGTCCTCCATAGAGGTGTGTTCGATTTTCGTCCCGCGCCGGCAGCTGATTGTATTTACTGAGGGTCGTGACGAGACCAGTCGCCATGAATACATGAGCAAGCCGGGAACAAAGTATCTCGATTGTCCTGTCGCCATCCTCATCAACGAAGGCAGTGCAAGTGCATCCGAAATCGTTGCCGGCGCGCTGCAGGATTATGGGAGGGCCCTCGTTGTCGGCGAAAAGAGCTTTGGTAAAGGCTCGGTTCAGAGCATTATTGAACTGGACGACGGCAGCGCGCTTCGTCTGACGACTGCCAAATATTACACGCCGAGCGAACGTGTCATACATGATCACGGGATCGAACCGGATTTCATTGTCGATATTTCGGATGAGGATTCCCAGCGGCTGGCGTTCCAGCGCTCGCGACTTGCAGGCACCGATGAGGAGAGTGACGCCGGTAACGACATTGAGGACGAACAATTGCGCCGCGCAACAGAATTATTAAAGGGAGTAATGGTGATGTCCGAAGGTGAAAAACGCGACTTCGCCCGCATCATCAAGTCGTCTGAACAGCAGTCGCCGGCGGACGGTAAGAAGCCGAATCCTTCCGCACCAGCATCGGACCCGCCGAATGTGGACGACCGGGGCAATTAGCGGGGGCTGAAATATGGCACCTTTGCTATTCGTGCCGCGTCGATACAAACATTAACCACCAGTTATCCAGAGGCTGTTCGAAAACGTTCCTGAAACCCTGAATTCGCGGCAACAAGGCAGCTTGGACATTCCCTTCAACGGCGTTATATAAGCCGTTGGTTGGTGTTCACAGCTTTAGATGTGTTCGTTGCGGCGGCGTGGTGCTGGAAATGCCACATCTAAAGCTGTGAACTCCAACGTCGGTCGTGCGTCCATGTCTTTCATGTCGGAGTAAGACCGTTTCGGACGCAGGGATCCCGCGCGGCGGCGATCTATGCTACTGACCTTTTTGAACCGTTGTTGACAATTGCCTATGCTCGTACTCGGCATCGAAACCAGTTGCGATGAAACCGCGGTGGCGCTTGTGGAGGATGGTCACAGCGTCCGTGCGAATGTGATTTCGTCGCAGATTGCAAAACACGCCCAGTACGGTGGTGTGGTACCAGAACTGGCCGCCCGCGAACACCTGAAGGCAATCGACCCGGTTGTGAATCTGGCATTTCGCGAAGCGGGCGCCGGCATTGCCGACCTCGACGCGGTGGGCGTTACAAACTGTCCCGGGCTCATTCCCGCATTGCTGGTCGGCGTGTCGTATGCCAAAGGCATTGCCGCTGCCAGGGGCATTCCCGTTGTTGGGGTCAACCATTTTCTCGCGCACATCTTCGGTGCGTTCATCGACCGGCCCGCGCGTCTGCTCGATGCGGCAACCTTTCCGGTCATCGCACTTGTCGTTTCCGGCGGTCACACCGCGCTTGCACTGCTGCGCGGAGAAGGCGACTGCAGGATTGTCGGTACGACTCTGGATGATGCTGCGGGCGAGGCATTCGACAAGGCTGCGAAAATCCTGCACCTGAGTTATCCCGGGGGGCCGGTGATCGATAAATTGTCGCAACAAGGTGACCCGGGGGCGGTCGCGTTTCCGATCGGCCTCGCTGTGCGTAAGGACAGCAAGAATGGGGGCGCCAACCGATTGAATTTCAGCTTCAGCGGCGTGAAAACGTCACTTCTTTATTATCTGAAGAAACACGGTTACATTGAACCACCCAACGCCACGGCTGCTTTCTCGGGGGGAGCACCGCCTGACTTTGACGACGCCTTACTGGACGTTGTTGCCAGCTACCAGGAAGCCGTTGTTGATGCACTGGTGCAGAAGACGCTGCTCGCGGCCGCAGATTATGATGCCGCCACAGTCGTGGTGTGCGGCGGTGTGGCCTGTAACTCACGACTCCGGCATAAAATGGCCGCTGCAGTCGAACACTCCGGCCGTGATTTTATCGTCGCCCGTCCGGAGTATTGTACCGACAATGGTGCAATGATAGGAGGCCTTGCCTATTATTACGTATGCAACAGTGAGGTGGATGACTTTAGCCTGGACGCCGGCGCGCGGTTGATGTGCATCGACAGCATACCAGTGTTTGCCGGGACCAGGTAGGTTCAATGGTCGTATTCGGCCCGTTCAATAATCGGGGACCCGGGGCAGTGGACGTGAAGCGGGACCAGCCAGACAAAGTGGAGGAATTCAATGAGTACACAATGGATTGAAGCAGGGACATACAGCGACATTGAATATGATAAGGCTGAAGGGATTGCGAAGATAACCATTAATCGACCGGAGGTTCGGAACGCGTTCCGGCCGTTGACCGTTGTTGAGATGTCGACCGCACTTGAAGATGCCCGAAACGACCGCGAGATCGGCGTGATTATCCTTACCGGAAAAGGCGAAAAGGCATTTTGTTCGGGCGGCGATCAAAAGATTCGCGGCGACGCCGGGTACAACGATACAGCAGGTGTCGAACGCCTGAATGTGCTGGACTTCCAACGACAGATCCGTACGTGTCCAAAGCCGATCATTGCGATGGTAGCGGGATATGCTGTGGGCGGCGGACACGTATTGCATATGGTATGCGACCTTACCGTGGCCGCAGATAACGCGGTTTTTGGGCAGACGGGCCCGAAGGTTGGGTCGTTCGACGGCGGCTACGGTGCGAGTTATATGGCTCGGATTGTCGGACAGAAAAAGGCGCGGGAAATCTGGTTTCTGTGTCGTCAGTATTCGGCGCAGGAGGCGCTCGATATGGGGCTTGTGAACACCGTGGTTCCGTACGATGAGCTGGAAGCTGAAACAGTCACGTGGTGCCGCGAGATTCTGGCTCGGTCGCCACTCGCGATTCGATGCTTAAAGGCCGCTCTGAATGCGGACTGCGACGGTCAGGCCGGTCTGCAGGAACTTGCAGGAAACGCGACACTACTGTTTTACATGAGCGAGGAGGCGCAGGAGGGACGAAATGCATTCGTCGAGAAACGGCGTCCGGATTTCACGAAATTCCCGCGCCGGCCGTAGTCGGATTGATTTGTGCAAACGCTGCTGCGGCAAGCGTTTGCTATTACCCGTTCCTTATTCGACGCCAAGATGCTCTCTGATTGTATCGAGCAACTGCCTTGTACGCATTTTGTCGCCGAATACTCCGATTCGGATTTTGATCGAAGTGGTATCTGACGATACGCGTGATAACGTTATTTTGACGTTCTTGTCGTCGGCTGTGACAGCGTTGACAACGGCAATCAGACCATCTTTGTTCTTCGACTGAATCGGAATTTTCAATTCTTTCAGTGCATTCACTGTAGCATTCCAGGTTTCGTTTATTGTCGCATCCTCTGCAGACGTATAAGCACCGCGAACATAGCCGTAGGCGCTTGCGCCGCCCGCCGCGCCCGCCAGGAGCCAGACGCATCCGTTCAGTGATAGAAGTGACGTTGAGAGCAGCATGATACGGAAAATTTTTGAGCGTCGCGAGGGCATATTCCGGCCTATAATTGAAGTTGAATGTTGAGTTACGATATGATGGCAAACCGTGTGTTTCAATTAACAGATGCGCATTTATTCGTCGATGCCGAAACCGAGTTTTGCGGCGTACGACCGTATGAAGGGTTCGTGAGGATCTGGAATGCCGTTGCCGCTCAGTTGACAGACGGTGATATTGTTGTAATCTCCGGCGATCTTGCACAGGATGAAAAGCTCGAGACCTACAAGGTGCTTCGAGAGTTGCTTGCGGATCATTTGCAGCAATGTCGCCTGATACCCGGCAACCACGACAACCGGGAGGCCATGCACGAGGTTTTTCCGGAGATCATACAGAGTAATGGCTCGCATATTTGCTTCTGTTCGACGCTCGGTGCGTGGCAGATTTTGGGCTTGGATTCTCGTGTTGACGGATCGGTTTACGGTCGAATTGAAGCCGATCAGGTGACGTGGTTGTCGGCCCAGCTGGATACTGCTTGTTCCGAAAACGCACTTCTGTTTCTCCATCATCATCCGATCGATATCGGAAGTCCGTGGATGGATGCCATAGGACTGACAGAACGTGGTGCGCTATTCGATTACCTGCAGAAGCGTCCGGCCGCGATAAAGCTGATCTGCAATGGCCATATTCACCAAGAATTCGAAGGCAATATCGGAAATATAGCTGTTTTGGGCACGCCGTCAACGGCTTTTCAATTTCGGCCCAAACAGGACAAAGCGGAGTACGATGATCTGGCGGCGGGCTATCGGGTGATGATTCTGGAGGGCGCGGGGTGGCGTAGCGAGGTCGTGAGAGTGTTGTGAGTCAGCCGGAACGAGTCTCAACTTCGACGAAGATGATCTTGGCGTCGCCGATTTCGATCTGGTCATTGTTGCGCAACACACATTTTACCACGCTGATCCCGTTCACGAAGGTTCCGTTGGTACTGCCCAGGTCTTCGATGTAATACTCTTCCTTACGGCAGAAGATGCGTGCATGCTGACGGGATACGTCGTCGAGAGGAACCTGCAGGTCGTTGTCGGAGGTGCGACCAATGATGCAGTCACTGCGGCCGAGCTCTACTCCGATCGGCTCATCTTCAATACCGTGGATCTCCAAATACGCCTTTTTCTTGACCTGAAGGTTGTCTACCAATGCCTTTCTGGACAATGGCATTGTATTTTTCAAATCATCTTCAGGTGGCGGGGGTGGTTCCAATTTGGTGTTCTCACGAATTTGACGGTTTTGACGACTCTTATAACCGTGTACTATAGTGTTTTGCCCCAGATTTTCATCATTATCATTCATGATTAATAAATATACTATATATTGATTTCTCGGTCAAACAATTATTAACCACAATTAGAGTCTGGAACAATAACTTGGCACCATTGAGAATTCAACTAACCCTTGCCAGCGCATTCGTGTACGCCATATCTACGCTTGCATTCGGGGAAAATATCTTGTTCGATATTACAGATGCAGGAACTGTTCTCAAGCAGGAGGTGAATCCGGCGCCGCCTCACACTGCGATGTTAGAACATTATCAGAATGGCGAACGACGATTTGAAATATCGGGCGCCGCCGGTGCGCGTGCCAGATGGTTCATCCCTGTGCACTCAACGGTCTTCTCGGCCTGTGACATAAAGTTCGATATTGGATCGGATAATATTGACCCAGTCCATGGTAAAGCAAATCTTTCTCTTTCATTGCTGTCCAAAAACGTTGACGCCAACGATGGCGACAATGCAAGCAAGACCATTCCGGTCTATTCCGCTGCGGGCACTCGAGATCACGCTTTCGGCTCCGTGCCACTGGATATGACCGCCGCCGAATGGACAATAGACGGCTTTTATGTTGACATCGAACTTGCGGCAGAAGGAGTCGGATTTTTCCTCGTAACCGACCTACAGGTAACATTTTCAGGCAATCTTCCGGCAGATTCTGAGACCACACGCGTGCTTGAGACGCCGCCGGATGCCGAGGCGCGAATCATGTGGTCGGAGAATGGCTCTGCTGCAATCGCTGTAGGTGACAACGTTATCGACGGTCTTGTGTTCGACGCGAGAGCGTTGGCAACGGCTGACTATCCGGATTGCGGCGTGGGGGTGGTACGTGTACCTCTCAATTTTGGCGTTGACAGCGGGGACTTTGCCGGACGATCGCTGTGGCGTTATCCTGATTACATCGACTTCCACGGCCTTCGGGATACCGTGCGTGCCGCCGTTGGCGAGAAGAATAATTACATCATTCTGGATGTGTTGCTGGGGCAACCGCCCTCGTGGTGGGCATCGAGCCTCGCGGAAGACCCGGCAGAGGCTGATTTATCAGCCTTTGCAACGCCGGGCGCTGCGAAGGCTCGAGGGAAGAGCAGCGTCGACGATACTGTCGCGAACATATCCGATTCGGATCCTCGTTGGAAGGATTATCGTCGCCGTTGCGTACGATATGCCCTTGCCTTCTGCCGACAGCAGGATTACGCAGATCGCATTGTCGGCTGCGCGGTTGTAGCGGGCATCGGACACAATCGCCGGCCATACCCCGGCCGTGAGCAGAGCACGTACTACGCGCAGTCGTTTCGTCGCTGGCTTGAAGCCCGTTACGGCAGTGTGCAGCGGCTCCGGAGCGCGTGGCGCGATGAAGCTGTTGATTTCGCTGCGGCCGTGCCGCTGCCACCGTCGGGATGGGGAGCCGGCACCATCGGCGGCTTCGCCCATCCACTGATTCGAAGACAGGCCGCGGACAGCCGTCTCTTTTACTACGAAAGCTGGTCGCAAACACTTGTCGACCTGGCGGGGCTGGTGAAGGAAGCCGGACACGGTCGACTTCTGGCCGGCGTTGTTGGCGGCCCTGTTAATCAATTCCATCCGCTTTGGAACGACCATTTTCGCGGCGGCGGCGAGCCGCTCAGGATGATACTGGAAAGTGACTGGGTAGATTTCGTCGAGATACCGCTGGACGATGTGGATCTCCGTAACGGCGCCGGCGGCAGCGGCGTCGAGCAAGTAATCGGCGATCTGCTGCGGCGACATCATAAATTGCCGCTGGTACGGAATGATATTTCGTTCAGCCCGCGCGATCATTTGTTGCAACAGGCCATTCGTGATGCGGCTGACATAGCGCCGATACATCGTCGCATCTTTGTGTCGAACCTGTTGAACAACCATCAGTTGCAGATTGCAGGCGACGTTTCCGATCGGCAAGATGGAGCCGCGTGCGCGGACCTGAAACTGTTCGCCGAAATCGTAAGAAAATCGAGGAAGGTGCGGATGCGACGCTCGCCGGAATGCGCGTTTGTTGTTGACCCGGATACGTTCAGCCATTTCCTGCCTGGTCGTCACTCGGCACGGGACAGATCTAATCGCGGCGTGCTGGCGTACTCTCCGGATCGGCGCGGCGGTTATGATGACGACAATGGATCCGCCTATTTTTACACCATCGCATTGCCCCGCCTGGTATGGCACCGGCTTGGTGCGGCGTTCGACGTGGTGTCGATCGATGATATCGAGCCGGACCGATATAAAACGATCGTGTTTCATCACGTCAACTACCTTGACAGCCGACGTCTCGACGCCATCGACCGGTGCCGTGATGCCGCGCGTTGGTTGGTTTTTTCGTGGGCTACGGGGTTTACGTCTGACCGTTATCTCTCTGCGCGCGGTGTGAGCCGGGCATCGGGCATAACGGTAAAAATGATCAATAAATCGTCGCGAATGCAGCTGACGGCGACACCGGCAATGGGCACATTTTTGAATCGTAGAGTCGATGCTTCGCCGCTCGGTTGGCTGTATGCATACCGGGATCCGTATTATTGCGGGAACGTTCAAACGTTTCCTACGTTTGTCGTAGACGATGCGACCGCAACGGAACTGGCTGCGTATGCAGATGGGGACGGCGCGGCAGTTGCCGTAAAGGAGTTTTCGGATTGGACGTCGGTCTACAGCGGTTCACCGGTTGTGAATCCGGAAGTGTTGCGAACTGTTCTGAAGAACAGTGGTTGCCATGTTTTCCTTGAAACCAGCGATCAGTGTTTCATAAACGACTCATTCATCGCCATACATACTTTGCCTCATGACGGCGTTCGCGAGGTCATCCTGCCGGGAGAGGAGCCATTATACGAAGTGTTCCGACGGCAGAGCCTGGCGGCTGCGGAACGGCACCATCTTGAGCTCGAAGGCGGAAGAACGTATTTGTTCTTCCGTGGCTCGGAGGCGCGTTGGTCGGCGTTGTGATCGCACTCATTACGCCGGGAGGTGCAGCGATCGGATAAAAGGCTAAAATGCGTCGAAGCGAAGGCTGAAATGAATCCCGTGGTCTTGAAGGTCATTATCATCGTTGTCGACATCCGTCAGTGCATGGCCCCAGTAGAGTCGCATGTCGACGTGTTCGTTGGGCGTGAATAAAACGCCCAATCCTGCGCTGGAGATTTCGTTAAATTGCTCGATGCCGGATCCATTGTTCGACGCAAAACCGTAGTCGACGAATGGTGCCAGCGACACTTGTTCACGACCGCGTGTATCGAAAACAACAGGTATCCGGAATTCAAGTGAAGCAACGGCACCGCGATCCCGAACCATCTGGTTTTCCCTGTAGCCGCGGACACTGCCGTGTCCGCCGACACTGAACTGTTCCAACGACAATAGTTTGTCGTCCGTGAGCTGAATGTTGTTGCGGAAAATGACCTGGTTCGCAGAATCGCCGAGGCGTTTCACGAGTTGAAACTGGCCCAGCCAGGAAAAGTACTTGGCGTCGCGGCTCGTCGTTCCGTCGCGCGTGGCATTGAATGCGTCTACACCGAAATTGAATGATGACCGGATCGCAACGACGCTGGTCATGCTGCGTTGCGTCCAACTCTGCACCAGGCGGATGACCGTGACCCGTGACCGGCCGTCGCCCGATACTTGCGAGAAGCCGAACGGATCGCTCAGCAGGAATGTCTTACTCTGGCGCCACTCGCCCGTTAGCGATAGAGTGAGGTCGCGATTGTAGGTGCGGTATACAGGGTACGCGAGTGAAACCGCGATATTTTCCGACTGACTTTCAATGTTCAGATCCGCAAACGGCTCCTCGATTATGGTAAAATCGTGGCGCCCGTAGCCGACCGTGAGGGTGGTATCATTTGCCAGCAGTGGCATTGTATAAGAAAGGTCGATATCGTCGTTGCCGGCGAGATCGATTTCTTCAAGATCATCTTTTGTGATGCCGTACGTCAGCGCGACCGTATCGCCAAAGCCGCTGACGTTGCGGTGTGCCGCATGCAGAAGCAAGCGCTCGCCGCCAACGGTGGGTGTGCGATAATTGTTGACTTCCAGTGCCAGAACCAGCGGATTTGCTTCTGCGATGCGCACGTCAAGGTAACTCTCACCCGGGCGGGCACCGGGCTTAAGCTCGGCATTTACGCGCTTAATATTCGGGTTCAGGCGCAATACTTGCAGGCGGCGTTGTAACTCTTGAATGTTTAGCGGAAGTGACCGATCTGATACGGCGCGCCGGCGTATGAAGTTGCTGCGCAAACGCTTGTTTCCGTGAATGATGACATCGGTGAGCCTGCCTTCGACGATGCGGTATGTGACGGCAGCCTCGTCGATTCGCTGATCAGGGAGTACGGCGCCGGAGTTAATGTACCCGTGATTTACGTAGTGTAAGGTAAGTTCCTGACGGATGTCTTCGAGATCTTCGCTGGACAGTTCCCGATCCGTGTACGAAGAGGTTAACGATCGCAGTTCGGAATCGGTGAATGCGGTATTTCCCTCGAAATTGAAACGTTTCACGAATACGCTCGATTTCGTAGAGAGGAAGTCGGTTTCCTTGAGATCAAGAGGCGGCAATGCCGGGGCTTCGCCACTGCTGAATTGGCAGGCGAAGGATAACGCAACCAGTACTGTAACGGCTGCCAGTCGATGAGTCATGGGGATCATGAGCATGATAAGTTGCTTTAAACAACAGCCATTGCAAGATTTCGTTTCGCATTTATTTTAGGCAGTTTCCGTGCTGTCCCATGAAGCGCGGCGACAGGCGGCACTGGCCGCGACTGATCGGCGTCGCCGCATGGAGCGACGCCGCGATATTTATCCCTTCCCCCAACGCCTGCATGATAGAATTAATGATTGTGGTAGCCCTCGTCGTACTGACGTCGGCAATGTGTTCTTTGTTCGAGGCCGTTCTCTATTCGGTGCCAATCAGCCAGATCGAAAATCTGGTGAGCGCGAAGCATCGGTCAGGTGTCATCCTGCGTGATCTTCGGGAGAACGTCAATGAACCGATAACGGCTATTCTCTCCCTCAATACGCTCGCAAACACCTCCGGCGCCGCAGTGTCGGGTGCGATTGCAGTGGACGTCCTGGGGCCGGGGAGCGTGGTGCATTTTTCGATTGTCTTCACATTCATGATCCTGATCCTGTCCGAGATTATTCCCAAGACGGCCGGCGTCGTCTACAGCCGTCGTCTCGCGGTTATCATTGCCAGACCGCTGAAATGGATGGTGTGGGTGTTCCGCCCGATGATCTGGTTTTGCGGCAAGATCACGAGAATCGTCTCCGGCGCCGGCGGTCGGGAGCCCGCGCAGGTTTCGGAAGAGGAGTTGCTTACGTTGACTCGACTCAGCATGCGGTCCGGTGCGATTGACAACGACGAGGCGCGCGTGATTCATAATATTCTGTCGTTGGAAGACAAGACCGTGCACCGCGTGATGACGCCCCGAACGGTGTTGTTTGGTCTTGATTGCAACATAACCGTCGACGAAGCGAGAAAGGCAAAAGGGATTTTGCTTCACAGCAGAATTCCGGTATATCAGCGTCATTTCGAGGATGTTGTCGGTATCGTTCACCGCCACGATATTCTGGCGGAAGCTGCCGATGACAAGCTCGATACGACCTTGAAGGCGCTTATGAAACCGGTCGATTTCGTACTCGAATCAAGCCGTCTGAATATCGTTCTGAAGAAGTTTTTGGATCACGGCAAGCATCTCTTTGTGGTCCTTGGCGAGTTTGGTGGTTTGGCCGGTGTCGTGACGCTGGAAGATGTCCTCGAAGAGATTCTCGGTCAGGAGATTGTCGATGAGTTTGACCAGGTCACGGATATGCAGCAGCTGGCACGAACGCGGAAGGAGAGCGTACTGAAAGAGGCGGGGTATATTCCGCATGAAGCGCCGGAATGAATGCCAGCCTTCATCGTGCTTTTTCGTCGGCGTGTAGGCCTGCTGCCTGGTCGCGTCGTGGCGCATCATGTGCCCGCAATCTGCACTACCTCCATGGACACACCTTGTAGCGTGTTACATAGCCATGTCGAACATGTCATTCAGCACGGTCATACGAAATCGGATCCATGCATTGCTGCCGGAGACAGCGCGCGACGCAGCGATATTTGCCAAGGCTTACCGCGCGCGCGCCGTATTGCAGAGGTTGTTCAATCGGATTCAGCGCAGTGACAAACCTGTGGTCATCGGGCCGTGGACGTCCGAGGTCGGCTTCGAGATTCTTTATTGGATACCATTCGTAAACTGGCTCCGAAACATTCTGCAGCTGGCTCCGGAACGGTTGATCGTGGTCAGCCGCGGCGGCGCGTCGTCGTGGTACCGCCATATCACCGGGCAGTACATCGATTTCTTCGACTATTTCACCATCAAAGATTTCGAACATGCCTTAAAAAATCGTCTGCGCGACTATAAGGTGCAGAAGCAGAACCGCATTACCCAGGACGACCGGCGGCTCATCACCATGTTGACGCGGACGTTGAAAGTCGAGGAATACGAATGGCTTCACCCGTCGTTGATGTATCAACTGTTCCAGCACGTCTGGATACATGCAGGCACACTCGAACACATACGGCGGTATACACGATTTGATCATTTCAGCTCCAAGGTATCCCCATGTTGGATGCCCGACCTGCCGGAACGTTTTGTTGCCGTAAAGTTTTATCAGAGTGCCGCCTTCCCGGACACGGAGGAGAATCGCCGATTTATTCGCCAGTTGGTTGAACGACTCAGCCGGCGCTACGCGGTGGTGTATCTGCGAACGGGATTGACCATGGATGATCACCTTGAATTCGCGTTGCCGGACCTGCCCGATGAAACGGCTGTAACCGTAACCGACCCGATGTACCCGGCCGAAAACCTGGCCATTCAGACCGAGATCGTGCGGCGTGCAGAGTTCACCGTTGGAACCTATGGCGGTTTCTCCTATCTCGCCCCCTTTGTCAATCGTCCGGCCATTGCATTTTACTCGGATGCGGATAAGTACATGCCTATACACGAGGATGTTGCGCGTAGGGCATTGCGGGTTCTGCGATACGGTGTTTTCAATATCAGCAAGAAACAACGTGCCGCCCCACGTCATGTGATGTCGGAACATGTTGTGCTGAGCACGCATCAATACAATGTCATCGACCGGATCGGTATATGATAATCACGGCAGACAAACTGGCGTCGTTGGACGCCTCAGTGGCAATGGTCGACGGCTGTTTCGACCCGCTGCACGCAGGGCACCTTCGTTATTTCGAGGCGGCTGCGGCATGCGGCCTTGCGGTTTTGTGTAATATTCAGAATGACGACTACATCCGGAATACCAAGAATCGGCCTCCGCTTCTGCCGGCCGAGCAGCGTATCCGGCTGATCGACGCGCTAGCTCCGATCGCCTACGCGTGTATCTGCGAAGGGACCACGGCAGACATGCTTGCTGTCGTGAAACCGTTACAATACCTGAAAGGCAGCGACTGGCAGTCGCGGGGCCTCCCCGTCCGGGAGGTCGACATTTGCCGGGAAAACAATATTGAGATCGTTTACCTTGACACTGTCGCGGAGAGTTCAACCGATCTTGCAACGCGCTATGGCGACGCCTTGGGCAGGGCGCGGTGCGCCCGTGACGCGGACGTGTTCGAAACCTATGTTCACCGGCAGAAGCCGGTGGAAAAATCGATGTACGACAAGGCGTATTTCTGTGGCGAATGGCGTGATGGCGGCGAGAATTATACGATCGAAAAGCGACGGCAGATTGAGGGGCGGAATCCCATAAACATCAAGGAGGTGTTCGATCCTGAGCGCGTGCTCGATGTCGGGTGCGGTCCCGGCGCATTGCTTACCTTTTTGCACGAACTTGACGTCGACGTGTATGGGATCGACAATAGCCCGGCCGCAATCGCTGCGGCGCCCGAGCATGTCCGCGACAGGATATTCAAGCGTGATGCGACGGACTTTCATAACCTGGGGAAGTCGTTTGATCTCGTGATTTGCCGCGAGGTTCTGGAACACTTGACCGCGTTCGAGATTCGGCGTGCCGTCAACGCGCTGGCGCAATACACATCGCGATTCATTTATGTGACAACGCGCTACCATCCACGGTCGGTGAGTTTGTTGGATATTACGGATGATTTCCAGACGGACCCGACTCATGTGACTGTGATGAACAAAGATTTTTTACGCATTTTGTTCGTGCTTGAGGGATTGCGTTCGCGTCCGGATCTTGAGGCGCGGCTGGATTGGAAGCGGGCAGGGCGCGTTCTGGTATTCGAGAAGGCGTGACCATGGCGTATACTGCCATTATTACATCGCATCAAAACGAAGTGCTGTCGGGCGTTGCGAAGTTCAATCAACGCCTCGCAGATGCGATGAATATTCCATGTCTGTGGTGGGTGTCGGTACCGTTCACAACCGGTGCGAAGTACTTGATCTCGGTGAAGCTAAAGGACAGCGCCGACGCGGATGTGCTGGCCTATTCGCGTCTGATCAACATGTTGCAGTCACACGGTGTCGATTACGATCTTTTTCTCCACACCTTCAGCAATTCAGATGTAGAAAAAAAAGCGTTAGAGCGCGCCGGCGCCGTATATTGCGGCAATAGCGAGATTCGCGCCGGCGTTCGCGCCTGTGGTGCGGACGGACTATTGTTATATTGTCCCGATCTTCTCGCAACCGACGTACTGGAGACCGCGGACGACATGAACATATTCTCATTTGGTATGGCGCACAAACTGCAGACGGGCTATTACCGCATGCTGCAGAACGCACTGGTGGAGTCTAACGTCGATTACCGCATCTGGTTGTCTACAGCATTCCACGAGAAGGCACGGTTCGGCGACTTCGAGGCCGTGTGCGGCGAACTCAGGCAATGCTTCGGCGCTCGCATCCAGTTCCTTGGTTTCTTGTCTGACTCCGGTGTAAACGAATTTCTCAGTAGATCTTGTTTGTTCGTTGCATTTTTCGAATCCGGATTTCGCGCCAACAATACATCACTCTGGGCGGCGATGAAACGCGGCGTCGCCGTATTGACGAATCTGGACTCCTACTCACCGGATTGGGTGCGTCACGGGGAAAATGTTCTCGACATCAGGCATCTGCGTGTCGGTGACCTGTCGGGCGCACGCCGAACGTGCATTGCCGAAAAGGGACGGCGCGACTGTGAACAACACATCACCTGGCAGGGGTTGCTCGACGTCATCGCACGGCGGCCGGCCATTACAAAATTAAACGCATAAAACGGAGATCATTCCCATGCGTACGACCAATCCCGATAGTCCATTCCTTGTCACACGATTCTCCGTGACCATGTTCCTGACCTTCGTCGCCGCAACTGTCTCCGTGACGGCGGCCGGCGGCGCCGCGCCGAATGACCCCGGCGACATAAAGCCCATTATGGTCGGTCAGTCCGTACCACCCATGCAAGCCCGTTCAGCAACGGACGCCGTTGTTGACCTGAATGCCGCCTTCCGGGAGCAGTCGACGTTGCTGATATTCTATCGCGGCGGGTGGTGCCCGTACTGCACGACGCACCTTGGTCAGTTGCAGCAGGTAGAATCAAAACTGCTGGCGCTCGGCGTCCAGGTCATTGCCGTGAGCCCAGACCGCACCGCTCTCCTGGAGAAAACGGCCGGCAAGCAGAAGGTCACGTATCGCCTGCTGTCTGACAGCGATATGTCTGCAGCGTCGGCGCTCGGTATCGCATTCCGAGTTGACGACGACACAGTGTCCATGTACAAGAGTAAATACGACATCGACCTGGAGGCTGATTCCGGGCAGACCCACCATCTCTTGCCTGTGCCCGCCGCATTTCTGATTGGGCAGGACGGCGTCGTACGATTCGCGTATGTAAATCCCAATTACAGGGAGCGCGTCGACACGTCCGTTCTGCTCGCGGCAGCAGAGGCATTGGTTCGGAAGCCGTCGGCGTCGAAGTAATCGTTGTCCATGTGGTGATTCGCACGATGGCACGGATGCGTAGTGCACGGGTGTGAATGCCCGGTCGTCAGCAAATCACAGCCTATGAACTCAGCCGCCCTACAGCCACGAATCAGACCTGTCGCCGTCCACACTGCAGTACCTTCCGGCGATGACTATAGTATCTGGAAACTTGGTTTTGTCCTATCACACATCCCGCTGGCGATGGTGCTGAATGCTCTGCCTGCCGTTGCTACCGTTCATGCGATAGTTACATTCGGCCTTGGTATGGTCTGGGCATCGTCGGGTACGCGACTGGAACGGGTATTCTACGTTTGCGGCTACTTCATGGGCGCGGAGGTGTTGTGGCGTATGTGCGGCGCCTCATTGTTGTGGGAGTTTGGCAAGTACGGCGTTAGTTTCGTGCTGGTTATCGCATTGGTTCGCCGCGGTCGGAACAAGCCGCCGCTGCCGGCAATTCTGTACCTGCTCTTCATGCTGCCATCGGTGATTACCACGTTCACCGAACTGAGCTTTTTTTTGGCTCGCCGAGACATCAGCTTCAATTTGTCGGGACCGATCTCGCTGTTTGTCAGTATCTGGTTTTTTCACGGGTTGCGCATACGACGAAAACACATTATTCCCTTTTTTATGTACGCGCTGGCGCCGATCGTGGGCATACTTACGATCTCTCTCTATACCACGCACAGCGTCGATACCATTCAGTTCACAAACGAATCGAATTTTATTACCAGCGGTGGGTTCGGACCTAATCAGGTGTCGTCGATGCTGGGACTGGGAGCTTTACTCATGTTCCTCGTCTATGTACTGTGCCCAATACGATATCGTATGTTGCGACTCGGTTTCATGACAATGATCCTGGCACTCGCGGTCCAAAGTGTCCTCACATTCTCACGCGGCGGGATTTTTATGGCGGTCTTGAGCGGTTGCGTCGGCTATCTATTTCTTATGCGCGACCGGCAGATTCGCGAACGCGTGATGAGTTCCGTGGTCATTATCGCGCTGACTGTCCTATGCAGCATCCTGCCCTACCTGATTGATTTCACTAGGGGAATGATCACCGTACGGTACACAGATGTAAAGTCCGCTGGTCGCCTCGAGATCATGGCCGCGGATCTCAGGATCTGGTTGGAACGTCCGGTGTTCGGAGTTGGTGTCGGGCAGGCGCCGGCTTATCGGTTGAAGCACCGGGCAAGAACGGCGGCGGCACATACGGAATTCAGCCGTTTGCTTGCCGAGCACGGGATTCCCGGTGCGGGAGCTATACTGATGTTGTGCGTGCTTGGATGCCGTGCTGTGCTGCGGCGCCGGGACAACCGGCAAAAGGCGTTCGTGATGATGTTGATGACGTGGAGTTGGCTCTACATGTTCATAAACGCGATGCGGCTCCTGGCGCCTTCGGTGATGTTCGGGCTGGCCACGGCGGTGTTATTGATCGATGACGATGAACAGGCAAGATGATGCAAACCAGAAATCCGCCTGTATTAATGGTGGGAAATTTTTTATCGGCCTCAGTAAAAACCCGATTTGTGTGCGAAGAACTGGCGAAACGATTGTCCGCCGCAAACTGGTCAGTGATAACGACGTCCTGCAAGCATCCGCGTTTGCTGCGGCTGGCTGATATTGTGCACACCGCGTGGAGTCGTCGGCACGACTACAAGGTGGCACAACTCGATGTGTACAGCGGCGCCGCATTTGTGTGGGCAGAGGCCGCTGCGCACGTGTTTCGCCATCTCGGAAAACCCTTTGTTGCCACCTTGCATGGTGGCAATCTTCCATTGTTTTCACAACGCTGGCCCAGGCGTGTCGGTCGGCTGTTACGCGCCGCTGCCTCAGTGACGACTCCGTCGCCGTACCTACAGCATGAACTTGAATGGCTGTGTACCGACATGAAGCTGATTCCGAATGCGGTGGACTTGAGTCGCTACAGTCCGCGCGTGCGTGCGGAAATCGCTCCAAACCTGCTGTGGCTTAGGGCATTTCATCGCATTTATAATCCGAATCTTGCCGCAGATGCGCTGGCATTGATCGTGCCTGAATTTCCCGACGCCTGTCTGACGATAGTAGGCCCGGACAAACACGACGGAAGTCGGGAATCCTTCGTTGCAGCAGTGGCCGGTCATGGTCTCACCACCCGGGTGAAAATTGTCGGCGCCGTCGCGAATGATGCCGTGCCGATATGGCTGAATAAGGCAGACATTTTTGTTAATACGACGACTATTGATAACACGCCTGTGAGCGTTTTGGAGGCGATGGCCTCAGGAATGTGTATTGTGAGCACAGCCGCGGGCGGAATTCCGTATCTGCTTCGCGACGGCGACGATGCCCTGCTCGTGCCGCCTGACGACCCTGGTGCAATGGCCAGCGCGGTCTGTACGCTTTTGGTAGACAAAGGGCTGCCGCCACGCCTGTCGCGTGAGGCGATTGCCGCGGCGAAGGCGCACGATTGGTCGGTCGTCCTTCCTGCATGGGAGGCGCTGTTCCACGCAGTATCAAACTGAGTAACAAAAAATGCCTTCATTGCAACAATTTTACCATGCCTTGCCACACGGTGCACGATGCGCCGCAGCCAGCTTGCGAGGCTATTATCTACGCCGGTGGCGTTATGGCGCAGAGACGCGTGGACTGGTCGACGCGGCGCTGGCCAGAGATCGTTGGGACCACGATCGCTGGCAGGAATGGCGTACCGCACGGCTCAATCACATCCTCACGCGCGCCGCCCGCCAGGTGCCGTATTATCGCCGTTACTGGCGAGACCGTGGAAAGCTCGGCGATCCTGGGTGGTGGCTGCAGCTAAAGCACTGGCCCGTCATGTCGAAGGCCGAGATCCGTGAACGGCCGCTGGATTTCCTTGCAGACGACTGCGACCCGAATCGCATGTTTCGCTACCATACCAGCGGTACAAGCGGCACACCGCTATCGCTGTACGCATCGCGGGGCACGCTCCGGCGACGGTACGCCCTCTATGAGGCGCGGATTCGACAATGGAATGGTGTCGCAATTCGTCAGCGTTGGGCAATCATGGGCGGCCAAATGGTCGTGCCGCTCCGCCGCCGGAAGCCGCCGTACTGGGTCCACAATGTTGGGCTGAACCAACTCTACATGTCCACGTTTCACCTCGTGCCGGAGACTGCCGCTGACTATGTAGCTGCGTTGAAGCGGTTCGGGACGACGCATATGATCGTATATCCATCGTCTGCGCGCGTCCTTGCGGCGGCGATGCTCGATCAGGACTTGGCGCCGCCGCGGCTGGCCGTAGTGATCAGCAACGCCGAGTATCTTTCAACGGCCAATCGGCGATTGTTGGAACGTGCCTTCGCCTGTCCGGTGCGAAACACATACGGCATGGCCGAATTTGCGGCCGAGGCGAGCGAATGTGAGGCGGGTACGATGCATCTCTGGCCGGATGCCGGGGTCGTCGAGATTTTTCGTGATACGATCGACGAATCCGGTCCGGTCGGCGTGGCCGGACGACTGATAGTAACCGGATTGCAGAATGACGATATGCCGCTGATACGATATGATGTGGGCGACCGCGGACGGCTCTCGGAGGACGAGGCCGTCTGTGCATGCGGCCGCAATCTGCCGGTGCTTGCTGCGCTCGAAGGGCGCACCAATGATATGATCGTGACCCCGGACGGACGCCATATATTCTGGCTGAATCCGGTATTTTATGATGTCAACGTCGCCGAAGCCCAGATCGAACAGGCCGATCGGCACACACTTATCGTGCGATTCGTTTCTACGCCGGACTATACCGTCACTGACGGTGATCGGATTCGAAACCGGCTTCGCGAACGTGTCGGCGATATCACGATCAAGCTGGAGCAGCTGAAGTCGATACCTCGCGGGCCGAATGGAAAATTCCAGGCCGTGATTTCCCGCGTGCCCGTACTCAGCCTGTCGGACCAGCGTCATGTCGACCCGCTTCGAGACGACGCGCGGCCAGGAGCATGATGAGAAAACACAAGACCGCCGTTATGGCTATTCCCAGGTAAAGCACGCTGCCGCGCCGGACGCAGGCTGTAATTGCGGCAACCAGCGCAACTTGCAGAGTTGCCACGAAGACAACGATGCGCGAGTGCGACCAGCCGGCGATATTAAGGCGCTGATAAAGGTGGGACCTGTGGGGTTCCCAGATCTTTTCGAGGCGAAGGACACGACGTCCTATCGTGTAGGTGCCGTCCGCCAGAAACAACCACAACAGAGCCGTGGTCAGAAAGATGCTGACGTCGAACGGCGTGGATCGGATGTAAAACGGCAGGGCTGCGAATAAGAATCCGAGCGATGTCGAGCCGGTGTCGCCCATGAATACTTTGGCGGGATGCCAATTGAACGGTAAGAAGCCAATACTTGCGGCGGCCGTTATTGCCGCGACCAGACGTATGCCCGGATCCGAATAGCAAATCCAGATACCAACACCGGCAACGATCGCCTGCACCGCGGCGTAGCCGTCTATGCCGTCAAGGAAATTGTAAATATTGATCAATGCGACGATCCAGAGCAGCGCCGCCGGATACCAGAGCCAGGATGGGCAGGTCATGATGCCGAATACCGGTTCGGGCGCGGTCGCAACCACCAGAATGCCGGCGATAAGGTGGACCGACAGCCGGATCACGGGCGACATGTCATAGACGTCGTCGAGCCACCCGCAGACGGCGATAAGGGCGGCAGCGATGTAGAAACCCGCGGTAAACGGGCTGTACCCGGTCGCATGGAGAATGCCGATTGCGATCGCAATCGTGAGCACGATTGCCGCACCGCCGCCGCGCGGCGTAGGGTGCCGGTGCGATGATCGAATACCAGGTACATCCAATTGGCCGCGTTGTCGCAGCAACGGCGTGAGCCGTTGTGTCAAGACGAATGACAAAACTCCAGCCACGATCGGCGCCAGTACGAGCAGAGTCACGATAACGTTCCTTTGTGTGCACCCCCGGGATCGCACGCAAATACGTCCCGAATGTGTTCGGTTATCACACGCGGCCGCCAGTGAAGGTCTTCACGCGCCTTACAATCGGAAAATGTCAGTGTGTTTATCAAGCGGTCGAGCCTCCGCGAGCTCAGAGGCACGCCGCGGATGCCGACGGTCCCCACGGCATCGCCGATTGCTGCCAGGACCCGCGCGACGACTGTTGGTAACCGCCGCGGCTCGGGTTTTCCGTGAAGCAAATGCAGATGTCGCTCAATCATCTGAAGGCTGGGGTGCTCGCCATCGGTGACGTGATAAGTGCCTGAGCGTCCGGCAATGTGCTTGATGCACATGGCGACGTCTGCGGCCCATACCCAGCTTCGTCTTGCGTTACCTGCACCGATACCGACATAGTATCCTGCTCGTATCGCACGCGCCATCGCGCCCAGGTTGCCTGGCGGGTTGTTCCCGGCGACCAGAGGCAGCCGCAAGATCACAACCGGGGCATGTGTAGTTCTGCCCCATTCCACGACGATATCTTCTGCCCCGGCCTTGCTGCAGCCATATGCATCGGTGGCTCGGCGTGGTTGCTCCTCGGTCACATTCTCACCGCGGGCAAGCCCGTATACCGCGACTGTGCTCAACAGCACCACAGCGGGCGGTGCGCCGCCCGCGCGGTCGATTGCCGCCAGCAATCGTCGTGTTCCGTCGACGTTGACGGCCCGAAATAGTTCGGTTTCTGCCCGGTTTTCGACAGTTGCGTGCGCCATGCCCGCCGCGTGGACGACGACGTCGACAGACGGCGCCTCGATAGTATCGTTACGGGAAAGGTCGGCTTCGATGTGATGCGCAGCCGCCGACACGCGTCGTCTCCCCAACGTAGTGATCGCCGATGACCAATCTGCGGTTGCGGCAAGGATATACCTACCAATAAATCCCGATGCGCCCGTGATGAGGACTGATTTTTTCATGCGGCAGTTATGATGATATCGAGCATCTGCTGTGCAAGCTGGTCGCGGTCGAATAGCGAACGCGCAACACGGCCGGCATTGGTGGCCAGTTTTTCTCTGAGTATCTGATTCGACGACACCAGCGCAATCGCGTCGGCCATGCTGCCGGGGTCGTTCGGCAGTACCGTGATGCCGCAGGCCTCGCGCGAAAGCAGTGACTTTATCCAGCCTTGTGTAGTCTGGATGACAGGGACACCGGCAGCAAACGCATCGAACATCTTGTTGGGCGAACACGTGTCAAGCACGGCGACATTTTTGAATACGACCAGTGCAGCCACCGCCCGGCGCAGCCATTGTGCAACCTCGATTTTCGGGCGTAAACCGAGAAAAATCACGTTCTGCAGCGACATTGATCTCGCCTCGGTTTCCAGGCGGATGCGTTCCTGACCGTCGCCGATGATCACAAGCATAACCTCATCGTTTTCACGGCGTTTCAACTCGCCGGCCGCTTGCAATATCTGTCCCACATCATCCATAATGCCGAGACTGCCGGTGTAGAGCACCAGCTTCTTGTTTCGGCACGGCTCCGGCAACGGTTCGAACGCCCGGGCGGATTGAAACAGATCGACATCGGCTGCGTTGGGTACGGTGTGTACGTTCATACAGCGAAATCGGTCCTCTATTGACCGGGTCATATCCTTCGACAGTGTGACGATTTCCGTCGCCGCACGATAACAGCGGCGTTCCAGCGCGTACGCCAGTCGCTGAGCCCAGCACCGCCTGAGTACGCCGAGCTGGACGGCGCCTTCCGGCCAGAGATCGCGCACTTCGAAAACGAGTGGTTTGCGCTTCAGATAACGTCCGGTCAGCGCCGGGAAGCCAACCGTGATCGGGCCGGAACTCGCGAGCACGACGTCATAACGTTCCGTAAGCGCAATAAACGAAGAGGCCATCGCATATGCAGCGAACGTATAGAGTCGGTATGCAAACCCGTGTTTGTTTGACAGCGTTACATTTACCGTAACCACGTCGATGCCGTCGATCTCCTGGCGCGACAAGAAGCCTTTGCATCGATGATCCGATTTATCATATACCGATGTCACTATCGTCACCGTGTGCCCTTTTGCCGCCCAGCGTCGTGCGAATTCGTAGGCACGTGTGCTCCATCCGCCTTTCGGCGTTCCGAAGTACTGGTAAAAGTATATGATGCTGAGTTTGGTCACTTTGTGGATTCGGGGGTATAGTAGCTATTGACGATGGCTTCTCCGGACAGTAGCGAGTGAACGGCGCGAATCAAATAAAACAGCGAAGCGAATAATGCATCTGGAATCTATAGGGCGGCATATTATACAGAATGTACGCATCCGTCGATTGCTTGGATTTTCCTGGTATATCGTCGGCATTGTACTCTGTTACTATGCGGCATTCGCACTCCGGTTCGATGGTCGTATCGGTGAGCGTCACTGGGGCATGTTTATCGGTACGCTGCCGTTGCTGGTGATTCTTCGCATCGTGGTCTTTTTCTTCTTCGATTTATACGCCGGTATATGGCGCTTCATCAGCCTGAAAGACGTCACACAGATTGTCACAGCTGTGACCGCGTCGTCACTCTTGTTCAGCGGCATATATTTTGTTCACAATCATTTGTCGTTTGCTCCGTTTCCGCGATCCGTTTTCGTGATTGAATCAATGTTGTACACACTTTACTGCGTTGGCGGCCGCACGGTGTTGCGGCTGGTGCGCGAGATGGGAACGCCGCAGGGCAGACCGCGGGCCTCGGCACAAGTGTGGCAGGACAAATCACTTATTGTTGGCGACCTGTTGCACGTGAACTCAGTGTTGAGCAGCCTGAATGGCGACATTGCCGCACGGCGCAGCATCATCGGTATCGTATGTCCTGAAGGTGGTCATCATGCTGGTCAGAGCATTCACGGTGTCAAGATACTCGGCACTGACCGCGACGCCGGCGCCTTGGCATTGAAGCTTGATGTGCGCAACCTTCTTGTTGTCGAGCCCTTTACAGCTCCTAACGAGTTGAAGACACTTACCGAATGTTGCGCCAAAGCTGGCGCGCGCGTGCAGTTTCGGATGATACCGTCGGTATCGGAACTAGTCGGCGATACGTTGTCGGTTTCGAATATCCGCAATGTCGATATTGAGGATTTGCTCGGAAGAAAATCGTTGTCATTCGACAACGCGAGACTCTCGATGTTTCTTGAGAATAGGGTGGTGATGATCACTGGCGCCGGTGGCAGCATTGGCAGCGAACTCGCGCGTCAGATTAGTCGATATCATCCCCGCATGCTGATTTTGTTCGAGAACAGCGAATATGCATTGTATCGAGTGCATCAACGTTTGCTGAAAGACGAGGGCTGCTGTCGCATCGTCCCTGTGACCGCAGATATCAGGATTGCAGAGGAACTCGACCATGTTTGCCAGTCGTATCGGCCGCAGATTATCTTTCATGCCGCAGCGTACAAACATGTGCCATTGATGGAGGACAATCCTGTTGCGGCGTTTCGTACGAACGTTCTGGGTACATTGCTCGTGAAACAGGCGGCGTGCAGGCATAGGGTAGAAAAGGTCATTCTGGTCTCGTCTGACAAGGCCGTACGGCCGACAAGCATCATGGGGGCTAGCAAGCGCCTCGCTGAACGCATCGTACTTGAAGGAACCAGTGACACGTCGAACACCGCGTTTCTTGCGGTGCGATTCGGAAACGTTATCGGTAGCAGCGGCAGTGTCGTGCCGTTGTTCCGCCAGCAGATAGCGGAAGGCGGCCCCATCACCGTGACCACTCGTAATGTGACGCGATATTTCATGACTATTACAGAAGCGGTCGACCTTTTACTTCAGGCCGGCGACATTGGTCAAAGCGGTGATATCATGGTGTTGGAGATGGGGGCGCCGATCAACATCGATCAGCTCGGCCGCCGCCTGATAGAGCTGTCCGGATACATACCTGACGTCGATATCGGCGTGCGCTATGTCGGCTTGCGACCCGGAGAAAAGGAATATGAAGAGTTATTGACCGTCGACGAGAATATTGCGGGCACGCCATATGATAAGATCTGGGTACTGGCCAGAATTCATGATAGGGCGCTGCCGGAAATCGATATCGATGAAATTCGGTCATGCATTGTCAGGAACGACAGTGACCGTCTCCGCAATCTGGCTGCGACGTATATTCCTGAAAACCTCCTTGACCAGGGAGCGCAGCTTGAGCGCAAGGGTATTGCGTGATCGCCTGTGACCGCTGCGATTCGCCGACAGCCGTTCATTCTTGCGCTTTTTGTAATTGCCGTTTGTGCGCTGTTCCTGCGACTCGCGGTCCTGATGCAACGGCCTGCCCATCCAGAGTACGCCGCCGCACCGTATTCTGACGAAATCAACTACCTCCAGCTGTCCGAAAACCTGATTGCATTCAAAACCTTCGCGGCGTATGCACAGGGATTTTTCGTATCGTCGACGCGCCCGCCGGTGTATCCTGCGGTCCACTCGTGCGTAGACTATCTCTTGGGTTCTTTTGCTCGCGCTCACCACCTGTTGAACCTTGTTCTCGATGTCGGAAATACGTTGCTGGTGGGCATGCTTGCGCTCCGGCTGTTCGGACGGAGAAGTGGCGTCGTCGCCGCGACGATCTATGCCTGTTTCGGGCCTGCGTTCGTATATTTGCCGGCTGCGACGTCTGAAATACTGGTAGTCTTTCTTATACTGACAGTCATGTTGCTTCTGTTATCGGCCCCTCTAATCGGAGTTGTCTGGCGCATTCCGGCCGTGTCGCTGGTGTATGCGATTCTGGTTCACACACGTCCAGCTTTCCTGCTAACCATACCGGTCGTGCCGGTGGTTCTGGCCCTGAATCGCCGCGTCGTCAAGGGGGCGCGTCCATGGCGATCCGGTCTTCTGGCGCTCGTTCTCATCGGCCTGCTGTGCGCTCCGTGGGCGTGGCGAAATGTCAGGCGACACGGTGTGATCGTGCCGGTATGTACACTTGCCGGCTGGCATGTTGCCGCACATGCCCGGTCACTGGAGATGCTCCCGGTCGATCGGCTCTGGGATTATGTCTACCATCCCGATCGACGGGCTTACACGGAGGGTATGTATTTCGCCGAATCGACTGCAGAATCCCTTCGGATGATGGCGGTTGAACCTTTGAAGACATCCGCTGTGGGGACCGGCCGGCTGGTCGCCGCGTGGGGCTTCCCAAGAGCCTGGTGGCGCATGATGGACCCGCGTGCGTACGTCTACCCCACCTACCTGGGCGACACGTGGTTCGTTCCGCTCGTCGACTTCGAAGGCGTGTGCTACGCGGCTTTTGTCGTGCTCGCAATCGTTCTCAGTCGAGTTGGCAGAGCTGTACTTGGCCGGCGCCTGCTGCTGTGGTTGCGGTCTGCGGCGCCGATCATTGTGTTCGTATCCGGCTACACAGTTGTCCATATTCTCAGTGTGCCGATGATACAGTATCGCTTCGTGGTGGAGCCGCGGATTATCGTGATCGTAGTTGGCCTGAGATTACAGGTAGACGCCCGGCGCGCCGGCTTGGACCGGCGCGCAGACCGTGCCGTTAAAGGCGCTGCCGTGGCCGCTACCGGAGGCGTTACAGCTGCGATCGCGTTGTATTGTGTGCTGTACGTGAGTTGTTACGGGAAGGGACAGGCACTATTGGATGATCGTCATGCCGCCGCGCCGGTTGAGCATGGAGCACCTCCGAACGGTGCGATCGGTTACCGTGAGTTACGAGACGAACAATGGCGCCATTCGGGCAAGATTACGGATCGGCCGTATGTAGTATTATCCGGCCAGATTCGGTATGTTGCTGATGGATATACCTTTGGTGCGGATAGCATTCCAGCGCTCAGGACATCTGGTGCCGTGGCCAAGCTTTTCATCGAGAAATACAGCGCCGAACATCCGTTCGGCATTGGCGATGTGAAATTAAATTTTTCTGCGTTTCCAGACGCACTTCAAGACGGCGATATCGTTGAGGTACGCGGCTTTGCGTTCAGCGATCCGTTTCGCGAGCCGATAGTGGAGGTGGACGATTTTCGAACGATTACAGCGTTTCGGCAGGGAAAAGGGGCGTTCGCGCTGGATTGAGATCCTGTTCGCTTCGGGCATACCGATCGCCGGTTATGTTATTGGATCGAACGACTCTACCGCGCTTCCGGGTATTTGGGTGATGCTTATTTCTACCGGAATGATGGGATGGCATACCCTGCTGGTCAATGATATGGCGTTTCACCGAAATCGACTTAGGGGAAGTCTATTCCGGTTGGCCGTCGCCGTCACGACGGCTGTGGTCTCGATCGGTCTGGCAGTGTCGAGCCGTGAGTACGCAGCGGCTGGATGCCTGGCGGCGATGGCTGTCAACTGGAATTTTTATTCACTTGTCGGCAAACACTCGTTTTTAACCGCATTGGCCGCGAATTTCTGCGGTGGAATGTTGCATTTCGCGATTGGTGCAGCGTTCGCGGGAGCGGCAATCGATGGAATGATTGGGTATGCGCTTTATTTCGGCTTCACCATGGCCGGCGCATCCATGCACCATGATGCGGTCGACGCCGAGGAAGATGCACATGCGGGGTACGTAACGGGAGCCGTTCGATTTGGTCGAGTGCGTTGGTGGCGCTTCGGCGTGGTTCCTATTGCAACTGCGAATGCCATTCTGGCGCTTCACTGCGCCCGCGACGCGCTTCTTCTTGCCGCTTTCGGCGGTTATCTGGTTGTGTATTGTCGATTCAGGCGGGGGCCATTTGACACCGACCGGCTACATGCATTTCGACTTTCCTGTCGGGCCATCTACGGGCTTTCCGGGGGGCTCTACATCGCCGAGCGTATCATACGGCTGACATAAGGCGGTGGTCGCGATTGTTAACGTGAATTGTGCCGCGACGCAATCAGCTCTCGGTTGACTGCGACGATTCATTATTGGCGTTCTGCGTGCCCGTGGTTAACAGCTCATCCCGGAGATGGGTAAGGATGAGATCAAACCGCTCGAGCTTTTCTTCGCGGGTTTCGCAACCGATCAGATCCACAGCAGGAGTCGGATCAATTCTGGTCATGGTCTCAATTCTACCGGAGGGGCTCGAATCGCGATGATGGCGAACAACGAAGTCATGATCGCCGGCAAGAAATGATGTATGGTTCTGATGGTCGAACGACGATTCGAGGCCGAATTGTTTTCGTGAGAAATCGGTGAAATCGCAAAATAGGGCGTAGTTCGGAATGTACACATGGTCGGTGCCGCAGACACGCAACAGATTTGACTCAATCAAGAGTGATACGACTGTTGCCACACGTTCTTTCGTTAGACTCAGATTTGTGGCTATTTCGCGGATTACCTGCTCGTTGTCGATGCCCATAACAATGCTGTTCTCATCCGTATCTTTTACAGGTTGCGCCCAGTAATTGTACACAAGTCGTAACTGACTCATGACATGATACGTACAGTCGCCATTCATCAGCGGATGTACATTCGCATTTGCTGCACGCAACCGTTCGGCAAGGGAGTCGACGACTTTCCCCATCCAGGGAGGCAGGCGACCCAGGCCCTGATTCATGGTTTCTTCATTGATCACCACAAGTTCCGTGTGTTCCACTGCTCGAACACTCGCGGTTCTGGGCGCCTCAAGTATCAATGCCATTTCGCCAATCACGTCCCCCTGACCCAGTGAAATCAGTTTAATCGACTTGCCTCTCACTGTCTTCGTAACTTCGACCTTGCCGGACAAGATCACATAGGCCTCATATCCCGGATCACCTTCCTTCATGATCAACTCACCGGCTTCGAACAACTTTCGGACCGAACCCAGGTCGCCGGCCATCAGCTTGTCAATGTCTTCACTAAGTTCGTCTACGGTCTGGTAGCGGTCCTGCCGTTCGTAGGCCATCGCTTTTTCGATTATTCGGCATAGTTCGTCTGGTATCTGTCGCTCCGGAGCACGTATTCCGGGAGGTACGAAATTCGCGTTCTCTGCGTTCGCAAGAATCTCGTAGATGTCGGTGCCGGTGTAGGGCACGTTGAATGTGACGATCGCGTAGAGCGTGGCGCCGAGAAGGAAAATATCGCTGCGATGGTCAATCTCGCTGACAAGACCTTTTGCCTGTTCCGGCGACATGTAGGCAGGCGTACCCTTTACGACGCCGTAGCGTGTCTTGAGCGCGTCGTCGTCATCAAATTCATCATGATCGTCGGCGTCCCCGGCTTTGGATTCGTCATGCCGGTCCATCGGGCGCGCCAGCCCCCAGTCCATCACCAGCGCTTCACCGTATTCCCCGATCATGATGTTGTCGGGTTTGAGGTCACGATGAACGATCTTCTTCGAGTGCGCATATCCCACAGCGTCACAGACTTTGCGAAAGATCGTTAGGAGGGTGTAACGCGTATAGCGTTCGACATATGCCGGATCGCCGTCGCGCACCTTTTTCAGGATGAAACCGAGGGCTTCACCCTGGACATACTTCATCGAGAAGTAAAGTTTGTCCTCGCCCAATACTCCCAATTCGTGTACCGGTATGATATTCGGGTGTTCGAGTTGGCCCGTAATCTGGGCCTCCTCAATGAAGCGATGAAACAGCAGCGCGTCTTCGAGCACTCCAGGAAGAACGACCTTAAGAACGCTGGTACGCTTGATGTCCTGATCAAAAACCCGGTAAATCGCGCCCATGCCGCCCTGGCCGATTTTGCAATCAACGATGTACTTTTCGCTCTCGTGCGTCCGTCGGAGCAGGTCCGGGATGATTTCTTCGGCAGAGAGTGTTGAAGTCTTGAATTGGGCCGCCCCAAGATTCTTGGTCTTGTCCAATTCGGACGGATTTATTTTTTCCGTGGAATCTCCACCAATTTCGGATGTCGACACAATCACCTCATGGTTGTTGGCTGGACGTGGGTGGGTATCCCGCCTTGCGGGCCTGCAACCGTCAATCGTCAGGGTCAGACTGTAATCAGCCCGGGGCAGTGCAGACCCAAGATAATCGTACTAATATACAGTATTTTCTGAAACATAAAAATCTTCAGCAAAACAATTTCAATTTTCATCCATCACGGCTCTTGTGATGCATGCCGCTGTGATCAGGAAGTCACGCCTGGCGGCTCGTCAATCCGGCGCCTTCCGAGTCTCCGGGGGCACGGCATCCGTTCCGGCGGAGTCCGAAGCAGGCGCCAGGTCACCGGCCGGCTCCGGATTGGGTTGTGATGTGTCCGCGGGCCGCTGATTTTGGTGCGAGTCTGAGTAAAAGCTGCGGCCGACGCGTTTTGCGTCGTGAAAGGTAACATACAGCATAAAGCTCAGCAAAATGACAATGAACGCGTAGGACAGACTCAGCGTGATCTGTGTGGGTACGCGACGGCCACTGATCATTTCGATCATTCCGAGGGTTATGTGCCCACCGTCGAGTATCGGCAGCGGGAGCAGATTGAGAATCGCCAGGCTGAAGCTGATGAAAATGATAAGATTCAACGCGGCGACGAAACCTGCGTTTATCACGATTACATAGAGCATGTGAAAGATGCCGACCGGACCGCTCATGTGACGCGGGCGAATCGGGTTCTTGCGGTCGATCAGACCGCGCACGGTCTTATACGTTCGCCGCAGGACGTCGGTAAACTGGGTCCACGGGCTCGGGTAGTACAACGCACTCGGCCCCGGCGCAGTCTCGATACCGATTCCGATCAGATACCGCATTTCGCCATCGATATCTTTTTTCTCGGCCTGAATATCAGCAATCACCATATTGCGGTTCATGCGCTTTACCTTCAGCACCAACGGATCGGCGCCGTACTGTTGAATGCGGTCGACCAGCAATGCGCCGTTGGCCACCTTCTCGCCGTTGATCTCAAGCAGAATGTCGCCGGTTTCCAGGCCCGCGGCGGCCGCCGGCGAGTTCGGCATGACCTGCCCGACGCGTGTCGGGAGGCGAGGGCCGAAAAATGGGTAGCCGAGGCCTTCGAAGTCCGGGTTCGAGACAAGGTTATATGTGATGGGAAGCGGCATACTGTTGCGGGTCACGTCAATCTGGACGCGACCGTCGGGGGAGTAAACGATCATTTCGAGCGCTTCCTGCCAGCCCTTCTGGAAGGACTCGCCGTTTATAGCCACGACGATATCGCCGACCTGCAAGCCAGCCTTATATTCCGGTACGATCTGTTCATCACCATCGCCGTCGGTATACGTTTCGGGCACGTATCCGACCGCGAAGGACGTGGCCGGAGCCGGCCCCTCGATTCCGATGACCCAGATCACGCATGCAAGAAGAAACCCAAACAGGATGTTAAACAAAGGTCCGGCAACAGCAGTCAATGTTCGGTCCAGAGGCGCGACGGCCGGCAAGTCTGCGCCGTCGCTCGATTTGGGTGAGTCCGAGGGGTCGAGTTGAGGCAACGCGACATAGCCGCCGAAGGGCAGCCAGCCTATGACGTAATCAATGTTTTTGATGCGCCACTTTTTGATCGGCTTGCCGAAGCCGACTGAAAAACGCTCGATATGAAGGCCGCGCCACATCGCTACAATGAGGTGGCCAAACTCATGGATAAAGATACAGAAGCCGAAAAAGAAGACGATGAAGAGGACTTTTAAGACAAGTAGCAGAACTTCCATTATTTCAGCCATCGAATCCTCTTCGCTACCCTATAGATATGCCGTGAATCCGGCAGTTGTCTGTTCGTCCAGCCGCTGCAGTAAGGCCACCGTGAGACGCACGGTGGCGAGGTAATCATTGATGTCGACAATGCTGTTTTGCGTATGTATGTAGCGCGCCGGGACGCCGAGCACGATCGACGGGACGCCCGCCGCATGCATGTGAATCGCCCTGGCGTCGGTGCCGCCAGTGCGGCGCACCGCGACCTGATACGGGATATCCAATTCTTCCGCGGTGCGAATGGCATACGCCGAAAAGGCACGATTCAAGATTGTCGAGTTATCCATCAACCGGATTTGCACACCTTTTCCCAAGGCAGCCTGGCGGTCGTCGTCTGCGGAACCGCAGAAATCATCCGCAGGTGGTCCTTCAAGCACGATTGCGGCATCTGGTTGGGCGAGCGTTACCGCAGTCGTAGCGCCGCGCACACCGACCTCTTCCTGTACCGTACCAACTGTAACAACAGTATTGGGATGCGGCGTGTCGGCCAGCGCCTGTGTCGCCTGAATCATGGCCGCCAAACCAGCGCGATTGTCAAAGGCCTTGCCCAGCAGCCGATCGCTGTCGCCTAGAACGATGCAGCGCGTGTCGGGCACGATGGTGTCGCCTGGTGCGACGCCGAATTGGCGCTTGACGTCGGCCTCGGAAGCGGCGCCGATATCAATAACCATGCGTTCAACGGGTAGCACGGTATTGCGCTCGTCGCTATTCAGGAGATGGACGGGTTTCGCCGCGATTACACCGGAAATCTCCTCGTCGCCAGCCGTTAATATCCGAACGCGTTGCCCCGGAAGCGTATGATTCCACCATGCTCCGACAGTGACGAATCGCAGATACCCTTCACGGGTCACCGACTGCACGACAAAGCCAACCTCGTCCATGTGTGCGGTCAGCATGATTCGCGGCATCTGCCTGTTCCCGGGTATGTCGAAAATAACGGAACCCAGTCGATCTGTAACCGGTTTGGCATTGAGATGTTCGCATACTACGCGGCGCACGAGATGCTCGCGTCCCGAGGCGCCGTGCAGATCGGATAGGGCACACAGGAGGTGTGATGCTTCTGATTTCACCGGATTCTCCAGCTTGGATGTTGGCGTAACGATCGCCGGGGTAAATAAATAGTATGGAACTGCGGCGGCGGTAAGTCAATGTCGACGGAATCGATATTTACGGCAAAAACCGATTGCCGGATGAAAATCAGGCGTTAAGTTACGGTCTACATTAATATGTCTAAATGAACAAGACTAAATCTTCTGCCTACGGCATAATAGTTGCCGCCGCAAACACACGTATCGGAAACACAGAAAGGATGACTAAGATGACGTCGAATAACTCCGAGATGCATGAAACTGTCAATGACCGCTTTCCGGCAAATGTGCCGGCCTTACATGGTGAGACGGCGATGATGTCGCAACCTGGGACAACGTGGTATCGCAACGCGTGTTCTTCCCGCAAAAGGCTTACAAACCAAATGGTCGCCGCCGTCGCTGTGTGTTGTCTGACATTCTCAGTTGTCGGGTTTGCGCCTGATGCCGCAGCGGAAGAGCAGGTTGTTCTCAATACAATGGCCGGAATTGAGACCGAGGAAAGCCACGTACAGCAGTTGAAAGCCGACATCGCCAACTTGCGTACCGACTATGCCGCCGCACTGGAGACGCGTAAACAGGCGTTCCTCGCTACAATTCAGGCGAAAAGCGCCTCGCCGTCCGAGGTGAAACGTCTGAGCGGTGCACTTGAAGCAGCCACGGAAGCCGTTGAGTCGATTGATAAAGGTCTGCAACAAAAGGAGAAAGAGTTGCTCGGTAGCCAAAAGAAATTGGCTGGTCTCAAACGACTCATGGTGAGGCAAATGGAAAAAGCGCAGAAGGAAGCAGAGCGCAATCTCCGCAAGCAGGCGCGAACCGCACCTTCGCAGGGCACTAAGGCGAAAGTGGATGCCGATGCGAAAACCGGGAAACGTGGGTGGTTGCCACTACCGAAAAAATCTGACACGGATGCTGTCGCAGAGGATGCGGCCAAGGCAACACCGTCAGCTAAAAAAGCGTCCGCCGAACGGGAGATGAAGAAGCTTGAGAAAGCCAGAAAGCGCGAGCAGGACCGAGCGATGAAGGCCATGGAGAAGGAGCAGGCCCGAGCGATGAAGGCCAAGGAGAAGGAGCAGGCCCGAGCAATGAAGGCCATGGAGAAGGAGCAGGCCCGAGCATTGAAGGCCAAGGAGCAGGCAAAACAGGCGAAACAGGCGAAAGCAAAGGCAAAAGAGCAGGCAAAGCTTGAGAAAGCAAAACAGCGGGAGCTGGAAAAAGCCGAGAAGGCGCGCCGGAAGGCGGCATTGAAAGCCGAACGCGCGGCCCGGAAAAAAGTCAAAGCACAACAACGGCAGCAGGCGAAACTGGAAAAAGCCGTAGCTCGCAGCCGCAAGAGCGCTGAGGCCGATGCTGCTGCTGCCTGGAAGGCTACCTCGGATGCCGCGGCAGCGACAACTGCTGCTGCAAAATCGATTGTGAAACCGGCCGCTGCCCAGACCAGTGCACCCGTCGCTGCTGCTGCGGTCATGCCGTCTGCGGGAGGTCCGCGCATTCTGGTGATCGACGACTTCAACAAGTCGTCGTTGAGCAACCGGTTGGGCAATCGGGCCAATATTTACGAGAAAGAGCCGTCTGCGGCGATGATCGGGTTTGTAAACGAGAACGTTGACGGAAGCATGACCGGTGTACTCAAACTCAATTTTGACAAGCAGAACGAAGGCGGTCCATATGGGCGGGGAGGATGGTGTGGCTACTATTCCGTTCTAAAGGATGCATCAGGCGGCTACCTGGATGCAAGTGCATACAACTACATTACCTTCAAGGTTCGCGGTGAGACCGGTACCGAAAATTTCGTGATCGGATTGTCAGACGAACGTTGGGACAAGTTGGGCGATTCCGTGAAATCCAAACAAATCAGCACCTACCTCAATACCGATAGCCTCGGCACCGAGTGGCGCACTGCAAGGGTCCCTTTGGATGCATTTTCCGTAGGCAAGAACACACTCGCCTCAATCTCGTTCTGCTTCGAATCCTACTGTTTTCCCAGCGGCGCCGGAAGCGGGGTTATTTATCTCGACAACCTTGCGCTGGAGAAGTGACATCGCGCACCAGGACGTTAACGATAAATAGCGGCGGATTTCAATATCTTTGAACCGTGTTCTATTCGCATACACCGTAATTAACCAGCCGGGAAATTGCGAAACCGTCAATTTGCCCGTTGTTGGCCTTCGTGTCCCACAACACCTGACTCCGGCAACTCTGACATGTCCCGCCACTGTCGCGCTGCCCACACAACGAGGAGCAAGGCGATGGCAGCGGGCACAATACGCATTCCGCCGTACGGCAATACGATGTTCCAGGTGTCGCAAAACGTATGGATCGTCACTGCTTTTGCGTACCCGGTGAAAAGCGGTATGGCACTGCGTTGTTGCAACGCAGTGTACGCGGCCTTTCCGTGAATCATTCCCATCCCCCCATGTATCGGTATGGTGATGAAGCCGCGGTAGATTAGCACGCCGCTGCCGAGATCAGAATACGACAGAAGGTTCTCATACCCTGCGAACGCCAGGCCGAGGCTGACGAATCCAATCACAACGTCCGATTCGCTGATCGGCTTTCTCAGGTGGATCCAAAGAAAGCACACGATACAACCAAACCCCATTTTCCAGAATTCCTCACCCAATCCGGCACTGATGAAGAAACCCATAAACCGCATTACTGGTTCATGGGAGAACACCCAGAACGCGGTTTCCTGGGCGATAAACCAGTTATAGATCAACGCCGGGAACGCTGACGCGATTCCGGCAACAGCAAAAGTGAAACAGGTCGCGAGGGGCGGTTGCCGCCAGTGGTACTTTGTGTGGATCATCACCGTAAATGCAAGAATGGCGGACCACGAGCATAGCAGCACGAGGTTCATGGGAGTGCAACGTCCTCTATTGTGCCGACCCAGTTTCTCACAGTGGTCTTGCCAACTATATCAAGATCAGCCATGTTAAGAGCGTGGCGATAACTTTCCTGGGCTGACGCGTAATCATAAACGAATTCTCGTAATCTGCCGTGTATGACGTGGAGCAGCGCTGCATCGGGGTACACCTCGGTGAGTTGTGTGAGATCGGGTATATAGGTTTCGACATAGAGCCAGTCCGGATAGTTTGCCTTGAACCCAGCCAGCATTCTGAAAACGTGCTGACGATGTCCTTGCGTGGCGTGGGCGATCATGAGGCCGAGATAGACATTTCCCCGTGCCCGGCCGGGCGCGGGCCATCGTTCGAGCGCCTCCTGCAAGTATCCGATCGCGACATCGGCGTCCCCAGTAAGCAGATGTGTGATGCCTACATTCAGATAGTCTTCGAATATGGCTGATGGTTTTTGCACAAGCTCCGTTGCTGTGCGCCGCAGATGTTGTAGGATCTCCTTATTGGCCTTGTCGTCCTGATACGTCATCCACGCGATTTCGGAGAGGAAACGTTTCTCTTCGTAATCTCGAAAGGGCCCCACGGATCGCGTCTTCTTCACGGTGGCCCACACTTCCTCCTCCGGGAGTTTGTAGCGATCGTACAAGACCAGCTGTGCCAGAGCGGTTTCACGCAAGGCAAGGTGCTCCTTGCTCATGGTCAAGCCGGAGAGGCCCGGCCGGGCCGGTGTCGCAGTTGCATCACTGCTTACGCGGTGACCCGAACTGGCCGCCTGTCTCCATTTGTCCAATTGGGTCGCTACTGGTCTGGCATGTTCCAGTAGTCGCTCCCAGAATGATTTATTCTGCTTGTGATAATTCATTAGAAATTCCCACATCGGCGGGTTTTTCTGAGGAAATTTTATGTATGCCAGCGATGCTGCTACAACGAGTACACTCAGGCAGACGAGAACGAATCGTAGAATGTACTCTCCGCGTAGGTGCGAACCTCCAACCGGCCGGGCTTGTAATGACGCCTCGGGGTAGCCGGGAGGGAGGACCTTGTCTGAATCCGACGGTTGCATGCGCATACCAGTCATTGTGCCTTTATGGTCGATAATGTCTCGTCGTACTCGCCCATCGAGTAAACGATATCGTACGATTCCGGATCATCCGTGCGCGGCGACCAACCAACCTCCACACCACGTTCAAACAGGTATTCGCGGATGTCACGGAACTCCGGAAAACACTCGGGCCACGTATGGAAGACGAAAAAATATCGGTCTGCTGGAAATTCGGCGACGATCGTATCCAGAATTTCCACGGTTTGATCCGCTGCACCCAATGCCAACCCGCCATCCGGCAGCAGCTTATACTGAAATCGAAATCCTGTAAGTGTCGGCGTCAGAACGATCTCAGAATCGACGCCATTTTCTGTAAGACGCAACGATTGCACCGGTTCTCCCGCTTTGGCGCGCTCAGTGACGGCAGTGAGTAGCGCTCGTTCAGGAAGTGTATACAGGCGATCATACTTCAGGCATAACGTGAGCGACCGCTTTTCCGGGACGTAGGCGAGGGGAAACGATATGGATTTTACGGATACCGCGTCATCGGTTGTCTCGCGGATGACATTCCTGTTCACCAGAACTGCAACGCAGGCCAGAAGAATCATCATTCCCGCCATGTTGGAAATGATGTCGATCAGTGCGCTGAGGTCGATGGAATTATCGGATTGTTCGGTCATCCAGAATATCCTCGCCTTCCATTACCGGCAACAGGCCAACCCGTAGTGGAAAGTCTCGCTTAGAAACCACGTATTGGATCAGCGCAGCGACATCGATGCCTTCGGGTTCGACCCAGAGGATCAACGTGTTTTGTTTTCTGACGAAACTCAGTATCTTATTCTCTTCGATTTTCTCGGTTAGAAATTGCATAAAAGGGCTGTCCCAATCCGTGTTGGCGCCACCCCCGTAGGCGGCGCTCTCGCCGTACATCGCGAGAATATCAGAGATCGAAAATTCCTGCCAGACGCCTTGATCATCGAGCCAGGCGGCGCCGGAGTGCTTACAGCGAATATGAAACGGGACAAAATCCGCCGGTACGCCGACCAGTTCGACAACGGTTGTTTCTTGGATGTCGCGGCGCTTCTCGACGGAAATTGCAATGGTGGTCAATGCCATCACACTCATCAATCCGAGCATGATTGCCAGGAACGGCAGGGTCGGCAGGGTGAGTTTGTGTCTGTGCAAATGATGTCGGCTGCGGATTTTCATGCTGCAGGCGATTGCCGTTAATTTAGATCGGTAGAAAAAGCGGGCGTTTCGGGTATCATTTCGGGTGCGGGTGTTGCGATCGGGACCGGTGCCGGCGGCACGTCCGAGGCAAGTGCCGTTATCACGTTCGGCGATGCATCGTCCCCGGACACACGTTTATTGACATCGTCTGGTAGAGAAGGCCGGCCCGCAAGACGAAGAAAGAATTTGTCCGCCTGCTCCAGAAACAGCTGAGATTTTCGTCTGAGTGCGCTGGTATAAGCGAGAAGAGGAATTACCGCAGCGAGTCCCACTAGCGTGGTGTGAAATGCGATCCCCAGTCCCTGTGCGGTTGCGGTTAACCCGGAGTGGAAGCCGAGTTCGCTGTTTTTTGTGACGACAGTAGAAAACGATTGCAGTGCCTCAGTCATACCGTAGACTGTACCTAGAAAGCCCGCTGTAGGAAGCAGCCAAATCAGGAACTGAGCTTGTGTAAACGAGCTTTCCAGTGAGTCCCAGTCGATGTCCGATTGCAGTTTTATCGTGTCCAACACCGTGGTGCCGTTATGCTCTGCGGCGGCAATCTGCCAGTGAAGCCGCTGGTAAGCAATGAGGCTATTGTACGGGCCAAGGTTTTGAGATTCGAGCAGATTCCGCACATGCGTCATTGAGATTTCGCGCAATGTCGATGTGCCTGCGCAGAGATGACGGACGACGCGCAGCGCGTTGATTTGTCGTGTAGTGTTCCGCCATCGTATGGTAACAAGCAGCAAGCCGTAAAACGTCAATACCGTAATGCTCTGCGAAATTCCATCGCTCACCACTGAAGCCAGCGATACATTCAGGAGACTCAGCACGAGAGAGAATAACAGCCAGGCCAGCAGCGCTCCGGAAACAGCCAATAGGTTGCCGGAGCATTTCCAGGGTGACACATCCAGCACATACGCATTGCACGCAGTACAGTGCATGTAGTCGGCACCCAACTCTGCACTGCATTCCGGACATTTTTTTGTTTTTGGGATCATGGCACCGTGTAAACAGTGGAGTCGCGAGGGGCCGCTGACGTGGCGTACGCTCTTTTACCGCAACGGCAGAATCAGCTGGCGGCTTCAAGATCTAAATAATACGTTCGTTTTGAGTTGTTTGCAACCGGCACGGCGGGGATGTCGCCACTCGGCTTCGCGAAGGCAGGCTGGGGTGTGTCGACGTAGGATTTGCGACGTCCAGCGACCGCATGCGCTGCGTGAATCGCCGCTGTGATTGTACCGAGATTGCGTGGCGTCAGACACGGATAGTCGATACAGCCGTGCAGCACCTGGAATCCAAAGGTAATCATGGACCACTTTAATAGACCACCTGTTTTTAAGGCAGTTGCAGCGCTGCTGTTGATTCTCGTTGTTGCGTGGCCAGGCGATGCGCCGTTCATAAACGACGAAGCACTGCTGATAACAAGCGCCCTGGATGCGAACGCGCAGGGTCGTCCGGCACGTCATGGGCTGGTGGGGACGGTTGGCATTCATTACGGACCTGTACCGACCTGGATCTATCAGGTGTTTCTTGTTTTCACGAGAGACCTGATTCTCATAAGCATGATCAAAAATATTCTTGTGTGGAGTCTGATCCTTGGTTTTATGGTGCATTTGTCGTCGCTGCTGGCATACAGCAGGTATGCAATGCTGGTTGTCTTGTTGTCACCGTTCCTGTATATATATAATCGCATGTTGTGGGACAACTGTTTTCTCATACCACTCGCTGCAGGCGTATTTACAGCCTGTGTCGCATTCCTGAATCGGCCGAGTCTCAAATGGGTAGTCATTGGCGCGTCGCTGATTGTGCTGCAGTTATATATCCATCCGATGTCGGCGATACCCGCGGCGGCGTATATCGCCGGCGTTGCCGTCTTTGGACGCTCGTGGATTCGGATCCATTGGCCACGCGTACTGGCAGTAGCGGCAGTATCGACTATGGTTTTGATGCCGTTTGTCGTGGAAATTCCTGGACAGATGGCGGTGGAGTCCCATCGCGCATCGACGCCCGTTGTGAACGCTATTCGTGCAGCGGGCGGCGCCACGTACTTCTCATTCGTGCATTGGGGGCGTATTTTCTACCCGGAGATGTTCTTCGACCAGATTGTGGTTGTTCAGCCACTGCTTTCGGTACTGATCGTGATGACTGCTGCCGGCCTCGTATTTTTTGTGCTCGGTATCCTGCATGCTGCCGGCGATCTGCGTCAAACCCGGATTGTGCGACGCACGTGGTCACTTCACGATAAAGTCGCCGCTATCGCACTGATTGTTATTGTGCTGCAGACGGTGTTTTTCGTAGTATCCGGGCAAACGCATCAGCCGCATTATCACGTCGCCGGATGGCCCGCCAGTTTTTATTTCATCTGGCGTTTCATGTCATTACGCGAGCTGGGTCGTGTGCATCGTGTCTTATGCCTGTTGTATGCATTTTCGATGGCGGCATGCCTATTTATCGTCGTAAATATGATTCATATTCACGGCGGCAACCAGAGCATGGCTTACGGCGCTACACTCAAGAATCAGATCGATGTAGCTGCCCGGTTGGGAACGCGGCCGTCAACGGCGCTCGTCGCGAGCACGGTGCGTAACTACCAACAATTCCCGCATACCCTTCGTTTACTCGGCAGGTTGTATGGGGACACCGCCTCCTCCGATTCAATTCCTCCCGACACCATTCGTGTTTTGATCGACTACGCGCGGACACCGCGAGATTACAGCGGCCGCCTCACGGTGAGATATGAGTGAACAACCACCATTGCAATCTCAGGGCATTTCAAAGATTGAGATTGGGACGTCACCTGGTGATAGACATGTATTGTTGATCGCTGTTCTCGTCGTTGTGTTGCCGCTGGTATTTTTTTTGAGACAGCACAGCTGGCAGGAGCCCCTGGATGCCGATGAATCGGTGTACGCGTTGATCGCGGAAGATTGGCGCCATGGCGGAAAACCCTATACGACGTTGTGGGATAACAAGCCTATCGGGACGTTCGTACTGTACCGCGCCGCCGTTACGTGGTTCGGATACGATGAACAGGCGCCGCGGATCCTTGCCACATTCGCGACGGTTATTACCACTCTGTTTATCTGGATGATTTTGGCTGAGACCTTGGGGCGCCGTGTCATCGTGTTCGGCACTCTCATCCTCTGGTCGTTGGTTCTGTGTATGGTCCAATGCCATGCCAACGGCGCTAATGTCGAGATATTTCTGTTACCGTTCATCATCGGTGCATATATTTGTTTGCGCATTTTTGAGCGTAACGGCCATGAGTTGTATCTATGGCTGGGCTACATGGTTCTGGTTACGTCCCTGCTTATCAAGCAAGTAACTTTGCCCTACCTGATGATACCGTTTATTGTTGCATGTCGGCGTGATAGTGGACGGTGGGGTGGTCTGGCGATTCGCACGATTGCGGCGCTCGTCATACTTGCCGGAGTCCATATTATTGTATACTGGAGCGCCGGTTATGGCCCGTACTTCGTGGTCGAGCAGCTACGGAATAATGCGAGCCATGTTGTCGGTGAGGGTAACACGCTGTGGCGCGTCGGCGGGGTGTTTATGAAAATTCCGTTCAATGCTGCGATTGTTGCACTATTGCCATTCGTTATTGCGGCAACAGTAGCTGCGGTACGTCAGATCGTAACGTTGCGGCAGGGCGTTGCGTCGATTGTTTTTCCATGTTTCTTTTTCGCTTCAGCTGTAGCCGTCGCGTTGCCGGAAGATAATTTTCCACATTACTATGTATTGTTGACACCCTTTGTCGTGATCGGTACGTTTTACGCTGTATCCTGGCTGAGGCAACGCGTCGCCATATCTCTTTTGGTATTAGGTATTGCCTATACGCTCGCATTTACAACGCGGTCTTATCTCCTGAAGACTCCAGAGGAAATCAGTTACGAGAAGCACGGGAACAACAGCTGGTTCGTACGAGACCGGCATATCGGCAAGGTGCTGGCGGAGAAGGGCGTAATCGATACACGTCTATTCGTCGACGGCTCGCATCCGGGTATCTATTTTTACTCCCGTAATCAGCCGGCTACACGCTTTTTCGTTGCTTGGACACATGTGTCGATGAAGGTTACGACCTGGAAACAGGTATTTGAGGAGCTGCAGCGCGCCCCACCGTTCGCATGCATTTTACTCAATCCCATCGATAGTGCATTTCGCGCGTGGCTGCAGAAGCACTACTATCCGGCAGACTCGATTGCCGGCGCCCATGTGTATGTGCGGATTCCGCATCAACGGCAAAGGGTGCCTTAGGCGGGATGTCCGTGCCGCGACAACGCGACGCACGTGAATTCTTCAGGAAAGAAAATATGTCGATTCCGAATAAGATGGACCTCAAACGTCTGTGCACGTTGCGGGCCCGCCTGCTAACCCTGATCCTCTGCTGCTGTGTCGTGTGGTCGGTATATTCAGTTCTGGCGGCGCCGTTTACTCGCCAGATGCTGACTCGCGTAACTGCCGGTATATCGCCTGTCTTCGAAAATGCATTCATTCAGGGGATCGACTCGTTTTACCTCACTCGAGTGCCATATGGCAACGTCTTCCTGCGGTTTGATGGACTGGAACCAGTTGCGGACGGTACATTTGTATACGTACAATTCATGCGAGCAACATATTTCCTGTTTCCCCGGCGCGTATTCGTCTCCGAATCCGAAATCATGTTGCGCGGATCAGAAGATATTCTCGCGGTTAACCATATGCCGACGGTCACATGGCTGCAGCATCACGACGTGGCATTTGTCATTACATTCCGTTATCAAAATAACAAACCTGAGGTCGATGTTCGTGAAGTGGGCCGTGAATCGCAGCCGCCTTGATCGTGTGTTTACACGGCAAGCCCGATCGTTGACAACGGACAACGTCTAACTATATTAGGGCAGGTATCGGCGGGTAAAGAGTTTAATTAGGACTGAATGTTTCATGGTGTTCGAACGTCAGTCCCGAAACAAGATTGGGCAAATTATCATGGAAGATATGGATCAAATTCTACAGGGGCTTTCCGAAGAAGCGCTTAGAAGTATCAAAATGTTGTCTGAGTGCAAAGACCCCGCAGAACGAAAGCTTCACGCTGAAACGATTCAGAATCTATGTGAATCCATGGGCACATTTTTCGACGCGGTCGGTATGGTGGCCGAAAATTCTCCGGACCTCATGGATGATTTATTCGATGACGATGACGGTGATGACTTCGACGATTGAAACGCCGTAGTCCGCAAGGCTGGGTTGGGCGTCGAATCGAAAGCGGCCTGGCGATAGAGGTCGGTTATCGGCCTACTAAAGCCGATCTGACCAGATGTTATTGTCGCCAGACCGCCGATGTCGACGTAATTTTCGGAGCGCCGATCACTTAGACGTCATGGCGTGATTGCGGCGCCATCGCGGACGCTGCCTCTTTACCAAGTAACCGTGCGAGGTGGCGTTCCGGTGCCTCTCGAAGATCGACGACAATAAAGCCGTCGAGCGTGTTTGAAAAATTTGGGTCGACGTTAAAGCCAAGAAATTGACCGCCGAGTTTGAGGTATTGACGGATTAACACAGGAACGCCCTGTATATCTGTTTCGAGATCCGCGATCCAACTCGACAACGTCTCGATATCCCCGCCCCACTTCTGTAGGGCGTCCTGTTCTCGTGCCGATATCCTGTAAGCTGGTAATTTATGCCGTGCTCGCAGCAGGCCGGCCAGTGACGTGTCGGCGTGGTGCATGGTCAGGACCGTTTTCATTAACTCGCGCGACGCGTGTGAGTAGGCGTTGCTGATACTGACGGCGCCGTAAAGACGGCTGTACTGCGGGTGTCTTGCTACGAAGGCGCCGATCCCCTTCCACAGCAGCAGCAGCGGCGCAAACTGGCGTTGATACTCGACCCGTACGAATGATCGTCCCAGCTCGAGAGCAGGGTCGAGTTCGTGCATAAGGTTGGCGTCGAACTCGAATAATCGGTATGTGTAAAGTCCTTCGACGCCATAGTTGTTCAGTATGCGGTCGGTCTGGCCAATGCGGTACGCGCCGACCACTTCCTTTGTCTTGTGGTTCCAGAGAAAATTGTGCAGATAGTAGGAATCGTATGCGTCTATGTCGCATGAGCGTCCTGTACCTTCGCCGACACTGCGAAATGTGGTTTCGCGGAGTCGTCCGATTTCGTTGAGAACTGTCGGGATGAGTGCTGCTTCTGCGCAAAATACTCTGTACTCGGAGGTTTCGACCATACGAGTGTGTTGCGGCAGGTTATTGATTTCGTTCACAATATCGGATTGCCTTGTCCTTGGCGTGATGGATGCATAGTTGCGCGAGACGGGCGCGGGTTCGCGGGGGTGTGCCGAGTGGCCTTCGTTGTGCCGGAGCAGGTATGTGCGAAAGCGAAAGTGCTCGACAAGTTCGCTGTCCGTTGCGCTTTGCGGCAGCTTCCGGTAGGGAAGGGGATTGCCAACCCGCATTGAAATTGTTTGGCCGCGCTGTCGCTTGAGTTCGCGCGGTAACAACGCCAGGCGAGCGGAGCTGTGGACCCTGCTGCATATCTGGTAAGTCGTGCTGTTGTGACCGGCGAAATAAATGGGTAGGACAGATGCCCGGGTCTTTTGGATGATTCGCGCGATTCCAGCCTGCCACGGTGGGTCAACTACGCTGCGCTCCTGAAATTCGAAACGCGAGATCGCTCCCGACGGAAAAACAAGCAGCATACCGCCTTCGCGTACCCAATGTATGGCTTGTCGCATACCGGCGGCGTTGCTTCGGATTGTTTCGGCGCGACGGTACGGATCGATGAATATGAACAGATCGCGGATGCTGTCGAAGCCGGATAGTGCCGAGCCGGCGAGGATCTTGATATCATTGCGCCGTTCCAGCGCGGTGTCTGCAAATACCAGGCCTTCGAGTAGGCCGAACGGGTGATTGGCCGTCGCAACAACGGGACCGTCTGCCGGTATACGGCCCAGATCGATCTGGCCGACCGACTTCCGGACGCGCAGCCGTGTCAGTGCCTTTGTTATGAACTGCTTCTTGTCGTCGCACGGAAGCAAGCTCTGGTACATTCCAAACAGGTCGCGGAATCCGGTTAGTGTTGTAAGCGGTCTCGATATCTTACCTGCTACTGTTTGGCACAGCGGCTCGTTGAAGGTGGCTTCGAACGGGACGGTAAACGGCGTTTGATCGTGCTGTAATGTGTTCATGATGTGCTCCCTTGTGGATGTAGTTTGAACAATCTGTACGCTGCCTTGCAGCAGCGGTGCCAGTAAGCGAAGTAACGGCCAAACCAAGTATGGAGAGCATAAATAATTGCAAGTAAGTATGTTGTGTCGCGATGGCCTGTTGCTGGTGTTGCCATCGAGATGTGTTGTTGTTTGTTTTTTGTTATGCGTTGTGCATAATTTGCAACTTTGATGCGTAGGCGCGGCGAGAGGATGCTGCGGTTTGGGCAGGTGCGGCCGATAGTGTCACGAATCCGCACGGTCACTTAGGTGCATGAAGTAGCGGATGAAATGAGTGCATGGTATAGTAATTGTGTCTGGCAGTATTCCGGTCAGTCATAACATCGTATTTGCGCCGATTCCTCTGTTACGTTGTTGCGGTAACAGAGTGTGCCACTTTGGAGGGTCGAACCAGCACCGAACGTTGTTTCGGAGATCCGTTGTCATGAAGAGATTCAAGAATATTTTGGTAGTCGTCGATCAGACGCATCGGGACGATGTATTTCTCTATCGCGCCGCCAACCTTGCTGCAAGCAACAAGGGCCGGTTGAAAATTGTTGGCGTGTCGGAAACCGTCCCCGGCCTGCTTGCGAAGAAGCTGACGTCGCGATTTCAGGTCGACGTGGAATCTTTGGTACGCGAGAAAAAATTAACGCAATTGAAGCGGATCGAATCCAGGTATAAAGAACTGGTTCCCGTCACCACACGTCTCCTCGAAGGCACACCATTTATTGAGATTATTCGGGAGGTCCGGCGGGACCGGCACGATCTGGTCGTGGTGCAGACGGCACACACCGGAAGCATTAGTACGGGTCTCTTCGGGAGCACAGAAATCAGGTTATTGCGCAAATGCCCATGCCCGGTATGGATTTTTCGGCGCGAGGGCATGGACCGGTTCAACAGAATCCTGGCCGCAATCAATGTGAATGCGACGGGGCAGGAAGAGCACGACCTAAACCGTAAGATCCTGGAGCTTTCGTGTGCCTTAAGTACGATCGACCAGTCCGAGTTACACATCATCCATTGTTGGCACGTGGTTGGAGAATCGATACTCCAGGCACGGGGTGGCTTTGACGGCGATATGGATGCGTATGTACACGAGATCGAGGCGGCGGTGACCGAACAGTTGCAGGACTGTCTCAAGCCATTCAAGGCGATCAATCCGAATATGAAGGTCCACTTAATAAAGGGCTCTCCGGATGTTCTGGTGCCGGAACTGGTCAGCAAGGAGGAAATCGGTTTACTGGTAATGGGAACCGTTGCCAGGTCCGGCATCAGCGGGTTGTTGATCGGTAATACTGCCGAGAAGATCGTAAACGAAGTGTCATGTTCGCTCCTGGCTGTGAAGCCAGAAGGCTTCGTCTGCCCGATCGAGGCGTAGGCGGCATATGGACTTCATGGCATCATTACTCATTGTGTTGATCGTTGCCTGGATTGCCGGTGTGATCAGCAACAAGCTCGGCTATCCGAGCATGCTCGGTGAGCTGGTGGCTGGAATCCTCCTCGGGCCACCGCTGTTAGGTGCCTTGCCGGTGAATGATGGTCTGTTTCTTCTGGCCGAGATTGGTATCTTCGTGATGATGTTTTACATCGGCATGGAGATCGATCCGGAGGATATGCGCAAGAGTTCCAAACCCGCGATCTTGGCTTCGATAGGTGGGTTCATCGTACCTTTCGCGGCCGGTTTCGGTGTCTGCTATTATTTTCTCTCTCACGGAATCTCAGGTGAAGGCAGCGCCATCGGCAATGACCAGCGCTCGATGATGACGGCAAGTTTGTTTGTAGGAATGGCCATCGCTGTCACGTCGCTTGCGACCAAGTCTAGAATTCTCCTTGATCTCGGATTGCTCAATACGCGTATTGCTATGGTGTTGATGGTCGGCGCCTTGCTATCCGACACGGCAGCTCTGGTGATTTTCGCCGGCGTGATGGGCTTCGGCGAGACCAGTTCGATCGACATTCAGGCACTGCTCGTCATTGTGTTCAAAGCCGTGTTCTTTTTTGCTGCTGCTATCTTCGCAGGTGTCAAGCTGTTTCCCGCGATCGATCGAGCGGCCGACAGGCTGCCATGGGTTCGTGCGCACACAAATTTTATGCTGGTACTGTGCCTTGCTCTCGGATTTGGGGAGGCTGCGCACCTTGCCGGGCTGCACAATATTATCGGAGCGTTTGTCGCGGGAATGTTCATCCGCCGCTGCATTGTCGACCGGGAGCAGTATGCGGCATTGACGCGGACAGTCCAGCAATTGTCCGTAGGATTTCTGGCGCCGATCTTTTTTATCACAGCAGGTTTTGAATTTTCATTCAACGTGTTCTCCCAGGAATTGTATCTGCTCATCGCCGTCGTCATAGCGGCCGTTGCCGGAAAGATCATCGGAACGATGGTTTTTTATTTGCCGTCTGGCCACAGCTGGCGCGAAGGTCTGACAATCGGTTGCGGCATGAACGGACGTGGGGCCGTCGAAATCATCATCGCAGAAATCGGTTACAACAAAGGATTTATTTCTGCAGAAATATTTTCGGTCCTGGTTTTTACCGCGATTTTCACGACTGCCGCGGTGCCGTTCACACTCAAGCTCTGTGTGGACTGGTTGCGCAACCACGATGATCTCGCGTACATCAGTAAACGCAAGGGGTTCCTTATTTTTGGTGCGGGGCCGATGTCGCGCATGCTTGCCGGTTTGCTGGCAGAATCGAGCCCGGTGAAACTCGTCGACGGCAATCGCGATAACTGCGATGCTGCAGTTCGGGAGGGGCTGGAGGCGCATGCGGGCAACGCGCTTGATGCCGATCTCCTGGAATCGCTGGGCGCCAGCAAAGTAGCAGCTGTCATCGCCTGCACTCAGAACCCGGAGATCAACATAGCTGCTGCAAAGCTCGCCAAAGACACCTTCGCGATCCCGAAAAGCTACGTGTTGCTCGGTGAGGAGCGATTTGACGAGTATGCAGAGCAACTGAAGAAAGACAACGTGATGTTGCTGTATGGGCAACCGGTCGAACTTGCTGATTTCGACGTGCTGTTGCGGCATGATCGCGTGACACTTTCTGATTTCATGATCGACGACAACAAGGACGAACGCTTGCGTTCGATCCAGAATTCAACGCGCCAACGGCTGATTTTCGCGTGTCGCAGGGGAGAGGAAAGTATCCCGTTTTCGTCTCCCGATGAAATCGAGCCGGACGATCGGGTATACGTACTGGAAATCGACACGGCCGAACTGACGTCGACCGAGTCATTTGGAGACTTGGTTCGCAGTTGTATCATCCTCGATCTCAACGAGCAGCTGGACCTCAAGCAGTTCTTTCATCTCATTGCTGTACAGCTTGCGGAGAAACTCAATGTGTCGGCCGAAGAACTTGCCGCCGACTTCATGGAGCGTGAACAGGAAAGTGGCACGGTGATGGGATCCGGTATCGCGGTGCCACACATACGCGTGCCGGGAAAAGACATTTTCTTCATGATCGTCATTCGCAGCAGCCGCGGAATTTCGTTTCACAATTCCATGCCGTCGGCCCGAATTATTTTCGGGCTTGTGAGCAGTCCGGATCAGGCAAATCGTCACCTGCGTACGCTTGCCGCGATTGCTCAAATTGTGCAGTCGCCGAATTTCGAGTCGAAATGGGACGAGGTAACGTCACCCGACGATTTGCGCCGCCTGATCCTCAGCGCCAAGCGTCGGCGTGTTTAGCGACGGCTTGCGTCATCGGGAATGGGCTATACGGCCTCGGCGAGAGGCGTGGTAATTCCGACCTTGAGCGGACTGTCCCCGGCGCGATTTCTTCGCGACTTCGGCACGGCCGGGACGGGCGTTGCGCGCCGTTTCGCAGTGAAAATCATGCGTATTGTCCATTGGCACGCTCGCGCCCAACAAACGCTCGATATGGTGTAGATACCCTCGTTCTTCGGCAGTGCAGAATGAGATTGCGGTTCCCTCTGACCCGGCACGAGCCGTGCGGCCGATTCGGTGGATATACGTTTCCGGTTCGTTTGGCAGATCGTAGTTGATGACGTGAGAAATGCTGTCGACGTCAAGCCCTCGGGCCGCGATGTCTGTTGCCACAAGAATTCTCGCGTCGCCGGACTTGAACCGCGCCAATGCCTGCGTTCTGGCGTTCTGACTCTTGTTCCCGTGAATCGCAACTGCGCTGACACCGAAGGACATGAGTTTATTCGCCACCTTGTTCGCAGCGTGCTTCATCCGCGTGAAAACGATAACCTTGTGCAATTCCGAATCGTCAAGCAGAGATTTCAGCAATGTATTTTTTGACTGTTTGTCAACGAAAAGCACCTTTTGCTTTATACGTTCCACAGCCGGCTTTTCAGCATCGATTGTGACCCGTACCGCGTCGTGGACAAGTGTATTGGCGAGGGTCACGACTTCTGGCGACATCGTTGCCGAAAAGAAGAGTGATTGCCGCTTGGCGGGCAGCATCGCGATCACTTTACGTATATCGTGAATGAATCCCATGTCCAACATGCGATCGGCTTCGTCGAGTACGAAGATCTCAATCCCGCCAAGATGAAGATGTCGCTGATCGATCAGATCGAGAAGCCTGCCAGGGGTGGCGACAACGATGTCGGCGCCGCGCCGTAACGCAGCTACCTGCGGATTCTGACTTACACCGCCAAAGATAACAGCGCTGCGTGTCCGTAGATGTTTCCCGTACTGGCCGGCGCTTTCACCGACCTGCATCGCCAGTTCACGTGTTGGCGCCAGAACCAGAACGCGCGGCCGGCGCGGTACTGACGTGCGTTTGTTCATTGCGAGATGTTGCAATATCGGTAGCATGAATGCCGCCGTCTTGCCGGTGCCGGTCTGAGCGCAGCCCAGTAAATCACGTCCTTCGATCAGGTGCGGTATCGCCTGGGATTGGATCGGCGTCGGTGTGCGATAGCCGTTTTCTGCCACAGCACGCCGTAGCTCGGGGAGGAGCGTAGCGAACGCTCCGGACGATTCGTTTACTTCTTCATGCATGGACTCTGTAACTCCGATAGATTGCTCGACTGAGACGATTGTGGTTTGTTCTGTTGAGCGATTCGAAGATGCACGCTCTGATTTGTGGTGATAATGTTTGTTCATTAATGTTTTCCTGTTAGTGTGAATCTGCGACAGTCGCGGCGAAGCGAGACGGTCGAAATGAAGTGGTACATGATAGTCATGCTGCCGGTCGCGGCATGTGCCGCGGGCATGAACTGAAGATAAATCAGCAGGTTACTCAGGGTAGGGGACCACGAAGGAGGGGCGGGGCTTCTTATTCCCACATGACACGAAGCAAATCACGCTGATCGGCGTGTTAGCCGAATAGCATTCGGATAAACGACAACATACATGTCGATTATCCGAATACAAGCACAAGGCGCCGGAATTAAATCTTGCACTGGGTTTTCATGGTACGGATGTTCCACGTAGCGACACTATTGCGGGTTTTAACGGGGCGGCCGATACCCACTAACGTCGGGGCAGATTGCATGGAGGTGGTTGGCCCATTCGTACAACGTTAATGCGATCCCTCGACGTGCGAATGTCCATCACATGACAGTTGGTGGCCGAGGTCAGACAAGATCGAAGCGATCAAGATTCATGACTTTATCCCACGCAGCCACGAAGTCGCGCACGAATACCGGTTGCGCGTCGTCACACGCGTAGACTTCCGCGACGGCCCGCAGCTGGGAGTTTGAACCGAAGATCAGGTCGACAGCTGTTCCGGTCCATTTGAGTTTTCCCGTCGTGCGTTCACGCCCTTCGAATATGCCATCGGTCGCCGAGGACGCCTGCCACTCCGTGTTCATGTCGAGCAGGTTCACGAAGAAGTCATTGCTCAGCGTTTCGGGCTGTTGGGTGAAGGCACCGAGTTTGGTTTGCCCGGCATTTGCGTGCAGGACGCGCATTCCGCCCACGAGCACGGTCATCTCAGGCGCAGTCAGTGTCAACATGTGCGCACGATCCAGTAACAATTCTTCGGCCCTTTTCGTGTGTCCGGCTGCCAGGTAGTTGCGGAAACCGTCGGCAGTTGGTTCGAGGACGGCAACGGAGTCCACGTCGGTCTGCTCCTGTGACGCATCCATGCGTCCCGGCCGGAATGGCACCTGCACGTCGTGCCCGGCATGTTTTGCAGCTTGCTCCACGGCTGCGCACCCGCCCAGGACTATCACGTCGGCGAGCGAGACCTGCTTTCCGCGGGTTTGCGCGCTGTTGAAGCCTGTTTGGAGCTCCTCCAGGGTCTGCAGCACATTTGCCAGTTCGGCCGGATCGTTGACTTGCCAGTCCTTCTGCGGTGCAAGACGAACGCGCGCGCCGTTCGCCCCCCCGCGCTTGTCCGTGGCGCGAAAGGTTGCCGCTGACGCCCAGGCGGTCGAGATCAATTGGGAAATGGAAAGTCCAGATGCGAGGATCTGGCTCTTGAGCGCAACAATTTCCTGCTCACCGATCAATTCATGATCGACGTCGGGGATGGGGTCTTGCCACAACTGCGGCTCCGCGGGAACCAACGGGCCAAGACATCGTGAACGAGGTCCCATGTCGCGGTGGGTCAGCTTGTACCACGCCTTTGCGAATGCGGCTGCAAACGCATCCGGTTTCTCGTGGAAACGCCTCGAAATCGGCTCATAGACGGGGTCGAACCTCAGTGCGAGATCCGTCGTGAGCATCATCGGGGCGTGGGTCTTCGATGGATCGTGCGCATCAGGCACAGTGTCTCTGTCGGATCCATCTTTGGGTGTCCACTGTTTGGCGCCGGCAGGGCTTGTGGTCTGCTCCCACTCGTATCCGAAGAGGTTGTCGAAAAAATTGTTATCCCACTTCGCCGGAGCCGTGGTCCAGGCGCCCTCCAACCCGCTGGTAATCGTGTCGCCGCCTTTGCCGCTGCCGAAGCTGCTCTTCCAGCCGAGACCCTGTTCCTCGATGCCGGCTGCCTCCGGTTCGCGTCCCACAAGCGCCGCGTCGCCGGCGCCGTGTGCCTTGCCGAATGTATGCCCGCCGGCTATGAGCGCGACCGTTTCCTCGTCGTTCATCGCCATACGAGCGAATGTTTCGCGGATGTCCCTGGCGGCTGCGAGAGGGTCCGGGTTGCCATTCGGTCCCTCGGGATTCACATAGATCAGGCCCATCTGAACAGCACCGAGTGGATTCTCTAGTTTCCGGTCGCCGCTGTAGCGTTCGTCGCCGAGCCACGTGTCCTCATGCCCCCAGTAAACGTCCTCTTCCGGCTCCCATACATCCTCACGACCGCCAGCGAAACCAATAGTCTCAAATCCCATAGACTCCAGGGCGCAGTTCCCCGTGAAGATCATGAGATCAGCCCACGAGATCTTCGTGCCGTACTTCTGCTTGATCGGCCACAGCAACCTGCGCGCCTTATCGAGGTTTCCATTGTCGGGCCAACTGTTGAGGGGCGCAAAACGGAGTGTGCCGGCACCGGAGCCGCCACGGCCGTCGCCGACGCGGTAGGTGCCGGCGCTGTGCCAAGCCATCCGAATGAAGAGCGGCCCATAGTGGCCGTAGTCTGCCGGCCACCAGTCATGTGACGTGGTCATCAATGCAATGATGTCGTGCTTCAGGGCATCCAGATCGAGCGACTTAAACGCCTCCGCATAGTTAAAATCATTGCCCATCGGATTTGACTCGGCGGTGTTCTGATGGAGGATCCTCAGGTTAAGCTGATTCGGCCACCAATCCTGATTTGATCGGGTCCCGGTCGTCGTGCGTGCGCCCGAAAACGGACATCGGCTTGTGCTGTTTGACATACATTTCTCCTGAGGTTTGTAAAAGGTCGTTGGTAAATTTCAGTTCGAATCTTGTAGCATGTAAAAAACCGGTGCCTCCGGCCGAATGTCACCATTATGAGGCTTTGCCGCAATCTCGCAAGATGGTGGCTAGCAACACAATCAGTGCAGAGGATCAAAAACATTGCCTCTGTTTCGTCAAACTCGTAACCCGAATCGCCGGCGGCGGCTAAGCACGGCGCGTCGCCGATCGCGCAGTCGACGTCGACCGTACGACCGCAGATACGGCAGATGAGGTGGTGGTTATCTCCCACGTGGTCCTCGTAACGGGCGGACGATCCGGCGGATTGAATTCGCCGAATAAGGCGCTTGTCGGCCAGGCCGTGCAGGGTGTCGTGCACGGCCTGGCGCGAGATAACGCCCAAATGCTCACGCACGAACTCGGCGACGTCATCCGCCGTGCCGTGCGGCCGAATCGATACCGCCCGCAAAGCGGCGAGGCGCCGAGCCGAGACCCGGATACCGCGTTGACGCTGCAGATTGGCTGATTTATCGGACGTGGCTGTAGCTTGTGTCTGATTCTGGATTTTGTCAAGCGCTGTTTTCTGTTCCGTGACGGCCTATTTTCATCTCTCGTAATAGTCGGTCGTATTCGACTGAACGCAATCTGTATTACGAGAGCAGGCTTGGGGGAAGTGTTTTGGACGATACGTAAGGCGGTGTGCGCTCTTCGGCAGGGTCGATCGTCCCAAAGAAGGATATTCCTGGTCATCGACCAGTGCGGCGGTCTTATTTTCGCGTGTTTACGTATATTCACTGATCACGCAAACGGTCCAGTGCCGTATCCTGCCGCTTCAATTTCAAGCACTTGTCGAGGAAGTCAGAGATATCGTCGTCAGCCACTGTGTACGCAAGTGGGATTGCGACGAACGTCTGAAATAGAGTTGCGAAATAGTGTTCAGCGTACAAAAGGTAGCAGGCACAGCCCGCCTTGGCCGACATAAAGATTGTATCGAGACGTACCGATTGTGCGAAACAATCCTCCGGGCCGGCATCCCAGGAATCATGATGTCGTACTGACGCAACAACGATTCTAATGTAAGCGTCATGTGTAGCCATCTAGTCAGGCAACGGCCGCGATTTCACTCGCGGGCTGAGGTTTCGGGATGTAGTGGTCGATGGCGGGTTTCCATTGGTGTGGAAGTAGGTTCTCGAGTTCTGTCCGTGGGGTGTTGTTG
>JAJFLQ010000115.1 GCA_021772615.1 Verrucomicrobiota bacterium | reverse complement strand
AGAAAGCATAATCCCCCGGCAAACGTTAACCAGAGTTGGACAGAGCTGTATCGTTGAACGTCCTTTATCAACACGCCGCGTCCCTGCTAAACGGTGCAAGGATGATGGCATTCAACTTTACAGACGGTTGAGCGTACGCTATCGAGATCTGGTCACCTTATCACCAAAATACCAAGTCGTTATCACTCGTCCCGTAAGAGAATTTCTTTCCCTTAAGCCCAGTCAAAAATTGCAGGTATTGGAATATCGCGGCCGCTTCGACAACGCCTCAACGAGCGCATACTGTTCTATAATCCGTGAAAATTGTGAATTATCCAGGCTAACGCGATTGATCGGATCGTTTCTTGTACATCGGGAGGCAGGAAAGGACCGCGGTTCGACCGAGAAGATGCCCGGCGGCCGGAGTCGTGAGATAAAAGAACAGAATAATAAGCAGGGCCTGAACACTGACGTCTCCGGAAGCAAAGTGTAGTCCGGCAGCGATCGCGAGCAGGGTGCCGCCGAATGCGCCGGCTTTGGTCGCCGCGTGAATACGACTGTATGTATCCGGAAAACGCAGGACGCCAAGGGCGGCAATAAACACGAATGCGCAACCAAGCAATGAAAGGATTTGTACGATACCGTTTATCATCGGAGACTCTTCGCATCGACCGGGTCCGGAATCGTTAGATTCAGGGCGCGTCTCTCTATGTATCGGGCGAAGGCAATCGTGCCGAGAAACGAGATAACGGCAATCGCCAAGCTCACGTTCAAATAGAATGCCTGATCTTCCTGGATTGCGTGGTAGATGCCCAGGGCCATGACAATTCCGGCGATTAGATCCAGGGCGATTACCCGATCGATTGGGTGTGGACCGATAATCATGCGGATCACAGCCAGAACAAGTGACATGGAGAGAAACAATCGCGCCAATACATCGATCCACGGCGATATATCAATTGTCATGACGAAAGGCAGGGTTTCAAAAAACACGGCAAACCCTCAATACGTAGTTCCGTTCCATTTCCTGTTTGATTTTCGCGACGTCGTCAACATACATGGCGTGAATATAGAGTTTTCGATTATCACCGGATACATCGACGCTCAACGTCCCCGGCGTCATCGTGATCGCATTGGCCAATACGGCGATCTGAATGTCGGTCATGTCCGGAGGCAGGTCGAGGTGGACGATTTGCGAATGCATATGCAACGGCGGCGTCAGGACGTCGTAGGCCATGCGTAGATTACTCAGAAGCACCTCTTTCAAGTAAAAACACAGAAACTCTGTCGCCGCAAACAGCCACCTGATGAAGCGCGAGCCATGAGCCGTTGCATCGCCGGATAATGATTCCATCATCTTCCGCCCCCACCGAGTACTGCTTCTATATAACCTCGCGGATCCAGCAGTTGTGCCGATGTCGCTTGCGCAACGTCGAACACAGTTTGCCCGAAGAATCCAAGATACAAGGTCATAACCGCCATCACTGTTGCGGGTATGTACATGAGTGCCAGGTTGGTTACCGGTGCAATGTCCTTGCTCTCGGCTGTTTCCGGACACGCTTTCCAAAACGCCTCACCCCAGATTTTGGTCATGGAAAAGAGGGTCATCAAACCGACCAGCAGGGCGATCAGCGAGATCCAGAAAGCATCGATTTCCAGACCCGCCTTTATCAAAGCAAATTTCGCCCAGAATCCGGACAACGGCGGAATGCCGCCGAGCGAGAACGCGGAAATGCAGAAGAGACCAGCCAGTCCCGGGGATGATCGGTAAAGTCCACCAAGCCGAGACAAATCATCACTGCCATGAATCTTCTCGATAATACCGCTGAGCAAGAAGAGGTTCGTCTTGACGATGATATGATGGATTAGGTAGAATACCATGCCCGCCAGAGCCAGCGGGGTAAACAGCGCCAATCCCATTATCATGTAACCGATCTGACTGATGATGTGAAACGATAAAATTTTGCGGACGCGGTACTGGGCGGCGGCGCCGAGAACGCCGGTCACCATTGTCAGTCCGGCGATAACAAGCAGGAGGTTTTGCGTATAATAAAAGCTTTCCCGAAAGAACAGTGTTGACGACCGTATTAGGGCGTATACGCCGACTTTTGTCAATAGCCCCGCGAATATGGCCGAAATAGCAGCCGGCGGCGTATGGTAGGAGGCCGGAAGCCAAAAGAAGAATGGAAACAACGCCGCCTTGATGCCGAATGCGCTGAGGAACAAGATCGCCGTGCTGTTGATCAGGAATGAATGGGATTGGAAATTGAGTTTCACGGCGATGTCGGCCATGTTCAGCGTACCGACTTTTGCGTAGAGCAAACCGATGCCGGACAGAAACATCGCGGATGAAATGAGATTGATCGATACGTATTTGAATGCGCCCTCGATTTGCGGTTTGGCGCCGCCCAGCGCCAATAACACAAAGGACGATATCAACATGACTTCGAACCATACATAAAGATTGAATATGTCGCCGGTCAGAAATGCGCCGTTGATGGCCATCGACAGGAAGTTATAAAGGGGAAAGTAAAACAGCTTTTTGCGCATGGCATCGACATCGCGTATTGAATACAACGCTACGAGACAGGCCATTAGCGACGCGATCACCACCATGATCGCACTCAGATGATCGGCGACAAGGGTAATGCCGTACGGCGGCGTCCAACCGCCGACGTGCAAGACCCGATAACCGACATTCCTGACGTCGCAAAACAGTTGCCATGAACTCCAAAGCGTGGCGATTCCGCCGATCACGCCGATAGGCTGCTGAATGCGAATGCTTCGAAATATCAGTCCGGCGATGGCCGTAAACAACGGTATAAGGACCGGTAAAAGGATAATATTCGCGTTCATGAATCGGATCGCGCCAACGCATTGATATCATCGTCGCCAACGATGTCGTACGTCCGTTGGACCAGCGTGATACAAAAGGCAATCAAACCGAAACTGATAACGATGGCCGTCAGAACCAGGGCTTGCGGCAATGGATCGGCGTGGGGCGGGCGCAGGACCTCCTGATTCTCGGCGATTATCGGCGGCGTCGAGTCACGTAGTCCCCCGGCACTGAAAATAAGCAGGTTCACCGCGTGTCCGAGGAGGACAATGCCAACGATCAATTTCATCATACTGCAACGGAGCAACGAGTAAATCGATGCAGCAGCAAGCACACCAACAGTAATGGCAATCAGCGTATTCATATGGGGTACCGACGATCAGTCTTCAGTTTCTGATAATGTAAACAGTGTATTCAATGAAAACCCGCAGACGGCAAGATAGACGCCTACGTCAAACAGCATCGGGGTTCCCAGATGAATCGTGCCGACCACCGGCATCTCGAAAGTGTTCAGCCAGATCCCGGTCATGAACGGCGCGCCGGTCATGACACCGATGACACCGCTTAGCGCAGCCGTAAGCAAGCCCACAGCCATCAATGACAGCGGCGAGATTCGCAGTATTCGTTTCGCTTGCTCGATGTCTTCACTCAACCCGACAATGATAAAACCGGCAGCGGCAGTGAGCCCGCCGATGAACCCGCCACCGGGCAGATTGTGGCCCCGATAAAGGATGATCCACGAGAAAAGCAGCAATACCGGCAACAAGCTCCGGGCGGTGGCGCGCAGAATCAACGACGTCATTCTTGTTTCTCCATTCGCCGCTTTCGTGTCCGGGTAAGGACGAGTGTCATGATCCCGATCGACGAAATCGCCAACACGGAAATTTCACCCATGGTGTCGAGCGCACGGAAATCGACCAGAATAACGTTTACAATATTTTTTCCGTGCGCGAGGGAATAGCTCCACTCACTGTATTGATTCGAAACCGACGGCGCAAGCTTCACATGTTGTGCCTTCAATACACACAACGTGACCAACAAACCGGCAATGCCCGAGAATACCGAATCGAAGAATCGCATGTTTCGGGTCGAGTGACTCCGGAAATTCGGCAACCGATAGATCGCGAGCATGAACAGGACGACAGTCAATGTTTCGACGACGATCTGAGTAATCGCCAGGTCGGGGGCGCCATGGAGTATGAAGATCATCGTCACCCCGAATCCGACGGCGCCGAGGGCGATCAATACGGTCATACGCGAGCGGCCGAAAATCGCCGGATATAACGACGCCATGATGATGATACACGCCGCCCAATCCAGAATTTTGGCATCGCGAATATTGAATGTCCGCGGCAGCCCACCAAGAGCAATCAGGTTGAAGGCGATCATCGCTCCCGTCACGCTCAGTATGATGATAAAATAATTTCGCAAATAGCCGGACTGCAGAATCCTGGTCTGGCACTTGGCGACTGCTACGAAACCGTTGAAGATAAACGTATAGATGCGATCGAATGAGAGCCGTCGCCGATCTGATTCGTCGGCCTTCGACCAAAAACAAACCCGCATCCGGTAGAGCACGACGCCACCCGCGATTGTTGCGATACTAAGCAATAACGGTACATTGAATCCATGCCAAACGGACAAGTGTATGTCGGTCTCGGTGCTTAAGATAGAGGTAACGGCAGATCCGATGAGCGATTCCACCGTTATCCCCGGCAAGAGGCCAAAAACCAGTCCGAGAACTGATAGAATCAATGGACCAAGATACATGGCCGGTCCGGCCTCGTGCGGCGACTTTGGCGTGTCACTGGTTACGGCCCCGTGAAAGGGATGAAAACCGGTCGATAGCGCCAACGCGAACATGATCATGTTCGCCAGCATGATCATCGGCAGAATAGCGACCATTGCGCCGGGCGCGAAGCCGATGCTGTAAATTGATTCCTTGCCGATGAATCCGAAAAAAGGCGGTAGCCCTGCTTTCGACAATGCGGCCAACCCGGCAATCGCGGCAGTGATCGGCATGGCGCGGCGCAACCCGCGTAACCGTTGCAAATCGCGGGTACCCGTTTCATGGTCGATGATGCCGGACGTCAAGAACAACGTCGCTTTATAGAGCGCGTGTCCGGTCAACAGGAGCATCGCCGAGGCGATAGCGGTCGGTGTTCCCAACCCGATCAGCAACACCAGCATACCCAGCACACTCAGTGTCGTATAGGCCAGAATTTTCTTCAGGTCCGTCTGCCGGAGGCCGTTGACGGCCCCAATCAACATCGTGATCGAACCGAATCCGGTTAACGTGATCATCCAGGCGGAAGTCCCACCGAGTACCGGGGTAAATCGCAACAGCAGAAAGACACCGGCTTTTACCATCGTAGCCGAATGCAGGTAGGCGCTTACAGGTGTCGGCGCCGCCATGGCATTGGGCAACCAGAAATGAAATGGAAATTGTGCCGACTTTGTAAACGCACCGATGATGAACAGTGTCACGATTGCCGGATAATAAGCGTGCTCAGCTATGCTGAGGCCGCTGTTAAGCATCTCGGAAATCGTCCACGTTCCGCTTGCCCGGTTGAGCAAGATCAGGCCCCCCATCATCGCAGCGCCGCCCAATCCCGTCACCAACAACGCCTGCAGCGCCTTCCACCGGGACTCCGCCGATTCGTGATAATAACCAATAAGCAGGTAGGAAGACACGCTGGTCAGTTCCCAGAAGACGAATAAGAGGATAAGATTATCCGCAGTTACGACGCCTAACATCGACGCCATGAATACCATGAGAAAGACGAAAAAACGGCCTTGCTGAGAATCGCCTTTCAAATAGTCGCCGGAATACGCCAGTATGATCGCGCCGATGCCGGTGATCAGCAACGCCATCAACAATCCAAGTGCGTCCACATGGAAACTCAGGTCGGCGCCGAGCTGCGGAAACCAGCTGATGCTTCCTTGCAGCGGATGATCATGGATGTCCGGCACGCGCGTCAGCAGCCACATAAAACCAGTTGCCGGTATACAAGCCAGGAGTCGGCCGGAATACATCGCGCTGACGCGATGAACGGTCGTCGCCGATAAGGCTCCCAGGAGAATGCCCAGGATGATCCAGAATATTTCCATGATACGCTTTTCAGTGACGCCGGTTGATTGGGCGTCAGAAGCAGGTATTGCGTTTGACTGCGATATATGGTCGTGCGAAACAATGCCCGATTCTTACGAGTACATTTCGAGCAACCCGTTCATGACCAGTCCGTGATAGTCGACGATGGCATTCTCAATGTCTATCTGGACGGCAATGCCGGTGCCGGGCTTTTCATCGATCTCGCCGGCGCGGCCGATTTCCTCGAGTATATGTCGGCTGAAATGTTCTGCGACAAGGAACAGCAAGACATCCCGTTGCGTTTCCAGCGTGAACCCCTAAAAGGTCTTGCTCCGTCTATTGCGGCCCTTGATTGATGACGCGAGACCGACACCAAGCGCAGCGACCAGCGGAACCGTGATCGTAGACGTCGTGACGCCGCCCGAATCGTAGGCAATACCGATAATTTCCCTGGGCGCGACAATTGTCATGATCACAACCAGCACGTAACCGACGATGATCATTATGTCGATTCGCCAGCCTTTCAAAATTCGCACGACGCCAAGGACGATCGCCAACCCTACCGAAAAGGCAACAGCAAGCTTAAGACCCACTGCATACCTTTTCCGCGCGACGTCGCATTGCTCGATAAAGCCCCCTTCCGACGCAATCGTTGCCGCCTTCGCCGAAACAGCGATGAGAGCCGGCTCGGCGATGGTCGTTCCGAATCCCAGCGCGAACGCGAATACCAGCAACCACAAGACACTGCCTTTTCGTGCGAACGAGTTCGCCAGCGTCTCGCCGATGGGAAAAAGACCGGTTTCGAGGCCGTTAATGAAAAACGTCAGGCCAAGCAGCACGAGCACGACGCCGATGAGAATGTCCTGTACATTGGGAAAGGGTTGTCGCAGGACAGCGATCTGGAAAAACATGACCACGAGCAGTATGGGAGCCAGGTCCTTCAAGCTCCCTACCGTGATTCGCGCCAGGTTCAGTAGTGGATTTTTCATGCGGCGTGATTTTCATTTGGAGTTCGAACTGCTCCCCAACACACAGCGGACAATACCCTCTGTGTCGGCTCTCGCCAATGTCATTGTGAGGTTAGCCTGTGAAACCGGCTCATGGTTCACCGTCGTCGCCTCGTTGCGGTAATAACCCACGTTAAGCATACGAAATACAATCGTCGTGAGAAGCGCAAGCGTGAGATTGAGGTTGGATCAGGCCATAGAGAACGGCTCAACTTCGGCGATTGTTTCGCCTGCTCCCTGCGAGCTTGTCGGACGTTGGACACGCCGACTGCGTAAAAGAAAGAATCGGTTCATTATCGCGAGATGCATATTGTCAGTCCCGTCAAGCCCGAACTCCTCGAGTCGGACGAGCTTTCCGAAGACGACCTCGAGCTTGTCGCCGGTGGACGCAGCGGCACCGTATCAGGCGGAATCCCCGGAAAATGCGACGGCGATGGCAGCGGCCCAGGCTGAGCGCGGGCCGTTGAAGCGGTGAGGCACACCAAGCCCAGTGCTGCGGATTGTGCGGCAGGTCGTGGTTGAACGAACTATTTTCGCGGTCAATGGCGATGATTGTACATCGATGCGAGGTAGCCCCTGAGCCTCGGGCACGGCGTTTGGCGGCGTCCGGGATGCAACCCATTAGTGTCGGCTCGGCTCGCGGCACCGGTCGGCGCCAGGCCATCGCCCTTTACCAAATGTGCGATCCATGATCACGACATTATTTGCCGATCCAGAAAGATCGGCACGTTTTGACTCCTCCCAAATCCGCTCCTTCAGAAACTGGGCCGAGCTTGCGCGCGACCACATTTCGGCTTATAGTTTCTCGAATAGACGATCGTGACCAATCATCCTGAAATATATGTCGCTTCAAGTAAAGAAGGAACCGTGAAATCATGAAACATCGAATTCGGCTCTTTGTGGCTACGTTTACCACTGCCTTCGCACTGACCTTTACGGGACAAGCCGGCTTTCTCACTATCGTCGATGATTTCAATGCGATCAGCCCTATCGAATCGGCATCAATCGACGGGTACACATTCTTCGGACTTCAGCGATTGTCCAGCGGCGTCCAGGCAGGCTCCGGAGTTGGCGGCAGCCACGCGGCATTTGCCGTCGCGGACTTCGGCGCAACCGTCCAGGGATTCCCCGGTGTCGGCATGATCCATGATTCGGTCAGCCTTGAGCTGCGTACGGATACCGCATTGTCACTGAACGTACGTTCGACAGTTGACTTCAGCAGCGCCCTCGGCGTCATCGGTTTCCAGATCGTCGATGCCGACGGCACGGCCGTCCGCACGCAGGACAGCGACCTCTTTCGTCCGACTGGCGCGCCTACCGTATTCAGTCAAAACATTCTGGAACTCAACACGTTGGACGCACCGGGTCAGGATTCTGTTTTGGACCTGGCAAATGTGGTGCAATACGGCATACTCATGTTTGACCGCAACGATGTCGATGCTGTGGCAGAATTTACGATTGACAATGTGACAGTGACGAATATTGTGCCCGAACCGGGTACATATATGATGTTCTTTGCGGTGCTCGTCGCGCTGCTGCTTTGCCGGAGGCATGGCGTCCAGCATGCGCGTCGCGATCCGGCCCTCGCGAATGCCGACTGAAGCGCATAATACGACGACACCACCGCCCTCGACCGACAACGAATACCTCGCGGATCATGTGTCCGTGTTGCTGAAAAGCCTCAACGAGCTTACAGGACGCACCCTCGTTCCACTTGGTCTCTCCAATTTTTCGGCCGCCAAAACACTGTATGAAGCGCCGTTTGTTGTCCTGTCCCATAACACTGCCGCTGAACCGGTCTTCAACTACGCGAACCTCACCGCGCAGCGCCTGTTCGAGCTGAACTGGGGAGCCATCACCACGCTACCCTCGCGCAAGTCGGCCGAAGCCGTCGAACGGGATGAACGCAGCCGTCTGCTGCAGCGGGTGACGGAAAATGGTTATATCGACGACTATACCGGTATCCGTATATCGAGCAGCGGCCGCCGCTTCCGCGTGTACGATGCTGTGGTCTGGAATATGTATGACACAGACAACGTCTATTGCGGACAGGGCGCAACCTTCAGTCGCTGGACCTTTGTGTAAGTGCGACTGGCTGCGGCGGGCAGGCACAGTCTTGCCTCGGACGTTAGATCAGACACCAGAGGAAGAGGGATTGTGCCATGATTCACCACCGAGTCTGTGCGAATACCGAGTCCCGTGATGTAACGGCCTATGTACCAGCCGTAATTCCGGTGATAGCATCACGAAAGGGTGTTTGCAAGGCACTGAAGTCCGGCCGGTTGCTGCTCAACGGCTGCCGTTGCCGTAGCGACTATGTTCCTGCTGCTGGTGACGAGATAACATTCACCGCGCCCATCGGGGTGGCAAAGGTCTTTCCGCTGGAACTGAAGGTGGTGTTTCAGGATGCATCACTTGCTGTGGTGGTGAAGCCTCCGGGTTTCTGGGTAAACGGAAACCGTTACCGCACGGTCGAAAACGCGCTACCGTTCAATTTGAAGCAGACACACGCGCTTGACGCCCTCCCCTGCCCGCGCGCCGTACATCGCCTCGATGCGCCGACAAGTGGATTGCTGGTCGTAGCAAAGACAGCGTCAGCGCTTGTTTCGTTGTCCCGCCAGTTCCAACTGCGGACCGTCCAAAAGCGATATCACGCCATCGTAAGCGGCCGAACACTGACCACATTCGATGTCGACATCCCGATCGAGGGACGTAGCGCAACGACGCGATTTCGTCGTGTGGTATATACCCGGTCGGTGCGTTCCAATTGGCTCACCACGGTTGCCGCCGAACCCGTGAGCGGACGCACACACCAGATTCGTCGACACCTGCAATATGCGGGCTATCCGGTATTTGGTGATCATGTGTACAACAGCTCCGGCTCCGCCTTTCGCGGCAAAGGACTGTTTCTGAGCGCCGTCGCAATCGCATTCTCCCATCCCGCTACCGGCAAGCGGATCGAATTCGCCACGGACGAACCACCGAAATTCGAATCGCTGCGCCGCCGCGAATCGCGTCGCTGGCATCGACTGCATAGCGACATACCACATTCTGCTTCGTTGCCGGAACCGCCTTCTGCCCCGATCAGTGCAATGCAAGATACTGCCACTACTTGATTTCAGCGGCGACCACGCCATCGTACTCAAGCACCGACACCGCCAGGAGGTGCCCAATGTCGTTGCGTTAAGGATTCTTTGGCACCATGTGCATTTCGAGCCTTGCTGGCGTTGATACCGATTTTCGGAGAAGCACTTTGACGGACCCCATACGAGACCGGTCGGATGCGGAAGACCATTCCGAAGCGATTGATATTTCAGTCGTCATTCCGGTTTACCACGGTGCGCCGTACGCCGAAAGCCTGTTCGGGCAGCTACGCACGATCATCTGCGGCATGGACCTGAATTATGAGGTGATCATGGTCGACGACTGCGGTGCGGACGGCAGTTGGCCACTGATCACAGCGTTGGCAGCCGAAAACTCGGAGTTGATCGGAATCAAGCTCAGCCGCAATTTCGGACAGCACGCAGCTATAACAGCCGGACTCCACCATACCCGGGGTCAGTGGATCGTGGTAATGGACTGCGACCTCCAGGATCAACCGTCCGAAATCCCGAAACTATACCGAAAAGCCATGGAGGGCTATGACGTGGTCGTCGCCAGGCGTCGCATCCGTCAAGACAGTATCTTAAAGCGCGCCGGCTCGTATGTCTTTTACAAAGTGCTCGGCTATCTGACGGATACCGAGCAGGACCACACGGTCGCCAATTTCGGTGTCTACAACCGCAAAGTAATCGATGCGGTAGTTGCTATGAACGACTATATTCGCTACTTCCCGGCAATGATTCGTTGGGTGGGGTTTCGCGTTACGGCGATTGATGTGGCGCACGCGCCGCGAACGGCGGGCCGGTCGTCGTATTCCATTGGCAAACTCCTAAGCCTGGGACTCGACATCGTTCTCACCTTCTCCGACAAGCCGCTGCGACTAACCGTTACGGCCGGCCTCGTGATTTCCGCGGTGGGTTTGCTCGTTGCGACATACTATCTGATATTGTATTTCTCCGGCTTGATTGAGGTCATGGGGTATACCAGTATTATTGTGTCGATCTGGCTGTTGTTCGGCGTAACTATTACCACCGTCGGCATTGTCGGCCTATATGTGGGCAAATCATTTGATCAGGTAAAACGACGACCGATTTATGTCATCGATCGTACGGCCAGGAAGCGTGATGCATAGAAACCGGGACGTGCACTTGGTGCGTGACTGTATTTGGGAACAGCTTTGTGCCGGACGGGCATGACAATCAGAACATCGGCGATTTACATGATGCGGGTCCGACGCCGTTGACGCGGCGGTGGCGGACGGCAGCTATCCTGTGTTTCGTCCTGATCGCAATCTTTCACGGCGCCACACTGATGCGCTTTCCCCCGCCGTTTGTCGACGAGGCGTGGTATATCGCACGTGCCTGGGAGTATGTGGATACAGGGCGCCAGTTCGGGATGCTGGACCGCGGCGTCCTGGAACAATTCGCAAGACCGTGGTGTGTGTTTCCCTGGCTTCCAACAGCCATGACATCGCTGGCGCTGCGCCTGGCCGATGCGCCCTCGCTTCACGTCATGCGATGGTGCTCGTTCGCCGGCGGCATGCTGTTGTTGGCAGCACTATGGGGCATCACCCGGCGGCTCTTCAATCCGCAGGCTGCTGTGCTCGCGGTCGTGTTGTGTGCACTATCATTTTCCTTCTGCTATTCGGCGCACCTCGCGCGCACAGATGTTATCGCTGCAGCCTTCGGATATACCGGCATCCTCTTGTACGTCGCCGGCGGGCAGCGCCGGTTCCTGCCGGGCCTGGCAGGCGGCGGGCTGATCGGCCTGGCCGTGGAAATTCATCCTCATTCGGCGATTTTTGCGCTTGCGATCATGGCCCTCGCACTATTTGACCTAGTCGTCGGGTCGCCCAGGTGCTCACGAGGTATTGCCGGCATCATATGTGGCGGGTTCGCCGGCATCCTGTTCTATCTTGGCATCCACGTAGCCCCGGATCCTGCGGCGTATTTCGACCTGAACACGCTCATTTACACTCGCACGCATGTGCCGCCGCTCCTGTCGTTTCGGTATGATACGATCGCCAGGGCTTTTACAGACCTCAATCACGGCCTGTTTGCGATGCTGTTCCACAGCCCCCTCGTGACGCCTGTATGGATTGTCGCTGTGGCAGTTACGTGGAAGCACCTGAATAAGCGGATGATCGTGCTGCTCATTTCGTTTCTGGCAGGACACGCGCTGCTTCTTAGCAACAAGGCGGTATACTACGCCATCCACACTGTGCCGGCGTTGGCAATGTGCACAGGTGCCATTGTGGCTCACGCATGGCTGCGACCGATGCAGCCCCAACAGACCATTCGAAATGCGACGGTGAGAATTCTTGCCGGCGTGCTGCTGGTTTCACCGATTCTCTCGCATGCGTTACGCCCCCTCCGGTTGATATACCAGGTAAATTTCAATGCACAATATCAAGAGGTGCAACGGCAACTCAATTCCGTCGTCGGCGCCAATGAATCGATTCTGGGTTCACAAACGTGGTGGCTTGGCATGCCGCAGCATACCTTCTATTCGTGGGAAAACCTGATCTACTACGACCGCCTGTACAACGATGCGTCGGTTGCAGACGCCCTGACCGCACTGCAACCGGACATCCTGATCATTGACGGTCATTTTCGTTGGTTTATCCGCGATGATCCGGGGTCTAATGATTACCTTCGACAGATGCGCATCCCCGAATCCGAATTGATGGCATTTCTGGATGCAAATGCCTCGTTAATAACAACACTGAACGGGTTGTGCTACGGCGCAGTGGATGTATACCGCATACAATGGCGGGCAGCGCCAGAATAAAACATGTAAATCCAACTGGAGCGCATTGTGATAATCGAATCCCTGCAATATCTGCAATGGGACAGCGACTTTTTCGGCCGACGCGTCGGCATTCTCCGTCCAACCAGTCGGCTTTCCGGCGCGGACGTCCGCCTGCTGCTGACCGGCGATCACGACTACCGGCTCATATATGTATTTACTGGTGAGGCGGAGCCGGCATGCGCCGATGCGGGCCTGATGCCGGTGGATGTCAAGGTCACGTTCCGCAAGACCCCGGAGGCCGGGTGCGTTCCCGGAAAGCAAACGTGCCGACCCTATGCAGGTGGCGCCACTGAAGCGTTGCTTGCGCTTGCGTACGCCAGCGGCGTGTATTCGCGGTATCGTGTGGATGCCATTCTTGCACCGTACTTTGAAAGGCTTTATGGATTGTGGCTGGAGCGATCACTGTCCGGCGAAATCGCCGATATCGTATACGTCCAATCTGAAAATGGCGCGATCAATGGTTTTGTCACGGCCGGCGGTGGCGACGGCATTGTCCAGATCGGGCTTATGGCGGTCGACGGCAGGTGTCGCGGCAACGGCATCGGCACTGCATTACTAACCGCAGTTGCATCCTATGCAAGCACATCACATGCGCATGAAATCCGAGTCGCCGCTCAACTCGCCAATGAACGAGCCTGCCACTTTTATCAAAAAAACGGCTATCGCGAATATCAGAGGTCTTACATCTATCATATTCACAGGTAGCATTCGAGACCATTTATCCATTCTGCCCAATCGACCGTGTCGTTAATCGCAGGCGGTCACACGCGAGGGTATACTTCGCCGATAAGCTTTGGAACGACGATGATTTGGCCCGTATGAGCCCATTTCAACGAGTGTCCCGGACTGGAGGTGTTCGATGCACCGAAACAACGGCGCCGTAGGCAGTCGCGCCAGGCGATAACCGCTTCCGCGCTCCAGCGTATCCTGCATGCCGTAACCGGGATGCATGCCGTTCATACCGAACTGCACGCCGGTCGCCTTCAGAACGTCGGCATCCCACAACGAACTGTAGCTCTTGATATACCGATCGTGGAACGATATTCCAGGCGCGCACCCGCTGTTCAGCGAGGCTGTTTGGCGACGCGTCAGGTAGTGTTGGGCCGTTTTCTTCAGAACACGGATAAGCCGGCGACATGTCGATCGATGTCGTTGATCGACCGGCCCCACCCCGACGACATTGTCACCACGCATGCCGGCGAACAGCAGATCGACGAATTGTCCGTCATATACAAGTGTGTCCGTATGCATGCAAAGTACATACCGCGTCGCCGCGTGTCTCAGACCAAGGTCCAACGCCCGGGCATGCGACACAATACCCGGCTCCGGTACGCATACTTTCCTCTCGATCAATCGAAAAGTGTGGCAAGAGGATCGTGAACGACTGTGGGCAAACACGCGGCATGATACCCAGATTATAGCCGCGCGGAATAACCTGATCATGACCCGGGAATGATCAATTTGTTATGATCACGGCACATGAAATGGTGTGTCATGCTCCACGTGAAGTAACCCCAGCCATTCTCGCGCGACCACGGCTATTGTTCCCATCCGCGTCTACCATGTGATCACCTATCTAAGCGGCAACCGCGGGGTCACGACGGTCACGATACCCGGTGCACTCCCAATATCGACTGAAGGTGCGGACCTATTTCTTGTCCGGTAGATTGCTCGGATAGACATACACGCCACGGTGTGTTCGCCGCCACCAGTTGCCGGTTTCGGCATACTCGGCTTCGGACGTGAATTCGTAGTCATACACGACAGCGCGTATGTATTTCGGCGGCTCTTCGGGAAAAGGATTGTGGGCAAGTAGATCAAGTACCTCGGGAGTTCCTTCGAGCAGCCGCACGATAAAGCTGCGAAACCACTCTTTGGGCTTGCCGCCGCGCTGCCAATTCAGTGCTTCGAACCACATCTGCCAGTCGATGCGCGGCTGGTGCGGGGCAACTTGCGGCGGTCTGCGGTCAAGAGCGCCAGGCTTCCACTTAAACTCGTAGACCTTCCAGTCCTTGCGATTGTTGCTTCCTTCGACAACGATCTCAGGTCGCGACGTGGTCATGTTTGCAAAAAGCCCGTAGCCGTTCACACTCCGATATGGCGCCGTCCAACGATAGATCCGCTGCTCGACATCCGTGAGGTTCAGGTGAAACACACGTGGTTTCATCTGGATCAAGCTCAAGGGAATGATCACGACGGCTGCAACGACGACGCATATGTGATTCGTGGCGGAATGCCGTCGGGGCCGATCCGGAAGGTTGCGCCACCGACGAGGCAAAAAACAGCGCAGGAAGTGATCATCAAGAAGCAGCACACAGAGTACGATCGCGAGGATGTTGAAGAAACAGTAATTGCCGGTCGCAGCAATGACGGACATGAGCAAGACTGTCGCCGCGCAGGCGACGAACCGAACGCGTCGCGGCCCGAAGATCGCAAACGGTATGATGGTTTCGATGACGAGCGTGCCGGCGACTGACACTTTCTGGAACCACTGGGGAAGCTGGTGGGCATACCACGCCAATGGGTTGGGAATGGGCTGCGTCCAGTAGTGGTAATCGAGCGCGGTCAGGTCACGCCATGTCATGTCGCCGCTGGTTAGCTTCACCAGACCTGCAGACAACATCAGCCGGAACAACAACCAGTGGCACATCCACACGGCAAGACGCGACGGCTGCGGCGCCCTGGAAAGGCTGGTGATGATCTGTCCGGGCGCGAGAAGGATGGCAAGTAGCCCGACTTCCAGAATGAACGTGTCCCATTGGTAACCAAGGAATGTGCGGCTGACGGTTGAAAGCGAAAGATACAGTGCCCATAGCCCGATAAGCGAGGGAACAGGTAGGAGCCCGAGGATAAGACATATGGACAGCACCACACCACCGTTACACAACAGACGCAGAAAGACATCGTCCGCACTGATCCAACAAAGGGTCGGAAAGGTCCACACGCCCACCACGCCGAGTTTATCCCAAATCGCATCCATATAGGCGGCTGCCGGAAGGATGCCATTGCTGCCGATCAGACCTTCGAGCTGAACGCTGAAGGAGAGAAAAACGAGCAGGTAGACGATACCGAGTCCACGCAGAAACAGCCAGCGAGAAAGAAAATAGGTAGACGGTCCAGATGCGGAACCGACAAAGATGCGCCGGTACCACCCCAATTCCCTCTCCCGGCCGCGTGCGAAGCGCCCCAGAAATCGGCGCCACATCGACGAGGGGCCGCCGGCGGACGGTGCGGACGCCGGCAACAGCGTCGAATCTGGCTCGACGAGCGGTGGTGCAGCATGGTCATTCGACACTTGCGGAGGCATGTCCCTGCGGGTGCTGCTGTTAATCGGCACGGGGTGCGATACGCTTAGAAGTCCACCAGTTCGACATCAAAAACGAGGGTCGATAAAGGCGGAATAACCGGGGGAAAACCTCGGTCTCCGTAACCGAGCTTGGGGGGAATGATCAGGGTGCGTTTCTCGCCTTTCTTCATATCAAGAAAGGCCTCATCCCAGCCTTTTATCACCGCTCCCTTGCCAACCGGAAATGCCAGAGGTTCATTGCGATCATGGGAACTGTCGAATTTACTGCCGTCGAGCAGGGTTCCGGTATAATGAGCTTTGACCGTAGTTCCCTTGGCCGGCTTCGATCCACTGCCCTCGGCTGTGACCACATAGCGCAGACCGGATTTTGTAACCACTGCATCCGGCCAACGCTTCTTTACTTCCCCCTCAGCAGCCGCAGCAGCGGCCTTGTACATCGACGTCTGTTTCTCTTTCATCGATTTCTTCCTTTCCGGCGCAGATGCCTTGAGCTGTTTGAAGTCTGCATCGGTGGCTGTGAATGCCTTGGCATCGTCGCCAACACGAATGATCTTCAGGGTCTTTAACGTATCCCCTTTCGCAATCTTGTCGACGACATCCTGGCCTTTAATGACTTTGCCAAACACGGTGTGCTTATTATCCAGCCACGGCGTGGCCTTGTGGGTAATAAAGAACTGGCTCCCGTTCGTACCGGGACCAGAATTCGCCATCGACAAAATACCCGGGCCACTGTGTTTCAGGGAGGGGTGGAATTCGTCCGGAAAGCGGTAACCCGGACCACCTTTCCCGTCACCTCGGGGACAGCCGCCCTGAATCATGAAATCCTTGATCACACGATGAAAAACGAGTCCGTCGTAATACCGCTGACCGGGACGGTTCTTCCGTGCGATCGTGTCTTCAGCCAATCCTACGAAGTTGGTCACCGTGAGCGGTGTTTTTTTGTAATACAGCTCCAACAGGATATTACCCTTGTCTGTGGCAATTTCTGCGTATATCCCATCATCGAGTCCGTCTCCGGCCGCCGAACTTACCGTATTCTGTGCTGTCGAAACAGCTATGCCGATGGCGCCGGCAGCGATTGTAATCATGCAGCGGAATGCGAAGCGGTGGCGGTACGGTGTTTTTCCGAACGTCATAGTGAATTCTCCATTGGGTTGAGGTCAAGCATAGTAACGGAATACCGGTGAATCATGCGGCCTGTCAGACTTAGGACATTGCCTCTCGGCTGAAGTTTCGGCCGGCGCTAATTTTCGAGCCGGTATTTGATTTCGCGTGCCACTCGATGTAGGCTATCTTTGGACGGTATCATTTGATACAGATGGATTAGCACAAACAACACTGATTTGTTCAGGAACGTCGTAAAAAGAGAGGAGTATGAACGATTATGGTGGAAAAATCAACCACAAGCAATCAAAAATTGTCAGAGGCTCTGGAGCTCGTCAACGAGGCAGCAGTTGAGAAGCGTGAAGACTTGCGACGTATGATATCGGGGAAATACGAGCATATACGTGAAGCTCTGAATGGCAGTAATATCAAGGACTCAATCGACACCGCAAAGAAGAGCGCCGCCGACGCGGCATGCCGTGCGAAAGAGGTCAGCGAAGAGAAGGTGAAGGAAATCGCAACGCAGGTAGACCAAAACGTGCACGCCAACCCGTGGCCGTATATTGGCGGCACTGCGCTGGCCGCGTTGCTGCTGGGTTTCATTCTCGGCAAGAAAGACTGATCGGACTGCGCATCTGGGTTCCGCACACAGGTCCTGCCCGGCCCAATACAAGACCACACTACCGGCTCACGGTATGAGAACGTACCGTTTTCGAGTCGCGCTGTGGATCCGAGCGTGCAATCGGTGTCGAAACAGGCTATACAGGATATAATGAATGCGTCGTCGCGGTACGGAACATGAATAAAATCATAAAGAGCGCGGTGGCCGTCCTGGCATTGCCGCTATTTAAGCTGTACAAACAGGCGGCTGTACGCGTGTTGCGGGGAGAGGCGCTGGCCTTCGGCGAGCGAACGTTGCGCATTGGCCGCCATGCGTTACTTGCCGTTATCAGCTTGGCATTGTGCCTCGGCCTGCTGCTGTTCGGTGCGTTACTGGTTCATTTTTCGGTTTTCATCCTCGTTTCGGTTGTGTACGGTGATATCAAGGCGGCAATCATTATTTTTCTCTTGCTGGGTGCAACGTACATGATCGTAGCGACGGTCATTCTTGCGCACGTCTGCTCGGAGAAAACTTGGCGAAAACGCGCACGCCTCGAACAACACGTGAACAAGTTGACCGGATCAGTCTAGTCGACGCTGCGTAGCTCGATTCACCCTGCCGCCTAACCGGGCTGGAGGTGGCGGCCTTGAAGGTATCCGATGCAGTGAACATTCCCTGTAAGCGACGACGAGGCACCTCAGAATCGCATTCGTAATCGGGTACACTCTCCACATAACCATCATCCGCGGCATTCCCTGCGCTTGGACTGGTCATGGTCGACGACTGGTATAAAAAATCCTTTTCGCGTGACTACATCCGCATTTACAGCCATCGCAACAAACACGAAGCCGACGACGCAGTCGACGTCGTGCTGCGCCGGCTGTCGCTTCCGAGCGGCAGCGTATGCCTCGATCTCTGCTGTGGTTTCGGACGGCATTTATCGCGACTCGTAAACGCCGGACTCGACGCAACAGGACTGGATTTATCCCGCGATCTGCTCGAATACGGGCGCGCCGACCACTCTCTGGCCTCCCGCCTGGTTCGCGGCGACATGAGAAACGTGCCGTTCGGGCGCCGCTTCGATTTCGTTTTCTCATTCTTCTCGAGCTTCGGCTATTTTCGTGATAACAATGAGAACATACAGGTGTTGCGTGAAATCAACCGAATTCTTAAACCCGGCGGCAGATTTCTCATCGACTATCTGAACGCACCGGTGGTTAGAGCCGGCTTGAAGAGCCACGACGTCGATGATTTCGGGGACTTCAAACTGACGCAGCAGCGTTGGATCAATCTACAGGATGTGATGGTGGAGAAGGAACTGACCATTTCCGATGCGTGCGGCGAGCGTTCATATCGTGAACGCGTAAAGCTTTACAACAGCGATGATTTCGTTGCATTATGTGCCGCCGCCGGTCTCCGAATCGAATGTTTCTGGGGTGACTTCGACGCTACCCCTTACAACGCCAACAGCAACCGTCTGATCATCTCCGGAGTATCAGCGTGAGATTCGAACTGCACGATCTTCCGTTGTCCGACAATCCGCTCGCGGCCGACCTTGACGTCAAATCATTCATGCAATTCGACCCGCAACTGCCGGACTCACTCGCAGCATGCCGGGACTGTGTGCTCGGGCACAATAATGTCGACCGGGCGAGGCTGTCTGCCTTGCTCAGCGCATATAACCGCTCTGTCGATGCCGATGCGCCGGCACTTTTGAATTGCGAAAGGCTGTTGCAAACGAACGCCGTTGTGGTGGTGACCGGCCAGCAGGCCGGGCTCTTTTCAGGCCCGCTGTACACCATCTACAAGATCGTTACAGCCATCAACCTCGCACGACAGCTGGAACAACAATTCGCGACGCCGGTAATCCCGGTATTCTGGAACGCAACCGAGGATCACGATCTCAGCGAGGCGTTTACACTACGCTCGCCAGGCAGGCGTCACACGGTTTCCGCGGCTGATGCCGGCCGCGCCGTCGAGACCGTTGCCATGCGATCTGGCATGTCCGACTTTGTCGCCGGCTACATCGATGGTATCAGCCCCTATCATCGGCGTGACGAGATCGCGCACCTGTTGCGGATCGACAGCGACCGCTACGGCGCGTATGCCTCATCTGTAATCGCACGCCTGTTTGCGGGTACCGGCCTCGTCATTCTCGAGCCGTACCTGTTGCGACCGCTGCACCCCGACTGGCTGCAACATGCAATTGATCGCCGGGGGGACATCGTTTCGTGCCTGCGATCTGCCGGTGATGTGCTCACCAGCCTGGGAATCAAGCCCGCATTCGCGCCCGAGCAACAGAACACCGGGCTGTTCCATATCAACGAAGACGGTATACGCCGTCGGGTGATCGACCAGGGCCGGTACTATCTCGTCGACGCCCGACGGACCGACGGCGAGGCGCTGGACGAAATGGTCGCCGCACATACGCAACGATTTTCGACCGGCGCCGCCTTGCGCCCGGTCTTCCAGAGCTCGGCATTGCCGAACGTCGCCTATATCGCCGGTCCCGCGGAATGGCGCTATCATCTGCAATTGCGGGACGTTTATCGGTGTTTCGATGCCGTCATGCCAGTAATCCGACTGCGAAATCACGGCACCATCGTCACGGCCCGAGAGCAGAAGCTGATGACGAAACTGAACGTGGCCGGCGCGGATATCTTTCGCGGCCCAACGGCACTTTACAATGCCCGGCCTATGCCGGACCAGTTTGACAAGGCGCTGTCCACAGCGGAACATACAGCGCAGCAGGCGATAACCCGACTAGTGTCCGATTTGCGCGATATCGCGGATCATGAACGGCTTGACACACTTTCATTACAGGTTTCGCGTCCGCTCGCGTCGATGCGTCACCATGTGTTACGCAATCTCCTGCGCCGCGAGGAAGTGGACAATCACCGCATCGATCGGCTGTTTGACGTTGTACTCCCTGCGGGACTCCGGCAGGAACGGGTGTTGAATATCATGCATTTTATCGGCATCTACGGCCGCGGCCTGATATCGCGCATCATCGAGGCGCTTGATCCCTGGGAAGAGCAACACTACCTACTGTATCCAGACGAGGAGGAGTACCAGTCATGAACGATAAACTACGCATCGGGATCATCTGCTATCCGTCAATCGGCGGCTCCGGCCTGGTCGCGACGGAATTGGGAAAGGAACTCGCCGGACTCGGGCACGAGGTGCATTTCATCTCTTACTCCGTGCCGTTTAAGCTGTCGGCATATCACAGTAACATCTTTTTTCATTCCGTCGATCCGATCAACTACCCGCTGTTTAATCAGACGCTATACACCTTTTCACTGACAGCGAAAATCGTTGACGTTGTCACTGAGTACGATCTCGACATCATCCACGCCCATTACTCCATTCCACACTCGCTGTGCGCCCATCTCGCTCGCGAAGTATGCAGCAAGGATATCAAGATAATCACCACGCTTCACGGCACAGATGTGACATTGTTCGGCCGCAATGAACCCTTGTTTTCGCTCAACAAATACAGTATCGAAAAGAGCGATCGCGTGACGACAGTCTCGCAATACCAGAAGGATCATACCATTCGCGAATTCAATATCGTCCAGGATATCGACGTGATCCACAATTTTGTCGATACGGAAACGTTCAAACCAAACGGCTGCGGGAACCGCTCATGCCTCGCGGCTCGCGACGAGAAGATCATCATGCACGTCTCGAATTTTCGAACCGTGAAGAATCCGCAGGGCGTGATCAAAACCTTCTATCGTGTCTTGCAGCAAAAGGTCAAGGCGCGCCTCGTACTTGTCGGCGACGGCCCCGGCATTGGTGAGATCAAGGGATTGTGCAAGCACTACGGCATCTGCGATTCCGTATCGTTTTTGGGAAAACTGGATGATGTCGAAACGGTCTTGTCATTGGCAGACTGCGTGTTTCAACCGAGCTTTCTGGAATCATTCGGCATGGTGCTGCTTGAGGCCATGGCTTGCGCGGTTCCAACAGTGAGCAGCAATGTCGACGGAATCCCCGAGGTAGTAGTCGAGGGAAAGAGCGGTTATATGGCTGCGCCGGAAGACGTCGACACACTTGCAGAACGGATCGTCAAAATCTGCGAATCGGATACGCTGGCCGCCGAATTGGGCGCATTCGGGCGGGCGCGCGCTATCGAATGCTTCAGCCCTGGAGAAATGGTCGGTCGTTATGTCCGATGCTATGAGAACGTGCTTGGCTGAGCCGACATTTCCTGGCTATTGCCCGTGTCGCGGCCACTTTCGATCATTGCGCACGTAGGCGCCGTCTTCGAACCCGCTGAAGAAAAACGCCACCAGCGGATGATGTATTTCGCCGCCGGTATCATCGGCGCGCAGGCTGTTCTGAGCGGCGTACGTGTTGTATTCCGCATTGTCAACCAGAACATAGTACCATGCCTGGTCCTTATCCGGCTGCGTCTGATTGGACTGATACCACATCTCGCGGGCCTGGCAATTGGTGTCAAAATCCACCACGACACCACGATAACCGTACCGCCGGTGCGCAACGACGGTCCCAGGCTTGAACGTCACGTCATGGCCAACCGCAACGGGCACGGCAGGCGTCCCAGTCGCGCTACCGGCATTCTGCTCTCCGTGACGTTTTAGAAGCGTCATAAAAAACTCTGCATGATCCCGCTGATGCACGTGTTGATAGGCCTTTATCAGATTACGAAGAACGCGTTCCATCAACGCGGCCGCGGGGACCCTGTCGTCGAGTAAGCGATCGGTATCCGGGTTTGATAGTCCGGTTTGCGACCGGATCTCATGTTTGCGCAGCCGGCGACCGTGGTTATAGCAGTCGATCCATTCGCTCACGCCCTGGTGCCGGTGCCGTGCGAGGAAGTGTCCCGGGAAATTACATCCTTCAACTGTGAGGCCGCAACGGCGTCCGGCAAGCATCATCACTGCGACGAGACTGATCGGAACCCCGCGTTTTTGTTCGAGGACATACACCAGATCGCTGTTTGCCGGGTGGTAATAATTGGCGGTAGCGCCGCGCAACTTACGGGTAGCGAACAGAAAACAGGACAATTCCGGGACCCCTCCCCGAGGTGAAGCCCTGCGGAAGGACACCGCCAGGTCGTCGAGCAACGTTCCGACCCGCCCGGCATATGCAGGACCGTTTTGATACTCAGCCAACAACGTATACGCGGACTCGATTTGTGCGCAATCGTCGCCGGCAGCGAACACCAGCGGCCACAGGCGCCGCAACCTGGACCGGCGGCACTCGACGATAAGCGGCGACAAATGGGTGTGCTGCTCGCTGCTCAGATCTGCCTGGAAATCAATTAACTTCGACTCAAGTTCGGGCCCGTATGCGGACAATTCTTTGGCGATGGCGTTGCGAATTTCTGGTGACTCGTCATCGAGTAACTTTAACAAATGCGGCAATTGCGCGTCGCTGGACATGGGCTCTCGGCACCTCTTTTTTCATCTGCCAATTATTCATTCACCGGAATTGAAAATGATTCCGGCGTCACATATAGTTCATCTATTAACCATTTGTCTTCAAATGCGACATGTCAACCTTCATTTGGGCGTTTAGTTCAGCTGGCTAGAACGCTACCTTCACACGGTAGAGGTCACAGGTTCGAGTCCTGTAACGCCCACCATTTTATCTTCCCCCTGCCCGACAATTTCACCACTACGAATAACTTTCGAGGTCCAAGCACCTCTCGGGCTGCATTCGCTTTCGCTCATTGCAACTTATGCCAAAACCCCTTATTGTATACACAAGTAGGCTTCTGGTCGACACAAGCAACGTGACGATCTGCATCGGGCGGCTACCCGTGGGCCGGCTACGTGCGAAACCAATGTTGTTGAGTTAGAAATTCCTGGCACCACGGACGTCGCCAACACGTTTTTACTGGAGGGGCGCAGTCCTCTGCGACCGCACAGCGCGACGTATTTTGGACACAGAGGACTGTGTCCCTCCAGTATATTCTGGTAGACGTCGTTGGGTGCCAGGGTGGTCCTGAGCACTGTGACAATGTCGCACTTTCACTAAATTGAGCGCAAGATTACATCTCTCGAGCAGGGAGCTACGCTTGACCATCATGAATCATGAATGCACCGTCAATCCGCAATTCTGCGATAAAGTGTGCGAACAGTGATGGACGTGATATGATCTGGATAAATGAACTGGTGGTCATGGTGATCACGGGATGTGTTGTGTGGTGTACCCTGCGCTGGCGATTCCGTCTCGAGCGTGCGCACCTGGTGCGGCTGTTTGAAGTCGAAAAGTGCGGGCTGGTTGAGGCGCGGATTGAGGCTGACCAACGGACCATGGCACAAAGCGTGTTGTACGAGGATAGCTGCAATCGGCTTCGGCTGCTCGAGGCGGACAACGCGGTGCTTACGGAAAGGCTCGGCGCCATGCGGTCCACTGAGACGGTGCAATCCGAACTTTTTCGTCGTGCAACCGACGCGTTTACCCTGTTGTCCAATGAATTCCTCCAGAAACAGGGACAGGCGGTGACAACGCGGCAAGCGGAGAAGCTCAACAGCGTCCTTGATCCCGTACGCAAAGAATTCGAGCGATTCAAGGCTGTTTTTCTCGAAAAAAGCGGTGAGCACGCTCTGGGTCTCAGGGACCTGCAGAAGATGAGTTTACGACTCAGCCGCGACGCTCAAAACCTGGCGGACGCGTTGAAAGGCAACGTCAAAACCCAGGGAAACTGGGGCGAACTGATACTCGATCGCGTGTTGAAAAACTCCGCGTTGCGGCCGGGCTTCGAATACGATCTGCAGGCCCATTACCTGGATGTATCGACCGACCGCAGTCGTATCCCGGACGCGGTCGTTCACCTCCCCGATGATCGTGATGTCGTCATAGATGCCAAGGTCAACCTGGTGCATTACGAGGCGTTGATGAACACAACCGATGATGCCGAACGCCAATCCCTGCAGCGCGCCCATCTGGCAGCTGTTCGTGCGCACATCCGCAACTTGAGCGCGAAGCGGTACGACCAGCTGGACGCTCTGAAATCGGTCGACTTCGTGCTTATGTTCATGCCAGTCGAAGGAGCTTTTACATTGACCGTGCAGGAAGACCCGGCGATTCTGAATCATGCGCTAAAGAGCCAGATTGCACTGGTCGGGCCTTCATCGTTGCTCGTCGCCCTGCGCACCATCGAATTCTTCTGGAGGCGGGTGAGACAGGACCGCAATACCGATGAGATCGTGCGGCTCACCGGCGCAATGCTCGACAAGTTTGCCGGGTTCCTGGCCGACATGGACAAGATCGGCACACAGCTATGCCGGGCGACAGACACGTATAACGACGCCCGCGGAAAGCTCGGAACCGGTAGAGGCAACTTGATTGCCCTGAGTCGGAAGATCAAAGACCTCGGCGTCAAACAGCGAAAGCAGCTGCCACAATCGTTTCGCGACGAACTCACGGCTGCATCAGAGTCGGAAGCCGACGTCATCAAGGTCGCAAGCTGACGCAGGTCACTGCATACCCCTACGGAACGTACCTGCACTGTACGAAAGCACCTGTGCCCGCAGCAGGACCCGGCTTTAGATTGCCCAGGAGGGGAGCTGATTCCTGTGCGCACGAACGGGAACGATATGGTGACGACTTACGTTGGAGTGCACGATTTATCGTGGGTTTCACGCCCCGCGAGCACCGGGCATGGCACAGCGCAAGCACGCTAAAGCTGTAAACGCCAACGGAACGCATACTTTGCTGCCGCCACGCGCCCTTTGCGGTCTCGCCACGGGAGTACTACGGCAAGCCTATTGATGGCAACGAGGGCAAGATGCTCGGGGCTTGTACGTTGTACTATAGTCTCGCCCTGACGTACCAGCACACCGGAACCATCACTCGTCACGTCATTGCCCCTGCCCTGCCGCCGGCGCCACGCGCCGCAGCAAATAACCGCGACCTATTGTCATCGCGTCGCCGAAACGGCCGAGTGCATGAAATCGACCGTGATCCCATGACCAAATCGTCCCGTCGACGGTTGCATCGTAAGGTAACTGCATGTTACGTCCAGCTCCGGTTAGAAGCCATCGACCTGTGTTCGCAGCGGGTTCCGGCAGATCGACGCCGATGGGAAACGGCAATACGATACACAACGGGTTGCGTACATAAACCCAGTATCCACGCACAGCTGTCGGTTCGCTCGCCGGATCGACCGTCTGCTGCGGCGCATCCGGAACCATGGAGCTCCGCGTCCAGATCGTGATCGGGTACGGCACATTGAATAGCGATTCGAAGCTCCGGCCAACGGCGAACGGCACAGAGAACAGGTTCCAACCAGGTGCGAGTTCGATCGCAAAGTCCCGCAAGTCAATCCGGTGAACCGTGGGTGAACGCAGTGCGACCTGACCGCCGGAACCGTCAACAAACGAAGCCGTATTCATACCGAGGACAATCGACCGCGCCATGTCGACTTTTGCATCAGCGTGAATTTCAAGGTCTACACGACGCAACGAGCCGGTAACCGTGCCTGCTTCAAATGTCACAGTCTGCGTTTGGAACGTAAAGTCGTCGGGTGTGACCGCATCGCCTGTTCCCCGATCTTCAACGTCAATCGAAACACTGTGCGCCAACCGTACCGCCACAGCACCGTGAAGCTCTATCCAGACGCCATGCGTGCCCGCGCCTTCGAACACCTCGCTTTGCATACGGAAAAACCGTAGCCCGGCATGATCCCCATCGATCACGTTCAATCTTGCGGTATTGGCCGCACCAAGTACATATGGCGCACTATTTTGAGCGGGATTCAGCTGGACCTCAAGCAACTCGACGCCTTCGATAAGCCCATCCGGCAAGGGCGCCACGTCGAGCTGACTCATGGTTTCATGCGCCGGGTACAGCAGTCGCCCACTCCGGAACGCCTCCGAAAAATCCGCGTCCGACACGGTTCCGGCGACGCTGTAATTGACTTCGACATCGGCATCTGGAACAGGCGATGCGGACAGCGCAAAACCGACCGTGCCCGTGGTGTCTTCCGGCACAGACGCAGCGACAGCAACGATGCTTATCTCGGTGACATCGTCATCCTCGACAAACAATTCAGTCTCCTCATTTAGAAGATCCACACTGTATACGTTCGCATCGAAGGCCGGCAATACCGTGAATACCAGATTCTCCGTGCCTTCGACACGCCCGTCGTTCACGGGCGTTAAGGCCACGGTCGCCGACTGCGTTCCGGCAGCTATGACAATATCGCCGAGCGGCTCATGGAAATCGGCATTGATGTCTAGCGAACCCCGCACTGCGTAGCGCACCATCAGGTCATGCGTTGTCGCAGCACCAAGCGTTACCATGATAGTCAGCGGCAAACCAGATGCTTCGCCAACCACCGATCGAGATGAACTCACCGCAACCTCGGGCGCGGACGGTTGCAAGATGATCGAATCAACGAACCACGTGTCGAAGTGGTCGGAACTCTGTAAGCCGATGCTTCTGAATCGAATTTGCAGCGCCGCGTGGTGCGCCGCCGCCGGCAGCGCAGCGACAGCCCTCTCAAAAACCGACATCCTCGGACCGCTGCCGAACTGACGCGACAACGGAATCCAACTGGAGTTGCCGGAAAAATACTCGATAATAAGATCATCATCAGTGTCCGGAGCCTCGGCGTTACCGCCACGCTGGAAGTGGTATGACAGAGCCACATTAGTGAACGCGGAAGCATCAATCACACGTGACGTAAGTATGTCGCCACCGCCGGGGTGACCGTCGAATCGCGCCGCGAACGGCGGTGTCGGTTCATCCAATCCATCGCTGTCAATTGCGGCGCTTTCGATGAGTGGCCACTGGGCTGAATCGAATGTCGATTGTACGAAGAAGTCATGGAACAGAACGTCACGTTCTGTTACCAGAAGATTCAGATATTTCGGCGTCTCGGCAAGCGGATTGCCGGCCGCATCCGTAATAGTGCCGGCATTACCGATAGCGAACGTAACGACACCCTCTGAAACACCGGTGATCGGGAACCGCCAGCGTAACGGGCTTTCCTCGACGGGCTGTCCTACCTCAATTCCGGATACAGACGATACAACCTGGAGGTCGCTCGCGTCGACACCGAAAACCGGCTCAGAAAATGAGACGACGATTGCGTCGATATCCGTTGTTACCTGCTCGCCATCCAGTGGATCGAGCGCGGTGATCACCGGCGGCACGCCCATTCCGCCCTGCGGGGCGGTGACGGTACGTGGCGATCCCATGGCGTTGCCGGCGAGGTCGAAAATATTCGCTGTTGCGATCGTAATCGCCTGTCCCTGCCGCATCTCACCGGCATTCCAGACCAGACGGTAAACGCCCGGCGACTGCTCAACCACAGTATCCGGGACGGACGTAAGTGTACCGGCGCCGGCGCCCGACAGCGTATAATTTGCCGGCACGGTCGCGCCTGTGCCGACGCGTTCACTGAAGACGACATCTATTGTTCGTGAATCGACCGCGTGGATGCTTACCACCGTCGGATCCAACGCTGCGGCCGTGACCTGTATGTCATCTACAAACCAATGATCCCCCGGCTCTCCGAAAACCGTTCCGGCCCCAATATTCCGAAATCGAAACTGAAAAAAGGGGTGCATCGCATCAGTTGGCAGCGTTACGACGCTGGCCTGAAATGTCACGTGCGCAGGTGCGGACCCAAGCTTCCGACCCACCTCCACCCAGTCGCCATTTCGGTTTCGGTATTCGAGTACCAGATCGTCGCCGACGAACGGCGCAACAAACAGCTCGCCGGACTGCTGGTAGTGATAGGTAACGGTGGCGTTTCCGATGTCCGAAAGATCGAGAATTGTTGACTCCAGCGTGTCGCCGCCTTCCGGTCGACCGAACAACAGCACCGCGATCGGCGCGCTCGGCTCACCGGTTCCAAGATCACTTATTGCGGCGCCAGAGGTGATCGACCAAGATGAGCGGTCAAGACTGAGGTTGGGGAAAAAGGGGTCGAGCAAGAGTGTCTCGAACTTGATCCGGTTCAGTGCAACCTGCGAAAACGGTTCGAAAAACAGGGCCGGCTCGTCGGATCGCGTGGTGACGGCAACTGTCATCGTAGTTGGTACAAGGCTGAGTCCGCCGGTATCGACAATGTCCCCGGCGTCGGTTCCAAGCCTAATTGTCAAGGTACCGTCAACCAATCCGGATACCACAAACTGCCAGCTGGTCGTCTCCTGTATTGACTGCAATCCCGACACAACGGCTGTTGCAGCCGCGGTACCGTCCAGGGTGATGTCGGACAGGTCGAATCCCGTTACCTGTTCCGAAAACGTCACCACGAAGGTCTCGGATTGTGAAAGCACGATGCCGCCGTCCGCCGGTGTGGAATCAACAATATCCGGCGGAATGTCGCTTGTACCGGATATCGTCATGCCGTAGGCTGTCGGTTTCCCGTCGAAACTGTAAACACGAATCGAATAGGTCTTTAATTCTGTGCCGGTATTAGCAAAACTTACCTGCTCGCGGTTGTTCACCGTTCTCGAGAATGACAGGATATCGCCGCAGAGGTTATCCAGTAATTCCAGGTCGATGTCACCATTGGCATCCACGAAATCAATCGCAACATTTGCCTGATCGCCGGCGCTTAACGCAACGTAGTAGTAATCATCATCCAGCATTTTCAATCCTGGATATGCGCCGCTTCCGACAAACTTTGGCGCGACGCACCGGTCGTTGTTCTCAAGGTAATCGTCGACCACGTCCTGCAGCAGACCGCGTGCGGAAAGCACGGCGCGAATCGTATTCTGGTGGATACCATCATAGAGAACCGCGTCTGCAAGTAGTATGGCCGCGGATGCATCCGCGAACGCAGCGTCCGCATTCAGGTAATAGTGACTCTGAATTACGAGCGTGTCGGTAACCGTCCCGCCGAGGGCGTCGCGCACAGCCCATAATGCACCCGACCAGATTTCACCGTCACTATGATGCTGGTTGATAACGTCCTGCGGGAAAATCTTGTTTCCGTTGACCGGCCTCAAGCACGGCGCATTCTTCCAACTGCCCACGCACAGCCGGTGCTCGCAACCAACATGGTCGTCGGCAAACATTGAGGCAGCGAAATAATCACTGAAGCCCTCGCCGATCGCGTCACCCTGGCTACTGGTTCCAAATAGTGGTACCTGGTTCTCTTGAATCGCGTGGCCGTACTCATGCAGAATCACGGTGGCATCTTCTGCATGGTCGACGCCGCCGTCGCCGCCGTCGCCAAACTCCAGCCGCTCGACCCCGAGCAGCGGCGGAACATAATTGGAACTATCTTCACGCCAAGGTATGGCCTCGCCCGTCCCCGCATCACGTTCGGAATTGACATATACATGCAGGGGATAGTCCAGCAGACCTGTAAATCCGAGTGATTGAATGTATCGCTGAGCACGATCGATATGATAATAGGCTGTGACCTCCTCAAAGCGATCATCGCTTCGCGTGTAGTCGTATACAAAGGGGGCGGGTTCCCGCGCAAGCGAATGTGCGCCGCGCATTTCGGCGTATTCGCCACGGAGAAATCCGGAGCCGTCAAGGCCTTTCAAGGTCACTGTGCTGTAGGCAGCCGCAGGAACTGCACTGTCCGCATCGTTGTCGTCCTGCAACGCCGGATTGCACAGCGCGACAACCGGGTTCGGGTCGAAGACGTCGCCGGTGCCGTCGACGAATCGCGCGAGATTGCGGCACTCCAGCATCAAACCCGTCTCAGCATCTACCATGCACAGCCACATCCCTTTGGGCCGGCGGCTGAAGAAACAGACATTCCAGGCCGGCCGTGAATGGGGTGGCATCGGGTAGACGCACAACGCCACCTGCGGACCGTTGGTGACGGACCCGGCGGCACCGACATACTCGGTCGCGGTACGCACCGCAGTCGCCGCATCAATGACCGGCGATAGCGGCGCCGTTGCACGCGGCAAAAATGAACTGGTCACGGCGTACACCGCGTTGGCAGCATCGAGATGCAGCGAAATCTGACAAAGATAAACGGGCCACGCATCGCAACGCTGCTCGAACCACACGTGCATTCCCGCCGGACTGCGGCGCGTGCGGACGCACGTGAGCTCGCGTTCCACAGAGCGAATGCCGAACAGGTGTTTCGTCGCGTCAAGGAAGATTTCGCAGGCGCGCTGCGGATCAGTGGCCAGCGGCTCTGTCTTTCCACCCCGCAGCCGTCTGACGCCCCCGGTTCGGTTATCCCGCAGTAGTCGCCACGCACCTGCCCCGGGCATCCCGATATGCACCGTTTTTTCGGAAACGGATGGACGGCCGGGCACGGATGCGCGGCTGTCGTCGTAGGCGGAGAAAACAATGTCGCGCGTTGCATTTTGTCTGGATTTCGAACCAGAGTCGGCATAAGCCACGCCGACGAACACCACCATTGCGACTGCTGCCCAAGAGTGTCTGTTGATATTCGATTCCAGAGTGGTGAAAGCCAACGAAAATCCTCGTGCCAACGAAATTGCGTCTCCCGCGTAAAGGACGGAGGCGACCGGACGTTATTGAAGCGCCGCGCGAAGTCTGACTGATACATGGGCCCGCAACATTCTATGCCCGGTTAATCCTTGCGAATACAGGCAATGCCCACGTCCCGGACTGCGCGCATCAAACGTCGCAAAGCAACAACCTATCAGCCTCTGATATCATGTCAATACAGATCGAATGGCGGATGGACGAAAATGACCATGCAGGACGTAGGAATACGCGTACGACCGTCTGTTGGGTTTCGCGCCCCGTCGAGAACGGGAGTTGGAACAGTGAAAATCTGCTGAAGCGCCAACGGCCACGGAAGTCGTTCTGTTGGAGAGCACTTCAGTGTGCTTGCGCGATACGATTCGGATTGCGCGGTGGACGTGGCGTGAAACCCACATCTAAAGCTGTGAACCAACGCAGGACGACATAATCACAAATCTGCAAGAGGTGTGCGAAACACGTCACAGCACGATTTGTCGTGGGTGTCACGCCCCGATTCCGATCTCGCAACCGACTTCCACTATCCCACCACCAAAACCCAGCCGCTTTCGCGTCCTATGCTTTCCCGCACTTCTTGTATGTGCCTCGGCGTTGCGGTACGTTCCACCGCAGTTCCAATCGCATTAAATTGTATCGTTCATTTGCCCTCGACATACCTGCACCGAATCGCCCCATATCTCCCATGCCACCTACCATCCATCCCCGTTCCGCAACCGAGCGCTCTGCCCGACACGGCAACCTCGTCAGCCTGATTCGCCGACGCACGGCGCTCCGGCGCGGACTCTTGGCTTTCGTTTCCGGCGCGGCCATGTCCACCGCCTTTGCGCCGCTCGAATGGCACGGGTATGTGTGGATCGGGCTCGTACCCGTTCTTTGGCTCGCACTCGACGATGGGCGGCGAGCCGGCTGGATAGGATATTCGTTCGGCGTCGGGCATTTTTCGACGACGTTCTACTGGCTCAACGAGGTATTCCTGCCCGGGCCGATTGGGTTGGGAGCTATCTGCGCAGTGTTCCCGGCAGCGTGGGCGTTTCTTGCCCGGCACATGGTTCGTAACCTGAGATACACACGCGCAACCGACCTGGCACCGAAATACGGCGAACGTACGACTTTTCGGCCGCGACTGCGACCGGGCGCACGCTGTCTGCTCATTCTGCTATTGCCGACGACCTGGTGCACACTCGAATGGTGTCGCAGCTGGTTTCTGTCCGGCTTTCCGTGGAATCAGCTTGGAATCAGTCAATGGTCGTCGGCCTGGGTTCTTCCTGTTGCTGCATATACCGGCGTATACGGCATCAGCTTTCTTATCGTCGCTACAAATTCTATCATTTGGTCGATTCTCGATGCGGTTGCCGAGCATCGACGGGGCGATGGCGGCAGCGCGTTGTGGCCGGCCGTAATCTTCCCCCCGATTCCGATGCTGCTGGCCGCAGCCGCGCTGGTGACGTACGCACGTACCGGACAGGAATTGCCCGCCCCGAACGGCAGCCGTCGTATTGCAGTTGTCCAGGGAAACATTCCGCAAATTCGCGTCTGGAACCCAGAGCAGCTGGCACACGCTCTCGAGGTCTATACGTCGCTTACGAGGGACATCGCAGCCACGGCACAACCGGATCTGATCGTGTGGCCCGAAACAGCGGTTGCTGCGAGCCTGAGATTCAACGATGACGTGCGCTTCGCTCTGGACGGTGTCTTTGCCACAGCCGCCACGCCGCTACTCGCCGGCACGATCGATTATCGCCTCCCGCCCGAAGCCGACACGCAGTATGAATTGCCGCTGATGTATAACAGCGCTATACTCTTCGACAAATCCGGGCGAGTTATGGATATCTACGACAAGATTCACCTTGTGCCGTTCGGAGAGTATGTGCCCTTCGAGGCCTATCTCCCGCAGCTCACCGAATGGATAGGAATGGGCCGCAGCCTCTCGGCCGGCCACGAGTATTCGGTAATGTTATTCGACGACGTGCTGCGAATCGGTGTGGTAATCTGCTACGAAGATATTTTCCCGGAGATCAGCCGTGAAATGGTCGTGCGCGGCGCAAACCTGCTGATTTCGATCACCAACGATGCATGGTTTGGCGAGAGCGCCGGATCCCGGCAGCATCTGGCGCACACGGTTTTCCGTGCGGTCGAGAACGGTCGGCCGGTGCTGCGCAGCGGCAACAACAGCTACAGTTGCCTGATCATGCCGGATGGCGACGTGGTGAATGTGCTCTACGATGCTGGCGACAAGTCGTATTTCACACGCGCCGCGAAGGTCTATGACGTTCCCGTATGGGGCCATCCGCCGCTGACGTTTTTCAGTCGATTCGGCACTGGCTTTGCGCATGCCTCTGCAGCGATTTCGGCGGTGGCGCTGTGGTGGTGCTTCTACCGCTACGTGGATCGAAAACGTCGCTTGTTCGCCGTAGTAAGCGACACCGGCGACGAGGCGGCATGAGCATATGACGCTGCTGCGAAACCTCTGGTCGAGCCGGCGACCCGGTTGGCGTTTGCTCCGCATTACGCTGATGCTGGTCGTCGGCACGTTGGGATATGTCATGATATTCGAAGAATCCTTTATCTATTTTCCGTCACGGTATCCAGTTGGAAGATGGGACGTCGATCGCTCGCTGCAGTTATCGACGGATGCCGTCGCCGAGATTACAGACTGCTGGTTTACCAGCAGTGACAACGTCGCGCTGCACGGCTGGCATGCGACAGTCCGCCATCGCACGGACGGTTCATCCGACACAGCCGCGGACTTGCCGGTACTGCTCTGGTGCCACGGCAACGCCGGCAACCTGTCGGATCGGTACGCATTCTTGACCAGGATGTTGACGCTGCCGGTTCATATCTTTATCTTCGACTACCGCGGCTACGGGCGCAGCGAAGGTCGTGTTTCCGAAGACGGTATGTATCGCGATGTGACCGCAGCCTATGGGTATCTGCAGACGGATCTCGGCTATGCGACCAAAGATATCGTGGTCTTCGGCAACTCATTGGGCGGCGTACCTGCCGTGTACCTCGCTGCGCGGGAGAAGGTTGCCGGAGTAATCCTGCAGTCGACCTTCACATCGGTGCCCGACATGGCGGGCGTGAGCATGCCGTTTGTGCCACGGTTCCTGGTACGTACGCAGATGGACTCGATTAACAGGATCGTCGATGTCACCTGCCCGTCGCTGTTCATACACAGTCCGAACGACGAGGTCGTTCCCTACCGCTTCGGCCGCCAACTCTACGAGGCGGCAAACGAACCCCGCGATTTTTATGAAATCGCGGGTGCGACGCACAATGATATCTGGCTAGTCGGTGGCCAGGCCTACTTTGAACGCGTAGGCACTTTCGTCCGCAACTGTACGACCGATCGCTAACCTAAATTCTTCATACAACCTCTGCTGCCCCCATTTTTGCCTGCCGTCGATTTCGTTACTACTGAAAAAACCTGCCGGGCCGGTTGACTTCAATTCCAGTATTTGCTACTGTGTTCTCTCACCGTCTGCACGGGAAGTATAGTAATCGGGTTCGAGTTCGGGAGGACCGCCCGCCGGCTCGCCGCCATATTCTTGTGAAAACCGGGTTTGTCGACCCGGCGGTCGCTCCTGTTGGAGCTGTTCACACTTCAGTGTGGTCCGTTGGAGTTCACACTTCAGTGTGAGTTTCACGGCCTATCCGCAATGGCGAGGCGCTGCACATCCCGCGGCACACTAAAGTGCGAACTCCAGCAGACCGCGCCATACAGAAGAGCACCCGAATCGCTCGGAATGCGTGGCATCAGGCACTGGCCCTACTCCGTTCTGTAGACGCATGCACGAACAACGAAAGCTGAAAGGATCGGCGATTATCGGGATGAAGAGCAATAGACGCGTTCGGTCGATACACTATTTTGTCGCCTTTACTGGATTCGGATCATTTTCGAATAACGTTCGGCATATACGCGCTCACTGGCGTCACATCGACCCCGGCTACCGTCGTCGCGCCGCGCTCAGCGCCGGTCTCCATATGCTGACAGCCGCGGCCGGACTGCCGTTTCGTCTTGCAGAGCAGGTAGCGTACGGGCGGCAACTTGAAGCAACACGTTTCCACGCAGCACCGATATTTATCATCGGTCACTGGCGCAGCGGTACGACTTACCTCCACAATCTCATGTGCCGAGATCAGAATTTCGGTTACGTCTCGTTGTTTCAGACCATGGCAAACGACCTGGCGATCCTGGGCGACCGCGCCATCAAACCAATCGCACAACAGTGGATTCCGCAATTTCGACCAACCGACAATGTTGAATTCACTATGGACCAGCCGCAGGAGGAAGAGCATGCAATGGTAAGGCTCTCTCCGTACAGCTTTTACCACATGTGCTGTTTTCCCCGACAGGCTCGGGAGTACTTCGACCGATACGTTATGTTCGGTAACAGCGACGACGACGAAGCGGCGGCATGGCGCAGGCAATACATTGCGGTATTGAAGAAGGCGTATGTAGCCATGGACGAACGCCGCCTCCTCCTGAAGAATCCAGTGAACACCGCTCGTATCCCGCAGCTTCTCGACATGTTCCCGGACGCGAAATTCATTCACATCTACCGCAACCCTTACGATGTCTTCATGTCGACCCGCAACCAATACTTCAAGACCCTCGATATCACACGACTGCAGAACGTATCGGACGCAGAGATCGAAGACAATATCCTCCACTTCTATCGCAAGATGATGCAGCACTATGTCGAAGACCGCAAACGGATACCCGCCGGCAATTTAATTGAGATCAAATTCGAGGATTTCGAGGCATCGCCGATTGCGCAACTTGAGCGCATTTATCGGCTATTGGGTCTGCCACACTTCGCTGCGGCACGCTCCGAATTCGCGGACTATGTTGCCGGCTCCGCAAACTACTGCAAGAACCGCTACAAGCTTTCCGAGCGTACTATTGAGAAAGTGAACACTGCATGGTCCTTTGCCTTCGATCAGTGGGGGTACAGGCGCGCAGGCGACACTACAGCTGTGGAAGGCCCCGCGCCCCGAAGCAAACCCCAGCCACAACGAGATTCAGATCCTCAGGCAAATACGGGCAACACCTCGTATACCGAACCACGGCTCGTGACAATGAGCGAATGTGGCGCCTGAGTCTGTCGACGAGCCCGATCAGGTCAGCGACATTTCACTTCCTGTCACTTTTTCAAGGCAGCCGAACCACCGACGTACAAAATCCTGTTGCTGCGACCAATCACCCTCGCATGCCGTGATTTTGGCGTGCAGGCTTTCAGCCTGCCGGATTATTTTCGCACAGGATTGTCTATGGTAAGGAAAGGTTATAGGGCACTGTCACGAATGGATGTCGCGCATCCGAAAAGTCTTTGGTGTTCCGTGTAGCCAGGCGAAGACCATGTATCGTGGCCAAGGCCGCCTGGAAGGCGTCCGGCAGTTTCCATCGATTTTCTTTGCGCAAGTCTGCTGCCAGCCGTGCCGTCGCTTCGTCAAGTGGCAGGCAGCGGTAACCTCCGAGGAACAGTTCAATCGCCGGCTTGTCGCGCTCACCAGCACCGACCAAGACCTCAGACAATGTTATCACAGAAATCACCGCCTCGCTCGCCTTGAGCGATTCAAGCCATAAGGTGCCCGCTTCAATACCGTTCAAATGGTCGATAATTATGACAGTATCAATCAGATACTCAACTTTCATCTGAGTCCCACTCATTTCGTAACGTCTCGACGTAGTCAAGGCCGTCCACATTCTTATCTTTCCAAATTCCGGCCGTATTTCTCAGAATCCTCTTTCCTTCATTTTTCTTGACGCTCAACTGGTACTGTTTGATGGCGCAACGAATGGTTTCAGCAGCGGATTGCCGGTGTGTTCGGCTATAATTTTCCAACCATTTTTTGTCTTCGTCAGATATTGAAATAATCGTACGCGTCATTGTCTATGCCTCTTGTCAGGTGTGCTGTGCTGTCCCAGTAAAGACCAAACCGAATCATGCATAGTATATCATATACATGATATCATATCAACAGGCGGCTAAAGAAGAGATCTTGCCGAACCTCGACAATATTTCAGAAGACGTCGTCGCGCTTTTTGCTGCCGCTGTGACCACGCGGCGCCACGAGGTAAACAGAAGAGCCGGGTAAGCGAATATACGGACTGCTTGCGTCTGGTACGGACGAAACCAAGAGCGACGAGGCCAGTGGCGACCAGAGCGTAGGTGGACGGTTCGGGGACAACTTCAGCAGGCGACATAGTAAATGAACCTGATTTATTTGGGGAACCCGAAAGAAACATATTCGTGGCGTTGGCAATGGAAACGCCGGAATTATCGGGATCCAATTGTCCGGTAGCTCCTTTGTACCGTACAGAGAAATCGTCGGTGCCACCACTTATGGCAAGGCCGGTAGGACTGCCGTAAATCTGAACGTCGGTGATGAAGCCAAGGTTTACATTGTTTATAATGCTTCCAAATGCGTTGGATGTATCAAAAACGGTCGCGCCGATCGGCCCCTGGTCGATAGAGTCAGGCTTGTTAAGGGAATATTTAGAACTTGTTCTGAGGTGGTCGTGCTAAGCGTGCTTGTGTCGAACTCAAACGACCACGATCCCGAAAAAGGGTCTGGAGTGAGTGTGGTAAAGAAACTATCTGCGGTAAAATCCCCGCTGAAGACCATTAGTGCAGAATAGCTCGGAGCAGTAAAGCAAAGAAAAACGAAAAAACGGACACTACGCTTATTGATGAATATTTTGTGTTATGCATGTAAGACCTCTCGGTTGATATGCTTCGTTCTCCGAAAACACGCGACTGCATCGAAAATACACCGAACCGCAACTCAGATCCGATCAGCTGCCGGCGCAATTGCGACTTTTGTTTAGCAGGGCAAAGCTTGCTGTAACCGGCCGGCCACGGATTGCCACCGTTTCTATCCACAAAAAGGCGGCGTTCTCGCGGCGCCATTGATATCCAGAATGATAAGGCAACTATCGCCTTCTGAACGTACAGAAGGTTCCGAATCATTCGGATCGATTGCCTGATGAAGTGGGTCATGGGACGTCGGACAAAGCAGGGACGGTGCTCTTCGGCCGGGAAAATTGGTTACGTCGAAAACATGCGTCTGTACCCAACCACCAGGTTTATTCATACGACCTGGGTGGAAATCGAACTTCACCCTTGGCTGACTTCTTCATCGGGGCTCACGCCCAATTCCTCGCGATTCCAATTCAAACCAGAGATATAGGCAGATACAAAACGTATTTTCCGAGTGTTTCACTAATTGCTCCACAGCAATTATCGGCGAGCAGGTCAAACCGTCGGCCACGGTCGCCATCAGTCGAGGTGTTTGGTTTGAATGTTGATCTCCCAGCCCGGTGGATTGATTGGAATGGTCAGATTGTCCGCCTTACCGATGAAGCCACTGAAACGACTCCAATCGTAATCACGGAAGGGTTTCGAGTGGAATTTCGAGATCAGCGACGAGGTCACCATAGCTGCCAGCAGCAAACCTATGATAAGTCTGTTGCGTGTACGTCCGGGCGCAAGGCAGATGATTAGCGACCAGGCCGCCATGACGTAAGGAACATAAAAGTATCTCGGCCCGTTTCCGGGCGGGATCAAGGCCTCCGGATACGGTCGGAATTTATAAAACGTTGCGAGCAGGATCGCGAGCTGAACATATGTAAATACGATAATCAATCTGCGATTTCGCGCGTCCCCTGCACACTGTAGAACGACATACGCCTGGAACGCAACCAATAATCCAAACATGAGCCACGGAGAAAACCGATACGGCAGGTGATGTCCCAGGAACAGATTCCCAAAATATTTCTGACCGATAACGCATAGCCAGGCATTGATAGTGGTGTTCGTCGCCTCCGTCGACGGCGAAAGCGACCGGCTTATCACAATGAGCTGAATCCCAACGACCAACACCGTCGACGCGACTACAGCGATGTTATAGCAATTCGCTTTGCGACAATACTTTAAAATAATTATTGGAGCAAAAAAGATAACAAACGGCCCGGTCAATCCGATTACAAAAATAACGGCCAGGTCGTACCCCATCTGCAGTTTGACCGATCCGAATCGTTTATGCGGTGTTTCCTTTAACGCGATAAACAGCAGCAGAAACGACGTGATCCATTGACAGTTTGAAATGGTGATGAAGACTTCAACTGTGGGCGGTAAAACGCGTCTGTTTTTCTGATTATCAAGACTGCGGCGGAAAACAACAATACTGCCCGCATCTCAAAAACTTCTGACATTGGGGGCTGGCGAGGTTCGTTATCTTTCACAGAACAAGCTGACTTTACCAATGTCATAAATACTCACGAACTGCAGGCAAAAAAGGAGCCCCGGAAAGACCCGGCCGGCTTGCAAATTGCAAGAAAAGTAAACCTCGTGGCCTGCTAAGAACCTCGTATCGGCGAACTTTTTCGCAAGTGGCAACTATAGCGAAGATCGCTGTACTACTTTGACTACGCGGTCATGTGCCGAATACATAGCGGCGACATGACGTGTCGCCAAAAGTCTGACGGTTCAGCGTTCCCTGCGCTCAGAGAAGAATTGGCGGAGAGGCAGGGATTCGAACCCTGGGTGCAGGGGTTACCCGCACAGCGCATTTCGAGTGCGCCCCGTTCAACCGCTCCGGCACCTCTCCTGAAAGGATACTGACGCTGCATACGTTGCGGGTCGCAACATGCTGAACGCCAACGAAGAATCACGATCATTACACGACACCGGGAATTGTCAAGGCACATTGTGTAACGCCGTAAAGCGAGTACATTAGTGCCGTTCAACTTCAAATCAAACAACACCAGACGTTAATTCCCACGGTCCCGATGCGCCGTGTCAGATTGCCGGTACTGTGTGAGAATCCGGATGCCACACAGCCAGCGAGGTTAGGTCTGACGTACGCCGGGCAGGATGCCGTCAAGGCCGATTCACAGACGATAACGGTGACGCGCCACCAGGCATGCGCGCAGGTCCTGACACTTTCCGCCACCCTAACAAGGCAACGTCCATGTTCACGCCGAAATCCGTTGTGCACGGCTTTCGCTTCGATCGAAGCGAGACGGTAATAGAGATCAACTCCGAAGCGCTGTTTTTTACCCACGTAGCAACGGGCGCCGATGTCGTGATACTACTGAACGACGACGATAATAAGGTGTTCATGATTACATTGGGCACGCCGCCGGATGACCACACGGGCGTGGCCCACATCCTGGAGCACTCGGTGCTCAATGGATCAAGCCGGTATCCCGTCAAAGAACCTTTCGCCGAACTGCTCAAGAGCAGTCTCTACACGTTTCTCAACGCCATGACGTATCCGGATCGGACCGTATATCCCGTTGCCAGCCGGAATGACCAGGACTTCCAGAACCTCATGGATGTGTATCTCGATGCCGTGTTCAATCCGCTGCTTCGCGATACAACATTTTTCCAGGAAGGCTGGCACTACCACGTCGAATGCGCAGATCAGGATCTGACGTATTCCGGCGTGGTTTATAATGAAATGCTGGGCGCGTATTCAGACCCAGAAACGGTATTGACGGACCAGGTCAACCGTGTGTTGTTTCCAGACAGCATCTACGGCCTATCATCGGGCGGTGATCCCCTGCATATACCGGAACTGAACTACGAGAAATTTCTGACGTTCCACCGCCTGCGGTATCACCCCTCGAACAGCCGCATTTTTCTCTTCGGCGCAATCGACGTTGAAGATCGCCTGGCGCATCTCGAAAGCTACCTCGGCAAGTATACCTATCAGGAACCGGCACCGTTGGCGGCAGCACAACCGCGATACGATACCCCACGCCGGCTGACATCGGCCTACCCTGTCGCGCTCGGAGAGTCCGTCGAAAACCGTACCTACGCACTACGCAGTTTTCTTCTCGGATACCCGGCAGACGCGGAAACCTTCATGTCGTTTTCAATTCTGGCCCGCATCCTGGGCGGCACACCGGCGTCGCCATTGCGCAAGGCACTTATCGATTCACGACTGGGTGAGAGCACGCTGAACTATGGGTTCGATCATGAGATATTCGATACCTACTACAGCATCGGCCTGAAGGGCACGCAACCGGATCGCGTTGACAAGATGAACGATATTATCGACGATACGCTGTCACAACTTGTCCGTGACGGTCTCGATCAGCGCGCGGTCGAGGCGTCAGTGAACAGCACCGAGTTTCATCTGCGCGAGGCAAACTTCGGCGGGTATCCAAAGGGACTATGTTACGGTCTCAGTATGTTGAATTCGTGGATGTACCGCTCGGATCCGCTCATGCATTTGAGATACGAGTCGACACTGGAGACGATCAAAAAGAAGATCGAGTGTGGCGGCTATTTCGAAGGTATGATCCAACGGCATTTTATCGAAAACACGCATCAGGCGACGGTCGTGCTGGTACCGGACGCCACGCTTGAAACAACACGCATCGAAGAAACACGGCGCCGCCTGGCGGACGTCAAGGCCACACTTTCTGCTGATGCAGTCGACGACCTTGTCCGCCTGAACCGGCAGTTGCGGGACGAACAATTGGCGCCCGACACCGCCGAAGCGCTTGCTACGATACCGAAATTGTCCCTCGATTCGATACCGCGCACGGCGGAGACGTATCCATTCGAGATCCTCCGCGAAGATGGCTACACGCTGTCGTATTCCGAACAGCCCACCAGCGGGATCTGCTACCTGTCATTCGTCTTCGACACCCGATGTGTGCCGCAGGACTTGCTTCCGTACTTGCCGCTGTTTGGCCTGGCGACTGTCCAAACCGGCACGACGAAACGCGACTACGTGTCGCTTATTCAGGACATCGACATTCAGACCGGCGGTATCAGCAGCGTGTTTTCCGCCACATCCGTGCTCGGACACCCCGCAGACATCCGGCCCTATCTGTCGTTCAGCGGAAAGTGCCTGCGACGCAGGCTGCCGGATCTGCTCGACACGATGCTGGAAATGTTGACAGCCTGCGACTACGGCAATACCGATCGCATCTTCGAAATCCTGCATATTGTGAAATCAAATGTGCAGTCGCAGATCATTCCGAGCGGCCACGGCTACGTCGCCAAGCGGCTGTCATCCTACCACTCGCGCCTCGGCCGGTACCTCGAAGATACCGGTGGTATTTCGCAGTATCAGTTTCTGGAGAAGCTCACTGCCGAATTCGATCGAGATGCAGAGACCGTCATTGAACGATTGCGTCGGGTCGCAGCGATTCTGTTTCGCCGAAGCAATCTCCACATCCATCTCACTGGCAGCAGCGAGGAACAGGCTGCTCTCAACCGCGAATTGAACGCACGCGTGGCAGAAATGGCCGATGGCGATGCGGCCGACCACACCTACGAATTTGCAGATATTGACATCAATGAAGGTTTTGTCGTGCCCAGCAAGATCCAATACGTCGGCAAAGGCCTGAATTTATTCGATGCCGGCTACACGTACAACGGCGAATTCGAGGTGTTGGACACGTTGCTCAACCGCGATTACCTGTGGAACAGCGTCCGTGTACAGGGTGGCGCGTACGGCTGCTTCACCGGCTTCGATCGCTGCGCCGGCAATTTCCACTGCGTATCGTACCGTGATCCGAATCTTGAGGAAACGCTGAATGTTTTTGAAAACATAGGCCGCTACCTGTCCGACCTCGACCTCGGCGATGACGACTTTGAAAAGCTCGTCATCGGCACCATGGGCAGTATCGACACACCGCGAACCGTCGATCAGAAAGGCGCCATCGCTCTCAGCCGCTATATAAAAAAAATTACTCCGGACAACGTGCAGCACCGTCGCGACCAGATATTGTCAACGAAGAAAGCTACATTGCGTACGTATTCCGAGCTATTTCGGACATTCGGCGATACCGGACCTGTTTGCGTGATCGGAAGCGAAGAAAAAATCAAACAGGACCAAGGGCATTTAGGCGTAATACGTCATGTGTTTTAGCGGATCGATGTAGACGTGCCGGCATATCGCCAGGGAACCTTCGGCGTCGCAACATCGAAACGCGATGACGCAAAACAACCAGATGATTTTGATAATGACGCGCGATCCGCACTCCAAGATTCTGACGGACTCAGACATACGCTCGTGGCGAGAAGACCTGACGACCGCCGGCAAAAAACTGGTTATGACAAATGGGTGTTTCGACCTTATCCACCGCGGCCATGCGGAGTATCTCGCTGCAGCGCGAGGACTCGGCGACTGCCTGCTCGTAGCGGTGAATGGCGATACTTCGGTGCGGTCGCTGAAAGGCTCCGACAGACCGGTCACAGGAGAGGCGGATCGGGCGTACCTGCTGGCCAGTCTCGAAGCAGTGGATTACGTGATTGTGTTCGCGGAGGTACGCGTCGATCGTCTGCTGCTGCTGCTCAAGCCGGATATCTATGTCAAGGGCGGGGATTACACGATCGATACTCTTGACCGCGACGAATGCGCGGTATTGAAGGACATCGGCGCGGAAATACACTTCATACCATTTAAAGACGGCTATTCGACGTCCCGGCTCCTGAGCCGGCTGTAATTGCGTATTATCCGGAGTTCTGACATTTATGATAACACTGATGTGCGTAGATGATGATCCGGATATACAGATCTTGTATGAGCGTATACTAAGAAGGCGCGATTACAATCTGCGGATCTACGGCAGTGGCAACGATGCGATCAGATCATTCATGCGTGAACCGGTAGACCTGATCCTGCTCGACCTCGATATGCCCGGTCTAACCGGCATGGAAACGTGCAGTGAACTGAAAAAGCTTCCCCGCGGCGCGCATGTACCGATCATCTTCGTGTCGTCCAATTGCAGCGAAGAAACCATCATGGAGGCGCTGGCATCCGGTGCCGACGATTATATTCTCAAACCATTTAAGCCGTCGGAACTGCTGGCCAAGCTGAACCATGCGATCAAGCGCCACCGCGCAGGGATCGAACCGACGCCCCTGTCATACAGCAACCGCTACGAGATTATCACCAAGATCGATGACGGCGGTCAGACCAGCGTCTACCACGCCCTTGATAAGTCCGTTGACCCGCATCGCGAGGTCGCCCTGAAGATCTTCAAGCCGGCGGATTCTCACTCGGAGGACTCCCAATTCAAGACGCTCTTCCTGCGGGAGGCCTATGAGTGGTCGAAGCTCGACCATCCGAACATCGTGAAACTGCACGACTTCGGACAGGCATCCGGCTCATACTATCTCGTGCTCGAGTTCGTGCGCGGCACCAATCTCTGGAACCGGGTGGACTGCGAAGGCGCACTCGAAGATTCGACACTGCAGTTTGTAGCGCTGCAGCTGGTACTCGCTCTCGAACACATGTCCACATACAACATTGTCCACCGGGACATCAAGCCAAACAACATTCTGATCTCGGGCACAGGGGACGTTAAGGTTACCGATTTCGGGCTGGCCAAACAGCAACATGATTCGAAGATCACGATCATGAGCAATGTATTCAAAGGCACACCGGATTTTGTGTCGCCCGAACAGATACAGGGCGAGAATGAAATTGACATTCAGAGCGATGTGTATTCATTGGGCGTGACACTGTATTACGCGGCGACCGGCGAGTTGCCATTCCGGGGCGCGAGCATCATCGAAACGCTGAACAACCATTTCAGCGTTACGCCCATGCCGGTCATCAAGGTAAATTCGGCGATAAGTTCGGACATGTCCGCCGTGATCGACGGCATGATGGGACGGGACAAAGCCGACCGTATACCGATTCAGGTACTCAAAGATCGATTGGCAAACATTCGCGGATGATTTTTTCTGGATTACAAAACTTTTGGGGAGCGTCGTTGTCAGAGGAATAGCGGCAGATTCTGTTGGAGTTCGCAGCTTAAGGTGTGTTCGTTGGGTTCGCAAGGCGCAGTAAAAGCCACAATCCCGCATGCAATGACTGTGAACGGGAGTCGTATTTTCATGTCTTGCAACAACAGGCCCTGTTTCAACAACGGTTAACGGGGTCTTACGCTTCACTTGTGGTTGACGTTGAGCGATTAGCGGGATTGGGATTCCCATTGAAAGATCTAATTCCAACGTCACTCCGCCGAACCGCCTGCGACAACGGCTTCGTCCCGTTACGAGCCGGAATGCGAAAAACGCTCCGGGTGCAATCATGATCTGGGAAATCTTACATGCAATGATATCGCAGGTGAGCCTGCATAACCCCAAACTCAATGGAGGCATTATATGATGTTTCGTTTCTTGCGCAGGTTACATTTGCAGTGCGTTGTCGCACTGGTATTGACGGGGCTGCTGATTTCGGCCACGACCACGGTGGCGGACACTGTGAAAATCGGCGTTATTCTCCCCGTCTCAGGCCCGCTTACCCCGTTCGGAAAGAGCACGCTTGACGGCATAAAATACCGCGTGACGGAGATCAACAATGTCGGTGGCGTCGATGGCAATACAATCGAGCTGATCGTAGAGGATAATAAGGGCGACAAAGCCCAGAGTATCTCGGCATTCAAGAAGCTCACCGGAATTGATAATGTGGCGGCCGTCATCGGGCCGATAACAAGCAGCAACGCCCTCGCCGTTGCCAATCATGCGTCACGCACGAAAACACCGACCATGTCGCCGACTGCGACAAACGATCGGGTAGCGCCCAAGAGTCCGTTCATGTTCAGGGCGTGTTTCAACGATTCGTTCCAGGGCACCATTGTCGCGAACTACGCGGTGAATACCCGCAACTACAAGAAGGCGGCAGTCATCACGGACCTCGGCAGCGACTACAGTAAAGGCCTTGCCGCCAGCTTCTCGAAGTCGTTCATTGTAAATGGCGGTAAGATCGTCGCAGAAGAGTCTTATCAACAAAAGGATACGGAATTCGGCGCCCAGCTTTCCAACATCAAATCCAGTGGCGCCGAAGTCGTTTTTGTACCCGGCTACCCGCCGGAAGTGCCGTTGATTATCAAGCAGGCCAAAGTCGTCGGTCTCGATGCGACCTTCTGCGGCGCCGACGGCTGGGACCACGAAAGCGTCCTCAACAATTCCGGCGACAAGGTGCTGGGCAGTTTCATCGTCGGTGCATTCTCAAAGGAGGACCAGCGGCCGGCGGTTCAGAACTTTATTCGTGCGCTCGGCCCGGACGCCGGGACGTTCGAAGCGTTGGGCTATGATTCCGTGAGCTTGCTGTGCGAGGCATTGAAAAAAGGCACCTCAAAAAAGGCGATACGCGGAGGCCTGCAGTCGATACGCGATTTCGAAGCGGTTACCGGTGTGATCAGCATCAACAACAAAGGTGACGCGGTCAAGAGCGCCGTGATCATGACCATAGAAAAAGAAGGCGACGCGTTTATCAAGAAATATCAGACAACCGTTAGCCCGTGATCAGCGCCACCCACGCAACAAGATCGCGTGAATTGCTCTGGCTAAACGTCCGGTTTACTACCACCACGAAACATCGCCTGCCAATACGGTGGCATCCAGCCTTTGGCCTGCAGACGATTCGATGACGCTGAATACGTTGGCAGGTAATCAGGATACGCGGAAAGGCAAAACCGCCTCGGCGACCGAATTTGTCCGAAATTATGCGACCTTTCGGTGTTACCTGCGGCGATGGTGGGTATTCTTCTTCGGACTGGCGATACTGACCTTTGCCTGCCCTTACTGCGGTTGGTCTCTGTTCCCGCCGCTTGTTCCCGTGTCGTATACCATCCTGCCCGCGGGAATGTGTATCAAGTGCAAGAGTAATCTACGTCGAATGCCCTCCTGACCAACTACTCTGCATGCCGTTGCCGCTTAAAAATATACACTATCTCGAGATCCGGGAGGACTATCCGGCAGCGATCAATGCGCTGGAGGAACGGGTTCGACACGATCGTTCCGATCACGAGTCAGTCGTTCGACTGGGATTCAACCTCTGGTACGCTGTCGCGGAAGCGCAACGACTGAATAAAACACTGCCTGTTGAGGATTACGCGACGCGGTTTATGGACCTGTTTGAGGCCTATCGCCAAACGCTTCATCACAATGCAGATTTCTGCTGGGCGTTCGGGCTCGGGATGAGCCTTTTCGTACCGCGCATCAAGAACGAGGTACGGTTTCTGCCCGAGGGGCCTATTTCGCCACTTCTCCAGCTCGTCGTCAAGCAACGCAACGGTACGGCTGACATCCGTGCTGCAGACCTGTGTGCCGCACAACGTCTCCATGATATACACGACCATAGAACGGTGAATGAAGACTATTAAGATCGTGACGGTTGTATTCGATCGGTGGCGCCGCGGAGGTATTGGCGATGTAGTAGGCCGATCCGTCTTGTGTTGTTCGGCAAATAGGCTGCCAAATAAACGTTTTGTTCCATATAAGATAACTCCAGTGTCCGTCCTGCCGAGGAAGGAACCGATCGGCCCACAGAGATGCTCTGTCAGGTACATGCATCTCCAGTAGTTGGATATCCGCTATTCCGCGAAGAAGTCCGCCTTAGTAAAATGCAAATTGCAATCTAATCCCTCGGATCGCTGTTCAACTTCACCCATTCCCGCCATCCACCAGTTCCGATTCGCGTCCATTCGCGTCCATTCGCGGTTCAACTTCACCCATTCCCGCCTTCGCCGAAATCGAAATATGCCGAAACACGTGGACGTGTTCGGTTGGATCCGTATCTTATGCCATGGGAATGCGCGATGTCTGACAGACCAAGTGATACGAATGGATAGTTTTTTATATTTCCTAGTCGGCGGTATCTGCATCGGCGTAATATACGCCCTGATCGCCCTGGGCTACACGCTCGTGTACGGTATAATAAAGCTGATCAACTTTGCGCATGGCGAGTTCTACATGGTCGGCGCTTACGCAGGCTTGGCCGTCTACACGCTGCTACCGCCGGAACTGTCGTTGTTTGTTTCGATTCCTGCAATTCTGCTCGCTGCCGGCATTGCCGGCGCGTTGATTGCCGTACTGTGCGAACGCGTCGCATACCGGCCGATTCGCAGTAACGGACGCCTAGTGGCGCTGCTCACCGCGATTGGTGTCTCGTTCTTCCTCCAGAATCTCTTCGCACTCGTAAAAAACGGCAACCCGCTTTCGTACGGCGGCGCTGTCGAGGATCTCTGCCAACAATCCATCCAGATCGGCGGCAGCGGGATAAAGACCGTGAAGTTCGCATTTATCATTATCACGGCAGCCCTGATGCTCGTTCTATGGTATGTGGTCATGAGAACGCGCTTCGGCCGCGCGATGCGGGCAACCAGTCAAGACATGGATGCCGCGAGGCTTATGGGAATCGATGTGGATTCCGTGACCATGCGAACATTTGCATTGGGAGGTTTCTTCGCCGGAGTAGCCGGCGCGCTAATCGGTGCGCAAAGTGTCGTTGAGCCGATGATGGGATTCATGCCCGGCCTGATCGCCTTCGTCGCAGCGGTGGTCGGCGGTATCGGGTCGATTCCCGGCGCAGTATTGGGCGGTCTCCTGATCGGTGTCCTGCAACAAATGGTGATTTGGGCGGGTATCCCCTCTGGATACAAAGACGTCATGGCATTCTTACTGCTAATCGTCGTCCTTTTGATCCGGCCACAGGGCATTCTCGGTAAACCCGAAATCGAGAAGGTCTGACGATGGAATACATTCTCGAAATTTTGGGGCAGATCGGCATCTACATCATCCTCGCGATGTCGCTCAATCTTATGTGCGGGCTTACCGGCCTGCTGCAGCTCGGGCATGCGGGTTTTTTTGCAGTCGGCGCCTATGCGGCGGGACTCGTCACGATATATTGGTTTCAACCGGCGTGGGGATACGGGAATTACGCCATCGGCGCGGCCGCGGCAATGGCGGCGGCGTCTGTCTGTGCGCTGGTTGTGGGCATACCATGCCTGCGGCTGCGCGGAGACTATCTCGCGATCGCGACGCTGGGCTTCGGCGAGATCGTCCGAATCTGCCTGAACAACATTGAATTCCCGGGTTGCAAACTCACATACGATGAGCCGTTTGGCGGCGCGACCGGTATAGAACTGCCCTTCGAGGCGTATTACAGTCAATGGTGGTTTATCTGGATTCACGTGATCGTGATCTACATTCTGCTGCTGAATCTGAAGCGATCGGCAATCGGCCGGGCGTTTATGGCAATCCGTGAAGACGAGATCGCCGCACGAACGATGGGTATAAATCCTGCCCGCTGCAAGATTGCGTCATTTCTATTCTGTGCGATGTTTGCCGGCCTGGCCGGAGCACTCTTTGCCTACAATCAGATTAGCCTGTCGCCGAATGATTTCACACTGCTGCGCACGATCGAGGTGTTGCTCATGGTCGTACTCGGCGGCCTGGGGAGTTTCAGCGGATCCGCTCTGGCGGCGGTGATCCTGGTTGCCTTGCCGGAATTGCTTCGTTTCGCCCCCAGCGTCGGCGGGATTCAGGTGAGCGAATATCGCCAGCTCATCTTTGCGGCCCTGCTTATTCTTCTAATCCGAATCGTGCCCAACGGGCTGTTGGGCGTCAATGAGTTTCATGACCTGCCACGGAGGGCCATCACGTGGTTGCGACGTCGGTGACTTCGAGACAAACAGGGCCGAACTCCGGCATGTCGTTTCTGTTGCGTACACGCGGCGTGATCCGCCGGTTCGGCGGCGTTGTGGCCGTAGACGATGTGTCGATCGACGTGAGATGCGGCGAAATCGCAGGCTTGATCGGGCCGAACGGCGCCGGAAAAACGACACTGTTCAATCTGATCACCGGGCTGGACCAGCCGGATCACGGCACGATCGAATTCGATCGTCGGGACATTACGACGACACCGGCACATCGCCTCGTCGATCTGGGAATAGCGCGAACGTTTCAGAATATCCGTCTCCTCGACGAGCTGTCTGTAGCGGACAATGTCAAAGTTGCATGTCACCGGAGTATCTGTTACACGACGATCCACGCCTTATTGCGCTTGCCACGATTCTTTCGCGAAGAGCGACGGATTGCCGCGCGTTGCCGGGAGTTTCTGGACCTGTTCGACCTTGGCCCGGTGTGCGACGACACTGCAGGTTCACTCGCATATGGGCAGCGCCGAAAATTGGAAATAGCACGCGCCCTTGCCACCGGCGCCAGGTTGCTGCTGCTCGATGAGCCCGCGGCGGGAATGAATCCGCAGGAAACCCGGGATCTGATGGATATGATCAGACGCATAAATTCGGAGTTCAAGATCAGCATCCTCCTGATCGAACACGATATGAAACTGGTAATGTGCATCTGCGATCATCTCTTTGTAATGGACCACGGTAAGCTGATCGCCGGCGGCACGCCGGACGATGTCCGGCAGAATCCCAAAGTTATCGAAGCGTATCTCGGACGCAGGAGCACGTCAAATTGTCCGTAATCCTCGAATTAAGAGATATTTATGCGTCGTACGGAGCGATCGAAGTTCTGCAGCGGTTGTCGCTGCATATTGAAGAAGGCGAGATTGTCGCACTTCTTGGTGCTAATGGCGCCGGCAAGACGACGACGCTTCGGACGATCTCACGTACCCTCCAGGCCACGTCGGGAACGGTCACGTTTCAAGGCGAAGACCTTGCAAATCACAAGCCCCATGCCATCGTGAAGTTGGGCATTTCACACTGCCCGGAAGGCCGTCGCATTTTTCCGGATATGAGCGTAGAAGAGAATCTCATGATGGGCGGGTATTGCGTCTCCAGCCCAGCCGCCTACCGGGCCAACATGGAACGCGCGTTTCACTATTTCCCGAAGCTTGCGGATCGCCGCAGGCAAAAGGGCGGCACGCTGTCCGGTGGCGAGCAACAGATGCTCGCGATCGGTCGCGCGCTGATGAGTTCGCCCAAGCTGTTGATGTTGGACGAACCCAGCCTCGGCCTCGCGCCAAAAATCGTTGATCTCATCTTCGAGATTATCACGAAGATAAACAAGGAAGAAGGCGTTTCTATATTTCTTGTGGAACAAAACGCTAACGAAGCGCTTCTACACGCCAAACGCGCGTACATACTCGAAATCGGCACCTTACTGTTGTCCGGTATCGCATCGGACCTGTTAGCCGATCCGAAGGTGAAAGCAGCTTATCTGGGCCAGTGAGTCAGTGTGACGGACTTTGCTGGTCGCAGGCAGTGAGTTCCTGTTCGAATGGTTCTGTAGCATTCAATGACATTTTGGGAGAAAATGTACCGATTCTGGCGGTCGCCCAGTAGACGTCGAATAAATTAAATAGCCAGGGAGGGGGATGGTGCGGTTAAATACGTCACGCCTCGTTACAACGCGAGTGATGCTTGCTGCATCTCCGCCGACAGATTTAGCGATTTATCACTTACATTATGCACGGTGTGTGGTACATTTTCATCCGTGTCGTCCTGAAGGCCGTAACATTTCGTCCAACAACCTGCGTACATTACATGAGCACAAACACATCTACACCCGGCACCGCAAAGAAAGGTAGTTTATTCGAGAACCCGACTGCGTTGTTCATTGCAATTATCGTCCTCGCGATGACGTTTGTCGGACTGATGAGTTTGCCGCAGTCGGAGGCGCTGTTGCGTCCCGTTGATCAATTCACTGCAACGAGTTTTGCAGCGATCATGTCGTTGTTCGGCATGGACTGCAAATCCCAGGGCATACTGCTGACACTTCAGCTCGGTGGCACGTACAAGTCGATACTTGTTGGTTACGGCTGTGACGGTGTTCAGGCGTATCTCATACTAATAAGCGCGATTCTTCCGTTTCCGTGCAGCCTGCGGCAAAAATTCCTGGGGCTGCTGAACGGACTTATTTTCGTATTTGTTATCAACCAGATACGGCTGCTTGGCCTGATCCTGATCCTGTATGTGATCAAAGATGCCGAGGACTTTGCGTTCTATCACACCGGCGTCGGTCAGGTCTACGCGTTGGTCCTCATTTTTATCTACTGGAGTTACTGGGCGTCAAAGGTCGTTAAGGCCAAGCAAGCTGCACATGCAGCGGCGAGCACACAACCATCGGACACTCCCGCAGAACCGGCCTAGCCATCCGAATCATTGAGCCGGCGTGATGGATCATGAACAAGAAATCACATCAGGCATCTGATATCACGCACCTTATAGAAGCGTTGCCCGCGCCGCGTCAGGTCGCGGTGGGCATACTGCGCATGTGCGTGATCGGCGTGCTTACAATGGCGGTCTGGCGCAACACTGGTCTCGAAAGCGTCGTAACAACGGCGTTCAAGGCGAGTTCGAGACTCATTCTCAAGCCGCTTGAGAAGACGACTGTTGAAGTGAGCTACGTCAAGTCCAAAGACAACCCTGATGTCATCCAGAAACAAACCAAGACCATTCGCCAGAATATCCGACCACGGCTGGTGTCGGAGTACTACTATGTCTTTCTGGTGCCGTTGATACTGTTCGCATTTTTCCCGCTTGGCCCACCGAAGCCGTTGGCCGCAAAAATTTCGATCGCCACGGGGTTGATGATCGTGTATCTGTACGTCGAGACCGTTGTCCATGCGCTGGTGACATTCCATGACCTGGCTGATGTGAAGACTGTCAGCAAGATTATTATCGCCTTCTCTTTCGTCATCATGCCGGCATGCTCCAGTCTTGCGGCACACGTCATCTGTGGGAAAATCGCCGACCGCCGGAACAGGGGGAAAACACAGCCCGAAGCAAAACGCCGGCCGGTCAGCAAGAATGCACCCTGCCCGTGCGGCAGCGGCAAGAAGTACAAACGCTGTTGCGGCGCCGCCACAAAATCCTGACTTTCCGTCCCCCCTCCTTAGCGTTCCCCGATATCGACCAGGCAACACATCCCTTCCACACACATGATCTGGATTCGTCCGACAGCCTGTATCATCCCGATATGCGAGGCGATTCTGATTCTTACCGCCCCCGGTACCCGACGACAACGCCGAGCGATGCAGACATGGTACAAAATCTGCGAATTCTGCGAAGTTTGTACCTGAATAGCAATCCGCGACTACAAGATGGTCGTTGCAGCTACGGCCGATTGGATTTATGCCGCCAGCGAAATCACACAATTTGGTTGTCGAGAGTAACGACACGATTAAAGACCGGAAAGCCGATGAACATATGAAAATGGTGTCGCATCTGATGGACGACAACGGCCGGATTACCGTCCTTTTTGTTGACGACTGCGAAGCGGATCGCGTGGTTTTCGAACGCTTTGCAGACCGTGAAAACCTGCCATACGACATCGCGTTCGCGGTGTCGTGTAACAATGCATGCAAGCTCCTGTCGCAGCAACGGTTCGATATTATCATCACGGACTATTTCCTCCCCGACGGCAACGCCGCCGATATCATTGGCCATGTTCGTGATACGCCCGTGATCGTTGTAACCAGTGCGGTTGCCGAGGATACGGCTGTATGCGCACTGAAGGCCGGTGCGCAGGAGTATATCGTCAAAGATACACAAGGAACGTACCTGCGGATTCTTCCGATAAAAATTGAGATCGTACTGCGGCGCTATCGGGCAGAGATGCAATCACAGATGTTGTCCGAAGCGGTCATGTGCATCTCCGACAGTGTCTTCATCACTGACATGAACGATAAGATCATATACGTCAACAAGGCGTTCTGCAGGCAGAACGGATATTGCGAAAAGGAGATGTTGGGCCAACCCAGCCGAAAATTGTGGGAAGGCGACGAACGCAGCGGCCTCCCGACGGTCGATGGCCCGCCGGAAGGCGTGTCACCCGTGTGGCACGGCGAGTTTTACCATCGTCGCAAAGACGGCGATCCCTTTCCGATATCACTCTCACGCTCGCTTATTAGGAACGAATCTGGCGAGCCTGTAGCAATCGTCGGCGTGGCCCGCGATATTACCGAACGGAAAAAGGCGGAATCGGAACTGCAGCGGGCGAAGGATGCGGCTGAGGCCGCAACGAAAGCCAAGAGCGAATTCTTGGCCCGAATGAGTCACGAGATCCGGACACCTATGAATGCCATTATCGGCATGACAGGCTTATTGTTGTCATCCCGTCTCGAGTCCGAACAACGTGAATATGTCGAAACGGTGCGCAACAGCGGCGACGCACTCCTCGCGATCATTAACGATATCCTCGACTTCTCCAAGATTGAAGCCGGCAAGCTGGAGTTGGAGCACCAGCCATTCGATCTGCGCGACTGCATCGAGGAATCCCTGGATCTACTGGCTATGAAAGCGGCGGACAAAGACTTGAGTATGGCCTATCTCATGGACGGCTGTCCCGAAAGCATCATCGGCGATATCACCCGGCTGCGGCAAGTGTTGGTGAATCTCGTGGGCAACGCCGTAAAATTCACAGATCACGGTGAAATCATCGTATCCGTTACCGCCAAACCAGTCGGAGAAATGCGAATTGCAACATCCGCTGTCCACGACGCCCCTGGTAGCGGCACACATCAGCATGAGCATGGCGATCATGCGGCCGCGCATCTGTTAAACAGTCTTCATTTTACTGTGCGCGATACAGGCCACGGTATTCCGGAAGATCGCATCGATACCATATTTGCATCGTTCAGTCAGGCAGACGCCTCTACGACACGCCAATATGGCGGCACCGGCCTCGGCCTCACAATCAGCAAGAAACTTGTCACAATGATGGGCGGCACCTTATGGGTGTCGAGCACACCTGGAAAAGGCACAAGTTTTCACTTCACAATCCTTGCTGTTTCACTCACAAAATCCGGTAACGATTATCTCCATAAAGTCAACGATAGCTTTGCCGGCAAATACGCCTTGATCATCGAGCCCAATGCAACGATCCGCTCATCAATCGAAATGTCAGTAAGGACGTGGGGCATGGTCCCGCACTTGGTGGATTCGGTTCAGAACGCCGTGCGAATGACGAGCAACAGTAGCCCGCCTCCACATGTAGCTCTGATCGACTCAGTGTTTATCGAGTCCGCGGAGGTTACGGTGCAACAGCGGCTTCGTGATTATTTTATCAAGCACGGCACGCCGCTGGTGATGTTGACTTCATACGGTCGGGGAAGCGGGCTAAAGCGCGTCCTCACGTACAACTCGTATGTGAATAAGCCAATCAAACCATCCCAGTTATACGACCGACTCGTGGAATATTTCGAAAGTGAGCCGCTCAAGGTCCAGGAGACGCTGAATCAGGCCGTACTCGATCCCGGAACGTCGAAACGCATGCCGCTTAGAATGCTGCTTGTCGAGGACAATATGGTCAATCAAATGGTCGCGCTGCGAATCCTCGAGAAAATGGGATATCGGGCAGATATCGCTGCGAACGGTAGGGAAGCGGTGCAGGCCGTGGAGCGACAGGCGTATGATCTGGTATTCATGGATATGCACATGCCGGTAATGGACGGACTTGAGGCGACAGAAAAGATTCGAAGCTGCGGTACACTCCCGAATCGCCCGTGGATTGTCGCCATGACCGCCAACGTCATGAAAGGTGACCGCGAGCGATGTCTCGACGCAGGCATGGACGATTATGTAACCAAACCAGTGAGAATAAAAGCACTGACTGCTGCGATCGAGCAAGGTTACAACCGTCATAAAGCCGCGACGACGAATGCATCGGGTCGTGATGAACCAACGCACGTAATGCTGCCAAGCGACGAATGATGAAAATCACGGCCGCTCCCCGTATCCGCCTCCACCCGGCGTTTCGACCCGAAGTATATCGCCGGGCCCGACACTGAACTGAACAAGGGACGGTAGATTCACGTATGCGTCGGTTCCGCAACGGCGCAGTGCGTTCCTTCCCGCGCGGCCCGCGCCCCCACCTGCGAGGCCAAAGGGTGGATTTACCCTGCGATCTGTGACCAGCGAGACTTCCAGACTGTCGAGAAATTCCAGCTCGCGCATAACCCCGTCTCCCCCTCGATACAGCCCCTCACCGCCGGAATCCGTTCTGATCAGGAATTCACGGACACGTATCGGATAGCGTTGTTCCAGAATTTCCACATCGGTCAGGCGCGTATTCGTCATGTGCGTATGCACCGCCGAGGCGCCGCAATGGCCGGGCCCCGCACCGCCTCCGCCGCACAGTGTTTCGTAGTAACCGAATGCGTCGTTGCCGAAGACTAGATTGTTCATTGTTCCCTGGCTGGCAGCAGCGACGCCCAAGGCAGCCAGTACCACATCCACAACGCGCTGAGACAATTCCACGTTGCCGCCTGCAACCGCAGGATGACCGTCACCGCCGACGCCGCAGGATGGATTGAGCATCCCGCCGGGAATGTTAAGATTCAGCGGGACGAGCATGCCTGAATTCAATGGCATTTCGTCTTCGACGATAAAGCGAATACAGTACAAAAGCGCACTTTGTACGACGGCCAATGGCGCATTTAGGCACGAGTCGTTTACCGGTCCGGAACCGTCAAAATCGACAGACATCGCATCGTCGCTGATGGTAATGGACACACACACTGCCGCACCGCAGTCGAGTGCGTCCGTGAACGTATAGCAGCCATCCGGGATCGCGCGAATGCGGGCGCACGTCTTGGCCTCTGCGACATGGCAAATATGATCCATATACGCCATGACCGTGCGCCATCCCACCGCAGCGCCGAGCTGCTGCAATTCCACAACGCCACATTGATTCGCAGCCATGGCGGCACGCAGATCCATGATATTCTCTTTGGGGTTTCGAGATGGATAGGGTCCGGAGCCGAGGTGTCGCCGCAACGCCGTTTCGTTTAGTCTGTATCGTGACGCCAAAAGGAAATTTCGGAACACGACCCCTTCCTCGTCAAGTCGCCGGGCAAACGGAAAAAGTGAGCCTGGGTAACGCCCGCCGATCTCTGCGTGATGCGCACGTGATGCGGTAAAAAATCGCACCATTTTCCCGGTATCATCAAACACCGGGGTGATGACCGTGAGATCGGGCAAATGCGAGCCGCCGGTATCCGGAGCGTTCGAGAGGTACACGTCACCGGGCGCCATGCTCGACACGTCCCGTAACAGCGCCTTGACCGTTTCACTTACAGCACCAAGGTGTACCGGAATATGCGGAGCGTTGACGACGAGGTTGCCTGCGGCATCGAGGATGGCGCAACTGAAATCAAGCCGTTCCTTTACATTCACGGAGACAGAGGTGCGTTGCAGCGTCAACCCCATCCGTGTGGCTATCGCTTTAAACCGGTTATTGAATAATTCCGTCTGTACAGGATCGCACGTTATGATGTCCTTATCAACGCTGCCGGAATCGGTTTCGACGCGCGTATCGTGCAACAGAAGATTCCCGTCCTCATCAACAACGCCCTGCCAGCCCGGTTCCACCACCACGGTAGAAAAATCGCTGGTCAGCAGTGCCGGTCCGTGAAGATCATCTCCCGGCTGCAGATTCGCAAATGCTTTGACTGCCGCATCAACGCGACCGTTGGCAAAACGAATCGACTGCAAGACAGGCGCATCGGTGCCGGCATCGACCGCAGTTCGTCGCTGTGGCAACGGTCGGTAAACAGGCTTGGTTGTCGTACCAATGCGCTCCACGCGAATCATCGCAATCTCTATCTCCCGGCCGGAATGACTGTGCCCGTAGAGATTCAAATGCTTTTTTTCGAAGCGGTTACAAATCCTGTCCGCAGTGCCGTAATTGACCGTAATCGTGGCTTCTTCGCCAATGTAACGGAGATCGAGCGTGCGTAATGGTGCCTCAATGCGCTCTGCGGGAATTCCGTCTGCGGCAATCAATGAAAACAATCGATGCTCCATATCGTCATAGTCTGTCTCAACCGCTTTGAGCGCGGCCGGGTCACACGACCTGAGCACCGACCGTTCGGCGATATGAATCACATCCGCGGTGCCGACCCCGTGGGCACTGAGGATCCCTGCAAGCCGACTCACAATAATGGTACGGATGCCAAGCAGCGATGCGATCGCACAAGCGTGCTGGCCACCGGCGCCGCCGAAAGGTACGAGTGCGTACTCGCCCGGATCGCAACCGACCGATGTACTGATGGATCGCACCGCAGCCGCCATTCGCTCGTTGGCTATCCGCGTAAAACCGGCGGCAAGATCGTCGAGATCATAGTCTGGACCGCCGCTCGTACGGATAGCGCCGGCAACCTCCTTAAGGCGCCGCTCCGCAGCTTCCGGAACCAATGCAAACGGAAAATGCGCCGACACCAGCCGGCCGCTGTAGAGATTGATGTCGGTGAGTGTCAGCGGACCGCCACGACCATAACAAGCCGGCCCCGGCCGTGCGCCGGCACTGCGTGGCCCGACGGTAAGACGATGCCCGTCGAAAGCACAAATCGATCCGCCCCCTGCGGCAACCGTTTCAATTCGCAGTGACGGCGCCACAATACGTACGCCGGCTACTTGCGTTTCACGCAAGTAGTCATGGCGACCGTCAAATCGGCTTACATCGGTCGAGGTACCCCCCATATCAAATCCGATCAAACGGCTGTATCCCGCCTTCTGGCCAAGGCCGGCGTAGCCAACGACGCCGCCGGCCGGACCACTCAGAATGCTGTCCTTGCCGCCGAACTGACTTTCGCCTACGATTCCTCCGGCCGACGTCATCAGGTGAATGTGCGCGCCGCTTGCGCTGCAGCGCAGTCTGGAAATATGATCGTGGATCGCTGGAGAAAGATAGGCGTCGACCACCGCGGTCTGGCTTCTGGACAGGTATTTTATTGTCGGACTTATTTCGTTCGACACAGAAATCTGCGTAAACCCAACCTCCCTTGCAACGGTGGCGACACGCTGTTCATTCAGGGGATTCTTGAAGGCGTTGATAAAACAGATCGCAATACTGCGAATGCCGTTCTCGAAGTGATACCGTAGATCCCCACGAACGCGGTCAGGGTCGACAGCAAGCAACACATCGCCATCCGCGGCCGTGCGCTCGTGGATCTCGACAACGGCGGTGTGGAATGCGGGCGGCTTGCGAATCAAGGGTTCGAAAAGATGTGGACGGGTCTGATCACCAATCTCCAGAACATCTGCAAAGCCGCTGGTCACGGCAAACACGACCGGAGGCCCCGTTCGTTCGAGAAGCGTATTGGTGGCGATTGTGGTACCCAGTCGCAATCGATAGGGATGCAGCGCCTGCTCCAGACGCCGCTTCATCATCATACGCATGCACAGCGCCGGCGCAACCTCGCCCGATCGAAGCTCGTACGAGCATGCATGCAGCAACACCGGTTGCGGAATCGCCTGTGCGGGATAGACAGCTCGAGCCGGCGCGTCGTATGCAGAGACCGGAATGACCGCCTGCTCGTCTCCTTCGTGATCGAAAAGATGCAGATCATACCCACGAAAAAAGTTCTCCGCTAAATCCGGGAGGGAAGGATCGTATAGCGCCGTACACCCGGATCCGCTGCCGACGGCACCCTGTACGGCTCCGGTACTCAGCACCTTGCATCGTTGTAATCCACCATTCGGCGCGAGAGCGATACAATCGGTAAATGTTCCGCCGACGTCAATCCAGAAAACCCACTCGTCGTCCTGATGTGCACAAACCGATACCGCCGGGTCGGCAACATCTGATGCCGATGTATTCTGAACGTTCGTCAGGCGCCGCATACACACGATCTGTGCAGCGCTATCACGACGCCCTGAAGGACCACCTCGTCAAACGCGTAAAATTGCGACTCGAAACGGGCGTTCGCGGGCCGTAATTCTACCTGGCCGTCGCCGAGATAAAAGCTCTTTACCGTGGCTTCACCATCAACCATCGCCACGACAATCTGGCCGATCTGCGCCGACGCCTGTTCCTTCACGATCACAATATCCCCTTCCAGAATCGCCTTGTCGCGCATGCTGTCGCCAACGATTCGCAGGCCGAACAACCGATGTCCGCCAATGCCCCTGGGCAACATAGACGGGTCCACCTGGATTGCACCGTCGATCTGCTGCTCCGCCATCAGCGGCAGGCCGGCATTGATCCGGCCCAGTATCGGTATGCTCAGCGTCAGCGATAAATGCCGCGGCGCCGTGCTCCTGGTGAGCGTGAGGCTGCGCGCTTTCGAGGTCCGCGAAACGAAACCCTTACGCTGCAGCGCGCGAATATGTGCGAATGCGGTTGCGGTTTTGATACGGTACGCAGTAGCAACTTCAGTGATGGTGGGCGGCATGCCCTCGCGTCCGATGAAGTCGCCGATGTAGTCGAGTATGTTCTGTTGCTTGTCTGTGAGCGCGGTTCTCATAATCGATTCCCCCGATGTCTTTTTGTTGATATATCAGCCGCTGCCGTTATAGCCTGAATTTTTCGCGCCACCAATGCCTGCACACATGAACATACACGCCTGGAGGATCCGGAGATTGGCTACAATATATAAGCGTAGATTTTACATACATAAATTTATTAGCTAAACTTTTATTTACAAATATTACAGAGGGAGTTTAGCCTGATTAATTCAGGTAGTCGTTGTAATAGGCAATCGGTGACCGCCGGCGTCGATGAGCCGGCGAACCAAACGCGCATATACCTCGACCTCCGTCATTTGTCGGATCATGGTTGTGAAGAAGGCCGTTCCGAGCAGCGCGGATCGGCCCAGATTATGGTCGATCACGCCCACAGCATAGTCGATATCGTCGGGCGTGACGCGGCAACGTTGCGGGTCCCGCGCAATCGCCGACCACTTCGCTGCAGCGATCACAAGAGGAAACGAAAATATCAAAGAACTCAGGCCGACATAAAAACTAAGGTCATAGTTCGCGGGACCGAAAAACTGAAACGCCTGAAGCCGCAGTTTTACAAGCTCCACATAGAGCGACCAGTCGACTTCGCTAGCATTCTCGATCGGCAAATCAAAGACCGCCATACTGTCGACATCCGCATCCGGATGTTCAGAACCAAGCTCAATCAGGTTGCCGGTGGTGAAGAGAATCTGCCAGATTGCCGCAGTGCGTTGGCAGCGAGACGCGAATCCTTTGCCAACAATATCTTCATCACGTCGCATGAATGAGATAAAAAGATTCAGAAACCGCCAGCGCTCGAATAGTCCCAGCCTTCGGATCTTGATATGAGCGCAATCGAGAGCGACCCGTTGGAAAAACGACGGAAATATCTCAAGATCGTCGAGATCGCAAAGAAAGGTTGCTCCGAGCTTCTCAAGTCGTTCGACTGCCAGCACAGCGCCGATCATTTTCGTATCGGCAGTGAGATCGTTCCGGGAAAGGAGGCAATCGTAAAATGCCCGGACGATGCGCTTCACATGCGATTCTTCGAGACCGTCAAGGACAAACGAATCGAATCCGCCGTTCAGCCCCATGTCGCGGATATGGCGACGGATCGCCGGCATAGCCGCTGCTATTGGCTTACCATGATTCTGGCGAATGGCCGGGCAATCGAAACGACCAACCACCGAGTACTGGTCTTTGAATGTTGTGGCGATATTATAGGGGTAAACGCGGCAGCCGATGGGTTTCGCGGCATGGCCGAATTTGGCGTGTATCTTACACTGGTTCGTCTCCGGCTCGAGATAGATACAGTGGCCCTCCGGCGCGTGAGCGAGGTACTCGTAGGTATTTATCGTGGTGGTTATCTCGGGCGGGATGACGTCATTATCGTTCCACGACAACTGCTGCAGCCGCACCTTTTCGGACGACGAGACCGCCACGTGCCAGCGGCGGCAGCAGTCGCCGCAACCGGTGCACGAGAAGTTCCACTCTGGAATTCGAATCTGTCTCGATGACGGAGTTGTCATACGCCGCAATTTGTCACGGATATTTGGTTGAAGGATAAGCCTACGATTTCGCCGAACCATGCTGGTCCCAAATTGCCTGCCGACGATCGCCTTGTCAAGGGGCGCAGCGGGATGCAGCACTGTTGCGATCGCGTATTTCGCGTGCTTCTGAAGATTGCGTATGTATCGTTCAGTGTATATTGTCGGATAACACGGCGCCCGATGCGCGGCGTGTACGTCGCCGTATGGGCAAATCGGCACGTGCTTGTCATCCGTAATTCCTATCGCTCCGGATACACGCTGCCCGGTGGGGGGATCAAGAAAAACGAAACGCCCGTGGATGCCGCCGTGCGGGAACTACGGGAGGAAGTAGGCGTGCACTGTACACCCCCGGAGCTGGTTCCGGCGGGCGAAATCCGGGCAGACGAACAGACGGTTTCGGATACGGATATGGCCTACATCTACGACTTGTGGCTCGCCGATGTACCGGAGATCCGCGTGGACAACCGTGAGGTCATCTGGGGCGGATTCGTCGAACCGCACGCGGTACAGACGCTCGACATGGATCACCAGTTGATCCGTCATATACGGCGCCGGTGGAATGAGAAAAATGCCGGCGGCAAATAAGCCATGTTCCGACAGGATTAATTCAAGCTGCGAGATTGGAAAGTAACTATGCGTTTCAGCCGTCTATCGCTCCCCGATGTTATCTGCGTCGAACCTAAAATCTTTCGAGATGACCGCGGGCATTTTTTGGAAAACTACCATCGTACGCGTTTCGCCGAGGCCGGAATCAGCGCCGAATTCGTACAGGACAATCAATCATTTTCGCGCCGTGACACGCTGCGTGGCCTGCACTACCAGTGTCCGAACGGACAGGGAAAACTCGTCGGTGTTGCTTTCGGAACCGTTTTTGATGTCGCGGTTGATGTACGACGACATGCGCCGACCTTCGGTGTATGGACGGGAATGGAGATTTCGGCGGAAAATCACCGCATGCTCTGGATTCCACCGGGGTTTGCACACGGGTTCTGCGTGCTGTCGGAAACAGCAGTGTTCGCCTACAAATGCACCGATTTTTATGCACCTGAAAGTGAACACACCGTGCTCTGGAACGACCCGGACATCGGAATCGACTGGCCGGTGGCGAACCCCATAGTTTCGCCTAAAGACCAGAAGGGGTTGGCGCTGCACGAGATCAAAGAAGAGCACTTGCCGAACTGACAATTACCCTAGCATCGAAAATCCTCGTCCTCGAACCGCCACGATTCTAGTGACGATCGATATCGAGGACGAGGACGATTTGCCACCACCAAGATCGGTCACGCGATGCGGGCCACGAACTTGTCTGCGCCGGTAAGTTCCGGCGGTCATTTCCCCTCATTTTCCTCCTCCCTATCGCTCTTCCGATCGCTTTCTTTGTCGAAGATTCTTGCGTACCATGTGTAAAAGATCTCAGGTGGATTCAGCAGCAGCACGTTAATCGCCACAAAGATAACGCCCACCAGAAGCATCATTGCAATCATCACGCCATTCATCGTGTCACCACCCACCTGTTCTGATACATTCGAACCGAAGATTCATCATTACCTTGTCACAGAATCAACCGCGTCGCCGGAAGAAGCGGAATTTGTCATTCTCAGGATTTAGCAGCTTTATCTGTGGCCCTTTACGCTTCTTCCCGGTGAACTCTGGAGGCTGTGGTATATTCAGCAGGTGGAATAACGTAGGCGACAATTCAACGATATGTCTCTTTATGGGCCCGGACGTTGTCTTGATGTAGTCACCGGCGGCGACATTGGATCCTTCCGGCCAATGATGACCACTGCGACCATCGGGGCTACGGCCGGGAGAAGGCAGAGCAATTACGCCGAATGCCTTCGATACCACGGCTCTTCGCGCCGTTGCCGGCACGTCGCACCGGCGAATGACAATATAGCCTGCCACACCACGTTGGTTCAATGTCCCGTCGCGCATTGCCTGGACCACGAAGACGAGACCAGCCGATGTGATCCATAATGAACGATATTCGCACATTACGTCTGCTGATGGATGTGCTGCATTAGCTAGCCGCTGTTCGAAAACATCTGTAGCATAGACCTTGCTGTCTGTGCATCTGGAACGGATATTACTCAGACAGGAATGTCTAAGCTGCCTTGCTGTCGTGATTGCAGGATGAAGGGACCGAATCGGTTTCAACACCGAATATCGTGTCCGGCAATAGCTAACGAGTAGCAAGGTGACAAGCCAGAAAGATGATCGACATGACCTATCGCGTCGTATCCCGCTTGAAGCACGCAGGTGGTCTCTGCGTACTCCCCGTCTTGCTGTGCGTTGCATCACCTGTCGTCACCCTTGCGGCAGACACAGATATCGCAGCTCCGTTCCATTCGAGACTTGAAGCCAGAATGTTCAGGCAATGGCAATCCGATCAGACATTCGGGAACGATCTCCTCGCCGCCGTATTGATCGCAGAGGGCGTGGATACGTCGGCAGCGGTTGACAGCATTAGAATGGACCTGGAAAAAATCTTTCGACGAATCGACACCAAGATCAAATCGAAAGACTCCGCGAAACGACGGGGAAAGAAAATTTATAAAATTCTCCATAAGCACTGCCTCCGCAGATATGACGTCGCGGCATATATGAAAAGCGTTGCGCAATCCGGCGTCTATAATTGTGTGACATCGACTGCGTTGTTCGTCATCGCGGCCAAACGATTTGACGTACCCGTTTCGATTTCGCTTACCCCCAGCCATGTATTCTGTAACGTAAGAACCGGCAAGTCAGATATCCGCGTCGAGATGACGGATCCCCTCTGGGGCTATGATTCCGATACCAGCGTAGAACGCACGGTCGATTATCTCGTCAAATACAAGCTTGTCACGAAACAGGAAGTCGAAGAGAAAGGTGCGATAGCGGTTTATGATCACGTGTTTGAAAACACCCGGGAGATTTCCGAACGAGAATTGGTCGGAGTCGTATACAATAATCTGGGATTAGAACAGATAGAGCACAAGGACATGGTGGCCGGGTTTGACACCTTTGAGAAAGCGCTGATAATCGCGCCAAACAACCAGGATTACAGAGAAACGTTTCAATCCCTGTTCAGTCAGATTTCCCGACAATTATCACAGAAGAATGCATTTGACGCCTTGGTGCCGATAATCAGACGCGTCTTGAAGGTCGAACACGATTCCAGGTTTCTCGTATTGTCAGTGATTCCAGCTGTCGGCCGCTGTGTTGATTATTTGGCATTGGAGCGCGGGGATGAAGTTGCAGCCGAAAACATACTCGACCATGTGGAGAAAATACTACACAATGACGTGGAAGCGTTACAGGCGTTCAACAACGAGGTCGACCGATATCGCTACAACCAGATTGTCGGCCTCGTCAATTCAGGTAACCACCGGTCAGCCCGGGAGATGATCCTGAACGCTCCGCGTTCGGATATCGAAGACAAGAAAGTTACCGATTTGTATATCTCATCGACCTGCCGCTACGCGTCGGATCTCGCGGAGGCGGGAAATACTGACGAGGCAGCGACGCTCGTCGCTTCCCTGTACGCCGACGCGGACGAATACCCCACGATCGCCGAAACAGCGGCGCGGATCGAACGCATCACAATCCGCAACCTCACGAATGCGGGCCATTTTGACGTTGCCTACGAAAGAATGTTACCGGTACTACGCGATTTCAAGAACAATCATAGGTGGGAATCATTATTCATTTATGTGGCACGCAACCTTGTTGAGCAACTGCTGAAGTCAAATGCCGAGGACGCCCTGGCGGTCGCCGAGCCGCTACTCGACGCGTTCCCGACGAATACCAATGTCATGTCGGATTATGTACGTGTTAAGGCAAAGATGCTGGAGTCTTCGAAAATGATCGATAATGAGCCGGAGGAGGCAAAAACAGAACTGCTCGAGTTGCACCTGTTAGATCCGGAGAATCGGCATGTTCGAATCTTGATGGCTGACGTTTGCAATGTGCTCGGTGTCAAGATGGCCACGTCAAAATCGCCAGGACGGTTCAGGGAAGCGGAAGCCTTGTTTGAAGAAGCCTTGACATTCGATCCGGGCAATCAGTCTTCCCTGAAGAACCTAAGAATTGTGCGAAAACGGTTGAAATAATTCGCCCACGAATGCTTTTTGATCCCAACACATTTTGCAAGGTTGTGGACGACACAACACAATTGAACGGCTACCAACTTGACCTGCCCGCCGTCGGAATACAATCTGATAGGCTATTACAATGCGTTGGTCCATCGCCGCAATATGACCCTCCAAGGTACGATGATACAACGTCCGCCCAGCCTCCGCTGTGATCGACCCAAAAAAACGATGCAATGGCGTCAATCATGTAATGCATTTTGGAATTTATCGGCTACGTTTTCCCATTCAGGCTGACGAGACCGAATCCGCCCCACGCCCTAACATCTTATCCGGCAATCGTTGCATGCAGCAAAGCAAGACTTACAAAGGAGTCAAATCCATGATTAGCACAAGAATTCTTGTCCGCCTCGTCATCGTCTTTTTCGTGTCGATCATCATTAGTGGCTGCGCACTGATGAATGACTTGTTGACGGAAAAAACGGAAGAGGATGCAAAATTGTATCACTTTAACCAAAAATCGACCGGAACGCAGTCTGTCACTCCTGCGGCAGGTCCCGGCTTCGAACGCGACTACGGGAATGTGCCTGGTTGGTAAACGTGATGTTGCTGACACAACCATAAATCAGATAGTATAACCGACATGAATTTTTCCCGTCCGATCTCACGTGAAACGTACACATCGCTACTCCCAAGATCATATTGAAGTCGGGGTTCGTTGCGAATTTTTCTGTGGCAACGTCCCGTCTACGAATTTATAACATCAGGGCGAGCAGACGGATGCAGAACAATGGTCGGCATACCTGCTTACCCACTATTCGGCGACCGCCGTACGGCCTTCCCGCCTTCCCAGTAGGAAAACGGCTTTCCGCGAAGAAAGGCACGTGTTTCCTGCATTGGGGCAAGCTCGGTGCCGGCCGACAACACCGAATAGGCGCCCACGATGACATCATGTCCAACCGTTACACAGCCGAATCGCAACACGGTCTTTCCGTCGCTGTCCTTGCCGAGCGCATGTGCCAATATGTGAACACCGGCACCGAATACCACATGGTTACCGACCGACAGAAACGGCCGTTCAAGTACCCGAGTGCCGGGTGACCAATAGGTCATACACCCGATCTTTGCACTCCACAGCCTCAACCACGCAGAGTACAGCCCCGGCACAAAGCGAAGGAGTTCTTCGAGAAACGGCAACCGGCAAAATACGTACTGCAAATTCATCAGCGTCAACCAACTCAGGAAGGGCCTCGTACCGGGATAGATAAGCGGCCCGGTGACGGGAAAGTATCGCTTTATTAGACGAGCGAGCAGCGGCGGCGGGAGATAAAGTGTCGCAACGGCAGCGAGAAGGCGTGCTGCACCATCCGCCCAAGGCGCCAACAGAACGCCCACCACGATCGCCAGGTGGAGCAGCGGTATGGTGTTAATCAACAGCATCGCAACTTGCGATGTCATAGGCATTGTCGCCGATCCGACTTTCGGACCGCGAAATGAACCTGTCGCCGAGTCTGGCCCCATATTTCATCTCCGGTCTGAATGGTGTCAGCAAATACCCAACAGGCACAATAGGGATTGACGCCTCTGGAACTCCGGCTGTGCGGCCAATTGGCTACGTGCGTTCGGAATAACATCCGGCCCATACAGACTCTTGATGTAGTCGCTATCATCATCCAGCTTACACAATGCGTCATGCAGTTCCTGCCGCCGGGAGCACCAGTGCGGAAATGCTTCCAGCCATTTGTCGACCACACGCAGTGCTGTTCGTTTCGGCGTAGTGAAGTATTCAGTGAATACGTGCTGGAAAATCCATGCATTCACGCTGCGAACCCACGATCTGTTGTCATACCAGAATCGATCAAGTAACGCTTCATCGTAGTCGAAGTGATTGGACTCGTCGGCGAGATGAGCCTGATAAACCTCGACCATAAGTGGCTCCAGCCTATCGCGTTCCTTGATGATCCCTCGCGAGAGATAGGCTGCGCGCTCTTCAAGGACCGCGATCAGCCATAAGATGAAGGGGAACCATTCCGGTCGGCCGGCGAAAAAACGCCACATCGCATGCACAGCTGCAGGGAGTTGTATGAAATTCAGATTGCTGTTTGCATAGAGGATCGGATCAATACATCGATTGAGAGTGCTGAACAATTCGGCGTGTTGCATCTCATCGGCCCGAAATTCCCGGATGATCCCATGCAGGGAAGCATAGCGGTTATTCTCAAGCACCGGGGTCAATAAATAACGGCTCAACGTGGATTCATAGAATACAAATTGTTCGTTATAAACCAACCCGAAAAGCTGATTGTACCGGAGCTTCTCGGCGCGCGTAAACTCGTGGTAAATCGGTGTAAAATAAAACGGCGTGAAGGATTCAGGGACAAGAAACCGAGTCATGTCCGGTTTGGCTTCGCCAAGCCGTTTTGTCAGTTCGGCAACACCCATGGCGGACACCGATCAGGAAGGTTTGCGGCTGGGAAAAAAGCGGGCGATGAGAAAGCCGATAACGCCTCCGACTAGCGCGGACCCAACCGCCATAGTTTTACCGGCGGCCCGAAGTTTGGTGATCACCGGGTTCTCAAAAAAATGAATGCCGGCGTGTACTGTCGACAGTTTCCATTTACCATCCTCTTTCACGACGACCGCTGTCCACGCCGAGTCGAATGCCAACTCTTCACCGGAAGCCAGTGTAAACGCTTCTTTGGCGTGCCCACGGCAGATGCCGGTCGTATCGTTGAGGAAAGTCGTAAGGATGTCTGCCTCTGGCTCAAGCTTCAGTGCCGAGAGCGGGGCCATATCGCCGTTGAAGAGCGTATCCCAATATTCCTTCATCTGCTGGCGCGAGGTCAGCACGGATTGGTCGCTGGTCGTAAACGAAAACTCCTTTGTAAGTAATCCATCGAGTCTACCGATGTCATAGGCGTTAATGGCAGCAGTAACGTCACGGAGCAGCGCGCGCAGCGCCTCATGATCCGCTTCCCCCGGTTCGGTCGTTACGCCGGTGCTGCCGATGCAGCCAAGAATCCACATCGCCATGACAATTATCGCTTTCCTGTACATCGAGTTGTCTCCTCTTAGTGGGCGTGATCGAGACCGCCGAATCTACGGTTCTTCCAGCGCTTCGACGCGGCACGATCGATCAACGGCGGCACGCAACGGACGAAGTACGGGTAGAGCCACCGCATGGCCGCGATCCCCAGAACGCAACCGGTAACGATGTCCAGTAAATGATGCTCGTGTATGAGAAGTGTCGACACGGCAATTCCAAGCACCCAGAAATAGAAGAAAGCCGCGAATGCCTTTTTGCAGCGGGCACGATAGGCAATAGCAGCAGCCGACGACAAGGCTATGTGCAACGATGGCACCTGGTTGTATTCCATATTCAAGGCATCGGCCAGGTTAAATAGTTTGTCGTCGACCGGCGGACGCTGGAATCCGGCCGCTGTCGGAAACAGAACAAAGCATATCGATGCAACGACCGTGATTGCACAGAGCGTCACGGCGAACGGCGCCAGATCGGGTACCGAGCGGAAAACGAACGGAGCCAATGCGAGCAACAAATGTATCGAAAGATACAGTGGAACCACTTCGGGAACAAATGGTATCTGCAACTCCCATGCCGCATGAACCGTATGGTAACTGCCGTACGTCGATGCCAATCGGCTCGAACCGCCGTAAAAGACCAGGAAGACGACGGTACACAAGAGCGTAAGGGTCTGTTGCCAGGCGAATATCCTCCACCCTGGCCACCCCAGAAATGGTTCACGCGGATGCGTCATGTTTCGGGTCTTGGGCTGCCTGCTTCAGAAGCGATTCCGGCATAGGACGAGGCCCCCGCCACATCTGCAGATAGATCGAAAGAAAGCTGGGCTGATTCTCACCACGATCGACATAGCGCGGCAGATGAATCCACGGCACGGTCGGATGTTGGTGGTGAGCCTTGTGAAAATGGTAGTTCAGGAAAAACATACGAACGATCGGGTTCACACGCAGGTTCCAGGCGCCGTCATAAAGATCCAGTTCGGACCACGCGTGATCGGCGTACTGCAATCCGCTCCAGCGAAATGCGAACGCGGCGTAACAGCAGCACCACCCGAGGGCTGAAAGGTCGAGCAATACGAACATCAGCGCCTGCAACACGACGGTCAAGAGCATCTCGAAACGCATTTTCAGCGTCGGTCCCTTGAACATACTCGACAGCATCGCGTCGGTACTGGATTGATGTGCGATCTGGGAATGTTCCCCACTGAACACGCTCAGGCGGTAGATCCACGGACACACCAGAAACAGGAGCCACCCGATCACGACCGACAGCCAGTACAACCCGGTGAGAATCGTATACCATTGCAGATACTTCCAGATTTTATTGTCGCCCGGACGAATATAATCGAACTGCTCGACCTCGGTGCGGTTGCGCGCATGATGCCCCATGTGGCACTGCCTTTGAAATTGAAAACCGGTCGGGAATGTCGCCGCGAGGATCCGCCCGGCCCAATCATTGAGCCGCCGATTAGGGTGAAATATGCCGTGAACAGCCTCGTGCAATAATGAAAAACTCGTATTGTTGACGTAGGAAAATCCCCATGCCGCGGCCAGGACGACCATCCATGATGATGTGTGAGATGCGAGCCACAACAAACCAGCCCACGCGGATAGCGCGAGGCCGGCGATTACCATATTGAGGCCGACCGGAATTTCGGGTCGGCCCGCTGTTGACGATGTGTGCATGATCTGCCTATTTCGGGGGATCGATGAAAAAGACGGTACGCGTCTCAAGACGAGGCTGCGACTTCTTCCCGCTGCGAATCGCTGCTGCTGCCAGCTGCCGTTACGGCATTGCGGTGCAACCCGAATAACATACCCTGTTTTTTATAGGCTTCCTTCGCGTAGATGGGATTATACTGCAAATACGTTGCAAGGTGAAACGGTGAGTGCAGATGGGTCTTCGTGTCCCACAACCGATAGAATATACTGCGAGGCCGATTCCACTTGTAGCGACACTGCCAACAAGCCTCGGTGAGCGCTTCCGCGCTCATTTGACGAGGGTGAAAGGCGGCATGGTTGAAACGGTATTCCGGGTGCAGCCACCATTTCTCGTCCCACAGCAACCGTCCCTCTTCCTTTAGCCGCCGATACAACGCCGTTCCGGGATACGGCATCAGGATATTGTACGCCGCAAAGCAGAACCTATTACGCAGTGCGAAATCGTAGGTTGCCGCGATCGACTCGACGGTGTCGTGGTCGTGTCCGAGCGTGAATGCAGCCCATGTGCAGAGATGGTGATCGCGCAAGATCTTTATCGGTGTCTCGTAGTGATCCCAGGTACGTATCTTGAAATTCGATCCTTTGCGCATCTGCTTGAGGTTATCGATGCTGAGGCTTTCGAAACCAATGACATTGCCGACGCAACCGCTATCGTGCAGCAATCCCATCAATTCGAGATCATTTGTCATGTCGATCGACGCCTGCGAGACCCACCGAATGCGCATCGGAATCAGCGCCCGCAGAAACGCCTTGGCGGCCTTATGGTCGGAAAGAAAATTGTCGTCAACGAAGAAAATAAATTTTCGCTGCTGCGATTCGATCTCGGCGAGCACGTCTGCAATCGGCCGCTGATAATGCGAGCGATTGAAGTACACACTGATCGCACAAAAGTCACAGGCAAAATGGCAACCGCGATTGTATTGCATGAGTGAGACGGGCAGGTAGCCTTTTCCCTTGTAAAGATCGCGTCGTGGCAGAACGCCGCCGATCTGGGCCGGCCCCGGCGGCGCCCGATAAAGCGGTTGCAGACATCCCTCGCGCAAGTCCCGGACAACCCGTGACCATCCTGTTTCCGCATCACCGATGAAGACCGAGTCAGCGTGCTGCATACATTCTTTCGGTATCAAAGTCGCATGCATCCCACCCATAATCACAGGGACACCGCGACGACGATATTCCGCTGCGATCTCGTAGGCGCGTCGAGCCTTGTATATCTCGATCGTGATTGCAACCAGGTCCGTTGGCTCGTCATACGGGATGTTCTCCATACGATCGTCGTACAGCACACAGTCGATATCCGGCGGCGTAAGCCCAGCTAAGACGGCCAGTGACAGCGGTTCCATTCGCCCTTCGTCAACATAAAGGCTGTGTTCCTGCCGCCCAATGTTCGGCATGATAAAGGTGATCTTCATCCATATCCTTGTGCGGTTTGCAATTCCCTGCTTGCCGTATCCAGCTCGCGCCCCTGTTTCCGATGAATCTCCAGACGCGAGATGAGATTTGATGCCACATACAGACCTGCGCGATATGGTGACCCGCAATTCGTCTTGAAACGGAAAAGTCGGTTCCATATCGAACCGTAGCTATTGAACGTGCGACGCGCAGAAAAACAGCCATCCGTCAGCTCGGCCGGTGTCATCCCGTGCGGTCGGAACACGGCCTGGCCATAACGAAACGCCGGATCGATCCACCAGTGGTCGTAAAGCAAACGCCCTTCACTCTGCAGACGATCGTACAATGGTGTCGCGGGCGTCGGTGTCAATGGATTGAAATTCGCCAGATAAAACTTGTGGCGACGCGCAAACGCGACGGTACGGTGAAAGACCGCGGGCGTATCGTGGTCATAGCCGAAGACAAACGTGCCGTAGATCATAATGCCTGCCTTTTGCAACAGGTCGATGGACGTTTCGTAGTCGGACCAGCGCACATTCCAGTGTTTATTCATCTGCTTCAGGTTCTGGTGTTCGAGAGACTCAAAACCCAAAACAGCCGTGAGGCAACCGCTGCGTTTCATCAATCCAACAAGCTCGGGGTAACGAGTAATATCGATCGAAATCTGGCAGGACCACCGTATTTTCAGCGGAATGAGCGCTTCGAAGAGCTCTGCGGCCTTACCTGGATTGACGAAAATGTTATCATCAACAATGAACACGTGCCGCCTGCGAAGTCGACGAATTTCGTCGACGACCTCCCCCACCGGCCGCTGCATAAGATGACTGCCGTAAAACGCGCGTATCGAACAAAAATCGCAATTGAACTTGCAGCCACGACTATATTGAACCAAGGCCACAGGTGCGTATCGCTTGCCCTGAAATATGCTGCGGTCTGGCGACAGCGAATAGGTCTTTCCGGTACTTGTATGCGTATACACACGCTGTAGCCGATTGGCAGCGACGTCTTCCACCAGCTGTGGCCACGCCGTGTCTGCATCGCCCTGTACGATCGCATCACAGTGCCGGAGGCACTCCTCGGGCAACAGGGTCGGGTGATACCCCCCCATAACAACCGGTACGCGGCGGCGACGATAGGCCGCGGCGATGGCGTACGCCCGGCGGGCCGTAAACGTCTCGACTGTGATGGCCACCAGATCAGTCGGCTCATCGAAGGCAATGGGCTCGAGTCGCTCGTCGTAAAATATCGTCTCAATGTCCGCGGGAGTAAGACTCTTGAGGATCGCGATCGCCAACGGCTCCATCGCATCGGATGAGCGGCGACGATACAGATTCGGACGAATAAAGGTGATCTTCATTTCAGTACCATACGCTGTTTCTGGATCGGGTCGACTACGACCAGGCCACCGCCTTTGTGTGTTGCTGCCGGCCCACGTCTTGTCTCCTGCGCGGCCGCTCTCACAACTGGAGCATCCAACTGTCCGAGATCCCTGGCTTGCTTGTAATACGGATTGTCCTTAAGTGCGGCGTCCACGGAGATTGACACGGCTGATCGGGCCTGAACATTCGGTGGAAACGCAGCAGCGGATATTGAGATCTCGTAACGGCGGCTCGCCCCCTGCAGATCCGCACGCAATGAGAGTGAAGCGCATGGCAGCAGGAAGCTCTTCTCCGTTTCCATTAGGACCTGTGCCACGTGCTCGCTGCTGAGTTTCTCTCCGACTAGATCCGAAAATCTGGCGGTTCTGCCAACGAACGTCAAACGAGGCAAGCCTTGATGATAGTCCTGCATCAAGACGCGGTCATGCGTACGATATCGATAGAGTCCGCCGCCGGTCGTGATTAACACTTCATAGACTGCATCCGGTACAAGCTCATGTGCGCCGGCAACGTCACCCGCGTCACTGTCGAGAAATTCGAAGAAATGCGATGTCGCTGCGAGCACATGCACCCATTGCCTTGTACCATCGCGTCCGTACACCGGAAATGGAATAGTCGTGAGCCCCTCCGTTGCCAGTAACCCCTTGGGCTGTATTTCAGCATGCGGAAACGCTACGTTGAGATCCGTTACGGCCTCCGCTGCCCACGCGTCCGCCCAGCAGCTGAGCACACGCAATTTCGGCCAAATCTCTGGGAACGGAGACGGTGACCGGCAAGACCGCCAACGATCAAGAGCACGCATCACCAGTGCTGCCCGATCCGGCATTGGCCTATATCGCCGGTGAATGGAAGGTATCTTCAAACCTGCTGAAACGGTGCCATCATGCAAATCCCGGAGCAATTCCTCGACACGTTCCCCCTGGAGCATCGCGGTAATGCGCGTAAAATAACTTGGATTCCATACGGAAACCAGTCGCAGCTCAGGCGTTGCCAGAAGGTACAGCAATGTCAGGTAACGATGGGCATCCACATCCTTGACGGCGCCAACCGTAGCCGGGACTGCCTGAACCGCCCCAAGGCACCGGCGGGTTAATTGTCCGACGTAGTCCGAATCCGAACCGAAACCGACCGGCACGGCGCAATTCTGCGGAGGCGTCACTGAAAAGGCCGGGCTTATCGACCAATACGCCGGGCCGTTCATGACATCGGGAACGGCGTTGTACAAATTCCAAATCCACGGATTAAGGCCTGCCTGGAATTCGCTGTGCAAACGGCGGGTGCACGGAATGAACTTTGTTCCAGACACGGTCCCGCTGGTGGGCTCAAGCCGCACGATTCGGTCGCGCGTCAGCACTGCAGGTTGGCCTGCGAAAACCCTGGGCAGATAGCTGGAATAGTCGTGATAGTCACGAACTGGAACACGTTTGCGAAAATCATCAACAGACCTGATCTCGGCGAATCCATGATCGACGCCAAAGCAGGTTGCAGCCTGATGACGGACGAGCGCCATCAGATGATCGGCCTGCTGCGCTTTCAGCCGTTCGCGGGCACGCGTCCACCGCACGGAGCCGGGCAGGCACGCAACCTTCCATATTCGATTACAGATGCGGGCGGCCAGGGTCATAAGATGGGCAATTCTCCAGCCTCAAGTTGCCGCAGAATGTACGGCTTCAGATTGTCGCGCCGGAAAGGCGCGAGGCACACGAGTTCATCGCCGCGCGAATAATTGGGATTGCGATGAAGGAAGAACGCGGTATGCCGATCCCGCCGAATGCGACGGTGCTCGATATAAGCAAGGTCAGAACGCAGACACTGCGCATCTACCGCAGCCCGCAGGACACCAGTGGCGGGATCGTAGGCAGTGCCGAATTTTTCCTTGGCCAGGTAATCGAGTAACGCCGTCGCACCATTCGACGTGCCATGCTCGCCGGAAGGATGGAAGTCGCGGAAAAACACAGGCAGATATCGATAGGTGCGGTGCCCCTTGGAGATCAGAAGCCAGTATAGCGGCGTATCCGGTTGCCCGTCGAGAAGGGTCAGCATCATTCGCCCGAACGCGATCGGTAACGCCTGGCTGCCCCAGAACGCCGGGGAGATGACGGTGTCTCCCGAAAAGACCACACGTATAGCTTTTCCCTGGTATTGCGCTACATACAATTCCTGGGTTGAAAAACCACACAACTCGCCTGTGGTGTCGTCCTCCAGAACGATCACAAAATGCTTCACCTGCAGATCGGCATCAAAAGACGTGCGACAGACGTTCTTGTAGTAGCACCGGAGCAACCGAAACATCTCGTCGACCCGCTGTTTTTGGAGTGTACCGACACGGTCAATACGGCAGCGCATACTACAATCCCCCTGCTTCGAAATACGGAACCGGTCCAGATGCTGCATCGGCAGCCGCTTTCCCGTCCGGCCAGTAGACAAGATACAAACGGCTCTTGTACATACGGTGGGGCCAACGTGACGCCACGGCTGACAGAGCGTCTTTGCCGTGCATGCCAAGAACGACGCCATCGATTCCGGAACGCCTTCGGCAAGCATTCAACGACGCCGATAACAGTGACGCGAAGACGTCCGGATCGTCGCCGGCAACGCACAGCATTGCCAAGAAAATCAGGCGCAACGGATCGCCGGGTCGCGGCAAGGTCGGCCGACCTGTGAGACAGGCAAAACCGTTCCAGAACGGGCGTAGCGCCGCCAGCCGCGGGCTATAGCCCGTCACCGTTCGTTGGCGGTAGTGGCGTTGATCCCATAATCCAATCGTGCCCACCACCTGTTTGCCGTCGAACGCGAGGATGACGTCGCTTGCCTGCATTCCTCTAAGGAGGCCGTTATCGAAGTCCGACGCCGCGTAGACTGGAAAAAACTGCCGGCCAGATCCAACACGACCGAGGAAATCGAAGACCGCCGGTAAATCATCGGGTGCGGCTGATCGAATACGAATGCCGGAAAAGGCCCGGAAACGCCGATCCGCCTTACCGAATACGAATGTCATGTACGTGCCCGCGTCGCGATATGTAGGGAGCCCGGCACGACCGGATGTCAGCACATTCATTGCGGCTACATTATCTTCTATGATCGTTGTTAGGTAGTATGACGCGTGGCCCCCTCGGTGCAACGTGCGCAGCGATCGAAAACCTCGGGCCAGTATACTTCCATTGCGGTAATCGCCATGGATCCTTAAACTCGACAGATAGCCGACAATCGCCGGATGACCGTTCACATAAACGTTGCGTTCCGCACGCGACGCAAGCCCTACGACGTCGCCGGTTTCGCGATTCCGCGCGACCAGGGTGTCGACGGGATTTCCGAGGATCGAAGATCCCGCAAAATAACGTGGTTCCTGTAGAAAACGCACACGAATGTCACCGCTCATCTCGGTGTTTCGCAAGAGCCGACGGATACCGTCGTCGTCGGCAACGGTCGCTTTTTCAAGCAGAATCATCCGGTGCTATGTTGCGCGACTACAGGCGCGGCGGAGCGCCGCCGTGCCGCCGTCGGCGAGACTGACGGTGACGGATGCATATCGGCCTGTGGCGATGCCTTTAGCAACGGCCCTGTAAAACCAAGGTCGCCAAGCGGATAATTCTCTCGCTGCGCCGCCTCCTTACGCAACAACAGATTAATAAACCAGTAGGTGTGCAACATGAACCAGTTGCCGGCATTCGTCCGGTCGAACATGCGCCTCACAATAGACCCGAAACGATAGAACTGCTTTCGCGCGCGGACACATTGGTCCTGGACGAGCTTCCGATCGAGACTGCTGTGAAACGGCACCTCACCATACCGATAGCGGTCGTCCAGCCACCATTTATCGTAGAGCAGAAGACCCTTTTGCTCCAACTCGTCATAGAGCGGCGTTCCGGGAAACGGTGTCAGATGATTAAAGGCGACCATGTAGATTTTGTGTTTGATGCAAAAATCGATTGTGCGTTGGAAACTGCCAAGATCGTCACCGTCGTATCCAAACATGAACGTCGCGTAAAGGCGCAAGCGGTATTTTTTCAATAGCCCCAAAGCATGGTCGTAGCTGAATCGGGCAATATTGAATTTCTTGTTCATGCCGACAAGATTCTTCGGATTCAACGATTCGAAACCGATCAGGATACCTTGGCAACCACTGTCCCGCATCAGGGCGAGTAAATCTTCGTCATACGTGACCGTGATGCTGGCCTGCCCTACCCACCGTATTTTTAATGGGATAAGCGCGCGGTAGAACGTCTTCGCCCATTTGGGATCGGACACACTATTGTCGTCGACAAAAAAGAACAACTTACGCGTTCCCTTCAATGCCGCAATATCGTCAACAATTCTCTCGATCGGCCGGTGCGTCTGCGTCCCGTTGAAATACGACGTCACGGCGCAGAACGAGCATCGAAACCTGCAGCCGCGACTGGCTTCGACCAGGCCCAGCTTCAGATATCGTTTGCTGCGAAAGATCGAGCGATCCGGTGCGATCGACGTAATGTCTGCGCGCCCATCCGTACGATATATCTTCCGCATAGACCCGTTGCGGAAGTCATTGATTAGTTCGGGAAACGTCGATTCGGCCTCTCCCACCACAACAGCCTCGGCATACTCGGCCACCTCGTCAGGTACCAAAGTCGCATGAAAACCGCCCATCACCACGGGTACGCCCCGTCTACGATATTCCGACGCAATCTGGTAGCTTCGTTTGGCCGTGTAGGTCTCGACGCTGATCGCAACCAGATCGGTGGGGAGATCATACGGAATCGGTTCCATCCGGTCGTCCCAAAAAGCAATGGATACGTCTGTCGGTGTTAGTGCCGCAAGATAGGCCGGCTGCAACGGCTCCATTTGCCACGAGCGAATATATTCCTTTCCCGGGATCCGGCCAATACAGGGATGGATGAGCGTCAAATTCACGCGACGCCTCCGTCACAGGTATAAAATCGTGCGAGGTTCCGCGCGTAATAGCGGTAGCCGAGATTGGCCCCAAGCAATATCGGCAATCGGCCAAAACTCTGAAAAACGCGCGACGCCGTCCGTTCGACAATTCCCCTTGCGGAATAAACCGAGCGCCAGACCTGCTCGTGCCGAGCCAACAGAGTCGCCGAGCTCATCTGGCGCGGCTCGAACACCACATGTTGGCCATCATACAGGCTCCAGTCCCGCGACAGAATACGCCCCTCTGCGTCGAGACGGCGATAGAGCGGCGTCCCCGGAAAGGGCGTCAAAATCGAAAAACGCGGTAGATCGACGCCGGTAGACATGACGAAATCCTCGACGGCGTCAAACTCATCCTCGCCATCGCCGTCGCTTCCGAAAACAAAGGTCCCATTGATTAATATCCCGGCGTCGTGAAGGTTGCGGACCAATTCGGCGAAATGCTCTGGTTTATTGAATGGTTTTCGGACCTCCGACAATACGGAGCGCGAAAGGCTTTCGAATCCGATCAACAGTCCGCGACAGCCGCTTTGCGCCATGTGTTCAATCATCGCGTCGTCGAGGAGCGTCGTCGCGAGTCCGAACCATTGAACATTCAACGGTATCAACGCATCGAACAGCTCGTGCGCGTACCGCCGGGCTGCGATCAGATTCAAATCGTAAAAGATCAATTTTCGCGCACCGGTGCGACGAATTTCGTCAACAACATGTGCGACCGGCTTTTGAAACGGTCTTCTGCCCCACGCCGACGGTACGACGCAAAAAGAGCAGTCGTGTACGCAGCCGCGTGTCGCTTCGAATGTATCGATCGTGGTGTATGCCTTTTTGCCGAGTAGATCACGCCGGGGCATGGGCAGATCCGACGGGTCAGACAATGAAAAATCCGGCGCCATGTCGTACCGTCTTTTCATACCCCCGGCGACCAGGTCACGCAGGAGCTGCGGCCAGGTCCGTTCGGCATAACCGGTGACGATCGCGTCGGCATGCATAGCCGCCTCATCGGGCGCCAGAGTAACATGCGGACCACCCAGTACGACAGGGATGGATTGCTTTCGAAACAACGCCGCCAGCTCGTAAACACGCGGCGCGGTACCGGTGATAACAGTCATGCCGATGAGGTCTGCGTCGAGCGACGTGGGAAGATCCTCTACGCCTTCATCGTAGATTTTTATCTCCGCATTCAGCTCCGCAGGAACAAGTGCCGCCAATGTAGTAAGCGTGAGCGGCGCCGCACGTAACGATTTTCTAAAAATCCCGGTACGATGACGGTAAAGCGGCCCCTTGGGCGATATCAATACAATTTTCAAAGTACGGGCGTCGGCCTTCCCGGCTCACGGCAACGGACACGCCGGAAAGCCTGATGCAGAAATCGTTATTATTTGCCACAATGGATGTTAACACCCAACAGTTGTGGTTGTAAGGCAACGGGAGAGAGGATGCGAAAAGATACCGAATCATTGCTGCCGATTCAAGCTGCAACGTGAATTCAGCTGCATGTCAACGTGGTACATGCAGCCGTCGACAGAACTCAACGACTCTGGACTAAAATCCAGAGGATTTTTTTTCAAGGGACACTATCGCACGCGGTAGGGATGCCGGTTGCCCGGCCCCCCGCCGCACAGATCCGTACGTGCGGTACGACCGCATACGGCTCCTACCTCGAGTAATAACGCGAGAATACCGTGGCGGATTCATTCCCCCGCATGCTCCCACGCATAACACTGAAAATATAACGACGCAGTTACTCGCCTCTGTGCGCGGACCACGGATATGTTAATGTCATTCCTCTCGGCCGGCGTCCTTCCCTCCATCGACTTCGTAAGGGTTGGCACCCGCTTGTTCGCCGACTTCTCGGGTACTATTACGCCAGCTATTCCTAAACTAGGCAGACTCCTTCCCGAGGTCTCCCGATTCTCGCGCAAAGAGTGTAAGTACATGCCAAGTTCCATAACTCCGCCGGAGCAGGACATCGCTCGCGTACCGCTATGCTCTGTGTTGCGTTGACGCTGCGCGCCCGCCGGTTGGCGGGCCGTCTCATTAGGTTCGGCTCGCGCCAGACCTCCGGCTCGGCCTCCGGGAGCGGGTGATTTCGGAGCTCAATAGCCCGCCTGCACTTCCCTTGTCAACGGTTGCCTACGGCTGTCTCGCAGGGCTCGGCTCCCCACGCCCTCGCGGGTCGTCGAGGCATGATTTGGGACCAATGTGGCTCGCTGAGCCTTCACTGTTTTTCGAACAAAGTCCATAACCAGCCAGACGGAGGCCGCGGCAAAGAATCAAGCGCCGGTAGGCGGTCGTGATGCTTTTTCTGTCCCTCAAGTGAGGACAAGGGCGCAGTGGGTTTACTGTCGTACCCTTACCTCAATCTGCTGATCTCAGGTGAACCGGCTAAGATTACCATGTCCCGATCGTATGAATTGGTAAACACCGTCGGCGCGGTGGGACAGCGAAAATGTCGCCTGCCTTCCGCACCAGTCGTCACCCGGCATACCGCGAACGGTTACGGCTCCATATCGTGACAGCTCGTGGTCAAACTGCGACTTCATCAGATGTAAGAGGTTTTGATCATGCGTACGCAGATTTCAGCAATATTGATACTCACATTCGTGCTCGGCGTGAACACTGTAGCCGACGATACACATCAGGTCATGTCCGGTTCGTACGGTTTTGTGGATGTCGTCGATGACGGCGGCTGCGTACTCCTAGCGAAGCTGAACGCGATCGACCATCACCGCAGCACAATGAATGTTGAAATCCAACATATCTTCGGCGCTGCCGCCGACCGCATCAGCGTTGGTTGCGACCTTACCGAAGCGAGTCCAAGCGAACAAGGATCGGACCACGCATCCATGTCAACCATAGCGACCATCGGCGAAGAAATCACGTTGTGTACGCCATCGGCGACTAGATGGAGCCAGCCTCACGCGACATCGGTCGTTAATCGGATGTACGGCAGCGTGTCGCAGGCCGAGTTTAATGTCGGCGACACATTACTATTGGTCTGCCTCGACGGCACGCCAGTTGCCTACCTCGACGCAAATGAACAGAACTTACGCAAAGTCGGGATGGCCTTCGGTTACAACACCCCCGAGAACTACCTGGCAACTGCCTCAGACAAGGCATTGGCGCGAGACCTGGCGGATGCCGAACTTCATCCGTTGGCGATTGCAGAACTTCGTCGCCGGGGCCGATTCGACGCCCGTACCATCCTGGCAAATCTGCCCTCAAAGGCAAGCCATAATGATTACTTCGACCATCAACTCTTCTACTATGAGACACTACTGCGATCAGACATGAGCCCGGCCGAGGTGGTGGCGTTTCTGCGCTCTGCGCACGACTATTTCCAGACCGGCGTTCAACCCGAATCTCTGATTCAATTGATCTCCGAGACGCTCTATTTTCTGCGCTATACGGGAGAGACAAGGACTTTCGCCTCGTATTACCCGGAGATTTACGAACTGGGACAGCTTATAACCTGGGATACCGAAACAACGCGAATCGGTGCATACGATTTATTCGTGGCCGATTTGGCTATGGCACTACCCGAGTCGGACCGTACGATCCTGAAATCTGGCATGAGTCGCGTCGATTGCAGGCTCGTGTCGCTTGTTCGGAGGTCCTTGCCGTCAACCGACGATGTAAAAGTCACTGAAAAAATGGCCGCTTTAGACCGGACCGTGGCCCCCGACAGCAGCAGTGCCGAAAGACGTGGAATTTGACAGAATGGTTATTCGATCTCATACACGATTTATCGCAATGTCACTAACTTAAGGAATGTAGCCACGGCTCTGTGAGCCGTGAACCTTGATTACAGAGAAAATGCTGCACGGCTCACAGAGCCGTGGCTACACAACCTGAGCACGCAATCTCCTAAGTCAGTGACATTGCGATTTGTCGTGAATGTCACAACAATAAACCTGAAAGTAACATCGCTCGACGCGGTGGCTGAGGCCAGCCACCCTCCACCAAGATCTCCGATTTCCGGGTCATTTCACAGAGCTATTACCACTCTCTGGATTCATTCTATCTAATCGACTTGAACCACGAGACATGCCAGGGCCGAGCCACCGGCGCTCGCTTCGATCCCGATCCCGATCCCGATCCCGATTTTGAGTTGGGTTTCGATTTGGACGGGACATTTAAAGAAATCCGAGAAGAACCGTGTTGTCTGTACCGAAAGCGGACCTGGAGTCCATTCATTGCGAGCTACCGAATATTTCGGGATACGTTACGCCACATACAAGTTGCAGTGCATCCAGGGTATTGAGCTGAAACGTGTTGTGCGTGTCATTCGCGCCATAATTGCAACCTGAATGTGCCGTTTCCACCGTCCCAAGAGTAGCTGTTCAAGGACGAAATCTTGCTCGTCTCGGTAAGTACAGATAATATTTCCTGCCAGCCACAGGCAATACGTACGTGGGGCAATTCCAGCTTCGCGATGTCATTATGAATTTGTGGAAATAGTTCGCTTGTATCAACCGGCTGATTCCACCTATAACTGCAATGTTTGGCGATTACCTCGGCCGCAAGCGAAAACTCGTGTTCCACGGAAGTCCAGAACCTTTTTGCTGCCCTCCTGTCTCGGACGCGTTCCAGCTCGGCAGCGTTAATGGCCCCACCGATCTCGACGATTACAATCAGGTCTTCTTGTGCCATCCCGTCGCTTTCAGCATCTGCGGTGATCTCGCGAAGAAACTCGCCATACGCTTTTTCGATTGAAATGTCCACAACATCCCCCGAATTGCCAAATGTGCAGAGTCCAACCCGCCTCATCCTGTCAGATCATTGATTCCGGCCTGCAACGCTGGTTGAACGGTTGCAGGGGAGGTTCGGTGTAAACAAAGCTTACTGCAGTCATTGAACGCCATAAATGATTCCAATTCCTTGCGCAAAGCGAGCAACAAGGCATCGATGTTCGCGACCGTGGGTTCGAGTGCGAAATGATGAATGTGCAACAATGACTCATTCCTCTTGGTCCTGCAGTCCATTCGAGCGACCAGGTTCCCATCCCACAAGATGGGTAACGAAAAGTAGCCGTACCGGCGTTTGGGCTCTGGCAGATAACACTCAATCACATAGTCGAATCCGAACAACGCCTTCATGCGCTTGCGTTGAATGACAAGATTGTCGAAGGGCGAGAGTATTTTCAGTCTACTGCGGGCCAAGGGTTTGTTCAACAACTCCAGAGACGCTGGAAACGCATAGTAGATATTACCCGCGACACGAATCTGTAGCAACTCGCCGGTAGACACCATGTCCTTCAAGGTTGCGGAAACAAGCGGCTTGGTGTGGTTCTGCAAGTAGGCTATTTCGCCGGCTTGTCCCACTCCGTTCGCGCGCAAATAGCGCGCAATCAGAAATCGGGCGTATTCCTCCGGTTCGGGCAGGCTGGTGTCGGTACCTTCAGGCAATACCCGCTCTGTAAGATCATAGACCTTCTGAAATTTAATACGGTTCGGCACCATGAGCTCACCCTGCATATACAGATATTCCAGAGCCTGTTTGGCGGGTCTGGTTTGCCAGGCGCCGCCCCGCTTGCCGGTGTGTTGAAAATCCTTGGCCATCAGCGGTCCTTCCGCGGCAATGCGCCTGAGCACCACTTGTATCATCCGCTCGTCGCGCTCATACCAGTGACGCAGATCACCCTGTGCAAGTGCAACCTTGCGACACAGGCTGAACCGGTAGTCGCGAATGGGCAGGTATGCGGCTGCGTGCGACCAGTATTCAAATACCTTTTTGTCGGACAGCAGCTGATCCAGCTGGGAAGCGTTGTAACGAGGATTGCGATTCCACAGGGTGTGGTGATGGGCTCGCTGCACCACGGAGATGGTGTCGATCTGGATATAACCAAGGTGTTCAATCGCCGATAGCGTAGCAGCGGTCGAACAACCGGCTTGATTGTTCGGTGGTACCCGCTGTGACAGCAGAACCAATTTTCTGGCTTGTTGAATGGAAAGTGAATCTTTCATCGGCCGGCGCTCTCCAGCGGACCAAACCAACACGGAACACACTGGGACAATCGAAATCGGCGACTACTGTTGACACCAAAAAACGGCGGACGCTGAGGACATCGTCCCTCCAACATGTCGTGGTTGTTTAGTAGGCGTCGGAATGCTGGTTGTCACAAATCGACAGCCGTCCACGCAACCGCCGCGTTGTTTGCCGTTTCATAGATGCTGTCGACGACTCCGGAATGAACCGTATCTGCAGTGGCCAAGCCAAAGCATCTTGTCAATATTACGATACCAATTCGCTGCGCAAATCTGGTTACCATGAGATCAGTTAACGTCTGTTAGGGTCGAAGGTTCATTCATACGCCTCAAGATACCTCAGAAGATGCAGCTGTCAATACACAAAGAATCCGAGCCCAAAGGACCTGGTTTTCGGGTTGCCCTGGAAGGGGGCGAAGCGATGATGTTGCGGGATTTTTCGGCTTGGTCGGGGTGGTTTGGACAGGTCACAGATGATTGTGTGCCACCGGCGTGGCGTATGGTGAAAGGCTACAGCCAGGATGGCTGTGCCACAGGTTGCTTACCCATCCTGGCGGTGCTCGTCGCTTCAAAAATTTCTTGGAGGGACGCAGTCCTCTGCGTCCTCATGAGGAACGTCCCATAAACTGTGTGTGCCGGCATGGCGTGGCGTAGCCATCCCCCTGAGCGGATGAACTCCAACCGAACCGCAAGACAATACCGATTCGCTACACGAGCCATTTTGCGTGACGATCAACCAGAACAGCTGCGAATGGCGCTATTGAGGCCTCAACAGACCGCCAGCCGCGTTCGCACGCGTACCAAGGCCATCACCTCTACCGGATCAGGCGTCAACCGAAATCCCGATGAGAAACGAACGAGGAGATCCAAATCCATCGGCGCCGGTAGCCGGAAACCGGAGTATCGGTGTTTGAGATTTTCCAATTACCCGTTCCGTAACGCCGTCATCGATAATGACATGAAATCTCACGCCTGCATCTCGGTGACGCCCAAGCCCGCGCTGTGTGTCCGCGATGACCGTCTGGATCGCCTGGTCCTGGATATCGTCAAATCGCCAAACGGATTCTCGCGAGAATCGCGCCGCCATCGCCTGAAACAAGATTTCGCAAAGATCGGCTTTCTCCGCGGCCTTGGCAATCTGGTCAGTGACCTCAATCAAAATCTCACTCGGAGCACGATTCGACGCCAGTGTTGCGGATTGCTCGGCCAATGTTGTGCGACGAAACCAGCCAAACTCGCAAAGCTCGTTGTAATCGCCGCATTCTGGTCGCAAAACCGTTATTACCTTGGGCTCTCGAGAGTAAATCCAGTCGTAGGATACCGGTGACGTGTTTTCAAGCAGCAATCCTATGCCGGGGCACGACTTCGGCGCCCTCATCCACGCAGCCTGTAGACGGGCTTCACCATTGACTCCACAGGCACGAAGCTGAAGGCCTAAATAGCCGTTCAGCCCCGCGACGCTACCTGGCGGCAAGAAGAGCGCCAGCACGTCGGTTCGCTCGAAATCCTCCTCGCGAATCCCCGTACGGATGGCTATAGCCTCATCTCCACCCGTCATGGTCATAGCGTCATGAGACGAGCGTTCTTGATAGTCCGAAACCCCAGCGAGCATCTGCTCTTCGATCAACATGACCTTGCCAAGCGCTTGTCGAGTTTCCCTATGCATCGGCGCTCCGTTATGGATTCACTTCAATATGAAACTGTCCCCCGCCGGACAGACCGCTGACGGCAATGACGATACGACTCACTTCCTGACTGCTAAGGTCCAGATCCCAATTGTGAGTGGTTACCGCAAGCCGTTCATCCACGTTGAGCCAGCGGCTATTGTCCTGTTGAATTAACGATGCGGACACATTGCCACTGGCAACGATCGTGATTCTGGTTTGGTCTACGCCGGATTCAACCATAAAATTCACGTAACGGCTCGCATATTCGCGCACGCTGAGGCTTGGAGAAACCCAATGGAAGGTGTCATCCGTAATTGTTTCGTCGGTCGTATAGGGAACATTTCGCATGGGGCCGTAGGAGCGGTGGCAGTTTATTGCCGTCGCACTCGCATCAGCATAGCCAAATCTGTGATCGGTACTGCCGTTTGGATCTCTGAGCCGCTTGACATGGTTCGATACTGACCAATGCGTAAAAAACGCGTCGAATGACGGGTAGCCGCCCATGTCCTCGACTATCTTTCGGCACGCGATTTCGGCATTATTACCGTTCGTCCGGTGTTCCTCCATGAACTCCCTGACAGCATCATGTTCATGGTTAAATGCATCACTTTGTTGCAGTCGTTCACTAAACCATTTCCAGAAGTGACAAGCATCGTAACTGCGTGTCAGAAGGCCTTTCTCTGGTTTGAGAAATCCTGCGTTAACACGGCTCAAGTAGTCGAATTGGTTGGCATTACAATATTTTTGAGACCAGGAGCCCAGTGCTTCAACCCACCATTTCTGCTTTGCGGTTCCTGTTACATATCCGTAGGAATACTCGACACGGTGAAACAGTTCATGAGCAGTAGTAGTAAGACGTCTGCAATCATCTGAAACCACGCTGGTTGACCGCAGAAAAATACGGTTGCTGTGGGACGAGGTGCTACCGTGCAAACGGTCTCTATAATAAACATCGATATCTATTCGTCTTGTCCCATCAACAAGGTCTGCCTTCGGCTCCCTGAAGTCAGTGCTGAATCGGGTCCACCATTGATTGAGTATTTCGCCGGTTGCGTCAATCTCGCTCTCCGTGACATTGTCGCGTGCATCTTCGCTTGTTTCCGTCCAATGAAATCGAAAATGGCCGATGGTCTTGTCCTGGTCCAGTGATGGTTGACTATCTGAAATCAATGTGTTGATCTCAGCTCTTGCTTCTTCGCTGATAAGTGAAGAGGCTAAAGTGGCCTCCAGAATTCCCAAGCTAGATTCACCGCAAGAATCTTCAATACCTTCATCCTCTTCCGACGCAAATTCGTCAAGCGGGACCATCTTTGCCATTTGAGTATCCTTGGGAACATGCAGCTGTCGTGCCATCTGCAACGCCTCACTGTCGTTATGTGGAGCATGAGGATTTGCTTGAAGCATTTCGTCAATGGTCATCATTTTCCCCTATCATTGGGAGTATTTCGACACTCTCGGCTGTCCACCTTGCAGCATCGGTTTTGGCAGGATGCATGCTCGTAAAATTCAGCGCACCCAGCTGCGATCACGGTTCCACAACACATTCATTGGCAGTCGTTTCCACTCCTCACAGCGCAGGCGCCGCAATTGTTCGCCATAGATTCTTAGCATGTGAACCGATTATCCAAACTTCCGGTGGGTAAAATTAGTCGCGAACCTGGAGTTTGCAAACAATCTTGGAATAAGGGCAACCAACAGACACGATGACTGCTTATTCTTCATCGCTACAAATCCGGTTGAGAAAATAACGTGTGAGGAGCCGTTGGTTGACCGACGTCGCCGAGGGATTGCTTTCTTGACCACCTCCGAGGTTCCCGCCTTCGCATCGATGAATGTGACCCGACATGTACGCCCGCGCCCTCAAGATCGATATGATGTCACACCACGAAGTGGTGTGATGTTGACGACATCAGCGGCATCGCGGATGATGGTTATTGACGCTATTCGCAATCTTGGTCGAATCTGCCGAGAATGCTGCGTCGTTTGTACCACCCAACAAGAAATAACGGCGGGAGCAGAACGCAGCCTAGTAGGGTAGCCAGACTCGCCTTGTTGAGAACAGCCACGGCGCAGGCACGACAAAATGTGCCCGTAATCCTGCGCTCCACACAGAAAACCACCAGGAATATCAGATACTCGTAGTCAACAATTTCCAGCCTGCACGATGAATTGCCGCATCTTGAGCAGGCTGTAGCCTGGCCGAATTCCAGTTGAAGTTTCCGGCGCCGAGTCGCTGTCATATATCGATCTTGCTTGATCGTGCCGATAAACCCGTGCGCTACGAGAACCAAGAACGCCAGCAACGGCAATGCTACGGTCGCGTCGTGCACCGAGCGACCAACAACGTTCAGCATTCCGCTGTCGACTTCAGTTACCGGGTAAAAAATCAGGACTACGACGGACAACATCCATAGCAGCAAGAGATGCAGAAAAACGTATCGCCACCTTGTCTTTACTGAGTTCATATTCGCCACCACGCCATTGTCGCTTACCCTGAAGGAAGCACTTGCAACGATACGCTTTTAGTCCGTCCTTATATTAGTGATTCGGCCAAAGACAGCGGCCAGCGCTGACAAAGTTAGCCAAGCCCAAGCGCGCCATCCTTATCGAGACGACGCACGACTTCATCTTTGTGCTCGACAAGAAGATTCAACCAATCCACAAAATTGACACGGAAATGCACCGTTCTGTCACTATCATAGTAGCCCAATGGTTGTTCTCCATTTTCATCAGTAAAGTCAGGTAGCCAACACCAGGCGCCACCATTTGAATCCTCGGTCATGAGGCAATACAAGCGACAGGATGCGACGTAGCTCCCTTGATAGGTCACACGCGCCGGAACATTGGGACGATTTTTCGGCAGCCAGTCCACATGATGAGCGTGATCGACAGCCTGTGCGCCGTAAAGCCAATACGCGCCATCGCCAAATTCCGTAAGAAACGTCGCATAACTCGGACTCAGCGAGACATCGAGCCGCCGCTCAATTCGCTGGATTTCCGACTTTTTCAGGCACGGCCCCACGTCCTCGTGCTTGTCACGGTCGGCATGAAGACGCGTCACGACTGCTGATATAGTCAAACGCCGGCCGGCCACCTCACCTGTTGCCGGCAAGACATCGGGAAAATCCTGCAAAGATCGCCGCCATTCCGCGAGGTTTCCTTCGACTGCCTGAATACGCCGACTGATCTCAGTGTGATCCAGATCGCTTAAACTTGCCGACGGGCCCCGAACATAAGATTCCGCCTGGCACTCGCCACATCTGATCACGGTCGCGTGGCGCTCGCCGCATTCAAGACCACTAGCGGCAGCCGTCGTTTCACGAATATCATACGTCGAGCCAACCACAGCTTTCCGATTGCATACGGGGCATGAGAACGGGACCTGCGGACCGACACTCTGCGATACGCGCAACGGACGACGAGTCACGGATGAAAGCCATTTTCTGATCGCCCAGCGAACAAGCATGCAGGCGCAGAATACGAGCAGCGTGATTCGCAAAATAGTGTGAATTATTTCAGGCATGGATTTGGAGCAGGCATAGCCTCGCGGAGGGCCGGTGCCGGTTAATGCGTAGTCACGGACAATCGATAGCGGTTTTCTTTTCATGCGCGATCAGCCATTGCTTACGCTTCAAGCCGCCGGCGTATCCGGTCAGATTCCCATTTGAACCAATCACACGATGACAGGGAACAACCAATGCAAGCTGATTGGCGCCGTTGGCTCGTGCCACCGCGCGCACGGCAGTGGGCTTATCGAGCGACGTGGCTAAGTCGGCGTAAGAGCAGGTTGTACCCAAAGGGATTTTGGTCAACGCTTCCCATACAGAGGTTTGGAACGCGGTCCCGACATAGGCAGTTGGTGTGTAAAATCTCTTTAATGTGCCGGCAAAGTAATCGTCCAATTCCGCCTCGACAGATTCGATGATTTCTGTCGTCCCCGGAATGATCGCTGCCTTGCATCTCTTCCGCAGACGCTCGACCTCACGGAATAAGCCTTTGCGATCGGTGAACTCCAGCAAATAGAGCGCTTTGTCGTCTGCGATAGCCAGCATCGCACCAAGCGGTGTATCGATCCACTCCGCGTTAAATACACAATGGTCTCCTGCGCTGGGCGCCGCCCCCATTATGCGCGAAAACGCATCGCGGAACCCACTGCCGGATTCATAGCCCGCGGCATGTTGTGCCCCAACAACTGAGCCGCCCTCGCGAATGTCCTTTAGCGCCATTCCCATACGGCGAGCGCGCGCGTAAGCGACAAACGTCATTCCGAAACGCTTCTTGAATTGCCGTCTCGCCGTCGATGCATCGACCGCTACTGCACGAAAATCCGCATCTTTCCAGCGCTTCTCCGGGTTTTCCTCTACCGCAGCTATTAATGTCTTGATCAGCTCAGATGCTTGGTCCGGATACGCAAGGGGGTGGCATCGCTTACAGGGACGATACCCGGCAAGCAGTGATTCCTGCGCAGTCTCGAAGAAGTCACAATTTTCGATTTTCGGTTTTCGTGCCGAGCAGGTCGAACGACAAAAAATGCCCGTCGTACGGATTCCGGCAAAGAATATCCCGTCGTACGACGAATCCTTATCGACAAAAGCCCGATAAAACTCCGCTACTTTTTGTTTTTCAATCATACGCTCCCTTCTGACATGCCATATAGTGTTTTCGTTTTAGGGTAGTGTATAATCTGCTGCAATAGTCTGCCGCCGAAAATCAGGCATCGTTTCCGGAAAATGCGAATTTTTCGCGTCCGTTCGCGGTTCATCTAATCCGCACAGCTAGGCGTCTGATTCGCACGGCAACCGCAACACGTCGCGACCGATCTGATTCGCGTCCATTCGCGTCCATTCGCGGTTCATCTAATCCGCACAGCTAAGCGTCTGATTCGCACGCCAACCGCAACACGTCGCGACCGATCTGATTCGCGTCCATTCGCGTCCATTCGCGTCCATTCGCGTCCATTCGCGGTTCATTCGCGGTTCATCTAATCCGCACCTGCAACCATATCACTGTCCTGTGATTCCTGCGTGCTACCGGTTACGGTCAACGCCTCATCCATCCCGATTTGTGGAACTAAGCCCTGCATTGGAGCCACCCGCAGTCTTCCCATACTGGACTGTGTTCGTTGCGTTTGCGTTGCGCTGAAGAGCCACATCTAAAGCTGTGAACTCCAACGAAAAGCGCATTTTTATATCTTTGGTGAGAAAGTCTTTACTCAACGATATTGTTCACCCAACCCAATCCGCACTCAAACCGCAACACGATGCGACCGATCTGATTCGCGTCCATTCGCGGTTCATTCGCGGTTCATTCGCGGTCCATCAAATCCGTACAGCTAAACGTCTGATTCGCAATCCAACCGCAACACGATGTCTCCAGGCTGATTCGCGTCCATTCGCGGTTCATTCGCGGTTCATTCGCGGTTCATTCGCGGTTCATCAAATCCGTACAGCTAAACGTCTGATTCGCAATCCAACCGCAACACGATGTCTCCGATCTGATTCGCGTCCATTCGCGGTTCATCTAATCCGCACAGTTAAACGCCTGATTCGCGCCGGGTCGCATACGGCTTCGCGACATGTCGATCAGACCATATCCGATCAGCAGGATGCTGAGGCCCCATGCAGTGCACGACACCATTCGCCCCACTCGGAACGATAGCGGTTCAAAGTTAAGACGTAACCGATGCCGGCCGGCCGGCACAACAACGGAGCGCAAGATTCCGTTCGCCCGGAGGATAGTGGTCTCGGCGCCGTCAAGGGTCGCCTTCCATCCCGCCGGATAATACATCTCACCCAGAATCAGCAGTTGCCGGCTCGCGCAGGAAACTTCCAGATCAATGTGATCGGGACGGTAATCGATGAAGGTCACAGCGTTGATGCCGGCCTTTTCCAGCGGTTCGACCAACGCCCGCTCCAGGATAGCGACGGAACGCGGATTGAACGCGACGGTATTCATAAAGTCGAGCGCATCCCTCGTGTCGGTCGCCAGTTGGACCTTTGCCACAAACCACACTCGCGGCAGCCACGAAGGATTTTCGTAAACCATAGCGCCACGGTTCGAGCTGCCCGGAACAGCACGAAGTCGTACATCGTCGAGCGCCTTCTCAGAAATGAGATACCGGACATTGAGCATATCCAGGATCGCCCGATTCCGCGGCAACCCGACGGCATCGCCCTCCCCCAGACAAACATCCCGAAATTCTCGATAGGTCGATAGAATTCGTCTGTTTCGGCCGCCGATCGATTCCATTGACAACCCGTTCCGGGCGTCGTGGTCATGAAGGTGTCCCACCGGATTGATTCGGTACATTCCGCGATCGCCTTCCAACGCGGATTCGATGCCCGACCAGTCGACGGAGCGAACGGCAGCACGCCGATCATCGTTGCCGTGTCGGTCGATGCTATCGACCGTGGTGAGCAACATGGATTCAATAAGCGGCATGTACATCGAAGCGGCAATCCCCACGGCAAGCGCACACGCCGCCGCACACGCCGGCAAACGGCAGGATCCTGGCTGCGGTCTGGTCGGCTGCGAGACAACTGCATACCGAATCGCGGCAGCCGTTGCGACGCCTGCGGCGATCAATACCGGCAGCTCGGGCCCGATCAGTAACAGCACGCCAATGGCAACGGCGTTCACACCGATCGACACAGCAACCGGCCGGTCGAAAATCCTGCGTGTTACCAGCAACAACAACGGCAGCAATACAGCAGCGGGCATGACGCCGTTGTCCCAGAACCGGATCGCCATGGCGCTCGCCGCTGCTGCGTACGCTGCCGCAGCGATCGTACTCCTGGTACGTCCGAACCCGATGTATCGAGCAAACGCGAACGCGAGAACCGCTGCAGCCAGCCCGTAAATCCGGATCAGGCGATCGACCGCGTGAGGAAACACACGGGCGCCTATGGTGTCGAGCGTTCGGGACGCGCAATCGAGGTAGCTGCGCCTGTAATCATCATCGGCGTATGTTGGCATGCCGCCAAATTCGGCAGACGCCCACAGGGTCTTGGCATGATCAGTCTTATCGCTGTCCGACACGCTACGGGAATACACTGTACGCAATGAATAATCGCCGGGAATCGCCAGCCCCGCACCATAGAGAATGGCAATACAAACAAGGTCGCGGAGAAGCCGCGTAAGCCGTTGTCGTCGCGACAGCGGTGACGGCACAGGGGATTCCAGATCGCCTTCATTGTCCGGGTTCGAAGCAGAATGGGACACACAAACCTCCACCGGTGATCTATGCCGTCACCGCACTACCAGCCGCCGGCATGTGAGCCATACCGGACAGACGCTGAAGCGTTATTCATCGATCGATGTCGTGCCCCATGCAAAAGCGTGAAACACCATCGACCATTATGCCGCCTGAACGAACAGGTGTCCTGCCATTGAGCTCGACAAAACCAGCCTGAATAATTCATGCAACCTCTACTGCGGCCACATATCATACCTCATCTCCGTAACTCGTTGGTCTGAAGCACGCTAAGCAGCCTCGCGACGAGGTTGTATGAATTATCCAGGTTAATGTATCCACTCAGCGTTACCGTAACAATGAATACAGTCCCTGCCAGTTTTAAGGCGTATTCGGTTTTGCGAATTGCGAATTGTGATCTATCATTCCCCACCGGCAATCGTGCCGGCATACCCGCCTCTACGTCTCCCTATGGACTGGTACATCCTCATACAGCAACTGATCAACGGCCTCACACTCGGGTCGGTGTACGGCCTGATCGCCGTAGGTTACACGATGGTATACGGCATCATCGGCATGATCAACTTCGCCCACGGCGACGTCTATATGGTTTCGGCGTACCTCACGGCAATCTCCATCGCGGTATTCACATTCTTTGGCATCAGCTCGATTCCGTTTCTGCTTCTATGCACGGTTATCATTACAATCGCCATAACCAGTGTCTACGGCTGGGCTATCGAACGCGTGGCCTACCGGCCGCTGCGCGACTCCACCCGCCTGGCGCCGCTCATCTCTGCGATCGGTATGTCACTGGTGCTGCAGAACTATGTACAGCTTGCACAGGGCGCGCGCAACCAAGGAGTTCCGACATTGATCGATCAGGTGTTTCGCATCGGCGACGGCGACGCCTTTGTGCAAATTACATACCTGCAGATCATCATCATCTCGGTCTCGGTTGTCAGCATGATACTACTGACCTTTCTCATACACAAATCGGACCTGGGCCGGCGATGCCGAGCGACACAACAGGACCGCATAATGGCCGGAATTCTCGGGGTGAATACCGACAGGATTATCTCGATTACGTTCGTTATCGGTTCGGCGATGGCGGCGATTGCCGGCGTCCTCGTCACACTCTACTACGGGTCATTCGATTTTTACGTCGGCTTCATCACCGGTATCAAGGCATTCACAGCCGCCGTCCTCGGCGGTATCGGATCGCTCCCCGGCGCCATGCTTGGGGGCATCATTCTGGGTTTGTCGGAGTCGTTGTTTTCGAGTTTTGTGAACACCGACTACAAGGATGTCTTTGCGTTCAGCCTGCTGGTGCTCATCCTGATATTCAAGCCCGAGGGCATTCTCGGCACGCCCGAGACGGAGAAAGTATAACCCCGATGCAGCTACGATGACGTCCATTTTGCCGACCAACCTGTCCATTCGACATCTGCTCCTGGAGACGCTCACCGCGTTCGCCGTGGCAGCAGTAATCTTTTGCCCGATCGTCGGCATTCATCTCAATGGATATGATTTCGACCTCGGCCACCTCAAACTCGCACTCGGTCTCGCGCTAGGCATCGCAATCACGCGATTGGTATTGGCGCTATTTCTGAACACAGGCGTGGGCGCGCGGCTCGCTCAGCATATCATGGATCGCAGGCAGGCTCCGGTTGCCGTCGCGCCGACCACGCGCCGGCTGTGGGCGCACGTGTTTGTGGTGCTGGTGCTCATCGGCGCGGTGGCGTTTCCGTTTATGGCAAAAAAATATTTTATCACCGTACTCATCCTGGCCCTGATTTACGTCCTGCTCGGGCTCGGCCTGAACATCGTTGTCGGCCTGGCCGGGTTGCTCGACCTTGGCTTCGTTGCGTTTTACGCTATCGGCGCCTACACACTGGCGCTCGGGCACCAGTACCTGGGCTGGGGATTCTGGCAGTCGCTCCCCGCAGCCGCAGCTCTGGCGGCACTTTTCGGTTGTATCCTGGGCTTCCCGGTCTTGCGGATGCACGGCGATTATCTGGCCATCACCACCCTGGGGTTCGGCGAGATCATCCGTCTGGTGTTGACAAACTGGGTTGATTTCACCGGCGGTCCGAATGGCGTATCTGCGCCGAAACCTACACTGTTCGGAATCGAGTTTACACGTCGCGCCCGATATGGCGGCACACCATTCCATGAATACTTTGGCGGCGAGTACAACTCGGAGGCGTTGTATATCTTCACGTACCTGCTGCTGTTGATTACGGTTTGCATCGTCGTCTACATCAATCATCGGCTGAAACGCATGCCGGTCGGGCGGGCGTGGGAGGCGCTGCGCGAAGACGAGATTGCCTGCCGCTCGCTGGGACTGAATCATGTTCTGGTGAAGCTGTCGGCATTTACCCTGGGCGCCGGCATTGGTGGCGTCGCAGGCGTCTTTTTCGCCGGTTACCAGGGATTCGTCAACCCGACATCATTCACATTTTTTGAATCGGCCCTGATCCTGGCGGTGGTCGTTCTTGGCGGCCTGGGCTCGACACGCGGGGTAATTATCGCCGCACTGGCGCTGACTATTCTGCCGGAAGCGCTGCGGCAGTTTGCCGATTTTCGGGTCCTCGCCTTTGGCGGCGCCATGGTTTTCATGATGATCTGGCGGCCGCGCGGCATCATCCGACCGGTTCGCCCGTCTTTTTCTACTATCGAGGCAAACCATGCCGGATAGGCCGCTTCTCACCGTGTCCAATCTCACCATGCAATTCGGCGGCATCACCGCATTGAGCGATGTATCCTTTGCGGTCGACACGCACGCCGTCACGGCATTGATCGGCCCGAATGGCGCGGGAAAAACCACCGTCTTCAACTGTCTCACCGGCTTTTACCGCGCCACCAGCGGTGAGCTGACGCTCCGCAACGGCGACCGCACCATTGATATCGTAAGAATACTGGGCGAACCCTTTCGTCCAACCGATTTTCTGAACCCGTGGCGATTCGCGACGCGGCTGTTTTACAAGTGTTTCGGCGGTTCGCATCTCGTAAACCGGGCGGGCCTGGCCCGAACATTTCAGAATATCCGTCTGTTTCGTGAGATGACGGTGATTGAAAATCTGCTCGTCGCCCAACACATGTCCACCAATCGCAATCCCGTCGCCGGCCTTCTCAATACACCGGGATTTAGGCGCTCCGAGAAGCGCGTCGTCTCGCGTGCGTGCCAGTGGCTCGAGGTCTTCGGCCTGAAAGATGACGCAAACCGGATCGCGGGCGAACTGCCCTACGGCCTGCAACGCCGCCTCGAGATTGCCCGGGCGCTGTGTACGAATCCACAGATCATCTGTCTCGATGAACCGGCGGCCGGCCTCAACCCGCGGGAGACAGAGGATCTCAGCGCTCTGATTGCACGGCTGCGCGACGACCATCGCATCACGGTATTTCTGATCGAGCACGATATGCAACTGGTGATGGGTATCTCCGACCACATCGTCGTGCTCGACCACGGCGTCGTCATCGCATCGGGCCGGCCGAATGACATCAGCACCAACCCGGCCGTGATCGCCGCTTATCTCGGCGACACGGATACGGAGGCCTACACCGCATGACAACACCGCTGCTCGACATCAACGGCATTTCGGCGTTTTACGGACCGATACAGGCATTGCGGACCGTATCGCTCCACATCGACACCGGGGAGATCGTGGCAATTATAGGCGCCAACGGCGCCGGAAAATCGACATTATTGATGAGCATATTCGGACATCCGCGAATCTCCGGCGGAGAGATTCGTTACAACAACGTGGACATTTCTGGAACGCCCACACATCGCATCGCCGCAATGGGCCTGGCGCTGGTTCCGGAGGGCCGACGCGTGTTCCCGGCGATGACCGTCGCCGAAAACCTGCTCATGGGCGCCACACCGGTGAATGACCGGTCCGGAGACGCCGACCTGGACAGAGTGTACCAGCTCTTTCCGTTGTTGAAAGAGCGTCGCAAACAGCGCGCCGGCACCCTGTCGGGAGGCGAACAGCAGATGCTGGCGATCGGCCGCGGCATGATGAGCAGACCGACTTTGTTGCTGCTGGACGAGCCCAGCCTGGGACTGGCGCCGATCATCGTGCAGCGTATCTTTCAGACACTCCGCGACATCGCCGACTCCGGCGTCACCATCTGCCTGGTCGAACAGAATGCGAACCATGCGCTGCGGCTGGCCGATCGGGCGTATGTCCTCGTGAACGGCGATATCAAGATGACCGGCTCCGGATCGGAGTTGCTCGGCAATCCGGACATTCGCCGAGCCTACCTGGCCGGCGCCTGAACGTGGCCGGCGATGGTTCGTCGCTGAGATGTTCGCGACAATTATTGTGATCGGCGCGAACCGACGTATAGTAGCGCATGGCATTTCCTCAAGCATTTTACAAATGGCGTCCCCATCCCTGGCACGGCCTGGTTATAGGTCCGGATCCGCCACGAACGGTCAACGCATTCATCGAGATCACGTCATTCGACCTGGTGAAGTACGAAGTCGACAAGGAAACCGGTTACCTCCGCGTCGATCGGCCGCAGCGCACATCCGCGCAGCCGCCGGTATTGTACGGTTTTATTCCACGAACATACTGCGGCGACCGCGTCAAATCCCTCTCCAAGAAGGCGGAACGCGGCGATGGCGACCCGTTGGATATCTGCGTGATCAGTGAACGTCCGATCAACCGGTCCGAGGTGATACTCGACGCCCGCGTTGTGGGCGGCCTCCAGGTGATCGACCACGGCGAGGCGGACGACAAGATCATTGCCGTCCTGGCAAACGACCCGTTCTGGCATCATGCGCACGACATCGCCGACGTACCAGAAATCCTGCGACACCGGATCATCCATTACTTCAGCACCTACAAGCTCGTTCCGGAAGAGGAAAACAAGATCTATATCGAAACCGTTTACGGATTCGAACAGGCTTTCGACGTAATCAACGCAGCAATCGCCGATTACGACGACGAATTCGGACAATGACATCACGTGCATGGTCGCCCGTATAGAGGCTGTAACGACGCCGCGTTCATCACGCAAACTCCCGCTGCTGCAATGCCGAGACTCTTTTACCAGCTTCTGCTTGTCACTATTACCGCGTTCTCTGCCGGAGCCCTGCCCGCAGCAGCACAAGATTCCGACGCGCAGTCGCTCCCGAATACCCGCCGCTATTTTCTCCGCAACTTTCTTCCGATCGACTATGCCGGCCAGAACCAGATGTATGACGTTGTCCGCGATGGGCGCGGCGTCATCTACGCCGGCAACAACGTCACGGGCGTGTTGGAATATGACGGCATTGAGTGGCGAACGATCGCCCTTTCCAACAACAACACTGCGTTCAGCCTTGCGGTCGGCGCCGACGATACCGTCTATGTAGGAGGATTCGGCGAGCTTGGCTACCTGCAGGTGATCAACGGCGTGAGCCACTACCGCTCGCTTTTGAAACATATCCCCGACGGCAGCCGCGAATTCGGACCGGCACAAGTCAGATGCGTTTCCGACGGCGCCTACTTCAACGCCGGCTCTGCAATGTACCGCTGGCACGATGGCGCCATGACCAGGATCGACCATCCGGACGGACGAGCGTTCGAGTCCATCTTTTCCGCCGGCGACCGCATATACGCCGCCGATGCAGAGGGTAGCCTCTTTCGCATCACGGAGGCCGCGCCGGAGCGAATATTTGAGGAGAATCCGGACGTATACGGCGATTACATCTTCAAGAACGAGTACGGGCTCCCGGCAATAAATCTCATCCTCCCGTTCGACGACGACACGATTCTCATCGGCACCTATATGCGCGGCCTGCTGACATTCGACGGCACGAATCTGGCAAACTTCCAGACCGAAGCCGACGAACTGCTCGTCGGCGACATGGCACATGCTGCTACCGTGCTCGGAAACGGCGAAATCGCGATCGGCACGGTAAATAACGGCGTATTTGTCGTCGACCGCGACGGCCGACTCAAGACGTGGTTCTCGGAATTCAACGGCCTGGTGAACAACGGTATTTTTTCGCTGCTCGCCGACACGCAGAATTTCTTGTGGGTCGGCACCGCCTATGGGTTTTCGCAAATTCTCTACCCCTCGCCATTCGCGATCTACGACGCCAATTCGGGTCTGAAGGGTCAGGTGCGATGCAGCGTGGCAGCGGGCAAGACGCTGTATGTGGGAACATCGCACGGTGTCTACCGCAGCGCGCCGGCGTCATCGGCGCTTGGTCTCATATTTGAACCCATAAAGGGGATTCCTCCCGATGAGACCGGGACCTTAAAGACCTTCGGCGACGGTGTGCTCGCCGGCAGTTCGCTGGGGTTGTACTACATCGAAAACATGCAGAGTGCGCTGGACGACAAGCAGGTTCGAGACTCTGCGGAAGACAGTATTACGCAAATATCCGACTGGGGACCGGACTACCGTGTCTCGTCCTTTACCTCGCTGTCGGACCAGGATTGCCGCTTCGTTGAAACCTCGCGCAAGTACCCAGGTATCGTCTATACCGCTGCTGTTTTCGATGGGATACACATTTTCCGTCACGACGGTGAGAAATGGTCGGCGGCCGGCTTCGTCGATATTAAGGATCCGATTTTCTTCGGCCAGGAAGACGACGACGGCGTTTTGTGGGTGACTAGTGTGAATAGCGGCTGTTACCGGATCGCGTTCGAAAACGGAGATTTCCAATCGCCGGTCGTCGAGAATTACTATGTCGACAGCGGCCTGCCGGAGGGTTATTATGCGATCTCCGTAGTTGCCAACGACGTGTACCTGTATAGCGACGAAGGTTTTTACCGTTTCGACCGGGATAGTCACCATTTCGAACCGGACACGACGTTTTTCGATGATGCGTTGTATACCGGATTCGTAAACGAAGCGCCAAACGGCAATGTCTGGATTACCAAGGGCCGCCCCAGGCGATTATCTCTGGCCGAACACGACGCGGACAGCGACGTGTACCTACAGGTAAAGAGTCCATTTCAGCGATTCAATCAGTTCCAGGTAAGGAACTTTGGCTACGATCGCCAGGGACGCACATGGTTTGGCGCCGACAAGTCGTTTCTATCATACGATCCGTCGGTTCCCTTCGATCACACGATCGGTTTTCGGACAATTTTTCGCAAGATTACGGTCGGTGATGCGGTCATTTTCGGAAAGACCGCATCAACGGAGACGGGCGCGGCGGCCACCGGTTTGCCGCAGCACTTTGAGTATTCGGATAACTCGTATCGGTTCGACTTTGCGGGACTGTATCCGGATATTCAATTTGCGAATACCTACCAGGTGCGACTCGACGGGCTATCCGATACGTGGTCCGAATGGTCGGCGGCGACATTCAAGGAATACAATAATCTCGAGCCAGGCACGTACACGTTCCAGGTTCGGGCGAAGAACGTGTATGATACTGTCAGCGCCGACGCCGACTTTCGCTTTGTAATCTTTCCTCCGTGGTGGGAGACCTGGTGGTTTTACTGCACCGAGATCGGTCTGCTGATCGTGCTGCTGACAACATCGGTTCTCATGAACCGCACCGGCGAGGCCTCGCGGTTCGCGAAGACCGTGACGCTGGTCACCGTGGTGGTGATATTCGAGTCGATCATGTTCTTCGCCGAACCGGTAGCGGAATCATTCGGCGGCGGTATTCCCTTTATCCAGCTCGCCCTGAACATCTGTCTGGCGCTCGCGCTGGAACCCGCCCAGAGCCTGGTTGAGACGTTTCTTATCGGCCAGCGGCAACGGCGGAAATTCCGCCTCAATTTCGGCCCCGACGGGACCTGGAACGGTGGTGCACACATCATTCCAACCCTGGCGGACCTGAGCAATTTGCCGGCCTGGATCATTGCATTTCGCAAGGAGTTTGCCGATGTCGGACGAAAGTACGGCCGCTACATTTCCAACGACTGGGTATTGGACGATGCCGAGAAAAACGATCTTCAGGTCGAACTCGAAGACCTGTTGGGCGGACTCCTGCTGTTCCGCCAACGCCTCACTGTAGACCAGCCCCATCACTTTTCATCCGCCGGCACCGATCCGAATAAGAGCTACAAGGTGACGCTAAGCGAAAAACACTGGAAAGGCGACGGTCGGGTGAAGACCGCATACCGTTTCGATCTCGCCCAGTTTGTCGATTGGTATCAAGACATCTTCACAGACCTCAACACACTTTTCAACGAGCATGCCGCCGCGATGGAAGACAACGTGTTGTCAGACGACGAGCGCACCAGTCTCATTGGACAGATCGAGGCGATCTTCTACAACGTTATCGAAATTGTTCGCGCCCTGAAAACCTGAGGCGCCTGGCAGCCTGTGAATCCTGTGTCTCATAGCGGAACAGCGCCTCGACGTCCACGGCAGGTGATGGTCGGCGCCGTGCTGCTGTGTGCATCGAACCTGATTCTGGGTTTTACGGGCGGCGCACATTTCGATCCGGTGCTGGAATTTGTCCCCTACACCGTGTCCTTCATACTCCTGTATCTAATCGTTTTTCGATGGATGCCAACGACTCGTGGCCACATTGACGGCACGTCCGCACCGGTTTCCGGCGACGTCAATACACCGTCGCCGGCACCGCGCTCTTCGCCCGTGATGACGGCGCCGGTCTACGCTATTCTCGCCATGGGCATCGCGATGCGAATCGCCTTTTTGGCCTACCCGGCCTCGGACGATGTCAACCGCTACATCTGGGAGGGCATGGTTCAGATCCACGGACACAACCCCTACACCAATGCCCCTACGACCATCCATGATACCATTGGCGCCGCCCCCATCTTTGACGACATCAATCACGCCGACATCACGACTGTCTACCCACCGTTGGCGCAACTTGTTTTTCGCGGATTCTCGACAGTCCTGTACCGCTCTGATCGTGAAGCGGTGGACCTGTTGCTCTGTTTCAAGATCGTGATCGCAATAGCCGACACGATGGTGATGCTGGCCTTGACACCGCTGATACGAGTGTGGAATAGGCCCTACTGGTATCTGGCCCTGTACGCCTGGAATCCGCTGGTGCTGGTCTATGGCGTGGGGGAAGCGCATATCGACGTGGTTCAGACCCTGATCCTCGTCGTGTCGCTGCTATGCCTCGCGGGCCCGAAACGTCGAGTCGCAGCCGCATTTTTTTTACTGGGGTGCTCGGCTATGGTCAAATACACAACCGCTGTGCTGCTGCCGGCTTACATGCGCCGCAGCACAATACGATACCTGCCTGCATTTCTACTCCCGTTCCTCGCATTCATACCCTACGCTGCGCCGGATATGTTCGCAGGTCTCGCGACATTCTCGACGGAAATGCATTACAACGACCTCGTCCCGCGATTGTTTCGCGGCATTCTGATCGGGACGTCGCACACCGGTGCGGTACTGGTGATTTTTGCGAGCGGCGTATGGGCCATTTGCAGGCGAACCACCGGAGGCCTCGCGAACTCCGCGGCCTTGTTGTGGATGTGGCTGGTGTGTTGTCTGCCGACCGTGCACCCCTGGTATATCATCCCTCTGGTGGTATTGCTGATCTACCGTCCCAGCCGCGGTTGGTTGTGGTATTGCGCTGCCAGCGGCGCGATATTCTGGGTCTACGCATATCAGCGCCGCACCGGAGAGTGGATCGAGTATCAATGGGTGTGGAACGCCATGTACATCCCGCTGCTGTTGATTCTGGGTTACGACGTCTTTCGTTCCAGGACGTCACGTCGCTGTTCCCGATAATCCTCACGTATATTTTATTGCATAACACGCAGATGATGCCATTTTACACCCAGAAACCATGGCCTTGATTTGAACACGCCGCGAATGGATAACAGGAAGTCGGCGCAGGTTGGAAGGCAGAAGGCGAGGCGACATGATGATGCGACCCGAAAATCGGCGAATGTGGGCTACGGTACTCGCAGCGCTCCCGCTGGCAGTCATGCTCATGGCCGGACCGGCATGTGTCGACGCGGCTGTGCCGCGCACGAAAAAAATAGAGGTGACCGCTGCCCCATACCACACGGGCACCGTATTTTCCGATTATTCCGGTTGGGGCGCCAACCCGGCCTATCTGCTGGTCGGCCAGAATCCCGATTTCGATGACAAGACCGCCGGCGGCTGGATGCGCTTCGATATTTCCGAGATACCCGACTCCGCCGTCATACAGAAGGTATACCTGACATTTTCCGTCTTCGACGATCACGGCAAGGGTGCGATCGTCGACCTCACCGGCCTGGCTGAAGATCCCCTGGATGCCATTTATCACACGCGCAGCTACGGCCTCAGAAACAATCCGCGGTACCTCACCAACGTCGCACTTACCAACGGTATCTGGCGCAGTAATCTGGGGTCGGACGCCGTCGGTCACCTGCAGAAGGCGCTGGCGGGAAACTGGTTTGCCGCCGGTTTATACTACCGCGACAAACCGAATTTTTTTGTCTGTATTCATGGGTGGGAAGACGACGAACGCCCGGTACTCGAAGTCGATTACCTGGTGCCGGAGCAGATATTAAACGCCGAATGGCAGAAACCGTTTAAGATCATCGAGGGCGACGTTGTCACAATGCTCGCAGAAGTCGATGGTTTTCTACCGGACGTAGTTCCAACCTGGGAAATTTGGGAACACGACGCCGCAGGCGATGACCGTATCAAGAATCCTGAGATCAAAAGTCACGGTGTCTACGAAGAAAACGGCCGTTATTTTGTCAAAGGCGAGTGGACTGCGCGCTGGCATGAGGACGCCCACGGTGATCCGGAGTATTTTTTCATCGTCACGGTGGGCTCGGCATCAGCGCGATCAACCGAAGACAAGGACAAACAGCTTCACGTCGCACGCGGCAATGACCAGCAGGCGCCGATTCCGAATCCGCCGGCATTCGCCACCCGGCCCTATGCCGTATCGCCTACCGCCGTCTCAATGACGGTCGCGGACGTTACCGACCCGGAAATGTACGGTGTCGAGTACCGTTTCCTCTGCGAATCGGACAGCGGCGGCTGCAGCAACAGCGAGTGGAGCAGCAGCTTGACCTTTATGGACGCCGATTTATCGCCGGGCGCACGCTACGGGTACCGCGTCATGACCCGTGACAAATCTCCGAATAAGAACGAAAGTGAGCAGTCGGCGATCGCGTATGTTGACACCTTCGCCGCCATGCCGTTGGCACCAATCGTCAAGAATCCGACACCGACCAGCCTGGATCTGGAGATACGGGAAGATCGCAATTCTGCGGCTACGCAATATGCCGTCATTAACGTTACCGAAAACAACTACCTTTCAAAAAGCGGTCGCGACATCAGCGCGCAACCGATCTGGAGAACCCGCGCGGAATGGGGCCGCATTACCGTAAGCCGGTTGACGCCCGACACGCACTATGCGTTTCGGATCAAGGCACGGAATGCGATCGCAACAGAAACCACCTGGGGCATAACGGGATCAGGAATGACGTTGTCGAAAACGCCCGACCTTTATCCGGAGAATCTCGGCATCCGCGGGTCCAAACGCCATCTCGACACCGGCGGTGCGGTACGCATCGAGGTCGACGTGGCCAACCATCCGACGGGCGGCCTGGCAAGCGGACCATGGCAATTACAGTGGATTCTCTCGGGCAACCGTCAGGTTGGCGACCAGGACGACGTCATTCTGCATTCACAGCAATACAATGAAACCTTCGCTCCAGGCCAGAAACGACATTACACCTACGATTGGTCGCCGGATGGGCACACACGCTGCATCGCCGTGTTGGTCACCGGTCACGCCTCAGAAACCAATACGTCCAACAACGTCGTGTTGCTGGATCTTTCGCAGTCTCTGGTAAAGCAATAGCCCGCAATCGCAACGTGGTTCACGGACTTCCCTTCGGCAACAACGACTCACCGTCGCAATACGAGGGAATCGCCGCACCGAATAAGTCCAGCACAGTCGGGGCAATGTCGACGATGCCGGGGAACGCCTTCGTGATCTTTCGGTTGCAGAAAAATATCCCTGGAACATCGGCCGGGTTCATATTGTGATCGCCGCTCCACGCGCGCGTATTCGGCGAAATTACGCGCTCGCCGAACCCGCCGGTGACCGTTTCCCATGCCACGCGATATCCGGGGGTAAATCCGGCGACCAGGTCCGGCGCATCGGCTACATACGGCCCCTCATACACCTCATAGCGATCGAACACATTTTTTACGGGCTGCGCTCCGGTGGCCTCATCCCATAACGCCAGGAGTTTACCGGCAAGCTCGGCTTTCACCGAAGCCTCTTCCTCGCCTTTTTCGACAATGCCATGCGCCTCTCGGTGCCGCAGATTCAGATATATGCCGCCGAACCCGACCGCGTACGCCCGCGTTCCGCTCCAATCAATATCCTGAAGCATGTCGCTACCGGAAGGATCCTTCACCCGGCGAAGGAATCCATTCTGTTCCAACCATAAATTGATATCCACACAATAGCGAAACGACTTGAATCCGTGGTCCGACAACACGATAAGCACGGTATTCTCGTCGGTCCGGTCGATGACGCGCCCTACCAGTCTGTCCATGTGTCGGTAAAGGTCACGGAAGACGTCATGATAGCGCCCATTGTCGTGCTCGTCCGAAGCCGGGTGGCCGTCATCGAAACATCGAAAAAACATGTGCTGCACGCGATCCGTGATATCAAACACACAGGTTACATTGCCCCGCGGCGTCTTGTCGAGGGCATCGAAAAACATCGTTTCGCGCTCGTCGTGAACGCTGTGGCACTGGTCCAGGAATGCCGCGCTGTCTATGATCCCCTCGTTCAACGCCGACGTATCTTCAGCGACGCCGAGAGTGGCAAACGGTCCCTGGCGCTTGGCCAGGTAAATCGAGTAGCTTGACGGATGCGACACCGGCAGCGCCGGACGTTCCGGGTCGATCTGAATCGGCGTTACGTAGAGGCGAACATGAGGCTGTGATTCCAACAGGAGAAATCGACAGATGCCGTAGATTCGCACGCGCAAGCCCGGTTTGTATGTGAGATGAATCCACGGGCTGTATTCACCTGGGAGCAATGGATAGGACGTGTCGTCGATCGCGATTTCGACGCCGGAAGCTCCCTCCTCCGGTCGTTGTACCCGAAAGTCAATATCGAGACTACCTGCATCGTCAATGAGTGTATTTTCCGGTCCCGGCAGAACGCCCGAGAGCGTATCTCCATCTGCGACCAGAGGATAGTGGATGCCGCTGACCAATGTGCGGGATTCGTCTGGATCTGAGCTGAAATACAGATAGGTCCCCTGGCTTCCCAGAATATCGGGGACGGACATCGCAGAAAGTTCGACACCGTGAAATTTTTCCGGAGGAAAGGTAATCGGGATCCTCAGAATTGTGCTGAAAACGCCGCTGCGCCCCAGGATATGCCAAAAGGGTATGCTCTTGCGTTTCATTTGCATCGACGGCGTGCCGAGCGGAATTCTGTACCGCCCCAGCTTCAAAACGCGTTTCGACGCCGCAACGCTCGCGGATGACAGTTCGGGAAGCATCGATTTCCTGTTGGGCACAAGGAAATCGTAGATCCGGTGTTTGCCCGGATTACAGCCGGTTTGAAACGAGGACCACGCGACCGGCGACTCTGCCGGAAGCGTGGTCTTGAGTTTCGTGAAACAGCCCAGCTTCTCAAGCCGGGAAAAATTCGGCAGCAAACCTTCGTTCATAAATTGTCGCGTGAGCTCAGGATCCTGACCATCGAGTCCCACGATAATGACCCGTTGCACCCGACTTTTCCTGCCCCGGACGAGCCTCATGATCGTCCTGAACACCCACCGAATCGGCCACGTAAGTAGAATGAGAAATGCCAGGGCAATGGTAAAAAAGACGATAAAGAACGAAGAAACGAACGCGAATCCGGCGCCCGGCCCGACATACGCGTCGGCCGGTGCTACATTAACGAGCAGGACGACCACCGCGATCATCCATTTCGCGACCACGTTCCCGCGAACTCGGCTAATCCCGAAGACACCGGACTTCCCGGCGCCGTGCCGGCAGCCGGGCTGGCGACTTTCATGTAATAGACGGCACATCATACACCCTATGCTGAAAAAGATCATTTATCGAGTCCGATACGGCAAACCGTTGGTCATTGTTTCGGGTATCCCGCGTTCCGGCACGTCGTTACTGATGCAGATGCTCAGTGCCGGCGGGCTGCCTGTGGTGGACGACGATGAACGGAAGGAGGACGTCGACAATCCCAGGGGCTACTGTGAATTGGCTCGAGTCAGGACGCTGAATCGCGAAGATGACCAATCCTGGCTGGCGGATTGCCGCGGCAAAGGGCTGAAAATCATATCGCCCCTGCTTCGGGAGCTGCCACTGACGTTGAATTACAAGGTCATATTCGTTCTTCGCAACATCGATGAAATCCTGGCTTCACAGCGTAAGATGCTGGAGCATCGCAACGAACCATGTGATGACACTGCGGACAGCCGGATGCGGACGTATTTTGAGGACCACGTGCGAATTGCGCACTCGTATCTGAAGCATACCCGGAATTTTCAGGCGTTGTTCGTCGATTACGGCGATGTGATTCGCGACCCGACGCGGAATGCGGCTGTCATCAACGCCTTTGTGAGCGCCCGGCTGGATGAAGCAGCGATGGCTGAGGCAGTCGAACCCGGGTTGTATCGAAATCGAAATCGAAAACGGTGACGAGTTATGGCTATTGCAGATTGCAGAAGTGAGATTGCAGATTTGGTTGTGCCGAAAACGAATCCGAAAGCGGAAAAGGACCCGGGGTTGGGTGACCTGGCTTGGGGTCTGCCATAAAGGGAGTTGATCGCCGGGTAAACAGGAAAACATCAGTAGCGCAGCGATCTTCGTTGTTGCTGTGGTGTCGCGACATTGCCGGTTTCCGACGCAGCGGTGTGAACAGGCCTGTGTGCAATGCATGGGTTTTGAAGTAAATTGGTGGTCTCGATTCTATGCCGACCACGAACGCCGTGAGGTGAATACGAATGTTTGAACCAAAGATCAAGATCGATCGGGCCCTGTACAACCAGGCCAGGATCATTGCCGATGCGGCAGGATATTCGTCCGTAGACGAGTTTCTTATTCACATCATTGAGAGAGAAGTGGCGAAATTCGAGGATTCGGATTCTCAGGAAGAAATCAAGAAAAGAATGCAGGGATTGGGGTATATCTCATAGTTCTACATGCTAACCTTCATTCACCATGCCAACCAGATATTCGGCGGTATCCTTCACGTGTTTTGTCTGCCAATGCGATACCTGGACCCAATCGTATCGCTCACCGTGATATCTGCCGTCGCAGGTCTCGTGATGGTGTGGGTATACGGTAAGGTGTCGGATCAATCGGCGATCAAGTCCGTACGCACCTGCATTGACGCGAATTTTCTGGCGATTCGCTTGTTCAACGAAAATCTGGTCACGATATTTCGGAGTCTCGGCTCCATTCTTCGCCACACATTGGTGTATATGCAGTACTCGATTCGGCCCATACTGATTCTCTCGCTGCCGGTAGCGTGCGTCATCGTTCAGCTTAACCACCGCTACGATGCGCGGCCTTTACGTGTAGGTGAGAAAGCAATCGTAAAGTTGACATTCGCCGATCCGTCACCTCTAGTCGGCCCACAGCCAACCACACTGGGGTCGGATCCGGCGTATACGGTCGACACGCTGGGCATCAAGATCCCCGAAAAAAAGGAAATCGCGTGGCGGATCGAGGCTCGACAGGCCGGTATTCATTCACTGCAGGTTACATGCAACGGCGAGACGTTGACAAAGCAGTTGAGCATCGGCGACAACAATGAGCAGCTTGCCTCGCGACGACGGACGGGAAAGAACGTTTTTGAGTATTTTCTCTATCCCTGCGAGCCGCCGCTTCCAAGCAGCGCCGGTGTGGAGTCTATAGAAATTACATACCCGGATCGCAACCTTGACATTGCCGGGTGGCGGTGCCACTGGCTACTCCAGTTTCTTATCGTGTCAATCGTCGTCGGCTATGCGTTCAAAGGCGTCCTTGGCGTGGAGCTGTGATCAGACACCTACCATACGCAGTGAGCACTGCGCAGCCCGACAAGGTATCCGACGTCGTCTCGGTGCCGCTGTATTCCCAATATCACGTTATCAAGTGCTTATTCAGGTTGTTGGTTAACATTCACAAATTCAAGTTATGAATCGCACCCTCCCCTCCCGACAGCCGGCCGTGCAACGCTCTTCGGCACGCAGAATTGTCTTTGCCGCCTGGTTGGCAATTTCCGTCTCCTGCGCCGCGAATCAACGTGTCGTCATACTCGGCATAGATGGAATGGATCCTAATCTCCTGAAAAAGTTTATGAATGCCGGCGTGATGCCGAATTTCAAGAAACTCGCTACCGAGGGGGATTTCAAACCGTTGCAAACAACGATGGCGCCGCAAAGTCCGGTAGCCTGGTCCACCTTTATCACCGGCATGGATCCGGGTGGACACGGGATTTACGATTTCATACATCGTGATCCCAAATCCTTTACGCCGTTTTCATCAATGTCCCGAGCGAGCCCTCCCAAATCCCTCCAGTGGCGAACCTGGGTCTTGCCGTTGTCCGGCGGCAAGGTCGAATTGCTACGAAAAGGAAAAGCGTTCTGGCAGGTATTGGGCGACGCCGGTTACACATCCACGATATTCCGTATGCCGGTTAATTTTCCGCCTGTCGACGCACCTGGCCTGCAATTATCGGGGATGGGGACACCGGATATTCTGGGAACCCCGGGAACCTTCTCATACTACACCAACCGGTTGCCGGCCGACTATCGTACGTATACGGGCGGCAACGCGTACCCCGTCAAGGTGGAACAAAACGTCGTGCGCGCGAAACTGCACGGACCGGACAATGCCTTTCGCCGCAACGCCACAACATCTCCAGCCGGTGGATCGGAAAAGACGACTGTCTACGAACCCGCACCAACGTCGGTCGACTTCACTGTCTACATCGATAACGAAGCCGGGGCCGCCAAATTCGAGGTCGGTGACCAGGAATTTATACTCAAAGAAAAGGAATGGAGCGACTGGGTCGACATCACATTCGAGAACATTCCGGGACTGATCACCGTAGAGTCGATGGGACGATTCTATCTGAAACAGCTCAAACCCGATTTTCAGCTGTATGTTTCGCCGTTACAAATCCACCCGGCAAGCCCGTCTATGCCGATATCGAATCCGTCAGGATGGTCGAAGACGCTGTGCTCATGCGTCGGATATTTTTACACTCAGGAGCTGCCTGCAGACACGAAGGCCTTTACTCACGGTGTGTTCAGTGGACAGGAATTCTGGGACCAGCTGATGATCGCACACGGAGAACGGAGCCGCGCTCTCGACTATATCCTGGAATCCGACACCAGTGATCTACTGTTCTTCTATTTCATGGCCGTGGACCAGGGATCTCACATGCTCTGGCATTATATGGACAAGAATCATCCAGGCCATGTTGCAGATGCATTCATGGAGACCCGCATTCAAACGCTCTACCGGAATATGGATGACGTCCTCGGACGCGTCACCGCGAGCATCGATAGTGAGACCACCCTGATCGTGATGTCAGATCATGGTTTCAGTCCGTTCTACTGGGGGGTGAACCTGAATTCATGGCTGGCGGACAACGGTTTTACCAGGCTGTTCTCGCAGTATCAGCGGGGTAAAAGCCAGGATGATTTCTGGCGGCTGGTGGATTGGTCCGGCACCAAAGCGTATGCCCTGGGGTTAAACGGCGTATACGTCAATCTGAAGGGTCGGGAAAAAAACGGCATTGTCGAGCCCGGCGCTGCCTACGACCAGGTCCTGGATCGCCTGGAAGCCGAACTGCTGGCGATGACAGACCCGCGAAACGGAAGGCATCCGGTTTCGAAAGTTACGCGCCCTTCCCGAGACTTCAGCGGGCCGCACAAAGATGACGGGCCGGATTTGATCATCGGCTACTCACAAGGGTATCGTAGTTCCTGGGAAAATCCGCTCGGGTCATTTCCGATAGAGACATTCCCTGTCAACACCGACGCATGGAGCGGGGATCATTGCATCGACAACCGACTTGTACCGGGCGTACTTCTCACTAACAAAAAAATCACCCTGGATTCGCCGGCACTGTACGACCTTACGGTGGCAATACTGGACGAGTTCAAGCTTGCTCCGCTGTCGCAAATGATCGGAAAGGATTGTCTGGGAGAATAGATGCGGCTAAACGTTTCCCATTTTGCGAATAAACCCGTTCGCTCAACTTCTGTCGCTTGCACGTTGCCGCGACAGTGCGAATTGATTTCATTCCACGCCTTATACGTAAGGAATTCCTGGTGTCGCGTTCGCTGGAGTACACGATTTATCGTGGGTTTCGCGCCACGGCGAACAACACGCATTACATAGCGCAAGCACGCTGAAGCGCGAACGTCCAACAACTACCCTTCTACAAATGATATCGGGTAGAAAACCCACAGTCGATTTTGGCAGACGGTGAGGGATTCCAACACCCATTTTCCGGTTCGAAGCCGGAAGCCTCTGCCATTGGGATACACCCGCCGATGACGTCTTGCCCAAATATTTCATTAGCGTCTATTCGCGTCCATTCGCGGTTCCCCGATTCTTTGCGTGGTCCAGTCCGTATCTTCGTATTTATGCCTCTTTTTGCCAATTCTCATATCGCGCGACACATCAATCTTCCGGACGGTCGCCGTGCGGCGCCATTTTGACGAGACGCGGCCGAAAGCACCCTCGGATCTCTACAAGATCACTCTGGCTCGCCATGACCGCATCGATGTCCTTATATACCATCGGGACTTCGTCCAACCCGGCCGACAGCAACGTCACGTTCTTTTCGCGCAGAAGCCGTCTGGCGTCGTTCCAGGAGAGCGATTGCATCGCCTTCCTCCGACTCATTACGCGCCCGGCGCCGTGGGATGCGGAGTTCAACGACTCCGGCTGGCCTTTGCCGCTTACAACGTAGGCCGGACTGGCCATCGATCCCGGAATAATGCCGAGCACACCCTCGCCTGCCGGTGTCGCGCCCTTGCGGTGCACGATCACGTCGCGTCCGAGATGGTGCTCCTTCCAGGCAAAATTATGATGGTTTTCAATATCCAGAAGGACGTCGACACCCAGATGCGCGACGATATGCCGATGGATACAGGCATGATTCGCTGCGGCGTAGTGCCCCATCAATTCCATCGCTCGCCAATACTCTGCTCCTTCGTGCGTATCGATATCCAGCCATGCCAGATGGCGTAGCTCCTTCGGCAATTCGGGGTGACGCTCACGAGCCAGCTTGCTGTAAACATTGGCAACCTGTGCGCCGGTCCCGCGACTGCCGCTGTGACTCAACAACGCCACATACGATCCCGGCGAGATGCCCAGCCCATCGTCATCGACCGCAAAGATGCCAAACTCTACGAAATGATTGCCGCTTCCACTTGTTCCCAGCTGCGCCCAGGCCTTGTCCTTGTTCTTGCGAGTAACCGGGCTTACCGACCAGTCCCGTTCCAGAACGGCATGATGCCGTTTGCGCTTGAACGACGCGCCGACACCGAACCGTGTCTCGCTCTCGATCGCTTTGGCAAGACGCCGACGTCCGCGATCGTCGTCCAGCTCGGTGCAGGGTATGTCGGTGACCGACATTTTCATGCGGCACGCGATGTCCACACCGACTGCATAAGGAATGACCGCATTGTCTGTAGCAAGCACTCCACCGATGGGCAGCCCATACCCCGGGTGGGCATCCGGCATCAACGCACCGGCGACCGATACCGGCAGGTCGCATGCATGTCGCATTTGCTGTATGGATTGCGCTTCGAGATCGGCGCCCCATTGCTTCCACGGCGCAGGCGATTGCCGAGGAACAAAGCGATTGGTCGACAGCGATTTCGCAAGATCGGCCATGACCGGGTCATGGAGAAAGTCTGCTGGTCGCTGCGCCACCGCTGCAATGGCATCCTGCATGTGCTCGGCTGTCATATCGGATTCGGCGAGTTTCTTTGTGACCTCGAATGCACACCGCATCGGCTCCCCATGTGGTACGCCCAATTTTCCTAATGTCTTATGGTTCATGATTCCTATTTATCCAGTTTATCTGAAGTTGGAAAATACTCCGGGTCAATACATGCTGGAGGTGTGTCACTCCGGGTGCCGGACGTCGTACAACGCATCGGCGAAGCCTGTCCAGTTCCAGCGTTGCAGTAAAATTTTCCGTTTGCGATCGGGATGAGATGCTTTTCCGTCTTTGCTGATGTGACAATGATGATGGTCGGCTTCTTGCTCGGTGGTAAATTTACGCTTTCGTCGCTGAGATGCCTGGGGTTTAATTGCCTTTCGCATCCTGCTCCCGTCCCGAACAGAAGTCAAAACATTTACCATCGGCCGCGACAGGTTCGCATGATATGAGGGAAGCCCGTATTCTCAGGGGCGTCAAACCCTATTCCCGACCGACAGGTGCATCGTCGTGCAACTCGTCCTTCGCTGGTGCATCGAGGCGCACCCCTCATACGCCTGCTGTTGGCGTTTGGACGTGGTGTACGTTAGCACAGCAAATCACCACCTACAGTAACGTCATTTTTTCGTTTTGCAATTGACAAAGTGTAGACTTGGCTTATTTTGAAGTAATAGAATTTTCGCATAACGGAGAACGCCACATGGCGACATTGAGGATAAAAGATATTGCAATGGTGCAGACCGGCTACTCGTTTCGATCGCGAATTGAGCGCTCGACAGCAGCGGGCGGCGGCGCAATCATTCAAATGAAGGATCTGGGCCAGGATAATGTCGTCAGTTGCCGAGACTTGGTGAAGGTCGATATGGATGCCGTCAAGAATCACCATCTGGTATGCCGCGGAGATTTGGTGTTTCGGTCGCGTGGGCAGACAACGACGTCGGCTGTACTGCTGGAAGATCCGGGGGCGGCTGTTGTCGCCGCACCGCTGCTGCGCATCCGCATCACCAAGCCCGATCAGGTTCTGCCGAAGTACTTGAATTGGACCATTAATCAACGCGACGCGCAGGCGTTTCTGGCCAGTCGTGCCAAGGGAACGACGCAAAAGATGATCAGCAAGCAGGCGATCGAAGAGCTGCCGGTCCTGCTGCCGCCCCTCGCCAGGCAGCGGGCGATCATCGAGCTGGCGGCGCTATCGGCGCAGGAGCAAGCGCTGTTACACGCGCTGGCCGACAAGCGCGGCCACTACATCTCAACAAAACTAACGCGATTTGCCCAAGGAGAATAACCCTATGAGCAGCAGGATAGACCAAAAAGACGTCAACAATGCCGCTTGGGCGGCGTGCGATACCTTTCGCGGCGTCGTCGACCCCGCCCAGTACAAAGACTACATCCTGGTGATGCTCTTTTTGAAGTACATCTCCGACGTCTGGGATGATCATTACGAAGAATACCGCAAGCAATACGGCGACGATGACGCTCGCATCCGCCGCAAGCTCGAGCGTGAGCGCTTCATCCTGCCCACTGTGAAGCTAACCGAGACGAACGACAAAACCGGCGACATCACGGTCCTCGACGCATTTCCGGCGACCTATTACAGCCTCTACGAACGACGGGCAACGGCCAATATCGGCGAGCTGATCAACATCGTTCTTGACCACATCGAAGAGGCCAACAAGAGCAAGCTCGATGGCGTCTTTCGCAATATCGATTTCAACAGCGAGGCCAACCTCGGCAAGACCAGGGACCGCAATCGCCGCCTCCAGCAGCTGCTGGAGGATTTCCACAAGCCGCAGTTGAACATGAAGCCCAGCCTCGTCTCCGAGGACGTCATCGGCAACACCTACATCTATCTGATCGAACGCTTCGCCTCGGACTCCGGCAAGAAGGCCGGCGAATTCTTCACGCCGCTGCAGGTTACCGATCTGGTGGCGCGGTTGGCGCAGCCCAAGCCCGGCGACCGCATCTGTGATCCGGCCTGCGGCTCGGGCGGGCTCTTGATCCAGGCCGCCAAACAGGTCGACGGTCGCAACTTCGCGCTGTTCGGCCAAGAATCCAACGGCAGCACTTGGGCGCTCTGCCGCATGAACATGTTCCTGCACAGTTTCGACAGCGCCCGCGTCGAATGGTGCGACACGCTCAACAGTCCGCTGCTGGTGGAGAATGATCGTTTGATGAAATTCAACTGCGTGGTCGCCAATCCGCCGTTCTCGCTGGATAAGTGGGGGGCCGAGCACGCCGACAGTGATCAGTACAATCGGTTCTGGCGCGGCGTGCCGCCCAAGAGCAAGGGCGACTGGGCCTTCATCAGTCATATGATCGAAACGGCGCTGGAAAAAGAAGGACGCGTCGCCGTCGTTGTCCCGCATGGTGTGCTCTTTCGCGGTGCCGCCGAAGGGAGGATCCGCCGGAAGATGATCGAGGAAAACCTGCTCGACGCGGTTATCGGCCTGCCCGGCAATCTCTTCCCCACCACCAATATCCCCGTTGCCATTCTCGTCTTTGACCGTGCCCGGGAAAAAGCTGGGAGCGCGGAGCCCCAGCTCCGCAATGACGTAATCTTCATCGACGCCAGCCGCGACTTCGTGTCCGGCAAGAACCAAAACACCCTGTCGGAAGAGCAGCTGACCGCCGTCATGGCGACCTACGTCGCGCGTGCCGAGGTCGAAAAGTACGCGCACGTCGCCGGCTTCGACGAGATCAAGGAAAACGACTTCAACCTCAACATCCCGCGCTACGTCGACACCTTCGAGGAGGAGGAAGAGATCGACATCGACGCCGTGCAGCTGGAAATCGACGTTCTCGAAAAGGAACTCGCCGCCGTGCGCGCCAAGATGACGCTCAAGTTTAAGGAGATCGAGCGATGATGACGAACCAGCGAATGTTGCCTCCGGCGGCCAAAGGGGCGCGCCCCTTGTGGAATCCCGTTTGTTGCTTGGCGTT
>JAJFLQ010000114.1 GCA_021772615.1 Verrucomicrobiota bacterium | reverse complement strand
TGCCGGCGACCCAGGCGGCGCCGTTTTGTATGCTCAGCGGAATGACGCCGATGGACTCCCCGGTCTCGGAGGTAATGTAGTATTGCTCGAGCCTGCGCCCAAGGAAAGCGCTCGGGATCTCCACCGCGTCGCCCGATGCGTCGATTTCAAGTGAAATCGACACCTCAATGCCGCCGGTTATCGGGGGAGCCCCGGCAATCCGCAGCTCGACTTCGCGTTTATTGCTCCTGAGATCGTGTTCCACTGCGACGCGGTGGATCGTCGCCGGTCGGGACAAAGACGGATAATGCGGAAAGCTCATGACAACCGGACCGGCGGTCAATGCGGCAACCTCGGTTTCGGACAGATGCAGGATAACGGCCAGTTCGCGGGTGTCGGCGAGTCGCAGCGCCGGTGTACCGGGTTGCACGTTTGTTCCGGGTTCGACGACGCGTTCGACAACATGCCACCCCCCGGGACCGGAAAGGGTGTGTCGCCGCAGTCTTTCTTCTGCTTCGGCCACGGCGACATCCGCTTCAGCTGCCTTTGCGGCTGCCAGTTCGACAGCGGTTTGTACCAGCTTCACCTGGAGCACCGCGGTATCCGACGCGAATTCGGCGGCATCACGTTCGGTGGCGGCGATCTTTCCGTCCGCGGCGAGAGCTTCAATTCGATCGACCTCGCGTTTTCGATACGCTCGCTCACGCTGCGCCAGGTCCAACCGTGCCTCTGTCTCGTGTTGCTGCTGTGTCGCGGTATCCGTCGCGGCCGTGGCGCGCCGCCACGCCAGGCGGGCAAAAGTGTCGTCCAATCTCGCCAGCGGCACCGCCTGATTGTATTCGCCGGGAATGGTCTCGCCGGCGTCATAGAGTACATCCGCGATACGCCCATCGAATTCCGACGATACCGTGAGGGTCCTTGCAGGTTCCGTGAAGCCGGTTATCTTCCGGATGACCGTGGCTGGATGCTCGTGCGGCGCCCAGATATCATCCGCGATGGCGCTCGCAGCCGTTGCCGAGATCAACAACGGAATCAGGATTCGCAGACATTTACAACTATTTTCATTCCGGGACATGATGGAGACTATACGTCCATTCCCAGATTTTTCCCCGTAAAGCAGGTGTCACTTTGATGAAAATTGCGCCAATGCAACCACGCGCCACGGTCAGATGCGGGCTACTGCGCTCCGCGCATTCCGGGAGCTATGCGCTACTCATACTAGTCGCCGCCACACTCTGTGCCGGGCCTCCCGACGAACACGCACGCAGCCGGGACTACAGCGTTACCACGGTTGGTTTTGCCGATACGGTTTTTGAGCGGGACCTGAGATTGTGGTGTGACGGAGTCCGTGATGACATTAATGCGTTATGGGGCGATCGCCGAGACGCCGGCGGGGCGTTGCGGATTCGTTCGGGACGTGGTTTCCGAATTCACTCGCACGCGCCGCTGGACATCACCATTGATACCGCCGCGCATGTGCAACAGGCGCACCATTTTCTGATCCGTGCTCTGTTGCGATCACGTATTGCCGCCGACCGTAACGGCACGTTGGTCTCGGCGAGAGTCGTACCGGGCTGGCTCATCGCCGGGCTCCAGTATCGCGCCGATCAACGCCAACCAATCGTAACCTTCAGCGCCGCCAGGCTTCTTGCAGAAGCCGATCAGGCGCCGCAACTACCGATCCTTCTGGATCATGAAGTGACGCCGGACATGGGCGATCTGTATGGTATTTACAGCGAGATTTGCGCGTGTCTTGTTCGCATTCTGCGGAACCACAACCGCGATGTCGTGCCAGCATTATTGAAGCAAGTCGGTACGGCGTCGCATGAAGGCAGGTCCCATTCGACGATGCTGTATGAGCTGCTTGGCGACATCGGAAGTCCGGAGGCGGTGCAGAAATGGTTTCGGAATATGTTCCTGGATGTTGCGGTCGACCAGCACAATCGCCTCTCACTCGCCTCGACCATGCACCGCATTACGGCGCTGCAGACGTTTTCAACGATCATGCCCGGCGCGGACGGCCGCTTCGACCTCAAGGAAATACCGATCGATGATTTGGTGTCGTATTCGCTCACGTACGATCGACGGGTTGTCGGCATCGTTCCGCTCTATGAAGGTTTTTTTGATTTGCTCTATGACGGTCATCCGCTGCTGACCGACGCGATTTCGCAGTTCATGAAGGCGTTGGACTATTTGCGAACGGGTGCGTTCAACCATTACCGGCTGCAATTGGACAGCGCGCGCACGAAACTGGCAGAAGATCACCAGACCGCATTGCAGATTCAGGCGTATCTCGGAGACATCGAGAACATATGGAATGCCCAGCCGCGAATTGCCCCGCTCGTCGACCGAGTCGCACGGCACGAGCATCACCTGGCGAATACCGAAGTGCGGCTGAACCAGTTTCTTGATAAAATCGAGTCCGAATACCGACGGACCCGAACGCAGTAGAGCTGGTGCGGTCCGCATCGGTGTCGCGGCGTTAAGGACTGGACGCGATAGCGGGGCGTGAAACCCACGATAAATCGTGAACTCCAGCGAATTTCGGCGTTGAGCGATGCCAAAACGTCCTTGAGTCAGGCGTCATGCGGCGGAGGGAATGATGAATAGTAGAACACTAAAAAAATGTAGAATGCTGCCCACAAGGACGAAGACGTGCCACACTGCATGGAAATAGCGGACCCGGCAGTCAAGAAGGTAGAAAGGTATGCCCACCGTGTAGCACAGCCCTCCGACCGACAGGAGGATCAACCCGCCAAGCGGGAATTCGTTGAGCATTGGTCTTGCAGCGATTACAATCGACCAGCCCATAATCAGGTAGCCGGCGGTCGAAACCAGTTCGAATCGCGGACCAAACCATCCCTTTATGATAATCCCGCTAATCGCAAGGCCCCAAACAACTCCGAACAACGTCCAACCGCAGCCGCCACGCAGAAAAGTGAGCGTAAAGGGTGTGTACGTGCCGGCAATCAACAAGTAAATGCAGATATGGTCCAGCCGCCTGAAGATCCGCTTGGTGCGGCCCGCGCTCATGCAGTGATATAATGTGGAAATCAGGTACAGCGCGACCAGCGAGCTACCGAATACCGCGCTCGACACAACATGCCACACTGTGCCTCGGCACACCGCCGCATGTACCAGTACGCACCCCCCCGCCACGCTGAGTGCAAAACCGATTGCGTGGATGACGCTATTCGCCTTCTCTTCGTTTTTCGATTGGACCGTTGGCTGTGTGCCCGGCGGGAGTTCTACATATGGATCTGGCGAAGTCATGCTGTCCTACCTCGGATTGTGTGTCCGCTTGTTGACATTGCCAATTATCACGCTCATCACGCCTGCATTCCGATGACGTGCCGCGATGGGGAAAAATCCATTTCCGCACCGCGTTCCATGGCGTTATCGATAACGGAAATTCCTAAACAAGACGCCGCCCCTCGCGATAGGCTGCGTGCATCGGCCAAGATAGAGGATAATCGTCGTCTCACCGAATTGCGAGCAATGGCCACCAAATGAATGCTACGACGATTTGATCAAGGTTACGGCATCGCGTAAAATTTCACCGTAGGATGGAACAGCGGAACGGCGATAGAACGTTTCGAGCCGATGATGCGGAATGTGAAAACGCCGATAAGCCGTCATAATCACGGCATTGATAAGTGTTGCCTTCAACGACCCGATGTGCAGGTATTTTTCCGACGAGACCAGCACCGGGTCTGTGATCACGGCAATGCGATCGCGACCGTAGCGTCGGCAAAGCTCATCCGAAAATTCAACATCCTCAAGGAAGTTTTCGTTGTAGCGCAGATCTGCGAAGACATCGGCGCGCACGAATATCGCGTTTGTACCGACGAATTCCCGCGCACGCCGCGCACGCACGTTCAAAGCGAATTCAGTGAGCGCCAGCAGCGGCGTCTTGCGATCATAGCGCTTCAGAAAACCGCCAGCTACGACTTCGGGATTATCGAAACACTGTTCGATCTTCTTGATACCGCCGTCGGGAAGAGTCGTATCCGAATGAAGAAATAACAAGAAATTACCAACCGCCTGTGACGCACCGTCATTCATTGCACGCGAGCGATGAATCCTACCGTCTGTGGTATCATACCGAACCCCGGTAACTGTGCAGCACTCCGTAATCATACAACGGACGTCGTCAATGATTGAATCCAGTTCGGCGGTACCGTAATCCGAGACAATGACCTCAAATTCACCACCTTGGTTGCACACATTCCGAAGGCAGGCGCTCAGTGCAGATGCAGATTTGCTGTAGGTCGGTATAATGATCGAAATCATCTGATTAATCATCCGAAAATGTCGTGTGCCATCGACGTGCGCGCTCTTGCTCGGATCGCCGCCATCAGCTGGACGAAGGAATCAGCCCTTCAGCCGTGAACCGATCGAGGAGCGACCATGTCCGTGGCGCCGCCGACTGCTCGCCGTAACCGCCATTGAGCCGCTGATGATTGTAATGCATCAAATCCGCCGTCGTGTCTATATCAGCAAGAACATGCAGCGTTTCAACACGAAGCCCGGCGGCACGAACGCGTCGTGAGATTTCTTCGAAGTCCGTTCCCCGACTCCAATCCACGCACTCGAGGTTATCGAGGGCAACCCGTGCCCCGATTAGATACAGACCTCCGCCCGCATCGGGTCCCAGGACGACGTCAGATCCGTTGAGTGCGATGACTGCCTGCCGAAGTTCTGTCACGGAAAGCGCCGGCACGTCGGAACCGATAATGATGACGTTGCGAAATGCCCGATCCGAGAGGCCTACGCGAAAACTGTTCATCATCAACACGCCCAGATCTGACGATTCGAGATTGATCACGACCTCAACATGCCCCCCGACAACGTGCTGCAAAGCTGCGGCGTCACTCGCGCGCGTTGAGATGCACAATGTTATATCGTGACAATCGTGAATCCGGTCGATCTGGTCGAGCAGCAACGCGCGGTACACGTCGGCGGCGTTCGCGTAGCCGACTCCGTCCGGCGGCCGACCAAGACGGGTTTTTACATTGCCTGCCACGGGATTCTTGGCGTATAGCAAAACAAAAGTTTCATTTTCATGATTGTTCGGTGCCATGATGGTAACAAGGATAATGTTCGGGCGTGGCATTGTAAACCTCGCCTGAGAATTCGGTCGCGGAACGGCAGCGTTTATGGGATATTAACGTTCTGAAGACACCGTTTACGAGACGCGATCGCATTCCCGTGCTATATTTATTGTGGCTGTATATCAGTGTTCTTGTGAGGGGAACACAGCCGAATGATTCCGGTGCCCGGTTTGGGCAGCACTAAATCACAGTTAGCGCCGCCGAAGGCGTATCGCAGCCGCGGATGCCAGTTGTACAACACATAACAATGCAAAAAAGGATACCTCACAGATGGACAATCTCGATCAATATGTCGCCAAAGCGACGGAATTGGGCATCGCTTACGCGCCGAAACTGCTGCTGGCGATCGCCACGCTATTCATTGGACTGTGGCTGATAGGAGTCATTGTTGGCACCGCATCAAAGCTGATGGAAAAGAACAACGTCGACCCGTCGTTGCGCCCTTTCCTGGCGAGCTTCTTAACCGTTATATTGAAGGTATTGCTGGTACTGAGCGTAGTCAGCATGATCGGTGTGGAAATTACATCGTTTATTGCGATTCTGGGTGCGGCGGGTTTCGCCGTCGGTATGGCATTATCCGGCACGCTGCAAAATTTTGCCGGCGGCGTGATGATCCTGATTTTCAAACCCTTCAAGGTTGGAGATTTCGTCGAGGCCCAGGGCTTCGCGGGCGTCATCAAGGAAATTCAAATCTTTAATACGATCATGAAGACCGGCGATAACAAGACCATTATCATCCCAAACGCACCGCTCTCATCCAGTGCGATGGTGAATTATTCGACCGAGCCCCGGCGCCGCGTCGATATGCTCTTCGGAATCAGCTACGACGATGATATCGACAAGGCAAAATCCGTTATCCAGCGTGTACTTGATGCCGACGCCCGCATCCTCAAAGATCCGGCAACCTTGGTCGCCGTCAAAGAACTTGGCGACAGCTCCGTCAATTTCGTCGTGCGCGGCTGGGTGAATTCTGCTGACTACTGGGCCGTCTACTTCGCCATGCATGAAAATATCAAGAAAGAATTTGATAAGGAAGACATCTCTATTCCCTACCCGCAGATGGATGTTCACACCGACAAATCGGCGTAAGCGGAAGCAAGCAGCATAATATCAATCTATACGGGAACAGTCAGTGCGCCCCTTTGAGGGGGCAGCCGCTTGCCCCCTTGAGGAGGCGCTCTCAAATCCGGGTCCTCTGGACCCGGATTCTTTACAAGTCCGATTGCGGATCGCAGCTGACACCAACGGTCCGGTTGCGTCATGGATAGTGAGACCACGGCATGCGCGGCATGGGACCGGATTTCCCCGGACACCAACGGTCCGGGTTGCGTCATGGAGAGTGAGTAGTTAGTGGTGGCACCGTTGAGTAACTGCCGGTGTCGTGCCGTAAAAATTGGGCCTGTAGCGCAAATCAGACTCGCGAGTTCTCACTTCTCACTTCTCACTTCTCACTTCTCACTTCTCACTTCCCACTTCCCACTTCTCACCCCCTTCGAAATCGATGCAACCATTCGAGAAAGGCTAGAACCTTTTGGGGTGCATGTGCCTTTTTCCACACCCCGGCGGCAAACTTATTCGCCTCTGCCATAGTCGGATAAACATGAATGGTATTCAGGATAGCGTTTAACCCGAGACCGTGCTTCATGGCCGAGATGTACTCCGGCAACAGATCACCGGCATGATATGAACAAATCGTAACGCCGAGTATCGTATCTTTTCCCGGTGGGGTGAGTACTTTCACAATGCCGTAGTCTTCTTCATCCGTAATCGCCCGGTCGAGGTCGTCGACATCATAGCGGCTGACCTCGTATGCAATGCCCCGTTCACGCGCGTCTTTCTCGTTGAGACCGACACGGGCAATTTCGGGATCGGTGTACGTGCACCATGGGACGACAGACAGATCCTCTCGAAATTTTTTCACTGGACTGAACAGGGCGTTTACGGCACAGTACCAGGCGCCGTGCGCGGCCATGTGCGTGAATTGATACGGGCTGGCGACGTCGCCGCATGCGAATATGTTCGGCATACTTGTGCGACCGTAGGCATCGGTTGCGACCGCGCCACGGCTGGTGAAAGTCACACCGACTTCCTCAAGACCAAACCCCGCAGTATTCGGCTTTCGACCGACTGCGACGAGGATCTTATCGAATTGAATCGTGTCTCGCCTGCCGTTTTCTTCGACGACCAGACTTGTGCCGCTATCGCCACTTTCGACCTCAACTGCCTTGGTCCCGACACGCAGGTCAATGCCCTCGTCCGTGAATCTGTTTGTCAATAGTCGTATGATCTCTTCGTCTTCCCTGCCAAGGATCTGCGGCGCCATCTCGACCTGAGTCACGTCGGATCCAAGCCGCTGAAAACATTGCGCCAACTCACAGCCAATCGGACCGCCGCCAAGGACAACCAGACGTTGCGGCTTTTCACGAATGTCCCAGATGTTGTCCGTGTGAAGAAAATCGATAGCTTCGAGCCCGGAGATCGGGGGAATAAACGGCGCGGCTCCGGTAGCAACAATGATATTCTTCGTGGTCAACGTCCTGTCGCCGACACGCACCTCATGCGGTGACACGATTTCTCCGTGTCCGGTGAAACATTCGACGCCCAGGGATGTATAACGCTCGACGGAATCGTGGGGCTCGATCTTGCGGATGACGCGCTGCACGCGCTCCATAACTTCCGCAAAGTCAAACTCTACAGTAGCCGAACGCAGGCCAAAGGCCTTATGCCGCCGAACCATGGACACCAACGACGCAGTGCGTATCAGCGCCTTACTGGGTACGCATCCGGTATTCAGGCAGTCGCCCCCCATACGATGACGCTCAATGAGGGCGACACGGGCCTTGAGTGCAGCAGCAATATAGGCCGATACGAGACCCGCGGAACCGCCGCCTATAACAACAATGTTGTAGTCCATGGTATATCGCTTACAGGTGTGAATTGTCGTGGTACATCGATCACGTGAGGCGTGTATCCAGGGCACGCTTCGCCAGCTTCGTCACGTAGACCGTAACAGCAACCGTAGCGATCAAACCTATAGCTTTCACCGCCCACGTCCACGGTGACTGCGCGCCGGCAGTCTGACCGACCAGTGCCAGATCCGTCGCCAACGAACCAAAGTACACATACATGACCGTGCCCGGCAACATCGCGATCCACGAGGCGAAAAAATAATGGCGAAGCGCTACACTGGTGAGGCCAAATCCGTAATTGAGAAGGTTAAATGGAAACATTGGCGACAAGCGTATGAGAAAAACGATTTTCCAGCCCTGTTCGGCGACCGCCCGGTCAACCGCATCAAACTTGGGATTGGCTTCAATTCGACGCGCAACGGCGTCCCGCGCAAAGTAGCGACCGATGAGAAACGCGCACGTCGCTCCCAGCGTCGACCCGACGGAAACACAGACTGATCCCTTTACGACCCCGAAAATCGCGCCGGCGCCGAGAGACAGCAACGATCCGGGTATACAGAAGACGCATGCCAGGATATAGGCAACAACAAATATTGCCGGCGCCCAGCCTCCCCGGGATTTGATCCACTCCAACAGGTCAACCAGGCCGGCCTGCAGGTCGAACGCTTTGCCCGCTAGCGACAATACGATAATCGCGACAACCAAGACAGCGATCTTTAACGTTGCGGGGGCTTTCTTCGTTTCTGTTTCTTTCATAAATTGATAGTCGATCGAGCGTAACGCGGGTACAGAATACGCCATTGGACGATGCAGGCGCCGATTGGGGTTCATAGACAGTCTACTGCAACAGGCGAATACCTTCCACCACGCTGCCGTGATAACAGGCGATGCGGTCGTGCATCATTCTGACAACGATGCAGTAGAGCCGGCCCACCACGCCTGCCCGTTGAGAATTCACCGCTGACGTGAACTATCCCGTTGTCAACGGTATATTCGCTGGTTGATTCGTTCCATGTCACGTAAATCACGGAGATATCCGCCTTGAAACCTATACCAACAATCTTGATTACCGGCGCCACAGACGGCATTGGATTCGCCCTTGCCAGACTTTACGGAGAGAAAGGATGCCGGCTGCTACTGACAGGGCGACGTCCCGCCGAAGCATGTGAGCGTGCCGACATGCCGTCTCACGCGTATATCCAAGCCGACCTGCTGCATGATTCGGCCGGCGATCGCATCTTTTCCAGCTTGAAAGCGACGAACACAGATGCGGTAGACGTGCTCATCCACAACGCTGCAATCGGTCACTACGGCAGAGTTGACGAAACCTCAACGATCATTCGCGAGCTCGTAACCGTGAACCTGCTCGCACCAATCCGGCTGACACATGGCTTCATCCCGCGGATGCGTGCTGGTGGCGCGATCATCTTTATCAGTTCGATCGTAGCGTGGATGCCGTGCCCGAACTACGCTGTCTACGCAGCCACGAAGTGCGCTCTCGACGGTTTCGCTCGCAGCCTTCGCGTGGAACTCGAAGAGAAACTTCACGTACGGACCATCCACCCGGGCGCCACCAGAACCGGCATGCACGCCAAGATGGGCCTGACCACGGAAGACATGAACTGGGAGAAGTTCCGGCCCGCGAGTGAGGTCGCGGAAGGCATCATCCGGGGCCTTAGCCGTAACCGGCCGGAGGTAACCATCGGCCTATCGAACCGCCTCGTGGCCGCCGCTGCGCGCAGCGCGCCGCGGGCGTTCGATATCGCGGTACGCGGCGCCTCCCCCCGGGCTGCGAGCGATCGCAAACCGCCTGGCGCTCCGCAGTGCGTGATTACGGGCGCCGCCGATGGCATCGGCCGCGCACTGGCGTCCCGTTTCGGTCATGCCGGATACGAGGTAGTTGGCGTCGATGTGGATCGGGAGCGTATGGCGGAAACCGCCGAAACGCTTCGAAAACAAGGCATTACAATCCGCTTTCTCGAAGCCGACCTGAGTTGTGACGCGGATGTAGATCGCATTGCCGACGTACTCGCGGAAGGCCCACCGATTCGCGCTCTGATCCATAATGCAGGTATCAGCTGTGTGGGCCGCTTTGCCACGTCCGATCTTGCCCGGCAGGAAACCGTAGTGAAGGTGAATTTGGTGGCGCCACTGGTTATCACAGCGGAATTGATGCGGCGACGGAACCTGGAAGCAAATGGATCTATCGTGTTTTTATCGTCCCTATCACATTTTTCCAGCTATCCTGGTGCATCTGTTTACGCTGCCACCAAGGACGGCCTGGCATCATACGCGAGAAGTCTGCGCGCAGCGCTGTGGCCCGACATCAATGTCCTGACCGTGTTTCCGGGCCCTACGCGGACCGCACACGCCCGACGCTACAGTCCCGACAATAACCGTGAAGCTGCGCGGATGACGCCGCAAGACCTTGCGGACAAGATATTCTCTTCATACGCGCAGCGCCGCCCGACACTCATACCGGGAACAGGCAACAAACTCAGTGCGGGTGTTGGCCGATGCTTTCCCCGCTTCATGGAAACGTGTATGAAAAAAATCATCCTCGACAAACTCCACTAGCACGCGCAGCGGACACCTTGAAAAGGTACAAGATCAGACTAATCTGATTTATTCATGTCATTCGATCTGTCGCTGGCGCATTTTCTGCGGCGGTGGATGGGAACTCACGCGGCGTGCCACGTCGATACCATGATCGCAAGAAACGTCGAACGCTCGATCCGTTGCGTTTCATTCCGCTGATGTGATGTAGAACCAATCGTTTACCGGGAGAAAACTATGAGGCGAATCGGAATTCTGACTGCCGGCGGTGATACGCCGGCGCTCAATGCCACCATCCATGGTGCAGTTGTGCGCGCGAATCAACTGAAGATCGAGGTTTTCGGATTGATCAAAGGGTTTAACAGCATGTTCAACCCACGGGTGCCGCATGTGCATCTCAATCCGCTTTTTCGTGCGATTCCAGAGTTGGACGCGACTATGGGCGGTACGGTTATCGGCGCTTCACGGGATTATGTCGATCCCGACGATCACGAGATGCTCGATCAGGTTGCCGAGCGCATCAAACGCCTCAAGCTGGATGGGCTGATCTGCATTGGTGGTGACGGAACGCTGAACGGTCTCCAGCCGCTTGCGGACCGCTTTCCGACCGTCCTGGCGCCGAAAACCATCGACAATGATCTCGGCCTCAACTATCGTAGCGAAGCCGATGAATGGAAACGAACGCCTGACGACGAATCGGATGATCCCGACTGCGAGTACACATATGAGAGGATCAAGAATAGCGTCGAACTTGACCTGGACAGTATGATAAACTACGTGACGCCGGGCTATGCGACGTCGGTGTTCGTATCGGCATGGGGCATTCAGCGCATTCGAACCACGGCGGAGAGTCACCGGCGCATCGCCATCGTCGAAGTGATGGGGCGACATTCTGGCTATATAGCCCTGGGCACTGCATACGGACAGCCGGATATCATCCTGGTACCTGAACATCCGCTAAATATGGACCTGCTGGTCGAGAAAGTGAAAGACATCTACGACTTGCAGAAGAACGTTGTAATCGTGTGCGGCGAAGGCATTGTCGACGAGACCGGCCGGGAACTTGGCGCAGAGACAAAGTCAACGGATCCTGCCGGCAATATCGTTCTGAAGGGTGCGGCGGAATCGCTGCGGCAACGGCTGATTGACCGGCTCGGCGACGATTACTTCAAGAGTTCGCGCCGCGAGGCCGCCAAATCCGCGATCTTCATCAGAAAAGTAGGCCACACACAGCGAGGAGGACGACCGCTACTGTTTGACCGTTTTTACGCCTCGCAGTCCGGCGGCAAAGCGGTTGACATTCTCCTCGAAGGCCAGAACAACGCGATTGCAACGCTGCAGTGGAGCAAGAATTCCGGGTTCTACGTCGACAGCCATCACGCGAACATCTTCCGCGATCGTTGGGGTCTCATTCACGCACGACAAATGCACGAATCGTTCTACGATCCCAAAAATATGAAGCCGTCTCGAATCGGCATCGAATACCTGATTCCCATATTCACCACGGCGATCGGCCACGACGACGTCGAAAATATCCGCCAGACCCTGTTCAATTCGGGCAATATCACACGCCCTTACCACTCCGTGAATACCGATATCAACAAACGTATTCGTTATCTCAACGGCAGCGCCGGCGCCTGAATCGTTATCCCCGGCGGATTGTCATCGGGTATCGCGCGATCAGCCGATCCGGTGTGAGGATTTCCATCCTGGAAACGATGCTCTGACTCACGTGCATGCGATCAAACGGATCTTTGTGATGGTTAGGTAGCTTTGGCAGACACAGGGCCACTTCCTCATCCAGAGGCAAAGTGCAACTATGATGCGATTCGCGGACTGCCGGTACGTATCGCACAGGCGCGTCCGGAAGATCCAGTCGTTTAAGTTGATACCAGCAGCCTGTCGGACTTCGGCCGAATCTACTGCGAAATCAACAGGTTGCGTGTGAGATTCTGACTATGCCTGATGCAAAAAGCACCGAATCTATTCAGAACGCGCCGGTCGACTCTGGAATGCGACGCGCGGCGCGGCTCACAGAGCCGTGGCTACTTCCCTTACGAAACGTGTCTCCGATGTAGCCACGTCTCTGTGAGACGTGTTCCGATGCGTTGTAGCCACTTCTCTGTGAGACGTGTTTTTTCTCTACCTTGCGCGGCACGGCTCGGAATTTCACGCTCCACGGTGAACCACTACCCTGATTCATGGACGTACTCGAAGTTGCATTTCTTCTTCGCAAGCTCTACCTGTTCGCAAAAAAACTGCCATCACAAGTGTCGCCACACGACTTGGCAAGACTAAGGCCTCCGGGCCGGGAGGATTCGGCTTGCTACGTTGCAGCAAACGCCATGCGGTGTTAAATCTATCCCGAAAGTGCTGTGCCCGAATCTCCGTCAACCGGCAACTTTGGTCAGTAGCGACAATCCAGCGTCACACCACCGTGTTGCGGCGGACCGTTCTCAGCCACAATACCATTGTTTGTCGTGAGCGCGATCGGAAAATATTCGGTGTCAAACGCGTTCTTCACCCAAAACGTCAGTTTCCAATTCTCCGCGCCGATACCGAATCTGGCGTTTGCCAGCCAGAAGTCATTCTGGGTGTCCGTATTGCGCAGGTCGAGATGGTATTTTCCAACAGCAGTGAGATCGGTGTACCCAAACAACGTCAAGCGCTCGCCGACAGGTCGCTCAAACGCGATGCCGATATTCCAGGTAAATTCGGGAACGATGCGCAGCCGGTTTCCGGAGAGGTCGTCGGCTCCGGAATTCGTCTGCAAAATAAATTCATCAATGCGCGCATCGACATAGCCGGCACTGGTGAATGCGCGAATCGTCGGGGTGACCTGTGCATTGATCTCGAGTTCGACACCTTTCGAGGTGGTCTCGGCAGCATTGTCAAGGAAAAAACGGCCGGGGGCATTGAGATTTGGCAGTGACACCTGGCGATCGGACCAATCGATGTAAAACGCCGCGAAATTAGCGGTGATCCGGCGGTCAAACCAGCTCGTCTTCATGCCGGTCTCGAAGGTCCAGCTGCTTTCCTCTTCGTACTCGAAGTTTCCGACGGCAACCGAATTCAGGTTGTAGCCGCCCGGACGGTAGCCGCGAGCGGCAGTTACGTAGGTTGTTATCTGTGGTGCCAGGCGGTAGGTCAATCCCAGTTTCGGCAGAACTTCGACGTAGCTGTTGTCGAGGTGATCCTCCACGGATGACTGAACCGATGGTGAAACAATTTCGATATTTGTCCGCTCCCGGTTAAAGCTCACGCTCACACCAATCTTGAGCGACAGGCGATCGGTCAGCGGCCAGGAACGTTCACCGAAAATATCGAGGTTCAGGTCGGTGATGTCTGCTTCCGCCGTATCTTCAATCGGCGACACAAGACCGCGGAACGGCGGCAGAAACAATTGGGACCTGCCCCGATCCGTCAGTGAATAGGACAGCATGGCGCCGGCGACCCACCGAGCTGACCGAACCGAACTGTCAGCATCGAGAACTTGTTCCGAAGGCGTCAGGCGCACCTCCTGAAACCCGTAAAATTGCCGATCATCAATTTCTCCGCGGATAAGGTCGGGAGCACTGAAATCCTGATCGATCTCGCCGTAGCGTGACCAATATTGCAATCCGGTAATGGCGATCAGGTCGACATAATCTCCAAATCGCCTCAACGCCAGTGTCGGCGCCACGATCTCGCGCTCCGTTTCCGGATCGAAGCTGAGCGCAATATCAAACGGCGATCGGCGCAGCGAATTGACATCGGTGTAGACCGGCCCGCCATTGCGGTCCCTCTGCCCGCGGATCGTGAAACCAATATCGAGATTGTTCTGTGTCAGCAACCGGAACCGGCCAAGCGCTGCAATCGAGTCTTTTTCGTCGACCAGCGAGCCGGTCACCTGATTGAAATGATACCCATCATGACGTAGCCATGAAAGACCGAGACCATAACCGATGTCGTGGTCGGCAGCGGATCCTCCGCCGGAAAGCCGATACCGACGCAAGCCGTGTTCCCCGGCGTCAAACCGGCCGCGGAGAGTTGGAGTTTGATCCAGCTGCCGCGTCGTAATTTTCACGGCACCGCCAAGCGTGTTTCGCCCGTACAAGGCCCCTTGGGCGCCGCGCAGAAATTCAATCTGCTCGATGTCCAGCAAGTCGGTACTAACCATCGTGTCGGTGAGTAACGGGACGTCATCGATGAATACCGTAACCAGCGGGTCACCCTGGGAGGACTCAAGTCCCCGCATCTGCAACAGATTCAGAGACTGCGCAGTATTACCCGCAAGGAAGAGGTTGGGCACGCGAAAGGCCGCTTCGGTGACGGAGTCGATACCGGCGCTCTCAAGACTACCGCCGGTCAGTACTGTCAGACTTGCCGGAGCGAGCTGGATCGGCTCTGGCCGCTTGTCGGCCGTCACGATGATGTCGTCGAGCTGGAGGCGCGAGTGGTCCGGCCGGTCAGCACATGACGCGACAGAAACAAGGACAAAGCAGGCGATTGAAACCAGATGGCCAAACAGATGCTGAACGGATCCATCGTTCACTGAGATCCTTCATACTTGATTCGGATGCTCTCTTTGCAGTAATCGTCCGCACGGCTGTGTGAATTTTACAGAATGTGTCGAGAACACTATAGTGATCGTGCCGTAACGGTGCGCCTCACCGCTTCGACCGGTCCTGATCAACGGGCCGATGGCGCGAGGCTCACTGGCCGGCTACCGTGCTACGATCACCGCTGAAACCAGGAACCTGTACACTCGCCGTCCCAACCAATACAATTGCATCATGTGCACGATATTGCCACACCGCCGTCTTCGATTCATGACGTCCGCAGCCAATCTGGCGTTTTGGCTCGGACTCATCGCGCCGGTTACCATCACCGCCACAGCACCGCCCCATGCCCTCCCGGTGCACTTCAGGAATCTTTCATCGGACGAAGGCCTGCCTCCGGGAATCCGGGTATGGGACATCTGCCAGGACAGGACGGGTTTTATCTGGTTCGGAACGCACAACGGACTTTACCGATTCGATGGATATCGGTTTACTGCATACTATCATGCCCCGGAAGACGCCAACAGCCTCAGCAGCAGTGCAATCTGGTCGCTGCAGATCGACCGTTCCGACAACCTCTGGATCGGTACCAACGGTAGCGGACTGAACCGGTTCGATACCGGAAGCGGAAGGTTTCACCGATATCGACACGATCCCGCAGACCCGGCCAGCCTGAGTCATGATGCCGTGTGGGATCTTGCCGAGGACGATGACGGCAATATCTGGATCGCTACCCGTGGCGGCGGTCTGAACTGCTACAATTCTGAAACGGATTCCTTCACCCGATATCGTCATGAGCCCACGAATCCTAACTCGATTGCCGCCGACAGCGTCGTCGCGGTCCATGCCGATCGAAATCACAACGTCTGGATCGGCACGCAGAATAGTGGAATCAGTTGTCTGAACCGCAGGACGGGCTCCATCCGTCATTTTCGCCATGACCCCAATGATACGCTCAGCCTGAGTAGCAACTCGATTTTCTGCATAACCGAAGATGCCGACCGCACGCTATGGATCGGCACGATCGATGCCGGCGTGTGCCGCTATGATCACCAAACGGACCGGTTCGAGCGGTTTCGCTATGACGCCAGTGATTCTCGCACGATCAGCGGCAATGGGATTTATTCCATCGTCTTCGACAACACCGGCATGGTCTGGATCGGAACACGAACAAGCGGTCTTAACCGGTTAAATCCAGAGGACGGGACAATCACCCGTTTCCTTCCGGACTATTCCGCCCCTGCAAGCATTAGTGATGTGACGGTCAAAAGGCGTTGACGCTGTGCGATGAATGGCGTCCCGCAATTGTGCTCATGGATATCCGGATGCCGCACATGAACGGCATTGAAGCAACCCACCGGATCCGCGAAGACTTGGGAGAGGCTGCACCGCGTGTTATTGCCGTTACGGCAAGCGTTTTCGATTCCGATCGTGAACTACTGCTGCAGCGAGGATTCGACGGTCTGCTTGGAAAACCATTCAGGGAAGCTGAGCTTCTTGGCATGCTCGAACAGCACCTGCAAATCAAACTGCTCGATGAACGCAGCGTGCGTCATCGCCAAACAGTTGGCGCCCCTAAGCTATGTGTGGGCAACGTGATTCCGCCGCACCTCGCGTCACGCATCCGAGCAGCTGCGATCGGCAATCAGGTCTCAGAGATGAATCGCATAATCGACCTGGTACGGTGTGACTATCCCGATCAGGCCAGCGAGATCGAAAAACTCGCAGTAAATTTTCAATACCAAGAAATTATCACCCTGCTGGGAGCCGACTGACTTGAGCACTATTTCACCAACATCAGCACAAACCGTCCTGGTGATTGACGATGAGCCGAACAACGTCCGGCTGCTCGCAGACGTCCTTGACCGCAAGGGTTACGATGTCACATTCGCAATGGACGGGGTTTCTGCCCTCAGAATGGCAATGTCGCAGCCACCCGATGTTATTCTCCTCGATATCTCGATGCCTAAAATGGATGGATTCTCCGTGTGCAAACGCACTCAAGGAAACGTCGCTTACTAAAGAAATTCCAGTAATCTTCATCAGCGCACTAGCTGAAATGCCGGATAAAGTGACGGCATTCAAGTTCGGCGCGGTCGATTACGTGACCAAGCCGTTTGATATTTCCGAGGTATTGGAACGCGTGCGCATCCACCTTGGTATCCGAAAGATGCAGCTTGACATCGAACGGCAGAACGCACGACTCAGAGAACTCGACAGTGAAAAGAATGAGTTCCTGGGTATCGCCGCCCATGATCTCAAAAACCCTCTGTCCGTCATCGAAGGGTTTGCACGATTGCTGCTCGAAGATTTTGATGTGATTGATGGAGATGAGGCGAAATCTTATCTCAAAAACATCATCGAAAATTCCGCAAGAATGTATCGATTGATTTGTAACCTGCTCGATATAAATGCGATAGAATCCGGCTCCCTGAGCACTGAAATCCGTGAAGTCGACTTAAACCTGGTCACAGCGCACCTTGCCGACGTCTACCGGCAACGGGCTGCTGAAAAAACTATTCGCGTACACCTTGATAAATACCATGCACCGCTAATCATTCGCAGCGATGAGGTGTTGTTATGCCAGATTGTCGAGAATCTCATATCCAACGCAGTAAAATTTTCACCGCTTGGCGGAGAAGTGCGTGTCGTTACAACGGAGAGTGACCGACACACCGTATTGCAAGTGCACGACACTGGTCCCGGTGTTGATAGGAACGATCAAAGACACCTCTTCACCAAGTTCAGCCGTCTGAGAAGCCAACCCACTAACGGCGAGCATTCAACCGGCCTGGGGCTCTATATCACCAAGCGACTCGTGCACTATATTGGCGGCACAATCTCCTACTGAGGTGGACCCCATGTCAAGGACAGCAATCCGGAAAAAATAAGGTGTAACCAGATGAGGCTCGAAGAGGGCCCCACCCCAAGGCGTTTTTTCTTGGGGCGGGCTGAGAGCCGGTGCCCAAAGGACGGGGATAGGCCGGG
>JAJFLQ010000113.1 GCA_021772615.1 Verrucomicrobiota bacterium | reverse complement strand
GTACCGACGATCAAGTGCGCATACATTGGCACCAACGACTGGTTGATGAATGACTGCATGAACAAAGTCGGTCAACTCGGGGACCGCGCCAACGTTGTGATTCGTGGTCGCCTGATACGCGGAAACCTCCGTGAAGAAATGAATGTGCTCTGGGTAAATATGGATTCTGTCTTGATCGACGGACTTACCGTCGATCTCGCCTACGACGACCAACCCCATGCGATTCGCAACTTAACCGGCATCTACGATTGGGTGAACGATCTGGACGAAGAGTAAACGATGATGAATGACAGAGATAATCAGCGCAACCCGAAGTCGGTTGCCCCAACACGGACAGCGTTTTGCATCTGGCGACTTGCCGCGGCAGTACTCATGTCGCTCTGCATGTGCGGCTGTGGCGAGACGGAAACCGCTGACTACTCGGCATTCGAACCCGTCGACATAAAACAGATACTGTCGGATCGACAGGCCTACGCAGGAAGAGATGTCGTAATCGACGGATTTGTTCTGGGTCTCGAGCTAAGCCGGTCGGCGGACGATCGCGAAATCTGGATCCTCGTTCTGGGCGACCAGCCGGCCCTAGACGGCAATGGGAATCGGCTGATCTTCGCGGACGTACCGTATAAGATTCGCGCCGGCGAGGACGGCTTTAACCGTGACATCCTCAAGCGATGTCACGCCGTTTGCAGCCAACTCCGTGAGGCCGGCCGCTCGATTCGAATCTACGGCACTTACCAGCCCGAAAACGTCTTTCACCACTACAACAGCGGTGTGGACTTACAGATGAGCGCTATAGAGATAAACGGTACGATCATCAACACGGATTTCGAGGATCATGGTGCGATCCGTGAGAAAACACCCACCGTGATGAGGTCCATTTACAAGGGCAGTCGCCGCGTTGCCAGGTTAATGAAAATAGCAATATGACGGAAACCAGCCATGAACAATAGAATTGCGATAGTAGATGGAATTCGCACACCGATCTGCAAGGCCGGTGGTGTGTTCGATCCGATACCTGCTGACGACCTCGGCGCGCTGGTGGTTAAAGAGATCATGGCGCGCGGCGGCGTATCGGCGGATACTGTTTCTGAACTCATATTCGGCAATGTCGCGCAGCCCGCCGGCACACCGAATATCGCCAGAATTATAGCACTCAAGGCAGGCTTGCCGGTTTCCCTTCCTGCCTACACGGTACAGCGGAATTGCGGCTCCGGCACGGAAGCGCTTACGACCGCGGCAGACAAGATCATTGCGGGCAGAATCGACATTGCGGTCGTCGGGGGCACAGAATCGATGAGCAATATCCCGTTGCTGTTCAATAAACGGATGGCGCAGTTCCTGGGTCGTCTGAATCGAGCCAGAACCGGTACGAGCAGACTTCGGGCACTGTCTACGTTTCGTCCGGGAATGCTGAAGCCGATCATCGGCGTGATTGCCGGGTTGACGGACCCCATCTGCGGCATGATCATGGGAAAGACAGCGGAGGTCCTGGCGAGGGAGTTTCGGATCTCGCGTGAAGACCAGGATCGCTTTGCTCTGGAAAGCCATCGTCGGGCACTGGCCGCAAAAGCCGACGGCCGGCTGAAGGACGAGATCCTGCCGACACCGGTACCACCCGGATACGACCGCGTACAAGTTGATGATGACGGACCCCGCGCCGAACAAAGCATGGCCGCCCTGCAACGGCTGAGACCGTTCTTCGACCGGCACAACGGCACCGTCACGGTGGGCAACTCGTGCCCTATATCGGACGGTGCTGCAGCAATGCTGGTTATGAAGGAATCGCGGGCGCGCGAACTGGGCCTGGAGCCGCTGGGCTATCTGCGCGATTACGCGTATGCAGGTTTGGAGCCTGAACGGATGGGGTTAGGCCCGGTATACGCCACTGCAAAACTGGTGCAACACGAGAAAGTCAAGATTAGCGAGATCGATGTGATCGAACTAAACGAAGCATTTGCCGCACAGGTGCTGGCAAATCTTACCGCCTTTGCGTCCGATGACTTCGCCACAACCTATCTGGGCATGGCCCGGTGTGTGGGCGAGATTGATCCTTTGCTGCTAAACGTAAACGGCGGCGCGATTGCACTGGGCCATCCGGTAGGCATGACCGGGGCCAGATTGGTCCTTACCGTTCTCAAAGAGCTGCGGCGCCGTAACAAGAACCTCGGGCTCGCAACCATGTGTATCGGCGGCGGTCAGGGCGGCGCCGTACTGCTGGAGGCTGCATGATCATGACTGATGCGTTCACATTACGAATCGATGATGCCGGCATCGCACGGATCGTATTCGACCTTCCGGGAGCGAAGGTCAACAAGCTCACGTCGGACGCAATGGCAGAATTCCGTGATCTCATCGCTGAGCTGCGCAATACAGCCGGCATCAAGGCGATGGCATTGTTGAGCGGGAAGAAGAACATCTTTATAGCCGGCGCCGACATTGACGAAATCGCCGACATATCGGATCCTGACGACGGCGCCCGCAAGGCAACGTTAGGCCAAACAATCCTGAACGAGGTCTCAACATTGCCGTTTCCAACCATCGCGGCGATCGATGGCGCTTGCCTTGGCGGCGGTCTTGAGTTGGCCCTTGCCTGTCGTTACCGAATCGCTACGGAGAACAGTCGCACGTCGATCGGCCTTCCCGAAGTCACATTGGGCATCATTCCGGGGTTCGGCGGAACACAACGCCTGCCGCGTCTTATTGGCCTGCGAAAAAGCCTCGCCCTGATCCTCACCGGCAAACCGGTTCACAGCCGAAAGGCACTCAAGTATCATATAGTGGACGCATGTGTCCCGACGGAATTCCTCGACCAAAAGATCGACAGCTTTATCGCCGACTTGCAAAGCGGCAGAATCGATTCATCGCCGGAGCGCCATCCGAGGGCACGTACAAGTTGGCTGTTGGACCGCAATCCGATCGCTGCCTCAGTGATCCTAAGCGCGGCACGGCGTTCGATCATTCGAACATCCGGCACGTTCTACCCGGCGCCGCTGCTTGCGCTGGACGTGATACGAAAGACGCGTGGTCTGTCACTGGAAAAGGGTCTGGCTGTGGAAGCCCGCGATTTCGGCAAACTAGCGGCTGGAATGGTCAGCAAGAATTTGGTGAAACTGTTCTTCATTCGGGAGCGACTCAAGAAAGACAACGGCGTTGCCGGCGACGCCGGTGAAACGTCGGCGGTACGATCAGCAGGCGTCGTAGGTGCAGGCGTTATGGGCGGCGCGGTATCGTGGTTATTGACAAAGGCCGAGATTCCGGTACGGCTTCGGGACCTAAACTGGGACGCCGTTGGCAAGGGCTTCGCGTCTGCAGCAGGCATCTACGCCACACTTCGCAAACGCGGAAAGTACGACGCACGCGAGGTAAACTTACGCATGCACAAGCTAACCGGAACGATCGACTACTCTGGCTTTCAAGATCTAGATATTGTTATCGAAGCGGTGTCGGAAGACCCCGGAATTAAGCAGATCGTGTTTCATGAACTCGAGACTGCGACGCGCCCTGACGCCATCATTGCCAGCAACACGTCAACGTTGTCGATCACCGAGATGGCACGCGCACTGGTACATCCCGAGCGCTTCATCGGCATGCATTTTTTCAATCCGGCAAACCGCATGCCGCTGGTTGAGGTAATCCCGGGCGAGCAGACGGCACCCGCCACAGTCGCTGCCGTGGTGAAACTCACCAAAACGCTGGGCAAGACACCTGTGGTCGTCAAGAGCACGCCGGGATTTCTCGTGAACCGCCTGCTGCTCCCCTATCTGAATGAGGCATTCTACCTGCTTGAGGACGGTGTCGCTCCCAAACGCATTGAGGACATCACGCGACGGTTTGGTATGCCGATGGGACCATTCACGTTAACGGACACTGTCGGCATCGATATCGGTTGCAAGGCCGCGGGCATACTCGAGAACGCATTCGGTGACCGTATGTCCGTAGCCCCCATTCTTCGCAGAATTTACGAGGAAGGTGATATCCTCGGCCGAAAAAACAACAACGGCATATTTCTCTATCGAAAAGACCACAAACCACTGTTGAATCCAGCGGTGACAGCGATCATAGAGGCAGCCGTTCGAGCGAAACCGGAATCGGCACCATTAGGGGATGACGATATCGCAAATCGGATGCTATTCACTATGATCAATGAGGCGTCACGGTGCATTGAGGAAGCTGTCGTAGCCAATGCGGACTATCTGAATATGGCGATGATACTGGGCACCGGTTTTCCCGCGTTTCGAGGCGGTCCGCTGCGACACGCCGACAGCGTCGGCACCGGAAGTATTCTACGCGCACTAACAACATGGAGCGATGCCGCAGGAGTCCGCTTCGAGCCCTCGGCCATGCTGCGTACCCTCGGCAAAGCCGATCTGCCCTTCCATAAATCATGAAATTTTCCGACATAAAAGAAAAACAGCAGGCGATAGAGTTGGCAGAAGACTCACGCCAGACAGAGTGGGAATTCACGAGCTTCATCGCCGAACTATTCGCCGGTCGCTTTCGCTGGGACCTGATTCACCCGTTTCCGGTACAGCGCGCTGACGACCGTAAAATCGGCGATGCGTTTCTGGCAAGCCTGGAGGAGTGCATTACCGAACACATAAACCCCAGCGACGTTGACCGTACCGGCGATATTCCCGAAACCGCGATCCGCGCGCTGGCTGCGATCGGCGCACTGGGCATGAAAATACCCAAAGAATATGGTGGACTGGGGTTGTCGCAGACCAACTACAATCGTGCAATCGCGCTGGTAGCGAGCCACTGCGCGTCGACGGCGGTGTTCCTTTCGGCACATCAGAGTATCGGTGTCCCGCAGCCGCTAAAACTGTTTGGTACGGCGGAGCAGAAACAGAAGTATCTGCCACGCCTGGCCGCGGGTGAGATATCTGCGTTCGCGCTTACAGAGATTGACGTGGGCTCGGATCCTGCTCAGATGAAGACCACCGCAACGCCGGTGGATGATGGCCGGAATTACGTGATCAACGGGACCAAACTCTGGTGCACCAACGGGCCGCACGCGAGTATCCTGATTGTCATGGCCAGAACACCCTCGATCACCGTGAACGGCAGGAAAAAACCGCAGATCACAGCGTTTATCGTTGAAGCCGACACCCCCGGGTTCGAGGTGGTGCATCGGTGCGCGTTCATGGGGTTGCACGGCATTGTGAACGGCGTCCTCCGTTTCAATGACGTGAAGGTGCCGCGTGAGAACATTATCGGTGAATTGGGCAAGGGCTTGAAGATCGCGTTGATCACTTTGAACACGGGCCGGCTCACGTTGCCGGCCGCATCGGCAGCGGTGGACAAATGCTGCCTGCGCTACTCCCGTAGGTGGTCTTTAGAACGAACCCAATGGGGGCTCCCGGTCGGCCGCCACCAGGCCATAGCCGAGAAACTTGCGGCCATGGCCGCGGACACCTTCGCCACCGATAGCATTACATGGTTGTCGTCATCCTATGTCGACCGCGGCAATACCGATGTGCGGCTGGAAGCCGCTGTTGCGAAATACTTCGCCACCGAGGTCACGTGGCGGATCGTTGACGACGCCGTACAGATACGCGGCGGCCGTGGTTACGAAAGTGCGGAATCGCTTGGCCAACGTGGCGAGCACCCATATCCACTCGAACGCATGATGCGGGATACGCGCATCAACCGCATCATCGAAGGCACCAGCGAGATTATGCGCCTATTTATTGCGCGCGAGGCGATGGACGCACACTTTCGCAGGCTGATGCCGCTGATGAATCCGCGGACCAGCGCGAAGACCAAACTGACACACGGCATAAGAGCTGTAGCGCACTACGCGCTGTGGTACCCGCGCCAGTGGCTCCCGTTGCCGCAACATTTTCGCGCACCGCATCTGTCGCGGCGGTGCCGCAGTCATTTGCGCTACATTTCCAGAACGTCGCGACGGCTGGCTCGAACGCTCTTTCACGCGATGGGCCGCTATCAACAACGTCTTGAGAAGGAACAACTTATTCTGGCGGGCATCGTGGAGATTGGCACAGAGCTGTTTGCGATGGCGGCAACGCTGGCACATGCGGAGCAGCGTATCGGCGAAACGCCCGACGACCGCACGCCGGGGCGTCTCGCGGATCACTACTGTCGTAATGCGCGAAAACGCATTGATCAGGTATTTCGCGACCTTCGCGATCACCGGCCCGGTCTGTTGGAAGCGATCGCTGATGATATTCTGGAGCAACGTCTTACATGGCTGGAAGACGGCATCGTGACGGAAGATGCTGTGGCGAAGCCGCGTGTTCGAGGCGCTAGCCCACACGATAACTCAACTATGCCCGAGGCAGCAACGGCATGACGTGCCGCGACAATACAAATCCTGTCGCGGAAATGGACGGCTAATACAACATGGCAAATATTCGATTCAGAACGGCGGAAGTCTCGCTGAAGTTGCTGGAACGCCTGTTCCGCATGAAAATCGACGTCGATGGCCTCGAGCATCTCAACGGGCATCCAACCGTGTTCGTGATCAATCACTTCACCCGCCTGGAGACAATTCTGCTGCCCTACGTGCTGTATAAGTACCAATTCAACCAGGTTAAATCACTCGCGCACCACGGGCTATTTCATGGCGTGCTCGGAAACATGCTAAGTTCACTTGGCGTTGTATCTACGCGGGCGCCAAATCGCGACAATCGCATTATTGGAGACCTTATGTGCGACCGCCATGACTGGTTGATCTACCCAGAAGGAAGAATGGTGAAGAACAAGAAGGTCTATAACAAGGCCGGGTTCTTCGCCTCCAAGCAATTTAAGCGGTCACTTCCACGCACCGGCGCCGCCATTCTTGCGCTAAAATCAGAGATTTACAAGCGGCGGTACCGCGCCGCACTCGACTCGGGCGACAATGATACGATTGCCCATATGAACCAGATTTTCGGCATTGAGCGGACGGACGCTATCTGCCCGCGCGGCACGGTTATCGTTCCGGTCACCATAAGCTTCTATCCTATTCGCCCCGGCGGTAACATCATTAATCGGGTCATGCGAAAACTGATGAACGGAATCTCGGACCGTCTCGACGAAGAAATAGAGATCGAAGGCAATCTGATTTTGAAAAAGTCCGACATCAACATCTATTTCGGTACGCCCATCGCGGCAGAGGATTTTCTTGCGCCGTACACGTTTGTGTCCAATCGTCTCCTGCCGTTCCTCAAGCCGATTGAGCGCACCAATATATTGCTAAAAATGATCGGTAAGCATATGACCAAACGGTTCATGAACCGTGTATACAATAATATCGAGATCAACATCGATCATATTTTCTGTGCCGGACTGTATGCCACGCGGAACGACCGGCTGCATCTCGATTGTTTCCAAAAGGCACTGTACTTGACGGCGCAGTCGCTGCGGCAGAAAAAGAATCACCGGCTGCACGAGAGTCTTGTGAGCGAAGACATGTTGAATCTCCTTACGAATCGACCGTTTCCGCCACTGGACAAAGTGCGCACGCTTGCACGCAAACTGGGTATCTTGAATGAGAACGGGACCGAACTCATGGTGGATCGCCGTTGTCTCGACGACCGCCATGAGCTGCACAGCATTCGACAGAGAAATCCGATACGGGTTATCGCCAACGAGCTTGAGCCTTTACGCGATGTAATGCGCACCCTGCGGTACTATGTGAACCTCGACCGCAACGCCATTCGTAAACGACTGGCAACCACGCTGGCCCTGCGGGACCGCGAATTGTTTCTCGATCAGTATCGCACCTACTACGCACCGGGCATCTCGAAGCCCAAAGACGTTGGTTCACCGTTTATCCTGCGTGCCGACTCGGCGCATATCGGTGTGGTACTCAGCCACGGACTATTGGCAGCGCCTGCGGAAATTCGCCCCCTGGCAGACTTTCTCCATGCGGCAGGAATCAGCGTTTATGGTATCCGGCTTGAGGGCCACGGCACATCACCGGAGAATCTTCGGGACGTTACGTGGAGGCAGTGGGTCGAGTCGTTCATGCGCGGCTACGGCGTCTTACGCAATTCATGTGATCACGTGCTGCTGGGCGGCTTTTCAGCAGGCGGACTTCTCGCACTTCTGGCCGCATCCGAATACGAGGCCGATATTGCCGGCGTGTTCTGCATCAATTCGCCGGAGAACCTGCGGTCAATCCGCGCGTCACGAGCCGTGCCGGTGCATTGGTGGAATCGCTTTATGAGCCGTTTTGGTGATGCCTCGCGAAACGAGGCTGTTCAGAGTCAGCCCGAAAACCCGGATATCAATTACAACAAAATTTACATCCGCGCGTTGATCGAGCTGAAGAAACTCATGGATGTGTGCCGTCGCCGAATCAGACACATTCACATCCCGGCACTGGTGATTCACGCCAGGCACGATCCGGTAGTAAATCCGGCCAGTGCGATCCGTATCTACTCGCGAATAAGAAGCTCGGACAAGTTGCTCGAATTCGTGGATTTCGATCGCCATGTGATCGTACGCAGGGAAGGTAGTGAGAAGATTTTTGAAACCGTCAAGACATTCATTCTCAGCAGTACGGCTACATTGGCTACCGCCCGCCTCCCCGCATGAGATGTAGCCTGATATCAGCGGCACGAAGCTCGTGTCGCCGAAATACGGGCGTTTAACTGAACAGGCGGCGCTACGGTGACGGCATTGGTTGGTTCGCGCTTCAGCGTGCTTGCGCGTTCCTCCAGCGAATCACGCGGCATGAGGTGACGATACGGGAGGGAAACCCACACTAAAATGCTCCAACAAAGGGCGTAAAATACAGCCGATTCGCACATTCACGATCTTGCGCGAATACGACACAGGCCTTTCACCATTGTCCCGCGTATTTACAGTGCACTAACAGTGCAGCCTGCTTTCAGATTTCGTATTGTCTTCGCAGTAGAATTCGATATGCGGCATTAAACGGCCGCCGGAGTGTTGCGAGCGGGTGTGGGCCCCATTCGTCGGTAGGTGCAGCGCCAGTGCGCCGGGCGATGACTCAGATTGTTGCTCGAGAATGTGGGACAACACTTCCTTGAGCTCTCCTATGGTATACGGTTTCTGCAGAACATTGACAAAACCGTATTTGCGATGATTTCGCAGTATGTCATCATCGCAGTAGCCGCTTGATACAATCATCCTGAAACCGGGATCGATGCGTTTCATTTCCCTGGCTACGGCCAGACCGCCTTTGCCACCGACAATGACAACATCAAGCACGGCAAGATCAAAAGGCCGCCCGCAACCAAGTGACTCGCGATAGAGGGCAAGAGCCTCATCGCCGTCCTTCGCTGTGATCACATCAAGCCCCATACTTCTCAAGAGCAAACCCGCCATGATGCGGATTGACTCCTCGTCGTCCATAAACAATACTTTTCCTTCGAAGTCGTCTTTCGAACTCATCATCGCTCCTCTGCGCTATATATTGCACATTCGTTTTCGTATTCGTATTCCAGTGACCGCAACGACAGATGCAGATTCAGTATTCAGCAAGGCGTCACGCCGCGCAACGATTTGTCACTCGAACAGCAAGCAAGCAGACAGTAGCATTAACGAGGCCATTTTCTCAAAAAGCCTGCGTTTTACTATTCATTCAATGGCAGGCAGGCACGCCACGCGGCTATTCTGCCGACGCACAAATGGCATCACACAACAACCAACTGTAACGATTTCGTGACGTCCGCACACAATGATGGTCGGAAATTCACACGCCACAATCGCGAACAGCGATAATAATGCCGCCATGCCGGCCAATTTCCACCCGTCAAGAAAAAAAATGGAGTTGAAGGCGCCCCGATACGACGGTCCGAATCGATTGGAGCAATCGGGTTATTTATCGGGTAATTGCCAGAACGAGGAGCGCAAATAACAGAAAATTAACACCAATGGAAATAACCAACGCAATTTTTGTTGGCGATTCATCAATGGTCACGATCCACTGAATAATTCTGCCGAAAGGAGAGACCGAAACGGACGATATTGCCGCTTTCGGGGGCGCCTGCAAGATCTTCTTCGCAGTCATCACCACCTGCTCCCAGCTCTGGTATCTGTCGGCAGGATCCTTGGCCATCATGATATCGATCATGTCCGAGAATTCCCGGCTAATGCCGGCGTTCCGTTCAATCAGCGGAATCTGAGGCTCCTCACATTGCTTACGCATCAACAGAATCGGCGCATTGTCCATGAATGGCGGCTCGCCGATAAGCGCCTGATACATCACGATTCCCAGTGAGTACATGTCACTGCGAAAGTCCAGCTTATCCTTCGCGCGCACCTGTTCCGGGCTCATGTATTCGGGTGTACCCAGCGTGTAGCCGACGCCCGTCAGTCCAACTCCGTTATCACTTGTCGCTTTCGCGATATCGAAGCCGGTGAGCTTGACCTCGTTCTTTTCTGTGATGTAAAGATTTTGCGGCTTTATGTTGCGATGGACCAGTTTCTTCTCATCCCAGATGTACTTGAGTACCTCAGCGATCGCGATCAGGTAAGTCAAGGTGCGGCGTTCCGTTAAGGTCTTCTCTCTTTCCAGATATTCATCAAAGCTGATGCTTGGCTCAAATGGAGTAACAAAAAAATATGTGCTCCGGTCCCTGCCCGAATCAACCGCGCACCAGAGATTTACATGCCGCAATGTGGTGAGAAGTTCAATCTCCTGAATAAAACGCGACATGGACTCTTCATCCGAATCCTCGAGGTTCGACATCAGAGTGACGCGGAACAAGTCGGCACTGCCTTCTCTTCGGGCAATGTAAATTTCGCCGTAGCGATTGGTGCCGACATGCTTGGTCAGCTCGTATTTACCGCCGATAATCTTGCGGGTTTCCAAGGTGTCCTCCCTGAACTGTTTCGAAGGTCAAATCCTGCACTTATTCGACAGGGGCGTCACTGCAGAAAAATGACGAAAACAGGGTTCGGGTTTTATCCAACTTGTCTTCAAGAAAATACGGAATGATCTTGGCATAGATATCAAGACAGATGATCGCGTTTACTGACGAATCGGTTTTCGTCGCAGCACGAAGACGCGTGGTTATGGCAACATTGACTTTTTCGATGTTCTGGTAAATTTCCGCCAACCCTGCAAAGTCCAACTCTCCCCCCAACCCGGCCTGCATGCGGAAATATTGCCCCAGAAGGTACATAGAGGTGACACGGTACAGGGTCTCCTCTTCACTGGCCAGCGGTAGATGGAACCGTGCCATGGGCCGGAAATGCGCCGTGTGAGGGCATCCGCTTGCGGCAATTACCAGGCCCATCAGCGAACTAATACCGCGCTGGGCGGTTGTCCGTTGACTGATCACACGTTCCTCGGTGACCACGTCCAGGGACAGTTCGTCGTATGAAATGATACCTTCGAAACGCGCAACAATCCCGGCAAGACTGACGGCGAGTGGGCACGTCGAATGTGTGGATGAGGAGAGAGGGCAGTGACCACATTTGTGATAGTCGAGTGCCGCCCAAGAAGGGGCTTTCGGCGTGTCTCGATCCGTGTTGACAAGCTCAAGCGTAACCGGATCAAGACGTATGTCGAAAACGTGTTCTTTGCGCTCGCTGATTTTGAAGCGATATTGTATGTCTATTGTGGACATGTCAACGGGTTAAGTATCTGCCGACAAAGCCCCGAGAGTCGCGCACGAACATCAAGACAATAGGGGTTAGCGCCCCGCATTTCTGAAAGCGGCAGACGACTCCTCTGGATCAATGCCACTACTTTCCGTTCAGGATTCCTGCTTGATATAGTCGTGCAACGCCGAAAGCTTGGCCGCAAATGACTTCTTCTCCTCTTCAGCCTCCGTTGCACTAAGCTTGTCCGAAACAAGCAACAAGCGCCCCGTGTTCCGGGGAGGCTCGCCCGAATCTCTACGGTTGAAATGGTGCATGACACTGGCGCCGTCGCTGTAAAACAGATGGGATCCCGCCGCTTTGCTCGACTCAATACCGCCAGTGTCCGATGAAACGCCGTCGAGTTTCCGGGAATATGCGACGAACTCGCAAAACAACGTCCAATTTGGTATTCGCAAGAGCGACGACTCTGAGATTTTGACCAAATCTACATGCGCAAGCCCAGCGATATAGATCTCCACGCGACCCTGTGGAATCTTCAGATTCTGCGAGACTTCACATACAACTTCCGAAAAGTCCAGCTCAAGGATGTCGCCTTCGCCGCAATTGCCGTAACAAATGAACAGTAACTTGATCTGATTCGCCACTTCAAACGTGCAATCGGAGATCAGCAACGGATGCGCAATAGCGTCCGTATTTCGAAGCCGCTTTACGAGCGCGTTGACGATCTTTTCGAACCACGGCGGCGTCTTGCGCAACTGATTGTTCACGCTTGTGGCGGTAATCACCATACAGGTCGTCTCCTGTAACGCCGTCACTGTGGCGGAACGGACTTCATCCGTGATGCAGGCCATTTCTCCGAATACGTCGCCGGGCGCAAGGGTTGTGTACACGGTGCGTTTACCATCCACTTCCTTGTGTACCTCAACCTTGCCTTCCAGTATCACAAACGCTTCGCTTCCGGTTTCGTTACCGCGAATGATAGCCTCATTCGCCTGATACGTTCGCTGAATCGACATCGCGTGTCCGGACATCAACTCGTCGATCGCATTTGAAAAGTCTTCAACCGACTGATAGCGATCATCCTTGTTCCGCGCCATGGCCTTCAGAATAATGCTGTTGAGCTCGTCGGGAAGCATACGCTCCGGTGCAAGTTCTTTCGGAGCCACGAAGTCGGCCTTGGCCGCCTTGTCGAGAAGCTTTGTTATGCTGGGTTCGTTGTACGGCGTGCTGTATGTCATCATGTGATACAGTGTGGCGCCGAGAAGAAAAACGTCGCTGCGAACGTCGTAGTCGTCGGCCCGTGCGAGTGCCTGTTCCGGTGACATATACGACGGACTGCCTTTGATAACACCGTCGATCGTCTGGGTAAAATCGCCGGTTACACGTTGTGACATGATGGTATCGTCCGTGCCTCCGAGGTACTTCGCTATGCCCCAGTCCATGAGCAACACTTCACCGTAATCGCCGACCATAATATTGGCGGGCTTCAAATCACGGTGTATCACATTCTTCGAATGGGCATACGACAGTGCATCGCACACTTTACGAAAAATAGTCAGCATGGTGAATTGGCTGTAGTGCTTGATATACTCCACATTGCCAATCTTGAGTTGGCGAATCACGTCCGACAATGCATCGCCTTCGATTAACTTCATCGTGAAAAACAGGCGATCATCCATCATCAGCCCCAGCGAATGCAATGGAATGACGTTGGGATGCTCGAGCTGCCCGGTGATGCGTGCTTCTTCGATGAAGTGCTGGGCGGCGGCGGAGTGATCTTTCAACTCCTCTGCCAGCACTTTCATGGCGGCGAATCGTTGCAGATTCTCGTCATAGACCTCGTACACGCCCCCCATGCCGCCTGTGGCAATGGTTCGCGTGATCAAGACGTTTTTTCCGCGGTCGGTTTGGCGAAAACGGTCTAGTATCGCGTCGATCGAATGCAGATCGACCTTACCGCGAAGACTATCCATCGTCGTCTTGTGTTCTGCGTGCAGGTTACTGTTTGAGCTATTCTTCATAGGCACAATTGAATGATCAAAGGTAGGAGTTCGGGAACTTTTCCAATGGTAATAACGTACAGTGTCCAAGCGACAATGTCTATACCCGTCGAATTTGATTATCCCTGGCGCCATCCGACTGCCTGCGTACGCGTCCAATATACCATAGCGGCAGGATGAACGCAGTGAGAGTTCAAACTGCGCGGCGTACCACGAATCCTTAACACAACATCATTGGGTCACGTAACCGGATCATTCCTGCGATAGCGGTAGTGCAAAGTTTTATATCGGCTCTTGATTATCCCGAATAGGCAATCAACCTTAACGCGCCATCCTGCATGTCGCAGGACCGGCCCTTTCCCGATACGTCCGAATGAATCGTAAATACCTATGCAATACGTGCGGCGCTGTCGTTGACGTACCAGCAAGCAGCTCGCTCCGCACGCCGTCGTGCCCCACCTGCCCGCCGTCCGCCGCACCCGGGAATCTGGTGGAAATCGTGTCGGAACAACCGTCGGAAGCACAATCGACGACCCCGATCGGCCGCGACCAGGGCACACCGACGGACGTCCGCCTGATCCCGACCGGCCTGCTGGCGCTGGCGCTGACTGCCGTGGGATACTATACAATCGTGCAACCGATCGAATCGAGTTACGTCGGTCAATTACTGTCGAATCGCGGGTGGGTACCGTATCCTATAATTTACCTTACCATGTGGTCTATGGTCATTCTGATCGTGAAGTATCTGCGGCTGCGGCGGCAGATGACAGCGATACATGTCGACATACTGCCGGAAAAGTTAATCGACACGATCACGATCGAGAATGCCTATGTCATCCAGCGCTATCTCAAGAGCGTCCATGGCAACACGGCCCAAAATTTTCTCGTAAATCGCATCGTCCGATCACTGCAGCATTTTCGGCGTCGGCGCGACAGTCGTGAAGTCGCCGAGTTCCTGAGAACCCAGTCGGACGCAGATCTCAATGCGGTCGAAGCCAGTTACACAATGTTGAAGGTGTTCATATGGGCGGTGCCGATCCTGGGCTTCATTGGTACCGTTGTGGGCATCGGCCAGGCGGTTGATGGATTTTCGCAGTCGATTCAATCGGCGCAGGATTTCGAAGTCCTGAAGGCATCGCTTGGCTCCGTAACTTCCGGCCTTGCCGTTGCATTCGACACCACGCTGCTCGCACTCGTGATGAGCCTGGTCATCATGTTTCCCACCAGTTCAATGCAGAAGGCAGAAGAGGACTTTCTGACGTTCGTGGAAGACTACTGTAACGACTGCCTGCTCGGCAGACTCGCGGGTGCAGGCACCAACGATGCGACAGTGCACCCGCGTGCGCCGGCGCACGCCGACAAATTGGCGCTGGAAATTCGCCATCTTGCGGACCAGATCACAAAACTTGCAGCGGCCCAGGACACACGAAACAACACGAGCGCCGGGCCGCACACAGACGGATTCAAAGGTGGCAAACAACAGGAACCGGGCGTGTGAGTTATGGCGCAAGCACGTAAGCGAGAGCGGGCGACCGTATCGCTGTTTCCATTCCTCAGCGTGCTTTCCTGTGTGATCGGAACGCTGACATTGCTGATTGCAGCACTGGCTTTGGGACAGATGGCCGACACCGTCTACGGCGACACCGACAATAGCGAACAACTCGAGGCGGAACGCGCGCAACGTCAGCAGGAGTTGGACACGCTGGCGGCGCAACTCGAACACGCTGTCGGACGGACCCGGCGATACGATGAATTGACGGCCGAAATCCAGGCGATGGAATCAGCACGTGCCATGACCGCGCGCAAGCAGAAAGGTGAATTCAACCGGATAGCCGAGTCGCGCAACCTCCGCAACAGTCTGGACAACCTCGATAAACGGCTGCGTTCGCTACGCCGTGAGCTGCATCATGTTACCGAAAAGCTGCAATCGCAGGAAAAGGCCCTGGCCTTGAGCCGCATCACACTTCAGCCAAGCGGCACCGGGCGTAACCTCAAGCCCCATTTCATCGAGTGCAATGAGACCGGTGTTGAGCTTTACAGCGGCTATAGCGGAATCAGTATCTCGGTAGAAAAAGATCGTATCGCCGACAGCTCGCTTCTCCGCGCCTATCTCGACAGAGTAGCCGGAGCACCGAATGAAACCATAATTCTCCTGATTCGACCGGCCGGTGTGAATGTCTATAGTGCCGTAGCCGATACCATCAAGGCGACCGGCATCAAGCACGGCAAGATGCCGCTGCCGGGTCACGGCACCATCGATTTTGGCCTGTTTGAATCGCTCTGGCGGTAACTCAACATATGCGACGACGTCGACGACAATCGGACAATCAGAATTTAGATTCGCTCCTTGATACAATGGCAAATGTCGTTGGTATCCTGGTGGTGCTCCTCGCGGTCACGCAGATCAACGTCGGGGATGCCGTCGACCGCATACAAATGGAGGACCCGAATAGCAAGAACCGGCACCAATCGACCACGGTTGCGCTAAACCGTGAAATCGAGCGTCTTGCTACGGCGATCGAGGATACGAACGCGCTGCTCCAGACCACAAGCCGGAACGCCGTCACAGATGCCGATCTCGAACGATTGGAAACAAAGGCAAATCTCCTCGACAACGCCCGGAATGATACACACAGCGACAAACTGGAGGATCTCCAGATGACCGCTCGAATCGATGCATTCAAGCGTGATATCCGCACTCGAAAAAGCCAGATTCGAAACCTGCAAAGCCAACTTAAACAGGCGCAGGAAAAACTGAAGCCGGTCAACACCCAGCAACCGCCGAAAACCGTTCGCCTGCCCAATCCCCGTTCCGCACCGAGCCACGCGTCGCCGGTTATTTTTCTGTGTCGTTATGGCCGCCTTTCGCACTTAAACGTGCAAAAGCTGAATCAGGAACTGGAGCACGGCATCGAAATGGCCATCGGCATATCGCATGACGATTTAGTGCTGACACCCCGTCATCTCCGAATCATAGACCACTATTTTACGGACCATTTCGTGGGCGACGATAATTTTCGGCTTGTCATGCGAGTTGCCGGCGATGGTCTTGTGGTAGAACTTCAGTGGGTGGACACCAGTGCAGGCGAGTCGACAGAAGATCTGCACCGCCCCGACTCGATATTTCGCACCATAATAAACTCCATCGACCGCGACCGCCAATTCATCAGCTTCAATGTCTGGAGCGATTCCTTCGAAACCTATCTCGAAGCGCGGCAAATCGGCGATGATCACAAGGTCGCTGCCGGCTGGATTACGTTCGACCGGGACGACGAGTATCGCTCGCGTCTGTTTACAAGAAGTACCCACCGCCCCGAATACATTGTCGATTGACCCGTCGTCTGAAACCCAGACCTCACCGGAGCAGACAAGTTTCTTGCCCGCATTTCGTGACCGACTTTGGTGGTAGAAAATTGGTCTGGATTCTCCTTGTCCTTGTCGTCGTCATCCTCGTCCTCGATCTTTACTCGAATCGTGTCGGTTCGTCGACGACGACGACAAGGACGACGAGGACGACGAGGACGAGGAGGACGAGGACGATTTTCGGGACTGAGGTGCTGGCGTTTAACTTGTCATCGGTTTGAGTGTAGAACGGTGAGTAATGGAAACCGTACCGGACCAATGCGACGAACCACACGCCCCCCATATTGTTGCATCTTGGGAGAGCAACGGTGATTTGGATGCGTTCCTGCGGGCACCAAGCTGGGCGACACATTATCAATTGGGGTAAACCCGTGGAGAAACTTGTGCGGCACCAGCTTGGTTTCTTAAGATCGAACTTGCTCGTTTCTTAGGCAGATGGTCACTCCAACGGCTTGATAGCGACTGCGCAACGGTCGCTATCGCCGCAATAATTTGCTGACTGAAGCGCAGCATACAGCAGTCAAATTGATGGCTTCGTTAGGCATGCCTGCCATGCATACTTTCAGCCCACTTAAATACCATGTGACTTAGCTGCTTCACTACCCCATGTACGTACCTGATCGCACCCTGGTGCAGTATCAGGATCTTCCCAATAGACAAAAATTAAAATTCGATCAGGCAAAGATAATGGTCCTGATTCGTACCATTCAGTTTGTAGGTTGCTGAACCCTCCATTGATCATGCCGCTCTTCATAGCCTCAAAGTCATCTTTGTTTAATAACTGAATCGTGGCCTTGCCATCTCTCCATGTTATAAAAATATAGTAGGTAACTCGTGCCATAATTCTTCGTGGTCCAACGAATGACTCACGTCCAATCCGGAGCAAGTTGGATCGCGATTATCTGATCGATGGTTGCTCAGACGGCCCCAAACCGCGCACGATTAATTGGATGTTGACTCGATTCTTTTGTTGTGCATCCTAGTTTCACTAATGTTTGCCTTCTTGTTACGTATCTTGGGAATCCGGCGATAGAAGTCGTTTAGATCACTAACTTTCCTTACTGCTTTTTCAATCTTGGTCATTTTTTAGATTTTCGATATCAACCTTATCTTGACTGGAATTTCGGAACTGTTTTAACCAAATTAGATCAACTTTTCTTGCAACCCTAATAATCCCATCTTTTGAATCAGCATCGATTGCATCGGAGATAATCTTCTGATGCTTATCTGTATTCGCGAGAAGTATATCGACAATTAATTCGTCATCCGGGACTATCTTAAGAAAACGATGGAGCGTTAAGTTCGTATTTTTGAATGTCCATGGATTTGTCGATTCCCGATAATCCAGCCGATCGAACGTAATTTTGACGAGTTCAAGGTCTTCTGGATGTACCAATATATCGATATCGTCAGTAAATCGTGGTCGGTCATGGAATGCCAAAGCAATACCTCCGACGACAGCATATCTTACTCCCATCTTATTAAAGTATGGGATAATTGAAAAGAATTCATTATAAAGATTCATCGATTAATTTTCACATAATGTCAAGCATGAGGCGCGGCTGAGCAGGAGCGCGCGCTGGATCCTGGATTACGGTTGGAACCAAGGCAAATCATTCGAACTCGACGCGGGTCAGCCGATGCTCTCCATGCGCTTGTTCGCTACTTGGTAGAAAAAGCCGTGACTGTCACCGATGCTTTTCGAGGTGTGATGGTATTACAAGATTCTTTGATACGATTGCAGTCTCTCCTGCGCCTAGGTTTAGTGTTTCGTTGGTCTTGATTGTGTAATGTCCCCTTTCGTCGTTTTGTAACTCGACATCCAGAAAACCCCCAGAGCCTTCCTTCTCCCAGTCTCCTTTAAGGTATCGCTGGATAGATTCGAGGTAAGGCGATGTCTTGCCCATTTGCATCGATTCTTGGATCCCCTCGATTAACTCGTTACGGTCTAAGTTTCCAAAAGTTTCATCGAGGTCATCAACCGGAACTTTCGTTAAATCTAGATCCACCTCAAATTCCATGTTCCCAGAAATTGCTTGGCGACTTCCATTGCGCACAAGTATATCGAACTTGTGATTTTGACTGCCTTGGCCCCAATCAATGTCGACCAGATCAACGAACAAGGTATCTGCAAACCCGGTGTCTTGGGGGCGTGAGCATCCAGCAACTACGTAGAGAACCAAAAATAAAACGATTGTTAGAGGTGATTTCATTTTTTAGCCAACGCGTCAGGGTCGAGCGCAGCTTAAGTCTGACGCGTTAACGCAGGCAGCGGTCTGCGCTAACGACCTGGATAACTCACGGTGTATACCGCGCTGCAGCGCGGTATACACCGTGAGTTATCCAATAGTTCGAATTTGTCATGTCTTAGCTGCTCAATTCACTTGGATCCTTGATAGGAGTCGATCACCTTCCCCTCACTAAGCGTTACTGATAAAATTCGTCCGTAGTCGTAGTACCATCCAAGCGTATAGTCACTGTCAAATTCACTATTCTTACGGGAGTTGTAATACTGCTCTCCGAATTCGGCAATCAATTCGTCTTCTGTCCAACCGTCTATGTTTTGGGAAAATTTTGTTTCAGCGCTTGGACTGCAACTCGTTTCCACGGCGATCACAATGGAAGTCAATCAGTAGCCGATCGGGGTCTGACTTATTAAGTTCAACACAACCAATTTATATAACTATGAATATGGATCTCGATGGCTAGTTAAATGCCCGTTGAGCTGTGTTTTTGAGGCAGCAATGCCGCAGTTAAGGCGCACCGCTCATCGCCCATAATACACTGAAGATGCTTCGGCGATCCGACCACTCTCACGGTCCAATTCATTCGGGCCCGACGACAATTGAATGATTTTCTTTCGCTTGAAATTAAAGCGGTCATAAACTGACTGAAGGCTGTCGCGGTCCCTCGCAATGTCACGGTTGATTGCGGCTCTAAAGGCTTAATCTCAGGTGTACGTATTATCCGTTAGGATCGATCCTCTTTGTTCGCGAATGTCAAATTTAGCGAGGATCCTTGAACTGACGCGACATATGAAGAACGGTTAAAACTCTCACCACCGAACCGGAGATATCGTACATGATTCGATAATTTCCAACTAAAACCTCGCGTACGGAATCATCGTCAATTTCAGGAACACGCCGTCCGAATTTGGGAAAGAGAGCCAAGCGATCTACTGCGTCGAAAATATCGGCGACGACTCCATCGGCATAGTATTCAGAATCACGGGCGATATACTCGCGGAGCGCATGGAGATCGGAAATAGCAGGGGTCGTCCAGACAATTTCAGTCATTTGCTGAACTGCTGCTTTACTTTCTCGTGCGAATCCACATCTCCGCAGTTCGCCGCTGCCTGCCCCCTCGACACCTTCATCCGGACGTAAAGTTCGTACATTACGTCCGAGTAAGACGCGTCTTCCGGTAAGGAATCGGCGATTCGATGTAGATCAGATTTAATAGTTGCCGATGTCATGAATTAATATCAGCTCCATTTGCGCGGACGTCAAGTATTGATTTGATAGCGCGAACGCCTTCATATCACAGGCTGTGTCATTATCGAAATTTCCTATACCCCACACACCCATTTAATCTCCTTATTTCTGTATGCATAGTCGCAGCACTCACCTAGGCGCGTAAGGGTCAGGCGCGCAGGGGGGCGCGCAGGGGGGGCGCGCAGGGGGGGCGCGCAGGGGTCACACCTCCGTTATTCGGGGCGCGCAGGGGTCACACCTCCGTTATTCGTGTTTTCAGACTTGCATACCTGATGGCTCGGGATCGAGTATCGTCCGTTCGGTGGAAGCGACCAAAAGTTGATTAGAGGCTAAAAAAATGGCAAGTTTCCCGGTGTGCCGTTTATCATGTAATGGGCAACAACGCATATTTAACAGTGGGACGAGTTTATCCGTGAGTTGTACAAATTTGAGTGGAGTAGTTTTGGCATATTGTGTGGTACTCGGCCTATACCGAAGTAGCTTGACGCAGAAGCGACTTGGCGGCAATAGGCTTTGAGTGAATGTAAATCGAGCTATATTGGAGTTGAGTGCAGCATGCATGCGAACACATTGTTGTGCGAAGGCAGACATTGGCTTCAGTGTGCCCTGCATCGACTGCTAATTCATCCTGTCCTTGTTAACTCAATCCAGTCAAAGGAGGCGGTCATGCGCGTCATTATCTTACTTTCACTATTTATAGGCATGCAGGCCCTCGCTCAGGAGAATGCCGTTTTCGCCGAAACGCGGGATCACGAAAGCCTGCATGACGAACTACGCACATTGAAAACAAAGATGTTGACAGCATTGAATGAACGTAATGTCGAGCAGGTGCTCGATCTGGTCGACGACGAAATGATATTTATTCCAATGAATGCCGAGGTATGCAAAGGCAAGGACACGATCCGGGCTTATTTCGACCGAATGTTGAATGGGGAAGAACGTATCGTCGAAGACATGGAATTGAATCTTGAAGTCGAGGAACTGACAACCTTGCATGGTCAGGACACTGGGATTGCATTCGGCAAGGCCGAGAATATTTTCAGACTGACCTCCGGCATGGAATTGCGAATAAACACCAGCTGGACCGCAACGCTTATCAACAAGGATAATCGTTGGCTTATTGCTTCTTATCAAAGTTCGGTTAATCCCCTGGATAACCCAATCCTTACCAAGAGCAAGTCATTTACCAAAACGGTCGCCGGGGGAGCTGCTCTGGCCGGCTGTATATTTGGCGCATGCCTTGCGGTCATCATCAGACCCAAAAAACCGGTGACGTAATATTGTGCAACGGCGATAAAAACCGTTTCCTCCGTCGCCTTACGCCTATTGTTTTCTTCCTCGTCTGCTTTGTATGTGGTTATCACATTCTGGGGAGCTTATCTTTGCTTCACGGTTTTCGGATTCGTGGCGAATTCGAATTTGAGAAGACGATTCCGTTTGTCCCGTGGATGATCTTCGTATACTGGTCGATTGCGATACAATTTGCGGCTCTACCATTTGTATTCACAAGCACACAGAAATTGTGGGCAAAGATGAAGGCAATGGTGATCGCCACAGGAATAGCTGTTATTTTTTTCATATTCCTGCCGTTCGAAAACAGCTTGACCAAAAACACCGACGGCGTTTGGCTGGCGATATTTCGATTTGCAGATTCCATCAATCTGGATCGAAATTTCTTCCCCTCGCTTCACTGCTGCTTCGCAGTTATGAGTATCCGTCCGGTCAACTACAGGGGGCGGGCCCACGCTGGTGCGTGGGAGAATGCGGATGGTCGGATGGCGCTGAATTTCGGAACTATATGGCGCAGCGTTGAATGACCACGTTTTGACGCCGCGGCATTGGCGGCATGAT
>JAJFLQ010000112.1 GCA_021772615.1 Verrucomicrobiota bacterium | reverse complement strand
GGCTTCAAGGGCAACTCTCGCTTTGAAGTCACGGCTGAATCTTCTCCGTTTCTTGGACATTGATGCATTCCTTATCATAGTCGGTTTTTCGTACTATGATTACACCTTAGCATGTTGTCCAAAATATGGGGTCCACTATATCCTGTCGCGCAGTGAAGACACTCTGGCTTTCCGGCATACCGCCAATGGCAAAATATTTCTTCAGCAGATCGACAAGTCGGTAGTGAATTTCTGCGGGAAGGTCATCGTTGATAGAATACGTCTTCAGGAATTTCAACAATCCTGATTGAGAACAGGCGCTGAGAAATTCCTGAAATGACATCGGCCCCAAATGCAGGTACTCGATCCTTCCGACTGGCATCGAGAAGGCATGGTCTTCGAGAATAAAGTCAAGAAGCGACCCCGCAGCCATGACATGGAGTGCGGGCAATTTTTCGTAGAAATAACGGAGCTTGGCGAAAATAGCCGGTGCTGATTGAATCTGATCGAGAAAAAGAAGCGTATGTCCGGGCCTGATTTCCGTATTGTAACGGACCTGCAACAGCCTGACGGTCTCGGCCGGGTCGGCGTAGGTGAAGAAGGACGCAGCATCAGGTTCGTTTTCGAAATTTATTTCAACACTATTTTCGAATGCTTCCCGTGAAAATAGGCGCGCGAGCCAGGATTTCCCAACCTGTCTGGCCCCGCGGATCACCAGTGGCTTTCTGCTGGGTTTATGTTTCCAGTTTCTGAGAAATTCGATTGCATCTCTTTTCATCTCAGATTTACCTCATCCTCGTTAACTCAGCATCATCCGCGATAGATAAGCACTTTGAAATATCGCAAATAAAAATTATTTACATGTAAATAAATCATAAAATTGATATTCATCAATGTAAGGTCGAGGGGTTCGAGTGAGGGAAGTGTGTGATGATAGTTCTCGTGTGATCGGTATTCAGAGAATATTCTGAATCTGATGATGCGGTGGCGCCGGAATTGATCGCTCTCACGCGATGTCACCACGGCGGCTAACGCGACGTCCGCGTGTGAGGTGGGGCTATGGGATTATGCCTTTTTCCTTTCTTTGCGGCTTCGCGTCTCTGCGCGAGATCCATGTCGTTACGGATATAGCCACGGCTCTGTGAGCCGTGCCCGCAATGCGAAGCAACGTCGCGAAGGGCACGTCTCACAGAGACGTGGCTACCCGCTGCCGCTTCCACATTCTTGCACCGTTTAGCAGGGGTGTATGCGGCGTGTTGATAAAATGAACGTTCAACTTTACAGCTCTGTCGAACTCTGGCCAACGGTTACAGCCGCGCCTGACTTCAGGAATTTTCGTCGGGTGAGTCTCGGATGTTTTTTTATACGTTGATCGACTCCCGGTGCATGGTGCATCATTTCTGCGCGCAGACGGGCAACGGTGCGAAACCGCTGACGTAGCATACATGCATTCGTCACGCTTTTCGAATCCGGAAACGGCCACACAGCTTTGCCTGGCTGAAGTGAAGCTTGGAAGCTACGACGGAACACTCGTGGCGGGGGGCGCCCGTCGTCGCCGCCACGAGCATCTTACCATAAGTTGCGTGAAATCAATTGTAAAATCGTGCTCCAGAGACTATAGTAGCAGTCGGTTTGGGGCGCTTAAGGTAATCATCTACCTTCTCTCATGAAGGCTGTGTAATCGAGAATAATAGAAACACGACGCCTGCGCGTGCGGGCCCTGCCGACAAGTCGCGATGTATTGCATCCGCAACTCACTCGCATAGCCGGGTTACCGCTGACAGCCTTCCCGGCTGTACATTGAAAATAACAGGAGTCTTGAATTCATGAATGGTAAAGCCGTCGCCGCATCGTCAAAACGTACAAGAAAATCCTCCCCATTCACAGCGGCCGTCTGCATGGTTCTGGCCGCAATAATGCCGTTAACCGTTGGATCGACACAGATCAACGCGACCTGGAACGGCGGTCCGGGAATCTGGAACGACAATACGCAGTGGTCATTCAGCACCGCGCCAGTCAGTGTCACATTCCCGGACAACGATACGATCAACAGTGATTTCTTCGACGTTTTCATCGACGGCGGGAACGGCACTGTCTCCAGCGTATCGCTGAACGTCACCGTTACCATCGACAGCCTCACGATAAGCAGCAACGACAGCCTGGGAATCAACAATGCGCAAACGCTTTCGATCGGCCGTGGCGGCGCCGGAACGATCGTGAATAATGGCCAAATCGTTATTGCCACCGGCGGCAGCAATACCACGCAAGTGATCCTGGGCGCGGTCAATCTCAGCGGCGCCGGCAGGGTTATTCTCGACGATACGGTGTCGGTAAATCGTGCAATCTTTCGTGGCAACGGCGGTGACGACGATATTCTTACCAATGCCGGAAGCACGATCGAGGGAAGCGGCATCCTCGGCAACAACCAGATGGGGCTCGTGAATCAAGTTGGGGGCGTAATCGATGCCAATAGCGTTGCCGGCCGCGTGCTCACGGTGGATGCCGACGTTTCCGGGATTACCAACGAGGCGACGATGCAGGCTACCAACAGTGGCATTCTTCGCCTGGCAGGCAGCGTGGTTACCAACACCGCCGGCACCATCGTAGCGGAAAATGGTTCGGAAGTGCAGCTGACCGGCGGTACATCCGTCAGCGGCGGATCGCTGAATTCAAATGGAACCGGCATTGTCCGGGTAAACGCCTCCAACTCCGCGTCGCTTTCGGATGTAGATCTCAATGGCACGGATTTTCGCAAGGACAACGCCGGCACGGCGACACTGTCGAATACGATAAGCCTGAACGGCGGCGCTTCCATCACCAATACCTCAACCGGCTCCCAGACTGACATCGACATTGACGACACCGTGACTTTGGGCGGCGACGGTACCGGCGTTGTCACTCTGGTCGAGAATACCGGTTCGGTCGGTGTCGCCAGGATCGATGGCGCGGATGGCGTCGACGACGTCCTGATCAACGTAAACAACACCATCCAGGGCGAAGGAAATCTGGGCTCTAACCGGGTCGAGATCGTGAACCTGGCGGCCGGCCTGGTCGATGCCAATGTCAGCGGCCGAACGCTGTCCGTGAACAGCAGCGCAGCCGGCGTGACCAACCAGGGAACCATGATCGCGAGCAGCGGCGGAACACTTCAGTTCTCTGACACCGTTGAGAATAGCGGCGGTCTGATCGAAGCGCAGGATGCATCGGCCGTGAATCTTGCCACCGGAACGACGATTGCCGGCGGCACGTTGGCGTCGTCCGGCACCGGCGTCGTCCTGGTGGCCGTGTCCAACTCCGCGACGTTGGACGGTGTCGGTCTGACGCTTGATGGAACGGACTTCCAATCGGAGAATAACAGTACCACCAATTTTCGTGGCGACATCGATCTCATTAATGCCGCTACAGTAACGGTAACGTCGACTGGAAGCCAAACAGACATCAACATTGACGATACCGTGACGCTTGGCGGCGATGGCAGCGGCGTCGTGACCCTCGTTGAAAATACCGGCTCGGTCGGCGTCGCTCGAATTGACGGACTTGACGGTGTCGATGATGAATTGATAAATGTCAATAATACGATCCAGGGAGAAGGCAATGTCGGATCGAATCGTGTCAGGATCGAG